>NZ_JBHSPB010000002.1:0-564303 GCF_042656465.1 Streptomyces gamaensis
ACCGGGGGTCAGCCACATCCCGTCCCGGGCGAACACCTCCCGCTCGTGCGCGTAGTACAGCGACGGCAATCCGATCCCCTCCCGCGCGATGTACTGCCACACATCCAGCTCGGTGAAGTTCGACAGCGGGAAGACCCGCACGTGCTCGCCCGGCGCGTGCCGGCCGTTGTACAGCTGCCACAGCTCCGGGCGCTGCCGGCGCGGGTCCCAGCCGCCGAACGCGTCCCGCAGGGAGAACACCCGCTCCTTCGCCCGCGCCTTCTCCTCGTCCCGCCGCCCCCCGCCCAGCACCGCGTCGAAACGATGCCGGCCGATCGCCTCCAGCAGCGGCACCGTCTGCAGCGGATTACGCGTACCGTCCGGACGCTCCCGCAACTCCCCGCGGTCGATGAACTCCTGCACCGACGCCACATGCAGCCGCAGCCCGAACTCCTCCACCATCCGGTCGCGGAAGGCCAGCACCTCGGGGAAGTTGTGCCCGGTGTCCACATGCAGCAGCGCGAACGGCAACGGTGCCGGCGCGAACGCCTTCAGCGCCAGATGCAGCATCACCACCGAGTCCTTGCCCCCGGAGAACAGCAGCACCGGCCGCTCGAACTCCCCCGCCACCTCCCGCAGGATGTGCACCGCCTCCGACTCCAGCACCTCAAGATGCGACAACACCCCGGACGACCCCCTCACGCCCGCGCCCCCGCCAGCCCCCGCGCCACCAGCAGCCCGTACACCGCCGCCACCGACTCCCCCACCGCCTCCCCGCCCGCCCCCACCCGCAACTCCGGCGCCACCGGCGGCTCATAAGGATCGTCCACCCCCGTCAGCCCGGAAATCTCCCCCGCCGCCTGCCGCGCGTACAGGCCCTTCACATCCCGCACCGCACACACCTCCACCGGAGTCGCCACCCACACCTCCACGAACGGCGTCCCCGCCCCCGCATGCCGCTTGCGCACCGCCTCCCGCGCATCCGCATACGGCGCGATCACCGGCACCAGTACCGTCACCCCGTGCGCGGCGAGCAACTGGGCGACGTAGCCGATGCGGTGGACGTTGGTGTCGCGGTCGGCGCGGGAGAAGCCGAGGCCGGCGGAGAGGAAGGTACGGACCTCGTCGCCGTCGAGTACTTCCACCTCCCGCCCTTCCGCGCGCAGTCGTTCCGCCACCGCGCGGGCGATCGTCGTCTTGCCCGCGCTCGGCAGGCCGGTGAGCCACACCGTGGCCCCGCCCGTATCCGTGCGTTGAGTCGTCCGTCGGTTCATGCTGTGCTCCTGCTGCTTTCTCGTGTTTCCGGCCGTCAACCGTGCAGCCCGCATTCGGTCTTGGCGTGCCCGGCCCAGCGTCCGGCGCGTACGTCCTCGCCCGCCGTGACGCGGCGGGTGCAGGGCGCGCAGCCGACGGAGGCGTAGCCGTCCATGAGCAACGGGTTGGTGAGGACGCCGTGTTCGGCGACGTAGGCGTCGACGTCGGCGGCCGTCCAGCGGGCGATGGGGGAGACCTTGACCTTGCGCCGCCGCTCGTCCCAGCCGACGACGGGGGTACGGGCGCGGGTGGCGGATTCGTCGCGGCGCAGCCCGGTCGCCCACGCGTCGTACGCGGCGAGGCCGTTCGCGAGGGGGGCGACCTTGCGCAGTGCGCAGCACAGGTCCGGGTCGCGTTCGTGCAGCCGGGGCCCGTACGCGGCGTCCTGCTCGGCCACGCTCTGCCGTGGCGTGAGCGTGACGACGCGGACGTCCATGACGGCGGCGACGGCGTCGCGGGTGCCGAGGGTCTCCGGGAAGTGGTAGCCGGTGTCGAGGAAGATCACGTCGATGCCCGGGCGTACGCGGGCGGCGAGGTGGGCGACGACGGCGTCCGCCATGGAGGAGGTGACGCAGAACCTCGGCCCGAAGGTGTCGGCGGCCCAGCGCAGGATCTCCCGCGCGGGCGCGTCCTCCAGCGCGCGGCCGGCTTCCTCGGCGAGGGCGCGCAGGGCGTCGGTGTCCCGTACGGTGTGCGGTGCGCTCACGGCCGTTCCCCCGTGGTGAGGCCCTTGGCGAGCAGGCCGAGGAACGACAGCCGGAACGCCCGGTTGCAGGCACCGCACTCCCAGGCGCCGTGCCCCGCCTCGTGCGGACGCAGGTCCTCGTCGCCGCAGTAGGGGCAGAAGAAAGGGGCAGCCCTCCCGCTCACGACAGGTCCTCCTCACTGGCCCGCTCCACCCACTGCGCGAACCGCTCGTTCTCGGCCCGCTGTTGGCCGTAGCGGGTGAGGACGCGCTCGACGTAGTCGGGGAGTTCGGCGGAGGTGACCTTCAGTCCGCGCACCTTGCGGCCGAAGCCGGACCGCAGGCCCAGCGCGCCGCCCAGGTGCACCTGGAAGCCCTCCACCTGGTTGCCGTCATTGTCCAGCACCAGCTGGCCCTTCAGGCCGATGTCGGCGGTCTGGATGCGGGCGCAGGCGTTGGGGCAGCCGTTGACGTGGATGGTGATGGGCTCCTCGAAGTGCGGCATTCTGCGCTCCAGTTCGTCGATGAGGGACGCGCCGCGCGCCTTGGTCTCGACGATGGCGAGCTTGCAGTACTCGATGCCCGTGCAGGCGATCGTGCCGCGCCGGAAGGGCGAGGGCCGCACCTGGAGGTCCAGTGCCTCAAGTCCCTCGACCAGCGGGTCGACCCGGTCGCCCGGCACGTCGAGGACGATCATTTTCTGTTCGACGGTGGTGCGCAGCCGGTCGCTGCCGTGCGTGGCCGCGAGATCGGCGACCTTGGTGAGCGTGGCGCCGTCGACGCGGCCGACGCGTGGCGCGAAACCCACGGAGAAGCGGCCGTCGCGCTGTGCGTGGACGCCCACGTGGTCGCGCCAGCGGCCCACCGGCTCCTCGGGCGCGGGACCGTCCAGCAGCCGCCGTCCCAGGTACTCCTCCTCCAGCACCTGCCGGAAACGGGCCGGACCCCAGTCGGCCATCAGGTACTTCAGCCGGGCGCGGGTCCGCAGCCGCCGGTAGCCGTAGTCGCGGAAGAGGCCGACGACGCCCGCCCACACGTCCGCGACCTCCGCCAGCGGCACCCACGCGCCGAGCCGCTGTGCCAGGCGCGGGTTGGTCGACAGTCCGCCGCCGACCCACACGTCGAAGCCGGGTCCGTGCTCGGGGTGCACCACGCCCACGAACGCCACATCGTTGATCTCGTGCACCACGTCCTGCACGGGCGAGCCCGAGACGGCCGTCTTGAACTTCCTCGGCAGATTGGAGAATTCCTTGCTGCCGATGTAGCGCGCGTGGATCTCCTCGACCGCCGGGGTGCCGTCGATGATCTCGTCGGCGGCGATGCCCGCGACGGGCGAACCGATGATCACGCGGGGGCAGTCGCCGCACGCCTCGGTCGTCGACAGCCCGACGGCCTCCAGCTTCTCCCAGATCGCGGGCACGTCCTCGATGCGCACCCAGTGCAGCTGGATGTTCTGCCGGTCGGTGATGTCCGCCGTGCCGCGCGCGTAGGTCTGCGACACCTCGCCGATCGCGCGCAGCTGGGCCACGGTCAGCCGGCCGCCGTCGACGCGCACCCGCAGCATGAAGTACCGGTCGTCCAGCTCCTCCGGCGCCAGCACCGCCGTCCTGCCGCCGTCGATGCCCGGCCTGCGCTGGGTGTACAGGCCCCACCAGCGCATCCGGCCGCGCAGATCGGCCGGGTCGATGGAGTCGAAACCCGCCTTCGCGTAGACCGTCTCAATACGTGTCCGCACATTGAGACCGTCGTCGTCCTTCTTGAACTGCTCGTTGCCGTTGAGCGGAGTGAAGTGCCCCGCGGCCCACTGCCCTTCGCCCCGGTGCCGGCCTGCGGGGCGGCCGGAGGGACGGCGGGGCGGGGAGACGGCCGGGGGCGGTGTGGTGGCGGCCATGGTGGTTCCTCGTCGGGGATCGGGGCGCGCCGGAGCGGCAACGGGCGTGGCCGGCATGCGCGTTGCGTGAAGTGCGCGGAAAGGGAGCGGAAAAGGGGGACGGCGTCGGCTCGCCCACGGCGACGGGGGCGGCGGGACTACGGCGCCGCTACGGAAAGGGCGCCGCCGGAACGGCTTGCTGTCAGCGCGTCAGTGCGCCGGACACAGGGCGCGGGGGGCACGACAGATGGCGCTGGACACACGGCCGAGGTCGACGTGGCGTCGACTGATCAAGGCAACTCCGGCGCTGGGCATGACGGAAGCGTCGCACGGCGCTCTCGGGGGAGTCCACACTTGTCCGCGATGCGGACTGGTGTGTCTCGGGGAGTGGTATGCGGTGGCGGGTGGGCGGGCGCGGCCCCTGGGGGCGATGCCCGCGTCGGCGCGGGGCCCGGCAGGGGTGGCCCGCCGGGCGGGAGGCCGAAGGGCTCCAGCGCGTGTGGGGCGCCCGCCGGGCCGGCACCGCGAAGTCCTGTGCGGGGCAGCTGAGTTGTGCGGCTCCGCCACGGTGGGCGTGGCGCGTACGACCTGCTGGGACGCCGGCCGGGGTGCTCACCGGCACCGGCACAGCGCCGGCGCCCGGCATGGCCGGCGCCACGATTCGCCGGGCCGCGCGGCGTCAGCCGGCATGCGCCCCCGCCCCCGGCACCCGCACCGGCACCCGGCACGGCCGGCGCCACGAGTCACCGGTTCCCGCGGCGTCAGCCGCCATGCGCCCCCGGCCACGGGCCCGGCACCGGAGCGTGCGGCTCCTGCTCCGTCTTCGTGGCGAAGACGCGGAAGCCGCGCCGTTCGTAGTTGGCCAGGGCGTGCGGGCCGTCCTTGCTGCATGTGTGCAGCCACACCCGCTTCGTCGGGGGGAGCTGCGGCCGGCGCTCGGCGAGGTCCCAGGCGCGCTCGGTTCCGTAGGCGAGCAGGTATCCGCCGATGCGGCGGCCCTGGAACGCCGGGAGCAGCCCGAAGTAGCTGATCTCCACGGTCCCTTCGGGCTGCGCTTCCAGCTCCAGGTATCCGGCCGGGGTGCCGTGCTCGTACGCCACCCACGTCTCGACGCCCGGCCGCTCCAGGAACGCCCGCCACTGCCCGTACGTCCACCCCAGCCGGTCCGTCCAGCGGTAGTCGCCGCCCACCGCCGTGTACAGGAAGCGGCTGAACTCCGGCGAGGGCACCTCGGCGCGGACGATCCGCACCCCCGGCGGCGGGCCCGGCACGGTGGGCGGCACCAGGTCGCCCGGCGAGGTCTGCTCCAGGGACCAGGTGGTCACCGTGACGGTCCCCGTGCCCGTGTCCGTACCCGTGTCCGTGCCCGTGTCGTCGTTCTTCGCGTTCATGGACGGAAGCCAACCACGCCCCGGCCCGCGCCCGGCCCCCGGGTCACGGCTGCGCGGCCGCCCGGCGGGCCGCCAGCACCGCCGGTGCCCGCGACGCGGGCAGCAGGTCCTCCGCCCGGTGCGGCAGCAGCAGCCGCACGTCGAGATGGTCCGCGAAGCGGTACGGGCGCCGGCCCAGCACCCCCGCGAGCGTGCGCCGCATCCGCGACAGCTCGGCCCGTACCGTCACCTCCCGCGAGGAGTCCCCGAACAGATCCGCCGCCAACTGCGCGGCCGTCCGCCCCGAGCGGTGCCGGGCCAGCACGTACAGCAGCTCGGCGTGGCGCGGGCTGAGCTCCTTGGCCCACTCGCCGGCCGCGCCCGAGACCGTCACCGTCCACTCGCGCGGCCGCCGCAGATCCAGCACCACCCGGCCCGGCGGCGCCTCCGCGGGCGCCGCCGGCTCCGTCACCCGCACCAGCCAGCCGTCCGGCAGCGGTTCGAGCACGCACAGCCCGAGCGCCGGCAGCCACACCCGGCCCGCCTCCACCCCCTTCGGCAGGGCGATGCGCCGCACCGGCGCCAGCCCGCTGACCGCCGCCGTCCAGCCGTCCCGGTCCACCGCCAGGGCACGCCCGCCCAGCCGGGCCAGCATCGGCGCGGCCACCGTCCGCAGCCGGTCCACCGACTCCCAGTGCCGCGCCCGCAGTTCCGCCTCGGCGACCTTGGCGACCGCCGTCACCAGCGGCAGCGTCGCCGGATTGAACGAGGCGGCCGGGCCGGAGGCGTTGAGCACCCCCAGCAGGCGGCCGTCGCGCGGATCGTGCAGCGGGGCCGCCGCGCACGTCCAGGCGTGGTGGGTGCGCACGAAGTGCTCGGCGGAACGCACCTGCACCGGGCGGCGCTCCACCAGCGCCGTGCCGATGCCGTTGGTGCCCACCAGCTCCTCCCGCCACGCGGCACCCACCCGGAACTCCAGCCGGTCCGCGCTGCGCAGCACCGGCCGGGTGCCCTCCCGCCACAGCAGCAGACCGTCGGCGTCCGTGACGACCAGCAGATGCCGGTCGGCGTCCACCACCCCGGCCAGGCCCTCCCGCAGCTGCGGCAGCAGCTCGGCCAGCGGCGAGCTGTGCCGGCGGTGCTCGATCTCCTCCGTGGGCAGCGGCGCCGGTGGCCTGCCCCGGTCCGGGTCGAGGCCGCGCAGCCGGACACGCTGCCACGACTGCCCGATCACCGGGCGCGGCGGCACGGGCGGCCGCGCGCCGGCCAGCGCGGCGTCCCGGACGGCGGGCAGCAGGACTTCGTCGATGGGTCCCCGGTTCACGGTGACCATGGTGCCGTCGCCGGGACCGGCCCGGAGGGGCATCCCGCCGATTGCAACTCCATGCAACGGTTGCCCCGGACACCGCGTCGGCGGGATCGTTTTCACGAGCGGCCGGAGGGTGGTGCCGAGTCGGCGCAGCACCACCCTCCACTCGGCCTCCGCGGCCTCCCCGTCTCCATCCCCGCCTCTCTCCCGCGACCCCCGCGCCCCCGGCCCGCCCGGCCACGGTGTGAACGAGCCTGGCCAGGGCCTATACGGTTGGAGAGTGCAGGCAGGAAACCAACAACCGGAGCAGCGGAGAGCGGGCAGGCTCCACAGGGCTCGCGTCCTGTACCGAAATGTCTCGAAACGCAAGATGGCGTGGCTGCTCCTGAAGGACACCGTCAACTCCTGCGTCGAGTACCGGGTCACCGGACTCGCCGCCGAGGCGGCGTTCTTCACCCTCCTCTCGCTGCCGCCGCTGCTCCTGGGCCTGCTCGGCCTCCTGGGGTATCTGGACTACTGGACCGGTACGGACACCATCGGCTCGATCCAGAACAACATCCTCAAGGCGGCCGCGACCGTGCTGTCCGACAAGGGCGTCAACGAGATCGCCAGACCCCTGCTGCGGGACGTCACCGAGGGCCGCCCCGACGTGATCTCCCTCGGCTTCGCCATCGCCCTGTGGTCCGGCTCCCGCGCCGTCAACGTCTTCGTCGAGACCATCACGATCATGTACGGGCTGGAGGGCAGGCGCGGCATCGTCCGCACCCGCCTGATGGCCTTCCTGCTCTACCTCGTGGCCCTGCTCATCGGGGCGGTGGCGCTGCCGCTGATGGTGGCCGGGCCGGACGCCGTGATGTCCGTCGTGCCGTGGAGCGCCGAGCTGGTGCGCGTCCTGTACTGGCCGGTGGTCATCGTGCTGTCCGTCTCCTTCCTCACCACGCTCTACCACGTGTCCGTGCCCGTGCGTTCGCCCTGGCGCGAGGACATCCCCGGCGCGCTCGTCGCGCTGACGATGTGGGTGCTCGGCAGCTTCCTGCTGCGCATCTACCTCACGCACACCGTCGAGGGCCTGACCATCTACGGCTCGCTCGCCGCGCCCGTCGCGGTGCTGCTGTGGATCGGGGTCTCGGCCTTCGCGGTGCTCGTCGGCGCCGCCGTCAACGCGGCCATGGACCGGGTGTGGCCGTCCGTGGCCACCGCCGCCGCCCGCGCCGAGGTCGACCGGCAGCGCGCCGCCCTCGCCGCCCAGGAGGCGGCCGCCCGCGCGGCCGCCGCGCTCGAAGCCGGCCTGCACGACGACGACCTCGACGACTACGAGGAACCGGTCGACGAGGGCGCGGCCGGCCGGGACCGCGAGCCGCCCTCGGAGTTCCCCGAGCGCTGGGCGCAGTTCCTGCCGCCCGAGGACGTCCGCTCCCGCATCCACACCGCCAAGCCCGAACACCGCCCCAAACACGCCCGGCACGCCAAACCCGACCGGCGCGACTGACCCCGCTGGCCCCGCGAAAAAACCATTTGGCCCCCGTGACCGGGGGCCTTTAGCATCTCGGCGAAGCACACACGAGCACCACGAGCCGAACAACACGAGCCGGAGGAAGCGGAGGTGAGGACCTTGAGGACGGTCATTGCGCTGCGGCCTGCCCGCACCCAGGAATCCACCGACCCCGCTCCCGCGGCCACCGGCTGACGGCACGTCCTCGCCGCGCGCCCCCGGGAGCCACACCTCCCGCGAAGGGCCTTTTCCGTGAACTCCCCTGCTTCCACCACGTCTTCGTCTTCCGCCTCCGCGCACCCGCTCGCCCCCTACGGCTGGGACGCCGGCTTCGCCGAGAGCTTCGCCCCCCACGCCGAGCGGGGCCTGCTGCCCGGCCGCATCGTCCGCGTCGACCGGGGCCGCTGCGACCTCGTCGTCGCCGACGGCACCACCGTGCGCACCGTGCACGCCGACGCCGCCCTCGTCGCCACCGGTGACACCCTCGCCGTGATGTGCACGGGCGACTGGGCCGCCGTCGACGCCGACCACCGTTTCGTACGGGCCCTGCTGCCGCGCCGCACCGCCTTCGTGCGCTCCACCTCCTCACAGCGCTCCGAGGCCCAGATCCTCGCCGCCAACGTCGACCGCGCGGTCGTCGCCGTCTCCCTCGCCGTCGAACCCGACCTGGGCCGCCTCGAACGCTTCCTGGCCCTCGCCTGGGAGAGCGGGGCCCAGCCCCTGGTCGTCCTCACCAAGGCCGACCTCGTCCCCGACCCGGCCGTCCTCGGCCACCTCCTCGCGGACACCGAGGCGGCGGCGCCCGGCGTGCAGGTCCTCGCCGTCAGCGCCGGGACCGGGCACGGCATGGACGTCCTCGCCGCCGTCCTCGCCGACGGCACCTCCGTGCTCCTCGGCCCGTCCGGCGTCGGCAAGTCCACCCTCGCCAACGCCCTGTGCGGGCAGGCCGCCGCCCAGGCCGTGAACGCCACCCGCGACCGTGACGGCAAGGGCCGGCACACCACCACGACCCGCGACCTGCTGCCGCTCGCGTCGGGCGGCGTCCTCATCGACACCCCGGGCCTGCGCGGCGTCGGCCTGTGGGACGCCCGCGCCGGCGTCGAGCAGACCTTCGCCGAGATCGAGACCCTCGCGGAGCACTGCCGCTTCCACGACTGCGCCCACGCCACGGAACCCGGCTGCGCGGTCCAGGACGCGATCGCGGCGGGCGACCTCCCCGCCCGCCGCCTCGACAGCTACCGCAAACTGCTGCGCGAGAACGCCCGCATCGCCGCCCGCACCGATGCCCGGCTGCGGGCTGAGATCCGCCGCGACTGGCAGCGCAAACAGGCGGAGGGGAGGGCGGCGATGGAACGCAAGCGCGGCCACTGACCCGGGGGCTCCGCCCCCGCGCCCCCGCCAGGGGCGGAGCCCCTGGACCCCCGGTCGGGGCTGCGGTGCTCGTCCTCGGCCTCCTGGGGGAGGTGCCCCTGGCGGGGCTCGCCGGTGCCAGTACCGGGCCCCCGGCCACGGGCCCGGGCCTCCGCCAGGGGCGGAGCCCCTGGACCCCGGTCGGGGCTGCGGTGTTGCTCGTCTTCAGCCTCCCCGGAGGAGGCGCCCCCGCGACGGGCTTGTCGCTGCCGCTACCGGGTCCCGGCCGCGGGCCCGGGCCCCGCCAGGGGCCCCGCCCCTGGACCCCCGGTCGCGGCTGGCGCCGCGCGGGCTTGTTGTCGCCGTACCGGAGCCGCGAGCCCGCCCGCAGGCCCCCGCCAGGGGGCAGAGTCCCGGACCCCGGCACCACCCCGCACACCCGGCCGGAGGCCCCCGTACCGTCATGTCCGATTCCCGCCAGTCCCCCACCCGCCCCTGCCGCAGACTGGAGGCGTGAACCAGCCCGCAGCCACCACCCGTGACGACGCCCGCTACCAAGCGGTGTGCAGCCGGGACGCGCGCTTCGACGGCGAGTTCTTTCTCGCCGTGACGAGCACCGGAATCTACTGCCGGCCCAGCTGCCCGGCCGTCACCCCCAAGCGGGCCAACGTCCGCTTCTACCCCTCGGCGGCGGCCGCGCAGGGCGCCGGGTTCCGGGCCTGCCGGCGTTGCCGGCCGGACGCGGTGCCCGGCTCCGCCGAGTGGAACGCCCGGGCCGACCTCGTCGGCCGGGCGATGCGGCTCATCGGCGACGGCGTCGTCGACCGCGAGGGCGTCGCCGGGCTCGCCGCGCGGCTCGGCTACAGCTCCCGGCAGGTCCACCGCCAGCTCACCGAGGAGCTCGGCGCCGGTCCCGTCGCCCTCGCCCGCGCCCAGCGCGCCCACACCGCGCGCGTCCTGCTGCAGACCACGAGCCTGCCGGTCACGGAGACCGCGTTCGCCGCCGGCTTCGCGAGCGTGCGGCAGTTCAACGACACGATCCGCGCCGTCTACGCCCGGACCCCCAGCGAACTGCGCGCGGCGGCCCGCGCGGGCCGGCCCCGGGGCCCGCACCCGGCGCCCGCCGGGATCCCGCTGCGGCTCGCGCACCGCGGCCCGTACGCCGCCCGCGAGATCTTCGACTTCCTGCAACTGCGCGCCATCACCGGCATCGAGGAGGTCACCGGCGCACCCGGCGCACCCGGCACGCCCCGCCGTTACCGCCGCACCCTGCGGCTGCCCTACGGCACGGGCATCGCCGAGATCCACGAGCCCGCCCCCGGCCCGCCGCACGGCGCCTGGCTGGACTGCCGGCTCCACCTCACCGACCTGCGCGATCTGTCCACGGCCGTGCAGCGGGTCCGCCGCCTGTTCGACCTCGACGCGGACCCGTACGCCGTCGCCGAACGGCTCGGCGCCGACCCCCGGCTGCGGCCGCTCGTGGCCGCCCGGCCCGGACTGCGCTCGCCGGGCGCGGCCGACGGGCCGGAGCTCGCGGTACGGGCCGTACTCGGCCAGCAGGTGAGCGTGGCCGCCGCCGCACGCCTGGCGGGCACCCTCGTCGCCGCCTACGGCAAACCCCTCGCCGCCCCCGACGGCGGCCTCACCCACGTCTTCCCCGAACCCGGCGCCCTGGCCGACGCCGCCCTCGACGAACTCGGCATGCCCGACGCCCGCCGCCGCGCCCTGCGCACCCTGTGCGCCGCCCTCGCCGACGGCACCGTCCGCCTCGACCCGGGCGCCGACCGCGACGCGGGCGAGAGCGCCCTGCTCGCCCTGCGCGGCATCGGCCCCTGGACCGCCGGCTACATCCGTATGCGCGCCCTCGGCGACCCGGACGTCTTCCTGCCCGGCGACGCGGGCGTACGCCAGGGCCTCGCGGCGCTCGACGCGTCCCCGGCCGCGGCCGACGGCTGGCGGCCCTGGCGCTCGTACGCCGTGCACCACCTGTGGAACCACACCGCACGCCCGATCCCGAAGGACACCCCATGAACACCCCCGGCACCACCGTGCTCTACACCGAGATCGACAGTCCCCTCGGGCTCCTGCTCCTCACCGGTACCCCCGACCCGGGCGCGCCCGGCGGCACCGCGCTGTGCTCGCTGTCCGTCCCCGGCCAGAGGAACGCGCCGGAGACGGCACCGCACTGGCGGCGCGAGCCCGCCGCGTTCGCGGAGGCGCGGCGGCAGCTCGCCGCCTACTTCGCGGGCGGGATCAAGGAGTTCGACCTGCGCTTCGCCACGCACGGCACCGCGTTCCGCGAGAAGGTGTGGGCCGCGCTGGACACCGTCCCCTACGGCTCCACCACCACCTACGGCGAACTCGCCGCCCGCGTCGGCGCGTCACGGGCCGCCGTGCGCGCCGTCGGCGGCGCCGTCGGCGCCAACCCGCTGCTCGTGCTGCGTCCTTGCCACCGGGTGATCGGCGCCGACGGTTCGCTCACCGGCTACGCGGGCGGACTGGACCGCAAGCGCGCGCTGCTCGCGCTGGAGGGAGCGGGGGTGTGAGCGACGGCGTCACGGCGTGCCCCGCGCCGCCGTCCAGCCGCATTCCGCCGCGTACCAGCCCAGTTGCAGCCGGGTGGTGACGCGCGCCAGCTCCATGAGCCGCTTCACGCGGCGTTGCACCGTCCGCAGCCCGAGCCCCAGTTGCCGGGCGACGCTCGCGTCGGTCAGCCCGACCAGCAGCAGCGACAGGATCCGCAGGTCCGTCGCGTCGGGCCCGGCGCCGCCGTCCCGGCGGCCGGTGTCCGCGCACACCCGCAGGGGCAGTGCCTCCTGCCAGACGTCCTCGAAGAGGTCGACGAGGGAGGCCAGCAGTTTCCCGGAGCGTACGGCCAATGCGAGGGACTCCTGTGATTCCTGGGGCTCGGAGTGGACCGTGTCGTCCTCCGTGGTGCCGTCCGAACTCCCGTCCGCAGCGGACGGGGTGAGGCGCAGCAGCGCGATCTCCCGGTCGGCGACGACGAGTTCGGCGGGAACCCGTTCGACCACCCGGATCAGCGCCGGGCCGCCGAACGCGATCCCGCCGGCGGCCGATCCCGCGCGTGCGTACGGTCCGGCGCGCTCGACGACGATCCTCAGCGGTACGCGGGCCGCCGTCGCCGCCCCTGCCGGGGTGACGGCGGCCCAGGGTCTGCCCGTCAGCAGCGCGCACACCTCCCGCGTTGCCCCGTACCGGAGTTGACGCAGTCGCTCACCGACGGAGTGAATTCCGGTCACCAGTTCTATGGCGGCTCTTTCGGCCGATGATTCCGTTTCCGGTCCTATGGCACAGGGCATGCGACATCCCTCCCGCAACTCACCGAATCGCCGGGCCGGCACGAACAATTTCGACGAGATTCATCATCCCCGGGGGAGGTCTGTCGTGCACTCTTCCCGTATGCCTGACAGTGTGGACAATAAGGGCATGAGTCAGCAGGGGGATCACCGACCCGGCCAAGAGGACGCCTGGTGGCGCGAGTTGTACGGCGAAGGCACCGCCGACACGGGCGCGACCGCCGCCGGCCGAAGCCAGGACGACAGCCTGGACGAGCGATTCAGCTCCGTTTCGGCGGTCGTGGGAGGGGGGCGGGCGGTGGCGCGGCCCACGAGAAAAGCGGGGAAAACGGGAAAAGCAGAAAAGCCCGAAAAACCAAATAAAGGGGCTGCGCGGGGGGCACCGAGAGCGGAACCGGGGGAGGCCCCTGCCGCCCCCGCCCGGTCCGGCCGCCCGGCCCGGCGTGCCGCCCGCGCGGCGGGGCGCCCGACCGAGTCGCCCGGAAAGGGAGGGGCGCGACAGCCCGTCCTGGGCGAGGGCGCCGGGCGCCGCGCGGGCGGTGAACGCTCCGGCCCGGAGCCCGAGTCGGCCGGAGAAGGGGCCGAGGAGTTCGTAGTGGTGCGCGGGGCCGGCGCCTCCGACTGGTTCGGCACCGCCGAAGCGTTTCCGGGCCCCGAGGGCCAGGAGAGTCCGGACCGGCCGGATGCCGACTACGGCCCCCCGTCAGACCCCGCCGGGGCCGACGGGTTCGGCGGTTCCGAGGGTGTGGGTCGGCCCGTATGGCCTGCCGGTGGCGACGGCGCCGACGTCTCCGGAGTGTCGGGTGAGCCGGGCGAGTTCGACGGTTCCGGTGGCCCTGGTGGTGCTGTGCGGCCAGAAGGGCCCGTCGGTGGCGACGGGTTCGAGGTTTCCGGGGACTTCGCGGGTTCTGGCGGCTCGGGTGGAGCACGGAGGCCGGGACGGCCTGTTGGTGGCGACGGGCTGGGTGTGTCCGGATTCCCTGGTGGGTCGGGCGAACGCGATGGCTCCGGCGGCTCCGGTCGTGCGGGTCGGCGCGTACGGCCTGCCGGTGGCGACGAGTTCGATGCTTCCGGGGGCTTCCCGGGGGATCGTGCGGGGCGGCCGGGGCGATCCGTTGGCCCTGACGCTTCCGGGGTGTCGGATGGGTCCGGTTCGGCTGGTGAACCGGGTGAGTTCGAGGTGTCCGGGGGGCGCTCGGCCCCTGGTGGTTCCGGCCGTGCCGAGGGTGCGGGTCGGCCTGCCGGTGGCGGCGGGTTCGATGGCGCTGGGGGCTTCCCCGGTGATCGTGCGGGGCGGTCGGGGCGGTCCGTTGATCCTGACGCTTCCGGGGTGTCGGATGGGTCCGGTTTGGCTGGTGAACCGGGTGAGTTCGAGGTGTCCGGGGGGCGCTCGGCCCCTGGTGGTTCCGGCCGTGCCGAGGGTGCGGGTCGGCCTGCCGGTGGCGGCGGGTTCGACGGCGCTGGGGGCTTCCCCGGTGATCGTGCGGGGCGGCCGGGGCGGTCCGTTGATCCCGACGCTTGCGGGGTGTCAGACGGACCCGTTTTCCCTGGTGAACCGGGTGAGTTCGACGTGTCCGAGGGGTGCTCGGCTCCTGGTGATTCCGGCCGTGCCGTCAACGGATGTGACGGCCGTTCCGCGCAGCCTGTCGCGTCCGAAGGGTTCGACGGTTCCGGTGGCTCCGGTGGTGCGGGTCGGCCCGTACGGCCTGTTGGCGGCGACGGCGTCGGCGTCTCCCGTGGGCCTGGTCTTCCCGGTGAGCCGGGCGGGCTTGGGGGCTCCGGTGGCTCGGGGGGTGCGGGGCGCCCTGTGCGGTCCGTCGATCCCGACGTTGCCGGGGCCTCGGACGGGTTCGGCTTCCCCGGTGAGCCGGGCGGGCTCGGCGGTTCCGGGGACGTGGGTTCCGGTGACCCCGGTCGTGGCGGTCGACTTGTTCGGCCCGTCGGTCCCGACGGACTCGGCTCCGGTGCTGGACCGCTGCAACTGCCGCCTCCCGCCGCCTCGGAGAGGCTGTCGGACGAGGCGCGGGGTGCCCCGCGCGGGCGGAAGGGCGGCAGGGTGCGTACCGGGAAGCCCGCACCACAGGAGACGCAGGAAGCGCAAGAGACGCAGGAGACGCAGGAGACGCAAGAGGCATCCGATGCCGTGACACCCTCGCCGCCGGCGTCCCGTGAGTCCGCCGGGATCCGGCCGGCCCCCGGCCCCCGGCCCTCCTCCGAGCTCGAACCCGCTGTCGACGTCCGGCTGTCCGCCGAGGCGCGTTCCCCGGACCGGGGCCGGCCCTCCACCGAACTCCGGCCCTCTGCCGGCGCGCGCCCCTCCGTCGAGGTCGAACCCTCCGGCGGCGCCCGTTTCGTGCCGTTGCCCCGGCAGCGGGGCCGGGCGGTCGATTTCGTCGGGGAGCGGCCTCCCACGTACGACCCGGAGCCGACGGCCTGGCCGGACGCCGACCCCGGGGAACTCGGCGACTCCGTACCGGACACCGTGCTGGACGGCGCGCAGTACGGCGCGGTCACCCTGCGCGCCCTGTCGCTGCGCGGCGACTCGGCGCGCTATCGCGGGGAGCCGCGCCGGGACGCGCTGCTCACGGCCCGGTTCGGGGAGGGCGAGAGCGCGTTGCTGTTCGTCGCGATGGCGGGCGGCACCCGCGCCGCCGAGGGCGCGCACCGGGCGGCCCGGGACGTGTGCGCCTGGCTGGGCGGCGCGGTGGGCCGCAGCCACGCGCGGCTGGCCGACGACATCCGCGGCGGCCGGCGCGGCGAGCTGAGGGCGGGGCTCCAGCGCCTCACCGACCGCTCGTACGGGCGGCTGCGCGCCCGCGCCGCCGAACTCGGCCTGCGCCCCGAGGAGTACACCGCCGCCGTGCGCGCCCTGCTGCTGACCGCCGACCCGCGCTGCCGTACGCGCGTGTGCTTCGGCGCGGGGACGGGGGGCCTGTTCCGGCTGCGTGAGGGAGTCTGGGACGATCTGGACCAGGAGGCGGAGTCCCGTGTCGTGAACGGCGCGGGCGTGCCCGTCGTCGGCTACGGCCCGGTGCCGCCCGACCCCGCGGCCCCCGGTGGCGCGCCGGCCTTCCCGGCGCCCGGCAGGCCCGGTGAGGGCTTCCGCTTCCTGGTGTCCGCGGCCCGGCCCGGTGACACGCTGCTGCTGTGCACGGCCGGTCTGGCCGAACCCCTGCGCGACGAGCCCGAATTGGGCGACCGGCTGGCGGAGCGCTGGTCGGGCGGCCCGCCGCCGGGCCTGGCGGCGTTCCTCGCCGACGCGCAGCTGCGGGTCAAGGGATACGCCGACGACCGCACCGCCTGTGCGCTCTGGGAGGGCTGAATCCCCATTCAACAACCCGGCGTTATTGGCCCGTTATTGAGTGCAGTGTCCATGGCATATTCGCGGACCGCGAACCGTGGCACAAGCGGCGGAAATCCTCCGGTATTTGATTCCTGTTGCCCTGTTGACGGGTCAACAGGAGTCGTTCTGCCCGGCCCGGGGCATGCATTGCGTGAACGTACGGGAACGTGTTCGATGCCGGGGCGCCGGGGAGGGGTCGGGGCAGGGAAGGATGAGACAGCGGACAGCGGACCGGTGGGGAACACGCGGCCACGCGGGCCGGGGAGGGACCGCGGGCGGCACGGCACCGCGGGGCACGGGGGCGAACGGCGCGTCGTCGGGAAGCCCACCGGGAGCCGCTCCGCCACTGCCCCGCACGGCAGCGGCCACGGGCGGCACGACGGAGGGCGACGGTACGGCCCCGCCGGGCCCGCGCCCGGAGCGCCGGGGGCCCCGGTTCGAGCGGAGGCTGGGCCGGCGTGATCTGGGTGCGGTGCACGAGGTCCGGGCGGAGTTGCGCCGTTTCCTCCAGTACTGGGGGGAGCCGGGGCGCGCGGACACGGCCGAGCTGCTGACGAGCGAGCTGGTCACCAACGCCCTCGTGCACACGGACGGCAGCGCGGTCGTCACGGTCACGCTCACGGCCGGTCCGGCCGGCCCCGCGCAGGGGCTGCTGCGCGTCGAGGTGCGGGACTTCACGACGCGGCAGCCGGCCGGAGCGGAGAGCGGGCAGGGCGCGCGCGGCGCGCAGGGCGCGGATCCCTGGGAGAGCACCGCGACTTCGGGGCGCGGTCTGCTGCTCGTCGACGCGCTCTCCGACGGCTGGGGGATCCGCCCGCACGCCGTCGGCAAGGCCGTCTGGTTCGAACTGGGCGCGCGGGAGCGCTGATCCCGCGCCCGGACGGCAGACGGCGGGCGGTGGACAGCAGGCGGCGGCGGACGGCAGCAGAGAGCAGCGAACAGCAGAAGTGCCCCGGACCGGTTCACGGTCCGGGGCACTCGTACCGGCCGGGTGTGTCAGCCGAAGTGGCGTTCCATCTGGGCGAGTTTGGCCTCCAGCGAGTCCAGTCGCGGGATGGCCTGGGTGTCGTCCTCGGCAGTGAGGTCGATGGGCTCCTGTCCGCCGCCCACCGCCTGCAGCGGCCGGGCGCGCGAGGGGAGTTGTCCCTGCTCGGTTATGGACGGGTCCCCGGCGAGTTGCGCGGGCGGCGGCGCGGCGGGGGGCACCTGGGTGGCGCTGACCTCGACCCCGACCTGCCGGCCGCCCCGCACCCGGGCCCAGCGGTGCTGCCGGCTGTACGCCTTCAGGCGCGCCCGCTCCCGCTTGTCGGCCTCGCGGCGGCGCGAGCGCTCCTGCTCCCGGTTGCGCTTGTCCTCGCGGACCTCGTCGACGGCCTCGTCCAGGGAGCGCACCCCTTCCAGGAGCATCAGCGACCAGGCGCCGAAGGTCTCGCGGGGGGCGCGCAGCCAGCGGACTATGCGGATCTGCGGCAACGGGCGGGGCACCAGGCCCTGTTCGCGCAGCGCGGCCCGGCGCGTCTGCTTGAGCGCCCGGTCGAAGAGCACCGCCGCGGACAGCGACATGCCGGCGAAGAACTGCGGCGCGCCGGCGTGGTCCAGCCCGCGCGGCGCGTGCACCCAGTTGAACCAGGCCGCCGCGCTGGCGAAGGTCCACACGAGCATCCGCGAGCCCAGCGCCGCGTCGCCGTGGCTCGCCTCGCGCACGGCGAGGACCGAGCAGAACATCGCCGCCCCGTCCAGACCGAACGGCACCAGGAACTCCCAGCCGTCCGTCAGCCCCAGGTTCTGCCGACCGAACCCGACCAGTCCGTGGAAGGAGAGCGCCGCGGCCACGGCCGCGCAGCAGAAGAGCAGGACGTACGAGGCGCTCGCGTAGAGGCCCTCCTTGCGGCGCCTGCGCCCCTCCGACCGCTCCCAGGAGTCCGCGGACCCTGTCGTCTCGTCGGAGCCCCCGTGCCGGCTGCGCGCGAGCAACGTCACCGCGACCACGGCCCCGGCGAGCGCCACGACACTGGGGAGCATCCAATTAAGCGGTATTTCCGTCACCCTCATCGTGCGTCCCTTGCATAGCTGTACGGCCTTTCCGGCGCCATCCTGTCGGAATCGGACCGTACTCCAAGGGGTTTCGGAGCAACTGCCTGCCAATGGAGGGCAAAGGCATACGGGTTTCTGCAGCGGAATTCGAACTGTGTGCGAGCGAAGGGGAATTGTGTTCCCCGTTCATCACTGGATCGAGTGGTGTAAGGGCTGGGGGTTGCCGACAGGCGCCGGTGCGTCCGGTGTGCCGCGCGGGGCGGGAGAGGGGGATCGGTGCGCCGCCCTCCGGGAGTCCCGAATCATGGTCGTTTGCAGGTAAGGCTTGCCTTACCCTGGTTGATCGGGGTTTGAACTGGCTTGGGCGCCGCCTATGGTGCAGAGGAACACAGGAGGACCCCCGATGGAGCAGGGCAGACCCCGCACCGCCCGGTACCGGCCGCGGACCGGAGCGGGAGCGGAGGCGGAGGCGGCACGCGAGGTACGGTCGCGTGCCGAGGAGGCGTACGGCGAGCACGTACGCGGTGAGCACGTGCATGTACGCGGTGAGCACGTCCACGACGGGCGCGCTCCCGCGCCGGGCCCCGTCCGGCCCCGGCCGCCGCAGCGGTACTCCGTGCGCGGGCAGGTGCTCGACGCGCTGCGCCGGGCGCTCGTCAGCGGCGAGCTGACACCGGGCGAGGTGTACTCCGGGCCGGCGCTCGGGGAGCGGTTCGGGGTGTCCGCCACGCCCGTACGGGAGGCGATGCAGCAGCTCGCGCAGGAGGGCGCCGTCGAGGTTGTGCCCAACCGGGGCTTCCGCGTCACCTGCCGCACCGCGCGCGACCTCGCCGAACTCGCCGAGGTACGGGCCCTGTTGGAGGTGCCCGCCGTGCTGCGGCTCGCCCGTACGCTCCCGGCGGCACGCTGCCGCGAGCTCGTACCGCTCGCCGAGGCGGCGTGCGCGGCGGCGGCCGCCGGGGACCGCGTACGCTACGCCGAGGCCGACCGCGCCTTCCACCGCGCGCTCCTCGCGCACACGGGCAACCGCCAACTCGTCGCCGTAGCCGACGAACTCCACCGCCGCGCCCAATGGCCCCCCGCCCCCGGCGAAGCGCTCCCACCCACCGACCTGACGGCCGACGCACAGGAACACCTCACGCTGCTGGACGCCTTGGCGGCCCGCGACCTCGACACCGTCGAACGCGTGGCGCGCGGACACTTCGCGTCCGCACGCTGATCTCCGGGTGCCCCGGCCCGCACGCGACGACAACGCGCGCTGCCCGGCGCGTACGGGCCCGTGCCTGTGCCGTGCGCCGTTCTGGCTGTGCCGACGGACACGTCGCGTCCGGGCGCTGAAGTCCGGGTCCCCGGCGCGTCCGCGGCGACGACGTACGGCCCGGCGCATGCCGACCCGTGCGGTCTGCCGTTCCGGCAAACACGTCGCGTCCGGGCGCTGACTTCCGGGCGCCCCGGTCCGCCCGCGGCGACGCCGCGCGGCCCCGCACATACCGACCCGTGCCGTCTGCCGTGCCGCCCGCGCCGACGGGCACCTCGCGTCCACGCGCTGATCTCCGGGTGCCCCGTCCCGCCCGTACCAGCCCATGCCCTACGCCGTTCCCGCCGCGCGGGCACTCCGCCAGCGGCGCGGCCGAGGGCCGCGCCCCGTACCCGCCCCGCGCTCGCCTCAGTCCGTCTCCGCCGGGCGGTCCGGGCCCGGCGTCGGGGTGAGGCGGGGCGCGAGCCACGTGGGGACGCCGCCCAGTAGTCGGACCAGGCGGCCCGCTTCCGCGCGGAGGCGGGCCGCTTCCTGGGGGTCGGGGAGGACGGCGGCGAGTGAGGCCAGTGCCGGGGCGATGCCGACGAGGTAGCCGAGCTCCTCGCGGATCCGCAGGGACTCCGCGAAGCCGTACCGGGCCTCGGCGAGCCGGCCGTCGTGCTCGGCCATGGCCGCGACGTGCCGCCAGGTGAAGGAGGTCAGCAGCCGCTGGCCGCGCGCGCTCGCCCCGGCGTGGGCGCGCTCGAAGGCGGCCGTCGCGTCGGAGGGGTTGTCCGAGAGGTGCTGGGCGATCAGCCCCCGGCGGAAGTGCAGCAGCGGGCGGGTGGGGGAGTCGCGGGCGAGCAGCGCCGCCGCGCGCCCGAGGGCGGAGCGGGCCTCGTCCGCCCGGTCCCGTACGCCCAGCAGGGTGGCCGCGTAGGCGAGATGGCCGCGCTCGCAGGCGGCGGCGCCGCGTTCCTCGTCGTCGGTGGCGAGCGCCTCGGCCGAGCGCAGCGCGTCCTCGGCGGCCTGCCAGCCGCGCCCGGTGAACACGCACCGCTCGGCCAGCACCGCCGCCCGCCGCAGCGCCGGCCCGGCCTCGTGCGCGGCGCGCGGCGCGAGCAGGGCCGCCGCGTCCTCCCAGCAGGCCCGCGAACGCAGCCGCCACACGGCACCGTCCAACGGGTCGTCGTGCGGGCCGGCCCCGTGCTCCCCCCGTGGCTCCGGCAATCCCGAGTTCCGCATGGCGGTCTCCGCCACAGTGCCCTCCCCAAGCGCGCGTCGAAGCCGGAGGCCGTGCCCGCCCTCGGTCCCGGCGGATCCGAGCCGATCCCAGCACGAACTGCCGGGCACGGCCAAGGGTTTGGTGTGAAGCGATTCACAAACCCGGCGGCGGCGCCGGACGGACTCCGGGGAACCCGGGGGGAGTTGCCGCCCCCCGGGCAGCCCGCGGCTGCCGGCGCTGGCCGCAGCGTACCGGGGAGTGAGCGTCCGACTGCTCATGTGTCGCCCGAACGGGCCGACGGCACCCGACGACGCCCGCGACAGATGTCAACTCATGCGCAGCGCGAGGAAGAAGTCCAACTTGTCCTCCAGGCGCGACAGATCGCGCCCCGTCAGCTGCTCGATCCGCCCCACCCGGTACCGCAGCGTGTTGACGTGCAGGTGCAGCCGCGTCGCACAGCGCGTCCAGGAGCCGTCGCAGTCCAGGAACGCCTCCAGCGTCGGGATCAGCTCGGCGCGGTGGCGGCGGTCGTAGTCGCGCAGCGGATCCAGCAGCCGGGCCGTGAAGGCGCGGCGCACGTCGTCGGGCACGAACGGCAGCAGCAGCACGTGCGAGGCCAGCTCCTGGTGGCCCGCCGCGCACACCCGGCCCGGCCGCGCGGCCGCGACCCGGCGGGCGTGCCGCGCCTCCTCCAGCGCGCCGCGCAGCCCCTCCGCCGAGTGCACGGCGGCGCTCACCCCGAGGGTGAGCCGGCCGTCGTCACCGAGCCCGCGCGCGAGCGGCTCCCGCACGGCGGCCAGCAGCTCCTCGGCCTCCAGGCCCGGGCCCGTGCCCTCGTCCCCGGCGGGGGCCACGGCGGGCAGCGGCACGAGCGCCACCGCCTCCTCACCGGTGTGGGCGACGGCGATCCGGTCGGAGGGCTCGCCGCCCGGCGTGTCCAGCATCTCCTCCAGCAGCGACTGGGCGACCTGCCCGCCGGGCAGCTCCGGCCCGTCGCCGCCGGACCAGTCGACGCGGGCGACGACGACCTGCCAGTGCGGGGCCGAGCCCAGGCCCGGCAGCAGCACCGGCGCCGCCACCCGCAGCCGGGCCGCGATCTCCGGCGGGGCGGCGCCCGTCTGCACCAGCTCCAGCACCTCCTGGGCGAGGCGGCGGCGCACCGCGCGGGCGGCGTCGCGGCGGTCCCGCTCCACGGCGATCAGCTGGGTGACCCCGTCGAGCAGGTCGAGCCGCTCGGCCGGCCAGTCCCCGGCGTCCGCCTCCACCGCCAGCAGCCAGTCCGACAGCACGCTCTCGCGCACGTCCCGCGAGCCGACGGCCCGTCCGCCCGCGCCGACCGGGAACAGTGAGTACGTGACGCCCTCGGCGGTCACCCGGTACGGGCCGCGCCGCCCCGCGCGCGCGGCCGCCAGGTGCTCGCCCGCCAGCGTCGCGCACACCGACGCCGGCAGCTGCGGGCCCGAGCCCGCGAGCGAGGAACCGGCGATCGGCCGCCCGGTGGGGGAGAGCACCCACGCCCGCAGGTCCAGGTCCGAGCCGAGCAGATCGAGCACGACCTCGGGGCCGCCGCCCGCCGGACCCGAGGTCATCAGCCGCCGGTGCCGGTCCACGACCGCCGCCAGATCCCCGGCCCGCTCGCTGGAGACCTGCCGCACCACGTACTCGGTGATCGAGGCGAACGAGACCGTCTCGTCCACCGAGAACAGCGGCAGCCGGTGCCGCGCGCACGCCTCGATCAGGTCGTCCGGCGTCGAGCTGATCTCCGCCTCGCCCGCCGCGAGCCCCGCCACCCCGGCCGTCGCCAGGATGCGCACGAACCGCTCGGAGTCGGCGGGCTCGCGCCGCCAGGCCAGCCCGGTGAGCACGAGCTCACCGCCGGAGAGGTAGCGGCTGGGGTCCCGCAGGTCCGTCGTCATCACGCCGCGCACCGTGCGGTCCAGCTCGTCCTCGCCGCCGAGCAGCCGAAGGCCCAGTGCCCCGGTCTCCAGGAGTGCGCGCAGCCGCATCGTGGTCGCCGCCGATCTCTCGTGTTGTCACCAGTGGAATGCAGTGAGGTTTCTGAACCCCGTCTTTCGTTCGAATCTACAAGACGTGGGGCCTGGCCAGCCAACCGCTTCATGGTTTCGGTGACTGCACCCGGCCGCGGGGCCCTCGCTGTACTGGCTGCGGGCCGCCTCCGCAGCGCGGGACGCGGCCGCGAACGGTGACCGCAGGATTCGACTCAGACCCCCCACGAGGCGCCCATGGACTTCCTGCGCCCTGCCCGCTGGGAAGACGCTCTCGCCGCGAAGGCGGAGCACCCCACCGCCGTGCCCGTCGCGGGCGGCACCGACGTCATGGTCGAGATCAACTTCGACCACCGCCGGCCGGACCGCCTGCTCGACCTGACCCGTATCGACGAGCTGTACACCTGGCAGCACGAGGAGACCTCCGTGCGCCTGGGCGCCGCCGTCCCCTACACCGCGATCATGGAGCACTTACGGGCCGAACTGCCCGGCCTCGCCCTGGCCGCGCACACCGTCGGCTCCCCCCAGATCCGCAACCGCGGCAGCGTCGGCGGCAACCTCGGCGCCGCCTCCCCGGCCGGCGACTGCCACCCCCCGCTCCTCGCGGCCGGCGCAGAGATCGAGGCCGAGTCGGTACGCGGCCGCCGGCTCATCCCCGTCACCGAGTTCTACACCGGCGTCAAGCGCAACGCCCTCGCCCCCGACGAACTCATCCGGGCCGTCCGCGTCCAAAAGGCCGACGGCCCGCAGCAGTTCGCCAAGGTCGGCACCCGCAACGCCATGGTCATCGCCGTGTGCGCGTTCGCCCTCGCCCTGCACCCGAGGACCCGTACGGTCGGCACCGGCATCGGCTCGGCCGCCCCCACGCCCGTACGGGCCACCGCCGCCGAGGAGTTCCTCGCCGCCGAACTCGCCGCCGGCGGCCACTGGGACTCCGGCACACCACTGCCGCCGGCGCTCTGCGCGCGCTTCGCGGAGCTGGCCGCCGCGGCCTGCAACCCGATCGACGACGTCCGCGGCACCGCCCGCTACCGGCGGCACGCCGTGGCCGTCCTGGCCCGCCGCACCCTCGGCTGGGCCTGGCACGACCACACCACGGGATACACCACGGGGGAGGGGAGCACGCGGTGCGCGTGAACTTCACCGTCAACGGCCGCCCGCAGCGGGCCGACGACGTCTGGGAGGGCGAGAGCCTGCTGTACGTGCTGCGCGAACGGCTCGGCCTGCCGGGCTCGAAGAACGCCTGCGAACAGGGCGAGTGCGGATCCTGCACGGTCCGCCTGGACGGCGTCGTGGTCTGCGCGTGCCTGGTCGCGGCGGGGCAGGCCGAGGGCAGGGACGTGGTCACGGTCGAGGGCCTGGCGCGGTACGCGCGCACGCGCGACGGCCGCGAAGGCCGTGCCGGCCCTGACGGTCCCGACGAGGAGGACCAACTCTCGCCCGTCCAGCGGGCGTTCGTCGACGCCGGAGCCGTCCAGTGCGGCTTCTGCACCCCCGGCCTCCTGGTCGCCGCCGACGAACTCCTCGAACGCGTCCCCGACCCCTCGGACGCCGACATCCGCGAAGCGCTCGCGGGAAACCTGTGCCGATGTACGGGCTACGAGAAGATCCTCGACGCGGTGCGCCTGGCGGCGGCACGCCGGGGAAAGGACGGTACGGCATGACCCCCACTACCCCCAGCCCCCCGGGCACCGGTCAACGCCCCGGGCGGATCGGTGAGTCCGTCCTGCGTCCCGACGGCACCCTCAAGGTCACCGGTGAGTTCGCCTACGCCTCCGACCTCTGGCACGAGGACATGCTCTGGGGCACCACCCTGCGCAGCCCCCACGCCCACGCCGTCATCCGCTCCGTCGACGTCTCCGCGGCCCTCGCCACCCCCGGCGTACGTGCCGTGCTCACCTGCGCCGACCTGCCCGCCGCGACCCGCTACGGGCTGGAGCTGCGGGACACGCCCGTGCTCGCCGACGGAGTCGTCCGCTACCACGGGGAACCGGTCGCGCTCGTGGCCGCCGACCACCCGGAGACCGCCCGCCGCGCGGCCGCCCGTATCCGCGTCGACTACGGGCAACGGCCCGTCGTCACCGACGAGAGGACGGCCCTGGCCCCCGGCGCCCCGGTCCTGCACCCGCACCGCACCGACGCCCACGCCCCCCACGTCCCCCACCCCAACATCGTCCACCGCCAGCCCGTCCGCACCGGCGACGTCGCCGCCGCCCGGGCCCGCGCCCACGTGGTCGTCAGCGGCGACTACGAAGTCGGCATGCAGGACCAGGCGTTCCTCGGCCCGGAGTCCGGGCTGGCCGTGCCCGCCGAGGACGGCGGTATCGACCTGTACATCGCCACCCAGTGGCTCCACGCGGACCTGCGCCAGCTCGCGCCCGTCCTCGGACTGCCCGAGGAGAAGGTGCGCATGACGCTCTCCGGCGTCGGCGGCGCCTTCGGCGGCCGCGAGGACCTGTCGATGCAGGCGCACGCCTGCCTGCTCGCCCTGCGCACGGGCCGGCCCGTGAAGATGGTCTACAACCGCTTCGAGTCCTTCTTCGGCCACGTCCACCGCCACCCGGCCCGCCTCCACTACGAGCACGGCGCCGACCGCGACGGACAACTCCTGTTCGTACGTGCCCGCATCGTGCTCGACGGCGGCGCCTACGCCTCCTCCTCCCCGGCCGTCGTCGGCAACGCCGCCTCCCTCGCCGTCGGCCCCTACGTCGTCGACAACGTCGACGTCGAAGCCCTCGCCCTCTACACCAACAACCCGCCCTGCGGGGCGATGCGCGGCTTCGGCGCGGTCCAGGCCTGCTTCGCCTACGAGGCGCAGATGGACCGGCTGGCCGCCGGACTCGGCCTGGACCCCGTGGAGTTCCGGCAGCGCAACGCCATGTCCCAGGGCGCCCGCATGCCCACCGGGCAGCGCGTCGACGCCCCCGCCCCGGTCGCCGAACTCCTGCGCCGCGTCAAGGCCCTCCCACTGCCGCCCGAGCGCCAGTGGGAGAGCGCGGGCGGCACCCCGGACCTGCGGGCCCTGCCCGGCGGGCTGTCGAACACCACCCACGGCGAAGGCGTCGTGCGCGGCGTCGGCTACGCGGTCGGCATCAAGAACGTCGGCTTCTCCGAGGGCTTCGACGACTACTCCACCGCCCGCGTCCGCCTAGAAACCGTCGCCGGGGAGCCCGTCGCGACCGTGCACACGGCGGCCGCCGAGGTCGGCCAGGGCGGCATCACCGTCCAGGCGCAGATCGTCCGTACCGAACTCGGCGTCGACCAGGTCGTGCTGCGTCCCGCCGACACCCGCGTCGGCTCCGCCGGCTCCACCTCCGCCTCCCGCCAGACCTACGTCACCGGCGGCGCCGTCCGGCACGCCTGCGAGGCGGTCCGGGAGGCCGTACTGCACCTCGGCCGGGAGCGCTTCGGCCCGTACCACCCGGCCTGGGCGACCGCCGAACTCCTCCTGGAGGGCGGCAAGGTCGCCACCGACGGCGGAGAAGTCCTCGCCGACCTCGCCGACGTCCTCGGCGACGACGTCATCGACCTCGAACGCGTCTGGCGCCACCGCCCCACCGAACCCTTCGACCGGCACACCGGCCAGGGGCAGGGCCACGTTCAGTACTCCTTCGCCGCCCACCGCGCCGTCGTCGAGGTCGACACGGAACTCGGGCTCGTCAAGGTCGTCGAACTGGCCTGCGCGCAGGACGTCGGCAAGGCGATGAACCCCCTGTCCGTCGTCGGCCAGATCCAGGGCGGCACCACCCAGGGCCTGGGCCTCGCGGTCATGGAGGAGATCGTCGTCGACCCGGCCACCGCGAAAGTCCACAACCCCTCCTTCACCGACTACCTCATCCCCACCATCCTCGACACCCCCGCGATCCCCGTCGACCTCCTCGAACTCGCCGACATCCACGCGCCTTACGGGCTGCGCGGCGCGGGCGAGGCGCCCACGCTCTCCTCCACCCCGGCGGTCGTCGCGGCCCTCCGCGCCGCGACGGGGCTGCCGCTCGCGCGCGTACCCGTACGCCCCGAACACCTCACCGACACCTGAGCACCGGCACCCCTGAGATCCTCCCCCTCACCTCGGGCCGTCCCCCGTCGCGAACCCCCCACCACCCCTACGGAGCCCGGGAGTTCACCCGCATGAGCCGAACCACCGCGACGACGGCCGAGGACACGGGCACCCGGCACCCCGCCGCCCCGTCCCGCCTCGACCGCTACTTCCACATCAGCGCCCGGCACTCCACGATCGGCCGTGAAGTGCGCGGCGGCATCACCACGTTCATGGCGATGAGCTACATCCTGCTGCTCAACCCGCTGATCCTCTCCGGCCCCGACGTCGAGCGGCACACCCTCGGCCGGACCGCCCTGATCACCGCCACCGCGTTCGCCGCCGCCGTGTGCACCCTGCTCATGGGCCTCATCGGCAAGGCCCCGCTCGCGCTCGCCGCCGGACTCGGCGTCTCCGGAGTCCTGTCCACCCAGGTCGCCCCCCATATGACCTGGCCGCAGGCGATGGGCATGTGTGTGCTGTACGGCGCGGTGATCGTGCTGCTGGCCGCCACCGGGCTGCGCGAACTCGTCATGAACGCCATCCCGTTGGCCCTCAAGCACGCCATCACCATGGGCATCGGCATGTTCATCGCCCTCATCGGCCTGGTCAAGGCGGGCTTCGTGCACGCCTCGAACGGCGGCGGCCCCGTCACCCTCGGCCCGGCCGGCGAACTCACCGGCTGGCCGGTCCTGGTCTTCTGCGCCACCCTGCTGCTGATCCTCGTCCTCCAGGCCCGGGGCACCACCGGCGCGATGCTCATCGGCATCACCGCCGGCACGGTCCTCGCGGTCGCCGTCACCGCCGCCGCCGGCCTCGGGCCCGACGTGTGGCGCAACGGCGCGCCCCGGCTGTCCGGCGGCGCCGTCTCCCTGCCGGACTTCGCCCTCTTCGGGCACGTCGAGTTCGGCGGCTGGGGCGCGCTCGGCACGACGACCGTCGGCATGGTCGTCTTCACCCTCGTCCTCGCGGGCTTCTTCGACGCGATGGCCACCATCATCGGCGTCGCCACCGAGGCCCGCCTGACCGACGCCCGCGGCCGCCTGCCCGGACTGAACCGGGCCCTGATCGTCGACGGCGCGGGCGGCGCGATCGGCGGGTTCGCGGGCGCCTCCGGGCAGACCGTCTTCATCGAGTCGGCGACGGGGGTGGGCGAGGGAGCCCGCACGGGCCTGTCCTCCGTCGTGACCGGACTCCTCTTCTCCGCCTGCCTGTTCCTCACCCCCCTCACCCGCATCGTGCCCGGCGAGGTCGCGGCGGCCGCCCTCGTCGTCATCGGCGCGATGATGATGAGCAGCGCGCGGCACGTCGACTGGGGCGACCGGGCCGTGGCCGTCCCCGCGTTCCTGACGGTGGCGCTGATGCCGTTCACGTACTCCATCACCGCCGGCGTCGGCGCGGGCGTCATCGCCTACACCGCGATCAAGGCCGGGCAGGGCAAATGGCGGGAACCGGGTGCCTTCATGTGGCTGCTGACCGCCGTCTTCGGCGTGTACTTCGCACTGCACCCGATCGAGCAGTGGCTGGGCGCGAAGGGGGCGTGAACGTGCTGGAGATCGCGGGGGAGCTGGTGCGGTGGCTGGGGGAGGGGCGCGACTTCGCCGTGGCGACGGTCGTGGCCGTACGCGGCAGCGCCCCCCGGCAGCCGGGCGCGGCCCTGGCCGTCGACACGGGCGGCCAGGCCCTCGGCTCGGTATCCGGCGGCTGCGTGGAGGGCGCGGTGTACGAGCTGTGCCGGGCGGCCCTGGCAAGTGGCCGGAGCACGCTGGAGCGCTTCGGCCCCACGGACGGGGACGCGGACGGGGACGGGGACGCGTTCGCGGTGGGGCTCACGTGCGGCGGGGAACTGGAGGTACTGGTGACGCCGGTACGTGCCGGTGACCCCGAACGCGTCCTGTACGAGCAGGCGTTGACGGCCGCCGCGCGGGGCGGCCGGGTGGCGCTCGCGCGCGCGGTGCACCCCCCGTGGGGCGCGCTGCTGGCCCGTACGGACGGCACGTACGCGGGAACCCTCGGGCCGCAAGCGGCGCGTACGGCCCGGGCCGCGCTGGACGCGGGCCGCACCGGGACCGTACGGACCGGCTGCACCCCCCTGTTCGTCGAGTGCGCCGCCCCGCCGCCCCGCCTTCTCGTCTTCGGCGCCGTGGACTTCGCGGCGGCCCTCGCGCGGGCGGGCCGGTTCCTCGGCCACCATGTGACGGTGTGCGACGCGCGCCCGGTCTTCGCGACGCGCTCCCGCTTCCCGGACGCGCACGAGGTCGTCGCCGACTGGCCCCACCGCTACCTCGCCCGGCAACGGCTGGACGCCCGCGCGGCCCTGTGCGTCCTCACCCACGACGCGAAGTTCGACATCCCGCTGCTGGAACGGGCGTTGCGGCTGCCGGTCGCCTACGTGGGCGCCATGGGATCACGCCGCACGCACGAGACGCGGCTGAACCTGCTCCGGGAAGCGGGCCTGGGCGAGGCGGAGCTCTCCCGCCTGCACTCCCCGATCGGACTCGACCTCGGGGCCCGTACCCCGGAGGAGACGGCCCTGTCGATCGCGGCGGAGATCGTCGCGGTACGGCGCGGCGGGACGGGGATCCCGCTGACGGACACGGACACCCCCATCCACCGCGACGAACCCGCTCACTTGACCTGAGCGAACTTCCACTTCTGGTTGTCGCCGTTGTTGGCCGGCCACTGGATGACGTTGCCGCCGCGCTCCATGCTGTTGTCGTAGACGTCGAGCAGCTTGCCGCTGTGCGCGTTGGTGAGCGTGTAGGTGCCGTCGCCGAGGGCGACGAGCCGCCACCGCTGGCTCGGCCGGTTCGCGGTCACGGACCACTGCACGACGTTGGCGCCGTTGGCGGTACCGCTGTCCTGCACGTCGAGCGCCTTGCCACTGCAGCGGGCGACGAGTACGTACACCCCGTCCTCCCCGGCGGGCTGCACGTCCCACACCTGGGCGTCGGTCCCGTTCGCGTCCCACTGGTACACGTTGGCACCGTCCAGCGTGCTCGCGCCCGCCACGTCCAGGAGCTTGCCGCTCTTGACGCTGGTGAGGGTGTGGAAACCCTTGAGGGAGGTCATTGGAAGTGTCCCTTCGGCTCCGGGGGCCGGTGATCGCCCCGGAACGGGACCGTAGTGGGATGGATCTTGGCCGTCTACGGCGTGAACCAGCCGAGTCCAGGGACCTGTTCGCGTGGTGCGCGTGCTCACCCCTGTCGCCGGGCGGCCACGGCGGCCGTGTACGGCTCGGTCGTCAGATCGTCCTCGGCGATCCCGAGCGTGCCCAGCACCGCCCTGACGTCCCCCAGCGCCGCCTGAAGGTCCTCCTCCGTCGTCAGAGTCTCCACCTCCACGAACGTGCCCTCGATCTCCGGGATCCGCACCACCGTGGCCAGAAGCTGACGGCCGCGCTCCTCAAGCACGTAGTTCCGGCACCTCTTCTCGAACGCGACCGCCGGAAGATAGCCGAGCCCGCCCAGGATCACCTGCATCGCGGCAGGCACGTCGATATGCGTCTCGTGCTCCGGCTTGGACGCGGAAGCCTCGTCCACCCGAGGCTCCTTGTACGTGAGCAACGACCGCACCCCACCGGACCCGCCATGCACGGTACGGATGCGCAGCTCACGGTCTCCTGAGGTCAGGGTGCCGTCCGGAGTGTCGAAATACGTGTCCCGGTAGACCTCGGGGCGAGCGGTGGCACGCCGGTCGAGGCGACGCAGAAGATCCTCGGGATCCCGCACGCGGGCTTTGAGCTCGGCTTCGATCATGTGGCTCTCCATTCCGTTCGGCCGGCCTTCGGCGGGTGGGTGGCGGGTGGAGCGGTGCAGGGTGCCGGTGAGCGGCAACTTCTGCAACGCCCAGTAGAGTTCCTTGTCCGCGCGTTCGCTGCCCCTTGGGGTCAGTTCCAGCCGTGCGGGTCCGCTGTCGTCGAGCGCGAGGGACAGAACGGTGCATGAGGGTCGCATTGCCGCTCGCTGTGCCGCCGAGTCGGCAGAGACTGAAGGGCAGCGGCTGGAGCTCGTCAACGGAAGACCGGGCGTCAAGCCCGGGGCGGACGGGGACCACGGCCGCATCGTCCAGTGGCTGACGCGCATCTGCGTGCAAGCGCGCCCCGAGCTGTGGCTGCACCGTCAAGGGCTGAAGATCCAGACGTACGGCAGCGACTGTGCGCGCCCCGACGGCGCCCTCGCGCCCAGTGATGCCTTCGTCGGGCAGGGCGAGTGGGCCTCGGCGGAAGGCGTCCTGATGGTCGTGGAGGTCACCTCGTACGACGCCGACACCGATCGGCGCAACCGGGTGGAGAAGCCCCGCGCCTATGCCGAGACGGGCATCCCGGTCTACTTGCTGATCGACCGGGACGCCCGCGAGATCACCGTCCACAGTGAGCCCGACGGAGTCCGGTACGAGTGCACGCGGACCCTTCCGTTCGGCAAGACGGTGACTCTGCCGGGTCCGGTGGGCATCACTTTGGACACCGAGGCGCTCAGGAACTGGGGGCGTTGACGCCGACCTCGCCTGTATGCGTCAAGTCGGCCGTCATCCTGTCCACGGCAGGGCCGTCTATGGGATTTCCCCGCCCGTGATGGTCCGCACGATGCCGCCGGTATCGCGCAGATCGGGCACGGCTGCATCCGCACCTGCTGCCCGTAGTTCTTCCAGAGTGCTCCGTCCTGTGGCCACGGCCAGTACGCGTACTCCTGCGCCGAGCCCGGCTCGTACGTCAGCAGGTGTATCGCCGAGGAGTACCGCATCCCGCGCCGAGCAGCCCGCTCGATCCAGGGCGGTCCTCACCAATTCCACGCGCTCTTCGTGGTCTTCGCCGTAGGCGCCGATGCCGAGGTTCAGGTGGCGCTCCAGCCCGAACGCGGCGAGTTTGATCTCCGCCGTGGCGCGGATATTGCCCGTCACCACGGTCTGGGAGATACCCGGGAGCCGCGCGAGGGCGCCGAGCACGGCGGCGGCACCGGGCAGCGCCCGGCCCCGTTCGCCCAGTTCGGCCACGTGAAGCCGGTGCTCGTACGCCAGGGCCCGCGCGAACGTGTCGAAGTCCTGCGGGGAGGGGGCCAGCCCGTGCCGTTTCGCCGTTTCGCGGAAGATGACGCGTTCGGTCAGGCCGTCGATGCGGGTTGGCCGGTCCATGACCCGGCCGGTGGCGCGGTGGAACGCGCTGGCGAAGAGCCGTCGGCCGACACCTCGCGTGTCGAGCAGTGTGTGGTCGATGTCCCAGAGGACGAGCTGTGCCGCCATGCCGACTCCCGTGCCGCTGTGGACCCCAGCCTGGCACATCGCGGCACCCTTCACCGGTGCAGAGCGGCCTCGACCAGGACGGCCCGGTGGTCGGTGTCCGCCAGATCCAGGAACCGGACCGAGCGCGGCTCCAGCGCCGGACTCACGAGGACGTGGTCGATCTGCACCCCGAGCGGCGGCGCGGTCAGCGACGGCCACGTGGGCGTACGGCCGTGCCCGAGCGTGGTGGCGCTGTCGCGCAGGCCGGTGTCGAGGAGGGAGCGGAACGCGGCGTGGTCCTGGGAGGCGTTGAAGTCGCCGGCGATGACGGTGGCCGTGCTGCCGCGCGCGGCGGCGACGGCGCGCAGGCGGGACAATTCCGTACGCCACACGCCGAGTTGCCCGGGTAGCGGAGGCATGGGGTGCGCGACCTGGAAGCGCAGCGGGACCCCGTTGACGGTCACCACGGCGCGCGGCATCGCGAGCGTCCCCCGTACCTCGCCGTCCTCCGTCAACGGAAACCGGCTCAGCAGTGCGGAGCCCTCCGCGCGTCCGTCGCCGGTGACGACGCGGTACGGGTAGGCGGCCCGTACCTCCGCGCTGTCGAGCGCGGCCGCGCACACGTCGGGGGAGCATTCCTGCACGGACACCAGATCCGGCCGATCACGCCGCAACGCCTGCAACAGCCCCGGCGTGGCCTGCCCGAACTCCAAATTCGCGCTGAGGATGCGCAGTTGTGCGGCGACGGGCCCCCGGGCCACGGGCCCCTCCCCGCCGTACGGCCGCAGCAGTGTCCCGGTGACAGCGAGTACCACCGCCCCCCACGCGATCCCCAACTGCCACCGCGCCCCCACGGCCAGCCCCAGCCCCACCGCTCCCGGTACCAGCAACCACGGCAGGAACGCGAGCAGTTGCGGCGCGGGCGTCACGCCGTCGACGCCGCCGAGGCGGCAGCCGACGGGTGCGCTGACGGCCATGAGCAGGGTGCCGGAGCACCAGCGTCCGATCCGGCGCCGGAGATCGGACGGCGACGGGGGTGCGGGAGGTTCGTCCACGGCATCCGTCCGGTTCGACGTCGTCAGGGCTTCACTCATGATGTGCCTTCGGGGGTCCGGTCGCGACAGGCGAGATGATCTCGAAAAGTTAAATTAGCGGCATAAGGTGCGATATTGCCGCAATGTCGCAACGCGGTGGCCGGGCCCCTGGGCACGGCTGTTCCGGCAGTGCTTACCCGTACGAGTGAGGCACTGCCGTGTAACCGGCCCCCGGCGTACGCTCTTTGAAGGTCTTGACACCAGGGAGTGCCGTATGAGCGAGCTTGCCGAGATGGCGACCGGCGAACGTGTCCGGTACTACCGCGAGCGGGTGGGCATGACGCGCCCGGTCCTGGCCGGCCTGTGCGGCCGGGGCCCCGACTGGCTGAAGAAGATCGAGCGCGGCGAACGCCCGCTGCGTGACCACACACTCCTGGTGCGGCTCGCCTCCGCCCTGAAGCTGTCGGACCTGTCCCTGCTGACGGGCGACCCCACGCCGCGACCGCTGACCCCCGGGAGCCGGCTCGTCCTGCCCACGGTGAATGAGATCCGCGACGCGGTGCGCGGCCCACTGTTCCCGCCGCCCGCCCCTGCGGAGCCGCCGTCCGTGGACGCGCTGCGGGGGCGTGTGGCGCAGGCGTGGCGGCTGTGGCACACGTCGCGCTTCCAGCGGACCGAAGTCGGCGCGCTGCTGCCCGAACTCCTCCGGGACGCGCAGGCACTGCCGCGTCAGCTTGAGGGGGTGGAGCGGCGTCGCGCGTACGCCGTGCTCGCGGATGTGTACCACCTGACGCAGCAGGCCGCCGCGTACTCGGTGGAGCCGGAGCTGTACTGGATCATCGCGGACCGGGGCCAGCAGGCGGCCCAGGAGGCGGACGACCCGCTGTGCCTGGCAGGGGCCGCGTGGACGTACGGCAACGGCCTGCGCGAGACCGGCTACGCCGAGGAGGCGATCCGGGCGGTCGAGGAGGCCGCCGAGGCGATCCGGCCGACGCTGGAACACGGCGCGGACGACCTGCGGGGGATGTACGGGGCACTCAACCTGCACGCCGCGATCACGTACGCCCGCGAAGGCCGCGAGGGCGACGCCTGGAGGCGCTGGGACGAGGCCGACCGTACGGCCGGACGCCTGCCCGCCGGATACGCGCACGCCTGGACCGTCTTCGGCCGGGCGAACACCGACATCCACGGAGTCAGCGTCGGCGTCGACCTGCGCACTCCCGGGGCCGCGCTCAGCCGGGCCGAGGACATCGACCTCGACACCGTGCCCAGCGTGGAACGCCGTTCCCGTGTCCTGATCGAACTGGCCCGCGCACAGCAGCAGCGCAAGGACCTCGCCGGGGCGCTGCACTGGATGCGCAAAGCCGTGGACACCTCGCCCGAGTCGGTCCGGTACACACCCGTTGCCCGGAGCCTGGTGCACCACCTCGCGACGGAAGCACGCGGCCCACTGCGGGCCGATGCGCAACTCCTGGCCGACGAGGTCGGCATGGCCGCCTGAGCAAGGGGGCGCTCCGCGCAAGGGGGACAGCTTGTCCCCGCTGATCGCGGAGCGCCGCCGTACGTTCACGGGGTGACCCAGACCACAACGAGACAGCGCCAGACCACTCACGCGGAACTCCTCCGGCGGGCCGAGGCAGCTGTCACCGAACTCGACGGCGCACTCCGCCACGCCGGAATCACCCTCCCCTCACTGCGTGTTGAAACGTCCAGCTACTGCGCCCCGGCGGTCGTCCTGGTCGACCTGGGCCGCTGCAACACGGAAACGGCGGAGAAACTGGCCACCGCGATCCGCACGGCACTCCCCGAAGCCCGCGAACACGGAGGCCGGCCATGACCGCACCGCCCGGCGAGCACGAGCCCGCCGCCGTACGCCCGTGCCGCTTCTGCCTGGGCTTCGTCATCCAGCGCGCGGTCGCACGCCGCGAGGGTTTGTGGACCAAGGCTGCTGCCCTCGAAAAGGAGCTTCACCAGCACGAGTTGGAGCATCAACGGAAGGAGGCGCGATCATAGTTCACTCGCGGACGGGCGGACGAACACCGGTGAGGGCTTCCGCGCGGGCGACAAGGCGGGGCGCAAGGTCGGGGTACCAGCCACGGGCTACCGCTTGCAGCATCTCGGCCAGCGCCGCGAGTTCCCCGATCCGGCCGGCGGGGGTGTCGAGGACCGCCGCGAACTCCTTGCGGATACGGGCGGCTACGTCGGGAACGAGCAGGCTGTTGGCGTGGAGGAGGCCCGCGTCAAAGCCGAACGGCACCCGGCCCCACCGCTCCCAGTCCAGCAGGCACAGGGGCGCAACGGTGAGGTTCCCCCAGTGCAGGTCACCGTGACCGGTCACCCGCTCCACCGTGGCAGGGGCCGGGACGCCAAGGAACTGAGGGAAGGCCCGTTCGATCCACCCATCCCGGACGGTCGTCTTCACACCGTCCGCTTCAGCGAGCAGGGCCAGGGCTTGGCGAAGGTCGGCCCACCACTCGTCAGGCAGCCCCGGGTCGTGGTCGATGTCGGCCCGGTCCGGAGACACCACGGGTCGCGTGAGGCAGTCCAGGACTTCGGCCTCGAAGGCCCACTCGCCGTCAGTCCAGTCGTGCACCGCGTGCAGGCGAGGGCGCGGGACGCCTTCGGGCACCAGCTCGGAGGCGCCGACGATGCCCTCACCCTGCTTCCGGCCCGCGTTCCTCTTCGCCGTCCGGCTCACCCGTAGCCACTGGTCCCCCGCTCGACGCCCAAGGGTGACACCGAGGAAGCCCCACGCCGGCGGCCCCGTGCACGTGAGCCCCAGTGCCTTGGCCGCCTGGTCGTGGGCAGCATCCATCAGCGCCTCCACCTCCTTGTCCACCGGCGAGTTCATCCGCCACCCTTCTGAGTTCCTGGGCCGTCAGAGGCACAGCCGTTCGCGGAGGCCCCGGCAGCACTACTTCGTGCACTCCTCCGTGGTTCCCCAGGTCCGCAGCCCACCGGCGTACATCCAGCCCGTGGTGTCCGTTCCCGCGATGCGGCCGTAGAACCAGAGGTTGTTGTAGGCGTTGTGGGTCCGGCACCAGATCCAGAACTTGGTGCCCGTGGGGACGACCTTCAGCGTCTTGCACGCGGCATACGGTCCGGCCTTGAGGTTGTCCGTCTTGTACATGGTGCCGCCTGCACTGCCCGGAGTGTGGTGGCTGTGCCTCCAGTTGCAACTGATCGTGAGGTTCGGGGTGTCTGCGGCGTTGGCGGAGGTGGCACCTGCGAGTGCACCGCCGACCGAGAGGACCGCGACGGTCGCGGAGACAAGCCTGTGTCGAAGCACGTTCGTTCTCGCTTCCTTGAATCGGGTCTGAGTGATTCCACGTGGGTCCGCCGAAGCGCCCGGCCGTGCCGGCTGCTTCGCCCACACGGCCGGGCCGATGAGAACGTGCCAGCAGACCCCCGTCCTGCTGGAGTTCCCCCCACGGGCCCCGGACGCCGGGTACACCCCCTGCGGCGTCCCCACCTGCCACACCACATTCCGTGGGGGAGCACCCGGCTTCCCGGACGGCCCGGTGATTACAGTGAAGCGGTTCCGCTGGTCGCGGATCGGGTGCCCTCCGGGCGGATTCTGGCGGGCAGTTGTTCCAGCAGCGCCGCCGCGGCCGGGTTGCGGACGACGAAGTGGACGTCCCACGCCTCACCGCGCGCCAACTCCGCCTCCACAGCGGCCCACAACGCACCGATGCTCGTCTCGTAGGGCAGCCCGCCCCGGCCCGCCCCGAGCAACGGGAAGCACACGGAACGCAGCGGGGGACCGAACGTGTGCTGTTCCTGCGCCAGGAGGGCGAGCGCGCGGACGGCGGCGCGGGTGATGTCGGCGGGCAGGACGTCGTAGTCGTTGGTGCCGCCGCGCGGCACGGTGACAGCGGCGTGGTAGATGCGGCGTATCCCCTGCTCGGCCAGGGCGCCGGCGCCGGTGGGGGCGACCGTTCCGGGTGGCACGGGGTGGCCCGAGACGCCGTGCCGCGCGGCCCAGGCACGTAACTCGTCCTGGACCCGGTCCTCCAGTACCTCGCCGGTGGCCCCGCGCACGGCCCCGGCACGCCGCAGGGATGCCGAGACCGACGACTTGTAGGGCTCGGGCAGGGCGAGGAAGACGTTGGTCGGTGAGACCACCACGTCGACGTCGCGCAGGAGATCGACCGGGTGGATGTGCACCGTGACGGCGACGGTCCGGGTACCGACCGGCAGGGAGACGACCCGGTGGGTGGCTGTGACATCCCATCGCGGTGCCGCCGGACCTTCCGTGAGGAGGCAGATGGTCTCGGCGATCTGGCCGAGCAGCATCAGCTCCTGGTCCTTGCGGAAACGTTCGGTGCTCACCCCGTACATCTCGGCCGCCCGTCGGCGCCGGTCGGCGGCCGGCCAGTCCCGCGTCCCCTGGGCCAGGCCGAGCGAGTACGCGGCCGCCGTGCGCAACGTGCCCTCGTCGAGACGGGACACGGCGAGCCGGAGCAGCGCCTCCACGGAACCGTTCCCGGCCCGCGCGGTCGCGGCCCGGGCCAGTGCGGGGGTGTCGAGGGTGCGCAGCCGTGTCAGCCCGACCCTCCTGATGTTCTTCAGTTCCTCCAGCAGGGATGCGTAGGCGTCGTCGTCGATCGGCATGCCGGGCACCTTGGCACCCCCGCTACGGGCGGACAAGTGACCGGTTGGGCGGGCGCGTTGTCCGGTTCCACGGTGAGACAATGGCCGCGCGCAGCGGCGCCAGCAGCCGGTTGGCGGTGGCGACACCCGTGGGCGATCCCAGTTCCTCGCCCCGCTCCGCGCTCAGCCGGCCGTGACCGCACCGGTCCTGGAAGAGCACCGAGGCCAGCCGCGGCCGGCAGCGCCGGGACTGCCACACCAGCCCCATCGCGTCCGGGGCCTGGGCGCGCATCTCGCTCGCCCAGCGCCGCGTCTTCGCGTAGCGGTCGCCCTCTCCTTCCAGGAGCCAGGAGTCCTGGCACACGGCGGCGAGGTCGGCCTCGGTGACCAGTGAGATCAGGTGCAGGTCGGAGCGGGTACGGACCATGCTCAGCGTCTTGTTCGCGACGGCGGCGTAAGGGATGAGGCGCATGCCCGACGCGGTGTCGAAGTCCAGTGAGCGCAGGAGGCTTTCGGCGAGGGCGGCGGCCGGATCGGACGCGATGTACAGATACGGGTACGGGTCGTAGGAGGTGCCGTCGAACCGGTTGCCGCCGAAGTGCGCGTCGGCGCTGACGGGGTTGAAGTCCTGGGCGGAGCGCGTTCTGCTGTGCACCCGCCACCACTGCATTCCGGCAGGAATGACCCGCGTGTTGGGCTCCATCACGTACGTACCGGGGGAGACGTTGCCCGTCATCAGTCGCCCTCCACCAGTGCCTGCGCGGCTCCCGCCAGGGACGCGTCCGGCAGTACGCCCAGCAACGTGACCGGTGGTCCGCCCAGCCAGGCGTTGCCGCTCAGCCACCAGTCGGCGGCGCCCCAGGGGTCGACCTCGGCCAGCAGGATCCGGTTGACCTGCCGCACCACGGGAAGGGGGGCTCCGCCCCGCCCGAGCGTGAACTGGAAGGCGGGGTAACGGGCGCCGCGTACCGGGTCGTCGAGCCGGATCAGTTCGCGCGGCGGCCGGCCGGCGCACCGCTTCTTCGCCTCCTCGGCGGACAGCGAGGGCGCGGTGAGCAAGCGGCGCTGTACCTCCGCGATGACGGCGACGGTCTCGGGTCCCGGTTCCGGGACGTCTGTGGATCCCATGAGACTCTCCATGGCGGGCGGCACAGGTGAATCCGGGGCAGGCGGTTCGTCCTCGGGAAGCGGGAAGGCCGCGCCGCGGTCCACGGGGCGGGCTTCTTGCACGATGCCCGTGGCGGCGACGGGACCTTCGTCCGGTGCTTCGGAACTGGAGGCCAGCAACGCGTTGAGGACGGACCAGACCGGATGGGCGCCGGGGAGAGGGCTCAGGATCACGCGGAGGCTGTGCACGGCACGTACGACCGTGGTGAAATCCTCGGCCTGGTAAAGGGTTTGGATCCCTGCCAGGAGCCCCTCGTACTGCTCGTCACCGAGGTGCTCGCGGATGCTGTCCTCGTACTCTCCGATCACGGCGCGCAGATGCTCCGCGCGATTCATGCAGTCCTCCCCTTCAACTGCCGCCATATGCCATCCGCTTGGGCTGTCGAGTTCCATTGTGGAGCTGTCCGGGGGATGAGGGCGGCGATTCCCCGGGCTGATGCGCTGCGGTCGACGGTCACGAGTCGAATGTCCGGTTCTCGACGCCGGACGACGGCACAACGGCGGTTCCACATCGATCAGTTGTTATCTTGTCAAAGATTTTTGAAGTCGCCTGTTGGGGGTGTGGCGCGTTGACGGACCGGGCCGCGACAAACCTCACCGGTGCGGTGGCGCAGATCCTGGACGCGGACGGCGCCGTGGCCGGCGCGGGCTTCGTCGTCGCGGACGACATCCTCGTCACCTGCGCGCACGTCGTCCAGGCCGCGGGCCACGGGCCCGGGGACACGGTGTGGCTGGCCTTCCCGCACGCGGCCGCCGCGGGCCATGCGCAGGCGCACGTCCTGACCGAGGCGTGGCGGCCCGCCGACGCCCAGGACGTCGCCGTGCTGCGCCTGCGGAACGTGCCCCCGGGCGTGGCCCCCCTGCCGCTCGGCTCGGCGGCGGGCTGCCGGGGCCATCGCGTACGCGCCTACGGGTTCCCCGCACAGGCTCCGCCCGGCGGCCACTTCGGGTACGCGGTGGCCGGTGATCTGCTGACGACGGGGAACGGGCCCGGGGCGCTGCTGCAGTTGACCGCCGCCAATGACCTCACCACGGGCTTCAGCGGCGGCCCGCTGATCGACGGGACGACCGGCCTGGCCATCGGCATGGTCACGTCGATCGCCGCGCCCGATCAGCACCTGAAGGGGCTGGCCGTGGCCTACGCCACCCCCACGGAGGTGCTGCGTCAGGCGTGGCCGGAGCTCGCCGAGCGGCAGGTGTGCCCGTACCGGGGGCTGGAGCCGTTCACGGCCGAGCACGCCGAGTGGTTCCACGGGCGGGAGGCCGCCGTGGAGAGCGTACTGGGGGCGCTGGGCCGCCATCGCCGACTGCTGATGCTGCTGGGGCCCTCCGGCGCGGGCAAATCCTCGCTCGTACAGGCGGGCGTACTGCCCGCGCTCGCCGCCGGCCGCATACCGGGAAGCGACCGCTGGCTGTCCCTGGTGGCCCGCCCGGGACGGAACCTGCTGGCCGAGCTGGAACGGGCGGGTCTGCCCGGGGCTTCCACGGACGGCCTGCTCCGTGCGGTGCGACGTCGGCTGGACGCCGAGCCGTCCTGCTCCCGTCTGGTCCTGGTCATCGACCAGTTCGAGGAACTGCTCACCCAATCCGGCCTCGCGGACGGCCGGTTGACGGAGGCGGGGGCCACCGCCGTGAAGGCACTGGCGGCGGCGAACGACCCGCGGATCCCGGTCAGCGTACTCCTGGTCATGCGGGACGACTTCTACCCACGGTTGGCAGCCCTGGCCCCCGACCTCCTGGAAGCGGTCACACCCGGGCTGCTCAACGTGCCCGCCTCGCTGAGCAGCCCGGAACTCCACGCGATCATCAGTCGGCCTGCGCAGGCGGTGGGGCTCCGGGTCGAGGACGGCCTGCCGGAACGCATCATCACGGACGTGCTGGCCGCCACCGCCGACCGGCACGCTTCCGTGACGCTGCTGCCGCCGCTGGAACTCGCCCTGAGCCAACTGTGGGAGAGACGTTCCGACGGCAGACTCACTCACCACGCCTATCAGCAGATCGGCGGGATCGCCGGTAGCCTGACGACGTGGTGCAACACGGCTCTGAGCCAACTGCCCGGCGAGCAGCGGCCGATCGCTCAACGGCTGCTCACCGCGCTGGTGCGGCCGGCCGACGACACCCGGGCGGTGCCCGCTACGCGACAGCAGGTGCCCCTGGATCGCTTGCGCGCACTCGCTGTGGGATCCGATTCCGAGAATCCGGCGGCCGGTTCGGCCTTCGACACCGTCCTGGCCGAACTGACCCGCCACCGCATCGTCACCACCGGTACGACACCTCAGCCTGACGGCGGCGCGGGCGAACCCACGGCCGAACTCATCCACGACGCCCTGATTCGCGACTGGGGCGAACTGCGCGACTGGGTCGCCCAGGACCACCGCTTCCAGGTCTGGCTCCACCGGGCCGCCGAACAGCAGAGACGTCACGCCGACAGCGGCCTCCCCGAAGACCTGCTGCACGGAACCGCCCTCGTGGAGGGCACGGAGTGGGCCCAGGAGCGTTCGCTGCCGCCGGAAGTCACCACGTTCCTGGCGGCCAGCCGAACGCGCAGGGAGGCTGTGGCCCGCCGCGGTCGCCGTATCAAGACCGTCCTGGCCGGCATCCTCGCCATCGTCCTGGTCCTCGGATCCCTCTACGTCTACCAGCGGCAAGTGGCCGAAGAACGTGACGCTGTCGCCAACTCCCGTTCCCTTGCCCAGAACTCGGCCGACCAGCAGGGAAGCGACCCGGTACTGGCCGCCAAGCTGGCGCTGGCCGCCTATGATTCCGCGCCCACACAGGAGGCGCGCAACGCGCTGCTGCGCAATTACATCCGCGTCGCGCAAATGCACCGGACGCTGTCCGGAACCGTGGGCGGGGTCGCCGGAATCCAGGCCAGCCGGGACGGCAACGTGGTGATGGTCCGCTCCCGTACCGGGAAGTCCACGATCTTCGTGAACGCCGTCACGGGCACGGTGCGCAGTGAGCAGGTGGACGCACCCGGCCTGTCCCTCAACCCGCTGGTGTCGGGCGACGGCAAGAGAGCAGGACTGACCATGACGGACGGCTCGGTCGCCTGGTACGACATCCGTCCTTCGGGCAGCAGGATTCTCGGTCCTCTGCACCGGCTTCCTGCCGCCCCGGAAATCAAGAGTCCCTTCCCCTACGGGGATTACAAGGCGGCCATGTCGGACGACGGACACTTGGTCGCGGCTGTGGCCGCCGACAAGCCGGACACGATCGTCTGGTGGAACACGGACAGCGGCAGGATAGAAGGAAAGATACCCGCCCCCGACCATGCTTCGGGCCATATCGCGTTCGGAGCCGACGGCCGCAGTCTTCTGGCGGGCACGCAGGCGGACGATGCCAGGCGAGTCGGCCTGGTCCTGATCGACAGGGCTGCACGGACCTCCAGGACGCTGGTGGACCAGGCGGACTCGTACGTGATCTCGGGCGACGCCACAGCCGTTGTGACATGTCAGCACGACGATGTCGACCGTGTCACCCTGAGCAGCCGGAGAATCTCCGACGGCACCGAGCAGGGGCACTACAGCAACAAGGGTGGACGTAGCGGGGACAGCGAGGGCATGACCTGTCAGAACCTGGCGGCCGACAGCCAAGGACTCCTGGTTGTTCCGACTGGATTCAACCGGCGCCTGCAACTGATCGACCTCCAGCACGGCCGGGTCCTCTCCCGCATGGACTGGGACCACCCCAAGTACCCCAGTTACCAAAGTCTCGTCCGCTCCGGCGACAAGGTTCTGCTGATCAGCGCCGGTGCCTCGTCCGTGAACATCACCAGCATGCCTTCCTCCGACCTTGGCGCGATCGGTGAGGTCGCACTCACCGCGGACGGGAAACGGGAAGTCGTGGTCCTCAAGGACAGTTCACGCATCCAGATCAGGGATGCCGGCACCGGCAGAGTCCTCGCGGAATCCCAGCGTCCCGAACCCCACTGGAAACCCAATGACTTCGGTGTGAAGCGAGCCATGAGGGTCCAGCTTCACGAACGGAGAAACCTGCTGGCCGAACAGGTCGGCAAGGACTCCATCGCCATTCGTGACCTCTCCACGCTACGGCAGAGAAGCCTCATCAGGGTCACGCCGGAACCGGAGGACGATGAGGCCACCGCCGACCACCATTTCATGTTCGACAGAGAGGGAAACCTCCTCACCTCTTCCGGCACTGTGATCCAGCAGTGGGATTCCCTGACCGGCAGGGAGCTGACACGCTACGACGCCGCTCCCCTTCGGCAGGCGACGGATTCCGTGTTCGGCGAGAGCCAGAAGACAGCCTCCCTCTACTTCACCGGCTACCCCGGGGCGCATCAGGTGGTGATTGTCTGGGCGGGCAATCCCGACATCCATGTGGTGGACCTGCGGAACGGCCATGTGACCGCGCGCTACACCACCGGACCGGACACCATCGCCGTCAAGTTCGACCCGAGTTCCCGCTACTTCGCCGTCATGCGGCACGGATCCACGATCGAGCTGTGGAGACGCAGCCCGCTCCGCAAGGAACTGGGTCCGCTGCCCATCACCGGCGAGAGCGAGGACCGGTACGACGTGGGCCACTCCGGGTTTCTTGACGGCGAGGGGCGATTCTTCTACAGCTACGGCAACAAAGTACGTGTCTACCGCGTGGGCGACCGCTCGTACGACAGCTCCTGGGATCTCGGGGAAGAAGCCGCAGCCTCCAGCACTGACTCCAAGCGGAAGCTCGTCGATGTCTCCCGCGACGGCAAGACGCTCATGTTCACCACACGCGACGAGAACGGCGTACAGCTTCTTCCGCTCCAGCCCGAAGCCTGGCGCCGCAAGCTCTGCGACGTCATCGGCAACCGCGAGTTCACCCGTGAGGAGCGGGACAGCCTCCCCGCCCGCATCCCGTCCGGCCCCCTGTGCCGAGCCTCGTGACCGCCCGCGCTGTTTTACCCGCCGATTACCCCCCGGCTTGACGCCGCCCCCACCGATAGCCATGCTGAACCCCGAAAGGTGCCGTGCAGCCCACACGCTCCCGTGTGTCCTGTGCACTCCGCGGTGATTGCGTACGCCTACGTACGCACCCGTGCGGCACCGACGCTGTCCGTACGAGCGAGGAGGTGATCGGGATGACCAGTCGGAGTCCCGAGGGAAGTCCTCGCTGCAGCGTGCTCTTTTCGCTCGCGGTCCGCTGAGCCTTTTCTCCTCTCAAGTTCCCTGAGTCAGGGCTCACTTCGCTGATCGTTCGCCGGGCCGACGGCCTGGGGCTCGCGTGCCCCGGCCGCTGTCGCGTGCATTTCCCTTCCTCTGGCATTCACCAGGAATTTCCCCCTTTCTGATCTGCTGATCGGGGCCGCTCCGGTGGGCGATTCGCCCCCGGAGGGCAATTCGTCCTGCGCTCGCGGGACTTTGGTCCCGATACCGATCCGTTCGCTCAATTCCGTGCACCGGGTACCGGCACGGCCGCCGCGCCCCTGCGCCATCCGCGCACCGGCGCCACGCCGCCATGCCGTCATGCCCAAAAACCCACCGAGCCCAAAAACCCACCGAGCTCGACAACTCACTGGGCTCAAAACCCCACCGAGGAGAGGTCCGAGATGACCAACACCACCCTCACCCCCGAAAAGCTCGCACCCCCGGGCCGCCCCGGCCGTTCCACCCGTAACCGCACCCGCAAGGCCGCCGAGCTGGAGGCCCGTACGCGGGCGGTCGGTGAGAAGCTGGCGCGGGTGAGCGCGCTGCCGGCGTCGCAGGTGCTGCAGGATCTGCGGGCGACGAACGGCGGGCTGCTCCAGGAGGAGGCCGCCGAGAGACTGGCCCGCGAGGGGGCGAACGTCGTCGCGCACGAGCGGGCGCCGCGCTGGTACGTGCAGCTGCTGAAGGCGTTCGTGAACCCGTTCATCGGCGTGCTGATCGTGCTGGACGCGGTCATGCTGTGGCAGTGGCTGCAGGTCGCCGACGAGGAGCCCTTCGACCCGAAGATTCCCATCCTCGCCACGATGGTGCTGGTCAGCGGCCTGCTGCGGTTCTGGCAGGAGTACCGTTCCGGGAAGGCCGCCACCGCGCTGCGGGCCCTGGTGACCACGACGACGGCCGTGCAGCGGCGGGCCGGCCGTGCCGGGACGCCCGGCACTGTCGAGATCCCGATGGAGCGGGTCGTCACCGGTGACGTCGTGAAGCTCGCCGCCGGCGACCTCGTGCCCGCGGATCTGCGGCTGCTCACAGCCAAGGACCTCATGATCAGCCAGGCGGCGCTGTCGGGCGAGTCCCTGCCGGTCGCCAAGGCCGACACTCGCAGCCGCGACTACGGTCAGCACACCACCGAGGACCCGGTCGAGGCCGACAACCTCGCGCTGATGGGCACCTCGGTGACCTCCGGTACCGCCACCGGCGTCGTCGTGGCGACCGGCGCGGACACCTACTTCGGTTCGATGGCCGGCTCCCTGGTCGGCGCGCGTCCCGAGACCAGCTTCGACACCGGGGTGAAGAAGGTCAGCTTCCTGCTGATCCGGTTCATGCTGGTCATGGTCCCGGCGGTCTTCGCGATCAACGGCTTCACCAAGGGCGACTGGGCCGAGGCCTTCAGCTTCTCGGTGGCCGTGGCCGTCGGTCTGACCCCCGAGATGATGCCGATGGTCGTCACCACCAACCTCGCGCGCGGCGCCGTCGCGATGTCCAAGCGCAAGGTGGTCGTCAAGCGTCTCAACGCGATCCAGGACCTGGGCGCGATGGACGTGCTGTGCACGGACAAGACCGGCACGCTGACCGAGGACCGTATCGTCCTCGACCGCTACCTGGACGTGCACGGTCAGGAGGACACCGAGGTCCTGGAGTACGCCTACCTCAACAGCCACTTCCAGACCGGTCTGCGGAATCTGATGGACCAGGCCGTCATCGACCGCGTGCACGAGGCCGAGGAGGTTGTCGTCGACGCGCGTTTCACGATGGTCGACGAGATCCCCTTCGACTTCGCCCGCCGCCGGATGTCGGTGGTGCTCAGCCGCAACGACCTCAGCTACCAGGACATCGACGGTCCGGCCGCCGAGCACGTCCTGATCACCAAGGGCGCGGTCGAGGAAGTCCTCGCGCTGTGCACGCACATGACCGACCGGGGCCGTCGCGTCGAGCTCACCGACGCCCTGCGCCGTCGGGTGACCCGTACGGCCGAGGACCTGGGCCGGCAGGGCCTGCGCGTGCTGGCCGTCGCGACCCGTTCGCTGCCCGCCGAGCGGCAGACCTACACGGTCGCGGACGAGGCGGAGCTGAACCTGATCGGCTTCCTCGCCTTCCTCGACCCGCCGAAGCAGGACGCCGCCGAGGCGCTGCGCGCGCTGGCCGACAACGGAGTGGCGGTCAAGGTCGTCACCGGCGACAACGAGCTGGTCGCGGCCCGGGTCTGCGCGGACGTCGGCATCGACGTCGGCGAGGTCGTCACCGGCAGCGACATCGACGCGCTGGACGAGGCGGAGCTGCGCCGCCTGGTCCGCGGCACCACGGTCTTCGCCAAGACCAACCCCGTGCAGAAGGCCCGCATCGTGCGTGCCCTGCAGGCCGAGGGCCACACCGTCGGCTTCCTCGGGGACGGCATCAACGACGCCGCGGCGCTGCGCGACGCCGACGTCGGCATCTCCGTCGACACGGCCGTCGACATCGCCAAGGAGTCCGCGGACATCATCCTGCTGGAGAAGGACCTGATGGTCCTGGAGCAGGGCGTGCTGCAGGGCCGGCAGACCTTCGGCAACACCATCAAGTACATCAAGATGACGGCCTCCTCGAACTTCGGGAACGTCTTCTCGGTGCTGGTGGCCTCCGCGTTCATCCCGTTCCAGCCGATGCTGGCCATGCAGCTGCTCGTGCAGAACCTCGCGTACGACATCTCGCAGCTGGCCACTCCCTGGGACCGGATGGACAAGGAGTACCTGCGCAAGCCGCGCTCCTGGGACGCCAAGGGCATCGGCCGGTTCATGCTGGTGCTCGGCCCGACCAGCTCGGTCTTCGACATCACCACCTTCTTGCTGATGTGGCACGTCTTCGGTGCCAACAGCGAGGAGCACCAGGCGCTGTTCCAGTCCGGCTGGTTCGTCGAGGGCCTGCTGACGCAGACCCTGGTCGTGCACATGCTGCGCACCCGCAAGATCCCGTTCGTGCGGTCGCGGGCCACCGCGCCCGTGATGCTGATGACGGCGCTGGTGATGGCCGTCGGCATCGTGCTGCCGTTCTCGCCACTGGCCGGAGTGCTGGGCATGCAGGCCCTGCCGATGTCCTACTTCCCGTGGCTCGTCGGCACGCTGCTGGCGTACTGCCTGCTCACCCAGGGTGTGAAGACCTGGTACATGCGGCGGTTCAACAGCTGGCTGTAACAAGCCGGTGCTGCAATGCCCGGGGGCGACCCCCGGGCATTGCGGCAACCCAAGAGGACAACCAACACCACAGCAGGACACTGGAAGAGGAGGGCGGACCATGCTGAACGAGTGGCACATGGCGGCCAACATCGGAGCAGGGCTCGGCTTCGGCGCGGTCATCGGCCTGGAGCGCCAGTGGCGCGCCCGGATGGCCGGGCTGCGGACGAACGCGCTGGTCGCGGCCGGGTCCTCCCTCTTCGTCCTGCTGTCGATCTACGGTTTCTCGGCGGCGACGAGCACCACCGGCTACGACGGCTCGCGGGTCGCCGCGCAGATCGTCTCCGGTATCGGCTTCCTCGGCGCAGGCGTGATCATGCGGGACGGGCTGAGCGTGCGCGGTCTCAACACGGCGGCCACGCTGTGGTGTTCGGCCGCGGTGGGCGCGCTCGCCGGTACGGGCCTGTACGTGCTGGGGATGCTCGGCACCGCCGGGGTCGTCGGCGCCAACACGCTGCTGCGGCCGCTGGCCCGGCGGCTGGACCGGCAGCCGCGCGGCGGCATCGAGGAGGAGACCGACTACCACTTCGAGGTCGTGTGCTCCGAGAGCGAGGAGGCACACGTGCGCACCCTCGTCGTGCAGGCCCTGGCCCGGCCCGGTTTCCAGCTGCGCTCGGTGCGCAGCCGGGACGTGGAGCAGGCCGGGCGGGTCATGGTCTCCGCCGACGTCACCACCGAGCGCCGCGACGACTCCCTCATGGAGGAGGCCGTCAGCCGGCTGTCCCTGGAGCCGGCCGTCTCCGCCGTGAGCTGGACCGTGCTGCACGGCCCGGACGAGTCCGACGAGGACGACTACCAGGGCCCGGACCGGCGGGGGCGGCGCCGGGTGCGGGACTTCTTCACGGGCAGGTGAGCGGCCGGCGCCGCACAGCCGGCCCCGCGTCGTCCTGCGACTACAGCCAGTCCCGCTTCTTGAAGATGAAGTACAGGCTCACGCACACCACCGCCATCAGGCAGATCGCGAAGGGATAGCCGGCGGCCCACTGGAGCTCCGGCATCTCCTTGAAGTTCATGCCGTAGATCGTCCCGACCAGTGTGGGCGCGAACAGGATCGCCGCCCACGAGGAGATCTTCTTGATCTCCTCGTTCTGCTCGAAGCCGGCCTCGGCCAGGGCCCGCATCTCCGCGTTCTGCTGCTGGGTGACGAGGGTGGCGTTGACGGCGAGGATGTCGGCGAGCGCGGAGCGGAAGCCGTCGACGCGCTCGCTGGTGTGGGTGACGTGGTCGGCGACGTCGCGCAGATAGCGCTGCAGCTCCTCGTCGGTGCCGTACTTGGCGAAGCCGGCCATCAGCCCGTGCAGCATGCCCACCAGGGGGCGGGTGGCGCGCTGGAACTCCACCATCTCGCGGGCGAGTTCGTAGATGCGGCGGGAGACGGCGGGGTCGCCGCCGAAGACCTCGGTCTCGATCTCGTCGATGTCGTTCTGCACCCCGGCGACGACGGGGGCGTAGCCGTCGACGACGGCGTCGAGGATCGCGTAGAGGACGGCCTCGGGGCCCAGTGCCAGGAGCTCGGGGGCGGCCTCCATGCGCTCGCGCACGGCGGACAGGTCGGGGGCGGCCCCGTGCCGGACCGTGATCACGAAGTCGGGTCCGACGAAGAGGTGGAGCTCGCCGAAGTCGACCTCCTCGGGGGCGTCGAGGTAGCGGGCCGCGCGCAGCACGACGAAGAGGGTGTCGCCGTAGCGCTCCAGCTTGGGGCGCTGGTGGGCCTCCAGGGCGTCCTCGACGGCGAGCTTGTGCAGGTCGAACTCCTCGGCCAGCGAGAGGAGTTCGCCCTCCGAGGGGCGGTGCAGCCCGATCCAGGCCATGCCGCCGGGCTGTTCGCGCAGCTGCCGGTAGGTGTCGGCGAGCGAGGCGGGGGTGGCGACGCGGCGGCCGTCGCGGTAGACGGCGGCGTGCACGACGGTGCCCTCGCCGGCGGGCGGGTCCATGGGATCGGGGGCGGGCGCCGGGTCCGGGGCGGCGGGGGCCTCCGTACGGCCGCCGTGTGCCCGGCCTCCGTTCGGCCGGAGCCAGGAGTGCTTCTTCGGCGCGGGTCTGCGACGGCCGGGAGGGGTGTCGGACAATGCTGGCTCCCTCTCGCTCGTCGTCGGACCGCACTACAGGATATACGGGCCAAAAGAAGCGATAGAGGGCGGTGTGACTCCTGGGGCATCCCGGGGCCCACACCCCCACATCACACCCCCACGTCACACCCCACGTCACCCCGGTCACACCCCCGGATCACACCCCCACGTCACGTCCCCGCAGGTCGTCCAGGGTCTCCCGGCGGACGAGCAGCCGCGCGCGGCCGTCGCGGACGGCGGCCACCGGCGGCCGGCCGACAAGGTTGTAGGCGGAGGCCATGGAGACGTGGTACGCCCCGGCCGCCGGCACCGCGAGCACGTCCCCGGGCCGGACGTCCCCGGGCAGCGGCACGTCCTCGGCCAGCACGTCGCCGGCCTCGCAGTGCCGGCCCACCACCGTCATCGCCCGCGCGGGCGCGGCCGTCGGCCGGCCCACGAGCCGGACCGTGTAGCGCACCCCGTACAGCGCCGGGCGCGGGTTGTCGCTCATCCCGCCGTCGACCGCGACGAACGTACGGTTCCCGGAGCGCTTGACCGCCAGTACCCGGTACAGCGCCACCCCCGCCGGGCCCGCTATCCAGCGCCCCGGCTCCACCGTCAGCCGCGGCACCGGAAGATCCGCCTCCCCGCAGCGCAGCGCGAGCTCACCGCCCACCCGCCGCGCGTACGCGCCCGGGTCCGGGGACGCCTCGCCGTCGCGGTAGGCGATGGCGAAGCCGCCGCCGAGGTCGAGCTCGGGGAAGGTCACCCCGTGCTTGTCGCGCAGCCGCGCCAGCAGCGTCACCAGGCGCCGTACGGCGGTGACGTACGGGTCGAGGTCCGTGATCTGCGAGCCCAGGTGGCAGTGCAGGCCGACGAGCTCCAGCCGGGGCTGGCCCAGGACGCGCTCGACGGCGTCCTCGGCCTCGCCGCCCGCGACCGGCAGCCCGAACTTCTGGCCCGCCACCCCGGTCCGTACGGCCGCGTGCGCGCCCGCCGCCACCCCGGGGACGACCCGGACGAGGACCCGCTGCCGGGCGCCCGCCGGGACCAGGGCCGCGAGCCGGGCGATCTCCCCGGTGCTGTCGATCACCACGCGCCCCACCCCCAGCCGCAGCGCCGTGCGCAGGTCCTCGGGGCTCTTGGCGTTGCCGTGCAGCACGATCCGCTCGGCGGGGAAGCCGCAGTGCGCGGCGAGTTCGAGCTCGCCCGCCGAGCACACGTCCAGGGACAGCCCCTCCTCCTCGATCCAGTGGACCATCGCCCGGCACAGGAACGCCTTGCCGGCGTAGGCGACTTCGGCGTCCGGCAGCGCCGCCCGCCAGGCCCGGGCCCGCGCGCGCACCTCGTCCTCGTCGACGACATAGCAGGGGGTGCCGAAGCGGTCGGCGAGCTCGGTCAGCGGCACTCCGCCGACGGCCAGATCACCGCCGGGCAGCGCCTGGGCGGACGCGGGCCACACGACCGCGGCGGGCGCGGAGCCGGGAAGGTCCGGCAGGGGAACGGGCACGGGCACGAGGGGCAGGGACACGGTACGGGCCTCTTCCGAGGAGACAGCGGCACAAAGGCGGGGCCGTCCCCGGCACGGCGGCACGCCGGCGGGGACGGCCGGGAAGGAGAAAAGAGAACGGAACGGGAGCGGGCGGCGAACAGCCGCAGCCCGTACGGCAGTTCCTCAGCCGGGGAAGACCGGAAGCGCTTCGACGCCCTCCGGGCCGGTACGCACCGGGGGAGCCGTCAGCTGCGGATCGAGACGCACGCTGTCGATCCCCAGGGGCGCGGTCAGCGCGTGCACCGCGTCGAGCGACAGCCGGACACAGTCGTGACCGGCGCCCAGCACGGCCAAGAGCCGCGCCCGGCTGGTGAAGGCGACAGCGGTACGGGCCCCGAGGGGCGAGCGGAAGATCCGCAGGGCGAAGCCGTCGGCGCACGGCCGCACGGGCACGTACAGCGGGTCCGCGGAACCCCGGTCCAGGGGCCGCGCCCCGTCGGGATGGGCAGGCTCGGAGGGCTCTGACTCGTCGGCCTGCGGGCAGCTGACCGCGGCGATGGCGGCGGCCTCGGCAGGGGTACGGCTCACATGCATGACAGTCCCCGAAGGTGGAAGGGTGTCGGAACGAGCGATGGTGCGTCGCTCACGCTATGCCCGCCCCCCGCCCCCGAGCGCCGCCCCTTGACAGCCTGTTGACCCTGTACCCGGCACCCTTGACGGCGCGTTGACGGATCCGTAACACACGGGTCCGCCCGCGCCCACAGCGATCTGGAGGACACGTGACGCCAAGCAACGCGACACCAGCGGCCGGTGGGGCCGGCGGGACGGACCCGGCGGCGGCGTTCCGCGCCGCCCGCGACTTCCTGCTCGCCCACCGCGAGGACTGCGAGGGCGCCTGCGAGGGCTTCGCCTGGCCCCGCCCCGAGCACTTCAACTGGGCCCTGGACTGGTTCGATCCGCTCGCCCGCGGCAACGACCGCACCGCGCTGTGGATCGTGGAGGAGGACGGCCGCGAGGCCCGCCACTCCTTCGACGCCCTGCGCCGCCGCTCCGACCAGGTCGCCAACTGGCTGCGCGCCCAGGGCGTACGGGCCGGGGACCGCCTCCTCGTCATGCTCGGCAACCAGAGCGAACTGTGGGAGACCGCGCTCGCCGCGATGAAACTGCGCGCCGTCGTCATCCCCGCGACCCCCCTGCTGGGCCCCGCCGACCTCGCCGACCGCATCGAGCGCGGCGCCGTCGCCCACGTGCTCGTAGGCGCCGCCGACACCGGCAAGTTCGCGGGCCTGCCCGCCGGACCCACCCGGATCGCGGTCGGCGGCGCCACCGCCGGCTGGCTCGCCTACGAGGACAGCGCGCACGCCCCCGAGGACTTCACCCCCGACGGACCCACCCGCGGTGACGACCCCCTGCTCGTCTACTTCACCTCCGGAACCACCGCCCGCCCCAAACTCGTCGAGCACACCCACCTCTCCTACCCGGCCGGCCACTTGACGACCATGTACTGGATCGGGCTGCGCCCCGGCGACGTGCACCTGAACATCTCCTCGCCCGGCTGGGCCAAGCACGCCTGGTCCAGCCTCTTCGCGCCCTGGAACGCCGGGGCCACCGTCTTCGTGCACCACTACACGCGCTTCGACCCGGCCCGGCTGATGGCCGAGATGGACCGCTGCGGGGTGAGCAGCTTCTGCGCCCCGCCGACCGTGTGGCGCATGCTCATCCAGGCCGACCTCTCGGCCCTGCGCACCCCGCCCCGCGAGGCCGTCGCCGCCGGCGAACCCCTCAACCCCGAGGTCATCGAGGCCGTCCGCGCGGCGTGGGGCGTGACCGTCCGCGACGGCTTCGGCCAGACCGAGACCTCCGTGCAGATCGCCAACCCGCCCGGCCGGCGGCTCAAGCCCGGCTCCATGGGCCGCCCCGGCCCCGGCTTCACCGTCGTCCTCCTCGACCCGGTCACCGGCGAGCCCGCCGACGAGGGCGAGATCGCCCTGGACCTGACGGACCGCCCGGTGGGACTGATGGCCGGGTACGCGGGCGACCCCGAGCGCACCGCCGAGGTCATGGCGGGCGGCTACTACCGTACGGGCGACATCGCTTCACGGGACGCCGACGGATACCTCACCTACGTGGGCCGAAGTGACGAGGTTTTCAAGTCAAGTGACTATAAGGTGTCGCCGTTCGAGCTGGAGAGCGCCCTGCTCGCCCACCCGGCCGTCGCCGAGGCCGCCGTCGTGCCCGCCCCCGACCCCGTACGCCTGGCCGTACCCAAGGCGTACGTCGTCCTCGCCGCCGGCTGGAAGCCGGACGCGGACACCGCACGGGCCCTCTTCGCCCACTCGCGTGCCGTGCTCGCCCCCTACCAGCGCGTCCGGAAGCTGGAATTCGCGGAATTGCCCAAGACCGTGTCCGGCAAAATCCGGCGTATCGAGCTGCGCGAACGCACCATGCGCGGCGGTGGAGACGAGTACCGAGAGGAAGACCACAGGTGAGCACATCCTCCTACGCGGCCGGGAGCACCACCACACCCCTGCTCGACCACACCATCGGCGCCGATCTCGCCCGGGCCGTCGAACGGTTCGGCGACCGCGAGGCGCTCGTCGACGTGCCCAGCGGACGCCGCTGGACGTACGCGGAGTTCGGCCGGGCCGTGGACCAGGTGGCGCGCGGGCTGCTCGCCAAGGGCGTGGCCAAAGGGGACCGGGTCGGCATCTGGGCCGTCAACTGTCCCGAGTGGATGATGGTGCAGTACGCCACGGCCCGTATCGGCGCCGTCATGGTCAATATCAATCCGGCCTACCGCGTCCACGAGTTGGGGCACGTGCTGCGGCAGTCCGGCGTGAGCGTGCTCGTCGCGTCCGTCGAGCACAAGACCAGCGACTACCGGCGCATGGTGGAGCAGGTGCGCGCGAGCGTGCCCGCGCTGCGGGACGTCGTCTACATCGCCGATCCCACCTGGGCCGGGCTGATCGCCTTCGGGGAGCGGGTGACCGACGAACGGCTCGCGGACCGCGAGGCGCGGCTGAGCTGCGACGACCCGGTCAATATCCAGTACACCTCCGGGACCACGGGCTTCGCCAAGGGCGCCACCCTCTCCCACCGCAACATCCTCAACAACGGCTACTTCGTGGGCGAGTTGCTCGGCTACACCGAGGACGACCGCGTCGTGGTGCCCGTACCGCTCTACCACTGCTTCGGCATGGTCATGGGCAATCTGGCCGCCACCTCGCACGGCGCGTGCGTGATCCTCCCGGCGCCCTCCTTCGATCCGACCGCCACCCTGCACGCCGTCGAACGCGAGCGCGGCACCTCGCTGTACGGGGTGCCGACGATGTTCATCGCGGAGCTGAACCTGCCGGACTTCGCGACCTACGACCTGTCCTCGCTGCGGACGGGCATCATGGCGGGCTCGCCGTGCCCCGAGGAGATCATGAAGCGGGTGGTCGCCGAGATGCACATGGCGGAGGTCGCCATCTGCTACGGCATGACCGAGACCTCCCCGGTCGCCACCCAGACCCGCCGCGACGACGACCTCGCCCGCCGCACCGGCACGGTGGGCCGCGTACTGCCGCACATCGAGGTCAAGGTCGTCGACCAGGACACGGGGAAGACCGTGGAGCGCGGCGAGCCCGGCGAGTTGTGCACGCGCGGCTACTCGGTGATGCTCGGCTACTGGCAGGAGCCCGGGCTGACCGCCGAGGCCGTGGACGCCGAGGGATGGATGCACACCGGCGACCTCGCGACCATGGGCGAGGACGGCTACGTCCGTATCGTCGGCCGCATCAAGGACATGATCATCCGGGGTGGGGAGAACGTCTACCCGCGGGAGATCGAGGAGTTCCTGCACGCCCACCCCAAGATCGCCGACGTGCAGGTGATCGGGGTGCCGGACGAGAAGTACGGCGAGGAGATCATGGCCTGCGTCATACTCCGGGACCCGGCCGGGCACCTCAGCCGCGACGAACTCGCCCGCTACTGCCGGGGAAGCCTCGCGCACTACAAGGTGCCGCGCTATCTGCGGATCATGGAGTCCTTCCCGATGACCGTGAGCGGGAAGGTGCGGAAGGTGGAGCTGCGGGAGCAGGCGACGGCGGGGGTCGCGCAGGCGTAGCGGCGCCGTCGCGCGGCGGCGCGTGGAGGGCCCGCGATCCCCCCGTCTCGTTCGCGGGCCCGCCACGCAGTCTTCCGGTTCCCGGTACCGACTCGCCATCGGTGGCGCGGCGTTCAGAGGTTTTCTTGAGCTTGCTCCCGGTGCCGGTGGGCCCGGGCACGCTCCTGGGACTCCCCGGGACTTCCGGGGGTCAGACGGGCCCGTGGTCCACGAGTTCGTCCGCGGGCCCGTTGAGGGGCTGCGGGGTCCCGGTCAGATCCATGACGAACAGCGGCAGATACAGCTGGTCGGCGCGGGCCCGGGCCTCGCGCTCGTAGCCGGCGAGGGAGAAGAACGCGCCGACCGCCGAGTCCGCCAGCCCGTGCAGCCACAGGCACTCCACGGCGCGCAGCGAGGTGGGGACGGTCGTGGGGTCGACGCGCGCGACGAGCCCGGCCGCGCGCAGGTCGACCCCCGAGCCGACAGGGTCACCGGGCCGGGTCACCCCCGCGAACCCCAGCCAGGTCACATACCGTTCGGCGGCGACGACCGCGTCCTCGGCGGTACGGATCGCGACGGGCCGGAACGGGGGCCGCAGAGGCGGCGCCTGCTCGTCCGGCGCCTCGCCCCCGGCAGCCTCCCCACCGGCCGTCGGGTTCACGCACACCCGCACCACGGCCCCGCACGAGCAGCCGAACTCGGGGCGCGGCCACTGGTCCTGCCGGTCACAGGCAGGGCAGCGCACCGCCACCCACGAATCCCGCCAGGAACAGTGCGCGGATAACTCGGTCGCGGCGTCAGGGGGCACGGGCAGGGTCAGCGGCGCGCCGCACGCGCACGGAAAGGTCGGCGGAGTGAAAGCGTGCTCCCGGCGGCACGTGGGGCAGTGAACCGGAACGCTCTTGGCCATCGTCGGCTCCAGCAACGGGGCTTGTGGGTGGGCAGGTTGAGGTGACTACGGGCCCATCGTCCACGATGAGGGCGCGCTCGGGGAGTGAACGCGGAAGCGAGCGGTCGCGCCTGTGGCGCGGGGCGGGGCACGGGCGCGGGACGACGGGGGCGCGAGCGGGGGGCCGGGGCGCGGACGGGGCTCCCCGGGAGGGTCCGTTCCGCCCCGGGGGCGCGACACCGTGCGGACGTCCCGCGCGGCCCGGCGGGACCCGGCCGTACGGGCCCCCGTCCCGCCCGTCCGGCCCAACATCGTCACCTTGCCGGGCCTCCCGCCGGGCACCCCGGCCGTACGGCGACGATCCTGCGGACAGCACGCCCTTTTTCCGGACGCAGCCACCGGAAACCGCCCGCGCCGGGGAGGCCCACCGCATGTCCGAGTCCGTACCGCCGCGCGACGACCCCAAACAGCCGTGGCGCTCGGAGGGCACCCCGCCGAAGCCGCCGGAGCCCCCCTCGCCCCGGCGCGTCCTGGGCGGCTGCCTGACACAGCTGCTGGTGCTGCTCCTGGTCTACGCGGCGTTCGGCTGGATCTACAACAGCGTGCGCGGCACCACGACCAGGACCGTCGACTACACCGTCTTCACCCAGCAGCTCGACGCCGGCAACGTGGCGAACATCTACTCCCAGGGCGCGGAGATCGAGGGCAAGCTCAAGCGGCCGGAGCCCGTGCCGGGCGGCGGCAAGGGCGAGACGTACACGGAGTTCAAGACCTACAAGCCCGCCTTCGCCAGCGACCGCGACCTGTGGGCCACGATCACCGCGAAGAACGTCGCGGTCACCGCGAAACCGGTCTCCCACGGCCCCAGCCTGCTGGAGACGCTGCTGGTCTCCCTCGCGCCCGTGATCCTGCTGGTCGCTGTATGGATCTTCATGATGCGCAGGCTGGGCGGCGGCGGGCTGGGCGGACTGGGCGGTGGCGTACTGGGCCGGCGCGGGCCGCCGAAACCGGTCGAGGTCAAACCGGGCGCCGAGCGCACCACGTTCGCGGACGTGGCCGGCATCGACGAGGTCAAGGGCGAACTCGACGACGTCGTCGACTTCCTGAAGAACCCCGGCGACTACCGGCGGATGGGCGCCCGCATGCCACGCGGCGTGCTGCTCGCGGGCCCGCCCGGCACCGGCAAGACGCTGCTCGCCCGGGCCGTGGCCGGCGAGGCCGGAGTGCCGTTCTTCTCCGCCTCCGCCTCGGGATTCGTCGAGATGATCGTCGGCGTCGGCGCGCAGCGGGTCCGTGAACTCTTCGACGAGGCCCGCAAGGTGGCGCCGTCGATCATCTTCATCGACGAGATCGACACCATCGGCCGGGTACGCGGCGGCACCTCCATCGGCGGCCATGACGAACGGGAACAGACCCTGAACCAGATCCTCACGGAAATGGACGGATTCTCCGGCGCCGAGGGCGTCGTCGTGCTCGCCGCCACCAACCGCTCCGACGTCCTGGACCCGGCCCTGACCCGCCCCGGCCGCTTCGACCGCGTCGTGCACGTCTCCCCGCCCGACCGCGCCGGCCGCGAGGCCATCCTGCGCATCCACACCCGCGGCATCCCCCTCGCGCCCGGCGTCGACCTCGCCCAGGTCGCCCGCACCACCCCCGGCATGACGGGCGCCGACCTCGCGAACCTCGCCAACGAGGCCGCGCTGCTGGCCGTCAGACGACGGCGGGACCAGGTCACGCAGGCGGACCTGTCGACGGCGCTGGAGAAGGTCCAGCTCGGTGCCGAACGCCCCCTGGTCATGCCCGAGGACGAGCGCCGCCGCACCGCCTACCACGAGAGCGGCCACGCCCTGCTCGGCATGCTCCAGCCGGGCGCCGATCCGGTCCGCAAGGTCACCATCGTGCCGCGCGGCGCGGCGCTGGGCGTCACCCTCTCCACTCCCGAGTCGGACCGCTACGCGTACACCGAGGAGTACCTGCGCGGCCGTGTCATCGGCGCCCTCGGCGGCATGGCGGCCGAGCAGGTCGTCTTCGGGGTCGTCTCCACCGGGGCGGAGAGCGATCTGGAGCAGGTCACACGGATCGTCCGGGGCATGGTCGCCCGCTGGGGCATGAGCGCACGCGTGGGCCGCCTGTCCGCGCTGCCGGCCGACCCCCAGCAGGCGTACGGGCTCTCCGCCGCGCCCCACACCCTCGATGTGATCGACCACGAGATGCGCCGCGTCGTCGACGAGTGCTACGAGCAGGCGTGCCGCAAACTCCGGGAGAACCAGGGCAAGCTGGACGCGCTGGCGCGGGCTCTGCTGGAGCGCGAGACGCTGGAGGAGGCGGAGGCGTACCGGATCGCGGGGGTCTCGCGGCCGGCGGAGGGGGAGGAGACGGGGCTTTAGCCCGTAGGCGTGCGTGGGGGTGTACGGCCGCCGAGCACCGCCGAGACCCACATCAGCGCCGCGACGACGGCCAGGGTGAGGACGGGCAGCACCGGCAGCACCGAGTCGAGGGCATGGTCGTCGCCGATCTGGTAGGCCAGGGTGACCAGGGCGATACCCAGCGAAGTGCCCAGCGAACGGCACGTGTTGAGCATGCCGCCGCCCGTGCCGGACAGCTCCCGGGGCACGGCCGCCATCACCATCGCGTTGTTGGGCGGGGTGAACAGCCCCAGCCCGAGCGCCAGGACCGCCAGCCAGCAGATCAGCCACAGATCGACAGGGGAGGCGAAGGCGAGCCCGGCCAGCCCCGCCAGCGACAGCGCCGCCCCCGCCACGCACCGGCGACGGCTGCTCCACTTGCGGGGCAGCAACTGCTCCTGAAGGTTCGAGGCGAACGCGAACCCGGCGGGCAGTGGGGCGAGCAGCAGCCCCGCCCGCAGCTCGCTCTCCCCGTGCCGGGTCAGGGCGATCGGTACGACCAGCAGCGGCCCGAACAGCACGAGGTACCCGGACAGTGCACCCAGCAGCCCCCACGCGATGCGCCGGTCCCGCAGGAGCGCGGGCGGCACCAGCGGGTCACGGGCCCGCGCCTCGCGTCGCAGAAAGCCCCCGAAGGCGAGGGCGGACACGGCGAGGACCACAGCACCCGCCCACCCCGGCACCGGCATGCCCGACAGCATCGACACGCCGCCCAGCAGCGTCGTCACGGCCACCGTCAGCCAGGCGGTACCCCGCAGGTCGAAGCGCGCTTCGACGGCGCGCTCGACGGTGCGCGGCAGCAGATACCGCCCCATGACGATGGCGGCGACCCCGACCGGCACATTGATCCAGAACACCCAGCGCCAGCCCACCGTCGAGACCAGCAGACCTCCCACCGTCGGCCCCACCGCGAGCCCGAGCGCCTGCCCGGCCGCCTGGAAACCCAGCGCACTGCGCAGCTTCTCGCGCGGCGCCGCGATGTTGACCAGGGCCACGCTGTTGCCGGCGAGCATCGCAGCCCCGAGCGCCTGCACCACGCGGCAGCACACCAGGACCGTCAGATTCGGGGAGAGCGAGCAGGCGGCGGAGGAGAGGGTGAACAGCCCGAAGCCGTAGAGGTAGACGAGCTTGCGCCCGAGCACGTCCGACAGATGGCCGACGGTGACCATCGTCGCGGTCAGCACCAGCAGATACGCGAGCGACACCCATTCCACGGTGGCCAGGCGCTCGCCGAACTCCCGCTCAAGACTGGGGTAGATGAGGGTGACGATGCTCGCGTCCAGCTGACTCATGAACGCGCCGACGCAGACGGTGAGTACGGCCAGCTGCCAGGAATACCGCGATTCGCGCACCCAGCGGGGGCGCTCGCGCTCGTGCAGCAGCCGTTGCCTCAGAGTGGTGGGGTGATCGTCCTTGTGCATGGCACACACCGTGCGGGCCTGTGCCCGGGCCGAGGGGGCTCGGGCGCGCGGCTTCCGTACGGATTCACCGGAAAGGCCGAGTGCGTAGGCTGGTCGCCGACGAACAGCAAGGAACGGGGACCCCATGTCACGCTTTCACGAACTGAAGTACCGGGCCATCACGTCCTTCCAGCGGAAGATCAACCCCGTGCTGGCCCGGATGCCGCAGCAGACGGTCATCGAGACCACCGGCCGCAAGTCCGGCCTGCCCCGGCAGACGCCGGTGGGCGGCAGACGGGTCGGGCAGGAGTTCTGGTTCGTCTCCGAGTACGGGGAGCGCTCCCAGTACGTACGCAACATCCAGGCGAACCCGCGGGTGCGGGTACGGATCGGGGGCCGGTGGTACGCCGGTACGGCCTGCCTGCTGCCGGAGGACGACACGAGGGCGCGGCTGCGGCGGTTGCCCCGGTACAACAGCGCGGTGGTGCGGGTGTTTGGGGTGGGGTTGTTGACGGTTCGGGTGGATCTGGATGTGTGAGGGTGTGCGGGCGCCGGGCTCTGCCCGATGGGCCGGAGCGAGGTGATGACGTTTTGCCTACGTACTGGGCGTGGCGGTGTAAGGGAAACGTCTTCACTTCACCCGTGAAAGGGTTGTCCACAGGGCTGTGGCGGCGACCGGGTCAGGGAGTTCCCGGCGTGACGGTCACGCGGCAGACCGGGGACTCGCCCTTGATGGTGTAGGTCCGGCCGTCGTCGAGGGTGAGGCGGGTGCCGGTGCCGTCGGGGGCCTCCCGCATGCCGACCACTTTCGTGAGCGCGCCGAGGATGTCGACGATGTCGCCGGGCTTGACGTCGTCGCGCGTGACGTAGGCCCTGTGCAGGGTCCAGTGCAAGGGGGCTCCTGAGGGGAAGGGCGGGGCGGGAGGGCCGGCACGGCCGTGGACCAGGGACAGCCAGTCGGCGCCGGTGGCGGTGAACAGCGGCGCGTAGTCGGCGAATCGGCGGGCCCGGCAGGTGTCGCAGGTGCGTACGCCGTCGCCATTCGTCGTCCACCGGGGGTGGGAGCAGGGGTGGCGGAGCGTGCAGCGGATGCGTTTGCCGATGGGTTCGGGGAGGGTCTCGACGGTGCTGCACAGGGCGTGGACCAGGGGGAGGCCACGGCCGGTGAGGGATTCGGGGTGCGGTGGCCGGATGGCGGGTAACGCGGGTGAGTTGTCGGCTACTTCGACCTGGACGGTGTTGCCGGAGTAGCGGATCAGGAGCTGCGCCGTGCGGTCGTCGACGTGGCGGTACACGTTGGTGAGCAGCTCGCTGACGACGGTCAGGGTGTCGTGGAGTGCGTCGCGCTGTGCGGGGTCGTCGGCGCTCCAGTAGCGGAGCCAGGCGTGGGTGATGCGGCGGGCGCGGGTGATGGCTTCGGGGTGGTCGGGGGCCATGTCCACGCGGATGCGGAGTTGTTGGGGGTCGTGGGGTGATTGGGGGGCTTGGGGTGGTGTGGGCATGGGGCCTCCGGGGCCGGTGGGTTGCCCCCATAGGGCAGGGGTGAGCAACGCGGGGCTGGGGTGCCGCGACGCGCCGTGTGATGGGTCGAGATGGTGGACCCGAGAGTTGCCTCCAGGCAAGTCTTCCTAGACGAAGCCTCACCAACGAGTGACTTGTTGTCCGACGTTCACACGAGCCACCCCCGATGCGGCATCATGCGCGCATGGCTCAAAGCGACATGCCCACCGTGCGCAGCAGGAGGCTCGGCGGTGAGCTGAGGCGGCTGCGCAACGCCAAGGGGATCGGCATCGCCGAGGTAGCACGGCGGCTGGAGTGCGGTCAGCCCAAGATCTCCCAGATCGAGAACGGCAAACGCGGTATCCGCCAGATCGACTTGACGCTGCTGCTCGACATGTACGAGGTCACGGACGAGAGCTTCCGCAGAAGCCTGAAGCAGCTCGCGCGTGACATTCACAAGGTCGACTGGTGGTCGGTGCAGGGCCCATTGCTGGGTGACTCGATGCGCGAGTTCTTCATGCTGGAGGCAGACTCGGAGCTCGTGCGCGCATACGAACCCGTGATGATTCCCGGGCTCCTGCAAACCGAGATGTACATGCGGCATGTGTTCACCCAGGCCAGATCCGAGGAAGAGGTGGAGCCGCTTGTCTCGGCGCGCATGAAGCGGAAGGACCTTCTGGACAATCATCCCGACTTCAGGTTCTGCGTGGTCATCGACCAGTTGGCACTGCGCCGGATCCCGGGGCCCCGTAGCGAGGTGGTCGCACAGCTTGAATGCCTGATCGAAGCCGGTCGACGTCCCAACGTGATGATTCAAGTCATGCCGCTCAAGACCAAGTTGCCTGCTGACCAATACGTCCCGTACAGCCTTATGAGGCTCAGAGGGGAAGCCCCGATCGAGGTGGTGTGGCTGGAGCACACCGCCGGTGGTACGTTGCTGGAACAGGCGTCCGACGTGCAGGTCTATGCACGTGCGTGGGCGGAGCTCACGGCAGCTGCTCTACCCCCTGCCGACTCCCGTTCCTGCATCCGTGAGCTGATAAAGGAAAGCGGACCATGACTTCCGGGAAGCCGTCGACGGTAGCTCCATACGCGGACCGCGCATGGGGGTGGCGCACAAGCCGCTACAGCGGAGGGCAGGGCAACTGCCTGGAGCACGGAAGACTTTGTGGCGGTCAACAGGCCATACGGGACACCAAGGACCCGGAACGCCGGACCACCCTCCGATTCGCTTCCGACGCCTGGGAGACGTTCATACGTGCCGTAACACGTAACGAGGTTCGCTGAACCGGTACCGCTGTCCCCGGACAGTCGGCCGGTTCACCGGCTGACGCTCGTACGACCGGCACGGGCGGACCGAACCAGGTGCGTGCCCTGCACAACACTCGCCCCCCAGAACACCGCAGGGGACCAGATGTCGTCCGAGGCCATCCCCGCACCGAGTCCGGCCACACCGACCGCAACTGCCACCAGGACGCCTGCGGCAAGCGCGGTGGTGTTGCGCCAGACCGGATCGAGAGGACGTCCGAGGAAGAACATGGCGATGAGGGAAAGCGTTAATGCCGCTGCTCCGCTGTATACGGGCCACATGGGTCAGGCTCCAATCTCCGCGCTGTCATCGAGCGCCGATATCCGGCAGTGATCTGATCCGGGACTCCCTCCGGCCGGAAACCCCAGGTGGCGAGCGTACCTGTTGCGTAACGTCAACCTGCCGTGGAACCCCACCCGTTGCTGGCCGAAGTCCCCCGGCGCACTCACCGGTGACGGACAGGCCGGCGGTCAGGCCCCCAGTCGGCGCCAGGTGCCCAGCACGCCCCGGACAGCGCTGGAGGCCTGGCCCTGCTGGTCCTCATCAGCCCACAGGTGGTCATCGTGCTCGCTCAGCTTCACCGACGCTCCGGTGACGGTGGCGACGAAGTTGTACTGACGGGCCCTGCGGCCGCTGCCGGAGCGGTAGTCGAAGTGACCGAGGTATCCGCCGACGGCCTGGACGGTCAGCCCGGTCTCCTCGACGACTTCGCGCCGCAGGGCCTCGATCAGACTCTCGCCGGGGTCGACCCCGCCGGAGGGCAACTCCCACAGCCCGCCGAGGTAGTCGTCGGCCGACCGGTGCAGGAGCAGTACCTTGCCGCTCTTGTCCACGATCACGGCGCCGACGACGGCCTTTTCAATGCCGTCGCGCTCAGCGACACGGGCCAGTGCGTCCAGGAGCCCGGGAGTGGTGGATGCGGGGATCACAGCAAGTCCTCGTGGTGCTCGGCGACTTTGGAGATGGCGGTGGTGTAGGCGTCCGCGAGGCCGACAGCGTAGCCGGGCAGCAGTTCCCCCGGGGCCTGGAACAGAGGATGGGGGTTCAGCGGGCAGGTCGAGCCCGGGCGGCAGACACCCGTCGGCCGGGCAGTCCGTGGAACACGTCACGCCGCTCGCCAGCGCGATGACCGGGCGCCGACCACCGGACCCCACGCCTCATCCGTCCAGTGCCAGGTGCTGAGTATGACGGTGAATTCGTGCCGGAGATATGGCGAATCACCGGGCCATGTGGGCGCTCCGTTCAGCGTTATCCCGTAGGCCACGGAACCACGGGCGATGAACCATTGCGCCAGCTCACTCCCGGGCAGGCCGGAACGCGAGACGAGGAGTCCGGGTACACCGTCAAGTGCGTCCGGGCGTGCCCCGAGCCGAAGCAGGTACGACCTGTAGTCCGCGATCTGGGCCGGAGTGACGCCGACCAGACGCGTGATGCTGATCGTTGCGCCGTCGAACGGGAAAATGATCTGTGCCGGCCCGGGCTTGCCGGCCCGGTCGAGGTCGTACCAGCTGGGTACGAGTCGGACGTCGTAGCCGTTCCCGTGGATCCAGCCGTCATGGCCGATGTCACCGGCAGCCACGACGCCCTGCGCGCTGGCGCTGGGCCCCCACAGAGCCGTGCCCGTGACCGCGGAGACCACCGCCACGGCAGCCGCGAGCCGTCCAAGCGCCACCAGGCCGGCGGGCCACCGGGCCAGGCGGATACGAGGGAGCAGGAGCGTCCTGACGGCATAGGCGGCGGGCACGACGAGAAGGCTCAGCAAGGCAGCGCCGAGCACGACCGGGCGGAACATCTGGGCATCCGGGGGCGACAGGCAAGCTCCGCCCGGTGGGTTCGTGTAAGGGATGCTGAGCCATGCGACGCAGTGCCCCATGGTGAGCACGTTCTCCAGCGCCAGGTCGCCGATCGCCGCGACCACCGCCCCGGCCAGGACCGAGATCACAAGGTCCAGTACGGACCTGGCCATCACCGCTGCCACGAACGCGCAGGCCACCGCGACCACGACGATCGCCTGCATGTCGAATAACGCGAGCCGGGACTCGAAGTCGGGGCTCCACCGCACGACGTCGGCGATGCGCGCATGCGCGAGGGCGCTGACCGCCACCGTCAACGCGACCGCGATCACGCTGCCGGCCAGGCACAGCACGGTCGGGGGCCGCCGGCGCCAGGACCTTACGGCTGTGTCTTGCGCACCCACCCGCCGCCGGCGGCGGCGCGCCAAGGCCGCCGCGAGCGGCACGGCAACGACAGCGAGGAACACCACCCAGCCGGCGGCCGACCCGGCGACAACAAGGGCGGTGCCCCTGATCGCCTCCGGGAGCCGCTGCCACTCGTCCGTCGCGCTGGCCCCGTCGACGAAGGTGAAATTGTCCAGCAGAAAGTACAGGCCGCAGGCCATCACAGCCCACGCGCCGATCGCCGCCGCAGCCATGGCGCCTCGGGCGGGAACCCGCGATGCCGTCCCGTCGGCACGCTGCTGCCAGGCGCTGGCCCAAAGCCCGATCCACACGGGCAAGGGCGTGAAGATCAGGGTGACCGCACCGGTCCACACCGCAAGGACTCCAACGGCCGCCAGGCTCGGATGGTCGGGAGCCAGCGCCGGGGTGTACGAAGTCGGGGCGATGATCGGGCCGAGCGCCAAGCCGAGACCAAGTCCCAGCCCGGGCGCCCATCCCTTCGCGACTGTGCCGGTCTCCGGCAGCCGGCTTCGCCACATGCCGACCGTGAGGGCCCCTCCTGCGAAGGCCGCGAAGACGATCGCCGGAACGCTGTGCCTCACGCCGACTGTCGCGGTCAGCAGGGTGGTTATTTCCCGCACGGCGCTCGCGCCGAGCGCTGCCACCAGCCCTATCGCCAGCCCGTCCCAGAATCGGAACCGGTGCAACGGCGCGGGATTCACCAGTGCCGCCGCGCGTTCCTGGCGCGATGGATGCAACCGGATCAGACGCCGGACACGGCGGGCGGAGCGGGCGGTACGGTCCGTCAGCACGTCACCCAGCCTGGCCGCGGGCTCGAACTGCTGGGCGCGGGCGTCCGCGTCGAACTCACGTGACCGCAGGATCGCGTAGCGGAGCAAGTAAACGATCAATGCGATGGCGGCCATGCGCCAGATCATGGGCTGTGGCGCACCCATCACCCGGCTGAAGATCAACAGGATGGCCAGGGGCAGCAGGGCCACGACGACGAACGCCCGCCAGATCGCCAGGGTCAGGTGCGTCTGGTCGATGTCGCGGTTCTTGACGTGAGCCAGTTCGTGCAGGACGACGGCCTTGAACGTGGCGGGATCATTGACTGCGGCGGCTGCCGTTCCACCGCTGACGGCGATGCAGCGGCGCCCGGGGCGGCCGAACGTATATCCCGACACGCGGTTGTCCGGCTGAAGCAGCCAGACGACAGGACCTGTTCCGGTCTGTCGGCGAACCCCTTCGAGGCGGTCCACCAAGTCGGCGTGCTTGGTGCCGGTCAACTCCGTGAGATTTCGATGCCACTTGTACCACCAGGGCTGGGCCCAGAAGATGGCGCCGGCCACAAGGACGAGCACCCCGACGCCCAGCAGCCCCCACCACGCCTCGATGCGCGTTTGTCCCAGGCCGCACTCCGCAGCCTGATGGAGTGCTCTGGCATAGGCGACGATCCCGACCGGCTGCTGTGCCAGCGCCTGCGAGCGGCATGTCAGCAGAGCGGAAAGCAGCGCGGACCCGCCGGAGGCGATCACGTAGATGCCCTCGTAGACGACAAAGCTCGATGCGGCCACCGCCGCGATGAGTAACGCGAAACGTAAACTGGTGCTGACGGGAAGCGCAAAGGCGTCAGCGCGGCCCTGGGCAGAGGGCTCCGGTCGCGGCTCACGGTCCCCTGGGGCGTCGGCCGGCTCCGTACTCACAAGACACCAACTCCCCAGAACCAGCCTCGTGCTGGGAGTGTCCAGCCGATTGGCGAGATCCGGACATGGGGGTGACGGGGCGCACGGTGGTGTGAAAGGGGGTGTGCTCGGCCCTTCGCGTCCATGACCCTACGGACATGGTGCGGGACCCATTGCCTTCGGCGAGACCGACTACTAAACGGCCGGAGAACGGTAGCGTGGCCCAACACCTGGGGAAAGTTGGTCGAGATGAACGAGCAGGGCTCGACACCATGCACGGTTCGTCAGGTGGTCCGCGATGTCGTGGCCGAGGTGGCCCCGGAAGAGATTCCGGTGCTGGACGGGCTCAGCCGGCTCGACGACGATGAGGCGTTACGGCGACTGACACAACGCCGGCGATCTCGTGAGCCGTTGGGGTTCGGCTTGGACGAGGTCACCACCCTGGCCACTGCTCTTACGTGGGTGGCGGTCCAGGAGTCGGTGAAACAGATCGTCGAGCCTGCGACCGATGGCCTGTCGCGCAGCGTGATGTCGAGGATACGCCGTATGTTCCGTCGACGATCAGTGCCGACCGTCGTGCCGGTATTTACGCGGGAACAGTTGGCCGAGGTCCAACGGCGGATCCTGGATTCGGCGGCGCAGGCCGGCTTCGACACCGACCGGGCCACCGTCCTGGCTGAGCGGACGGTGGCGAAGTTGGCATTGGGCGCCCCTGATCCCGAACCGGGCGCCTCCGATCGCGACCAGGCCGACGAGCGGTGATGGCAGTACGAAGCATCGATCAGCGCGTGGTGCTGCTGGGTGGACCGGCCGGCCCCTCGTCATCCGGCCTGCGCACCCAGCCCCCGCAACGTCTCCTCCGCCTTCGGCGTCAGCACCGCCCCGGAACCCCCTCCTCCACCTCCCGTACCCCGTCGATGTTCCGCCCCTGCGGCACATCCCCCTCCCGTTCGATCAGGACCTCCACCAGCACCGGCCGCCGCGTCGACCGCGCCGTCTTCCGCGCCCACTCGATCGCCGGACGGATCCCCTCCGGATCGGTGACGCGCCGCCCCCGGCACCCGTACGCCTCCATGAGCGCCACGAAGTCCGTACCGGACTCGCCGTAGTGCAGATCCACCTGGTAGTTCATGGCATACCCCTGCGACGCCTGGCGGATCAGGCCCAGATACGCGTTGTTGAGCATGACGAGCACGAACGGCACGTCGTACTGGGCCGCCACCGCCAGCTCCTCCACCAGGAACTGGAAGCTGTAGTCCCCGACGACTCCCACGACCTCGGCCTCGGTGCACCCCAGGCCGTCCAGTGCCTTGCGGGCGCCGATCGCGGCCGGGATCTCCCAGCCGAGCGGGCCGGCCTGGCCGCAGACCTGGTAGCGGCGGGGGTGGCGGACCCGCTGGTGCTGGCCGCCCCAGATCTGGTAGAGGCCGATCGCGGTCACGAAGTACGTGTCGGGGGCGTCGGCGAAGACGGCGTTGAGTTCGCGGTAGACCCTGGGGGCCTTCACCGGCACCGTGGTGAAGTCGTCGCGGCGCCGCAGCGTGCGTTTGAGGGTGCGGCAGCGGGCCCGCCATTCCGGCCAATCCGGCCGGGACGGCAACGACTTGGCCGCTGTCAGAAACTCCGTCAGGAACGGCCCGGCATCCGACACGATCCCCAGATCCGGCTCCACCACCCGCCCCAGCTGCGTCGGCTCCACATCCACGTGCACGAACGTCCGCTCGCCCCGATACACCGTCAGGTCCGCCCCGGTGTGCCGGTCACCGAAGCGCGCGCCCACCGCCAGCACGAAATCGGCCTCCAGAAAAGACGTGTTGGCGTACCGCTGTGACGTCTGGATGCCGGTCGTCCCCATGTGCAGCTCGTGGTCGTCCTCGACGGCGCCCTTGCCCATCAGGGTGACCTGGAACGGGATCCGCAAGTAGTCGACCAGGGCCCGCAGTTCGTCGGAGGCGTCCGCGAGGATCACCCCGCCGCCCGCCAGGACCAGCGGCCGCTCGGCTGCCAGCAGCAGCTCCAGTGCCGCCTCCACCGCGGGGCCGTGGGGCAGTACGGAGCGTACGGGGAGGCGGGTGTCCACGGCCGGGTCGTAGTGGATCTCGCGTGCCGCGACGTCCACCGGGATGTCGATGAGCACCGGGCCGGGCCGGCCCTCCCGTGCCACGCGGAACGCCTCCCGGAACACCCACGGGACCTGCGCGGCCTCCTTGATCTGCACCGCCCACTTGGTGACCGGGGCGGCGACGGCCACGATGTCGACGGCCTGGAAGGCCTCCTGGTGCAGCTTCGTCGAGACGGCCTGGCCCGTCACGCACACCATCGGGATGGAGTCCGCGAAGGCGGTGTACAGGCCGGTGACGAGGTTCGTACCACCCGGCCCGGACGTCGCCAGGGCCACGCCCACACGCCCGTTGGTACGGGCCCAGCCGTCGGCCATGTGGGCCGCCGCCTCCTCATGACGGACGATCAGGTGATCGATGCCGCCGACCGTCTCCATCGCCTTGTACAGCGGCAGGATCGCCGCCCCCGGGCAGCCGAAGGCGATGTCGACGCCCTCGTCCTTCATGATGTGAACGGCCGCTTCCATGGCGGGAATCACGGGTACCTTACGGACCGTCACCGCGTCACCCCCGACATACGTTCCACTCCCCGCAGCAGCGCCGAGTGGTCGAGCCCCCCGTCGCCCTGCGCGCGTACGGACGCCACGAGCCCGGCCACGAGCGAACCTGCCGGAATCGCCGCGCCGGTCGCCCGCGCGGCCTCGGTGACGATGCCCATGTCCTTGTGGTGCAGATCGATCCGGAAGCCGGGAGTGAAGTCACGGCCAAGGAAGTTGTCGCGTTTGCGGTCCAGTACCGCCGACGCCGCGAGCCCGCCGCCCAGCACGTCGAGAGCCGCGGACACGTCCACGCCCGAGCGCTCCAGGAACACCACGGCCTCCGCGCACGCCTGCAAGTTCACCGCGACGATCAGCTGGTTCGCCGCTTTGACGGTCTGTCCGGCGCCGTGCGGGCCGCACAGGACGACCGTACGGCCCAGGACGTCGAACAGCGGCCGCGCCTCGTCGAAGTCGGCGCGCTCGCCGCCGGCCATGATGGACAGTACGGCCTCTACGGCCCCGGACTCACCGCCGGACACGGGCGCGTCCAGCACACGGATCCCCTTCTCCCGTGCGGCGGCGGCGAGTTCGACGGACGTGGCGGGCGTGATCGAGGACATGTCGATGAACAGCGCGCCGCGCCGCGCGTGCGCGAGGACGCCGTCGTCGCCGTACGCGACGGCCTTCACCTCGGCGTCGGCCGGCACCATCGTGACGATGACGTCGGCGTCGCGCACGGCCTCGGCCACGGACGCGGCGGGTGTGCCGCCGGCCGCCGCGAGCCGGTCGAGCTTGTGCTGTTCCAGCGTGTGACCGGTCACGTGAAAACCGGCCTTCAGCAGGTGCTCGGCCATGGGCGAACCCATGACCCCGAGCCCGATCCAGGCGACACGGGGGAGTGCGGTGGGCATGCCGGATACCTCCTCGGTGGGGGACGGTGCTGTACGTACGTACGGGCCTCAACGCGCCCGGAAACGCGGCTCGTCACGCCAGCCGAACGCCTCCGTGCTCGGGCCCTGCGGCCGGTACTCCAGGCCGACCCACCCGTCGTGGCCCGCCTTCGCGAGCCGGTCGAAGAGTTCGGGGAAGTCCAGCCGGCCCGTACCCGGCGCGCCGCGTCCCGGGACGTCCGCGATCTGCACGTGGCCCGCTCGGGCGCCCCAGCGGTCGACGGCCTCGTGCGGGTCCTCGCCGTTCATCGACACGTGGTACAGGTCCAGCAGGAGCGCGGCGTTGTCCAGGCCGGTGACGGCGTTGACGCGGTCCGCCGTCCGCGCGGCGGCCTCCGTGCTCACCAGCGGATAGTGGGGCGACTCGACCGTGTTCAGCGGCTCGATGAGCAGTTTCGCGCCGATCCCGGCGGCGGTACGGGCCGCGAAGCACAGGTTGTCCAGGGCGAGTTCGTCCTGGACACGCGGATCCACGCCCGGAACACGGTTGCCGTACAGGGCGTTGAGCGCCGGACAGCCCACCGACGCGGCGAACTCGGCCGCCACGTCGACGTTGGCGCGGAAGCGGTCCGAGGGGGCGCCGGGGATCGACAGCGCTCCCCGGTCGGGGCCGGGCAGCTGCCCGGCGTAGAGGTTGAGTCCCACGAGCCGGGTGCCCGCGTCGAGCAACGCCGTGCGCAGGGCGTCGAGTCGGCGGCGCTCGGGGATCGGGTCGTCCGGCCACGGCCACCACAGCTCCACGGCCGTGAAACCGCATGCCGCCGCGGCGGCGGGGCGGCGGAGCAGCGGCAGTTCGGTGAAGAGGATCGAGAGGTTGACGTCGAAGCGGTGTCGAGACAGACCCATGGGCATGACTCTTCCGATATTCGGAGTATTGATTCCGTCACACGGAAGAGTGGGGTGAGGGGTGGTGGCTGTCAAGGGACGCGGCACAACGAAGGCTCGGCACAACGAGAACTCCCCGCCTCGACGAGGCGGGGAGCCTGTGAACACCCGTCAGCGCTAGGCGTTCTTCACCTGGTTGTAGACGTTGACCGCCGCGTCACCGAAGTGCGGGCTGCGTTCCTCGTCCGACCTCTCGCTGAGGTGGTGGCTGACGTTGCCGACCAAGTAGCCCCAGCCGCGCCCGAGTTGCAGGTCGTCCAGCCAGGGGCCGCCGCTGGAGCCGTGGCCCTGGTCGCAGTGGATCGCCTGCTGGCCGCCCGCGCGCCAGGTCTTGCCGATGCAGTACCGCAGCTGCTGGCCGTTGATGCCGGGCCGTGCCGGGTGGGTGTCGTACGGGTAGCCGAACTCGTAGGCGTTCCAGGTGTACCCGTAGTTGAACTTGTAGCCCTGAGAGCCCGTCACGTCGGCGACCTTGCGGCCGTTCTGCGGCCACAGCGTGAGCGCGGCGAGGTCGTAGTTGCTGTCGCCCTTCTTGAAGTAGCCGTTGGGCGTCGACACCGTCTTCCACGACCAGGCGCCCAGCGGCCGGACGCCGTCGTGGTAGTCGGGGACGAACACCCAGTTCTTGTACCAGTGGCCCTTGCCGTCGGACACGCAGTGCCCGGCCGTCCACACCACGCTCTTGTTGGGCGAGTTGACCACGGTCGCGGTGCACTCGCTGTTGCCGCGCGGTGTGCTGAAGTACAGCTTGCCGACGGTGGTCGCCGGCATCCTGCCGTGGGCGTTCCACACGCCCGACCTGGAGACCGCGGTGGCCCCGCTGAGCCCTGCCGTCGCCTGCGCTCTCGACGCGACGGCGGCCGGAGCCGCCGTACCGGCCGAGGACTGGGCGGCGAGCCGGTGGCTCTGCGCCTGTACCGTGTGCCGCTCGGCCGGGACGGGTATCGGCCCCGCCGTGCGCATCCGCTCCGCCGTCCAGTGCGAGCGGGCCTGTTCCCCGTGGTCCGTCGAGCTCTGCGTGGCGGCCGTGGAGGCCGTCGCCGCGTCCATGGGACCCGGTGTGGCGGCCTGCGCCGAACCCACCGTGCCCGCCGTACCGATACCGATCGCCAACGCGCCGATGGCGGCTGCCAGTCGTGGCAGCCGCGACGTCGTGAATCGCATCTGCACCCCGTTTCCTTCCCCCATTGCCGGTGACGCAGGGTCACCTGATGTGCTGATCGACTGTCCCGGCGAGCGGGACGAGTGCGAGTACAACAACAGGGCCGGAGTGAGGACAGGGTTCCGTCCACAACGGCCGGATGTCGCTGAGCTGGTACGGACCGCGTGCTGTCAATCGCGGGTGGAGTCGAGGGAGTTGGCTATTGTGGGGGTGTCCCGTGGGGAGCTGCCCGGAAGCAGGTGAGCACGGTGTTGCCATGGAAGACCCGGAAAGGGAAGGTGGCCGTCGCGGTGATCGGTGCCGCGGTGACGGCGGTGACGATCAGTGCGGCCTTCGCGCGCGAGGGGGGAGAATCGGCCCCTCCGGCCCCCGCCCGGCCGGACGAGAGCGCGGTGTCGCGCACCTCGGACCAGGACCCCCGCAGCGTCCAGGAGTTCTGGACCCCCGAGCAGATCCGCCAGGCGAACGAGAACATGCGGCACGCCACCGGCACCGACGACTGACGGTCCGGCGGTCCGGAGGTCCGGAGGCCCGGAGGTCCGGCTGCGCCGAGACGGCCGGATCGGCATACCTGCGGCGCTACCGTGAGGCCCATGGTGCGATTGAGAGTGGAGTTCACCACCGAACCCTTCGACCTCGACGAGCTCCCGCCGCACGCCCGCGCGGCGCGCGAGGCCGTGGAGGCCGCCGGACTGGACGCCGTGGACGTGGGCCCGTTCGGCAACACGGCCGAGGGGCGGGAGGACGACGTACTCGCCGCCGTGCAGCGGCTGTTGAGGGCGTCCTTGGAAGCGGGCGCGCGACGCGTATCCGTGCAGGTCAGCGTTGTCGGTGAGACGACGGGGGACGCGGGGGAAGCAGCCCCCGAGGAGGGGACCGCGTGACCCTCCCCGACGGGCACGAGCACCCTTTCCGCGCCGCCGTCCGGCCGCTCGTCGACGCCATGGGCGGCCGCATGCTCGACCCCGAACACGCCGAACCGGACGACGTCGTGCTGTCCTGGGAGGGCCGCGAGGTCGTGGCCGTCCGCCTGCCCCGGCTGTCCGCCTCCCTCGACCACATCCTGGCCGAGCTGGAGCGCCGGCACGGCATGCCGCTCGCGCGGCTCGACCGCCGGACCAAACAGGCGGTCGTCCGGTCCCTGGAGGAGCGCGGCGCCTTCGCCCTGCGGCGCGGCGTCGAGACGGTCGCCGCCGCCCTCGGGGTCAGCCGCTTCACCATCTACAACTATCTGAACAGGCAAAACACCGACAGGAGCGGGGAGTTGTGACGTAAAGCCCGGCTGCGCGGCGCGTAAAGCCACGGCCAGGGATTTCAACAAACTGTTGACGCGGGTTTTCCGGGGGGCGTTAGCTGAGCGCAGCTTCGCCGCTCGCCGTCGGGCGGCGGGAAGCGTCACGGAGGTACCCGTGTGCCCGACGAACTCTGCCTGTACGCCGCCGGGACCGGCCCGGCTCAACGCGGCGGAGGAGGCGGCGCTCCGCCCCCTGCTGCGCGAGATCTGCACAAGTGCCGCCTGGGTCGGGGACATTGCCGCCCACCGCCCCTACCCCGACACCGACGCCCTGCTCGCCGCCTCCGACGCCGCCGTGGCACGGATGGACGCGGCGGACCTCGCCGAAGCCCTGGCCGGACACCCGCCCATCGGCCGGCCGGTCCCCGGGGACGCGGTCTCCGCGCGCGAACAGCGCGGCATGTCCGGCGCCGACGCCGGCCTCAAGGCCGACATGCTGCGGCTCAACCTGGCCTACCAGGAGAAGTTCGGGCACGTCTTCCTCGTCTGCGCCACCGGGCGCTCCGCCGAGGAGCTCCGCGACGCCGCCCGCACCCGCCTCGACAACCCGCCGGACCGTGAACGCGAGGTCGTACGCGAGGAGTTACGGAAGATCAACCGCATCCGGCTCGTCCGCCTTGTGACAGAGCATCAGGCGGAGGAGGTTCCGGCCACCGTGTCCACGCACGTCCTCGACACGAGCACCGGGCGGCCCGCCGCCGGGGTCGACGTGGAGCTGGCGGTACGTACCGTACGTACGGTACGTACCGAAGCGGGCACCGAACCCCACGACTGGGTCCCCCTCGGCACCGCCACCACCGACGCCGACGGCCGCTGCGCCGCCCTGCCCGTACCCCCGCCGACCGCCACCCACGCCCGCCTCCGCTTCGCCGTCGCCCCCCACCTGGAAGGGACCCGGAAGGACGGCGCCTTCTTCCCCGAAGTCGTCGTCGCCTTCGCGCTCGCGAAGGGAGAGCACCACCACATACCGCTGCTGCTCAGCCCGTTCGGCTACAGCGTCTACCGAGGGAGCTAGCACCGCCATGATCGAGTCCCCGCAGGCCCCGGAAGCCGCCGCGCCGAGCGCCGTCCTCGGACCCAACCAGTACGGCAAGGCCGAGACCCGCGTCGTGAAGGTCACCCGCGACGGGCACGTCCACCACCTGAAGGACCTGAGCGTCTCCGTCGCCCTCTCCGGCGCCATGGACGCGGTGCACCTCTCCGGCTCCAACGCCACCGTGCTCACCACGGACGCCACCAAGAACACCGTGTTCGCCTTCGCCAAGGAACACGGCATCGCCTCCGCCGAGCAGTTCGCGATCCACCTGGCCCGGCACTTCGTGACCAGCCAGCCGTCGATCCACCGGGCGCGCATCCGGGTCGAGGAGTACACGTGGGAGCGGATCGGGGCGCCGGGGCAACGGGTCGGGGTGCCGGGGGAGCGGATCGGCGCGCCGGGGGAACGCAGCCATTCCTTCGTCCGCGCCGGCCGCGAGACACGTACCGCGCAGATCACCTACGACGGCAGCACCTGGCAGGCCATCACCGGACTCAAGGACCTGGTCGTCCTCAACACCACCGACTCCGAGTTCCGCGGCTACGCCAAGGACCCCTACACCACCCTCCCCGAAACCTCCGACCGCATCCTCGCCACCCAGGTCAACGCCCGCTGGCGGTACGGCTGGACGGACGACCGCGAGCCCGCCCCCGACTGGGACGACGCCTACACGCGCACCCGCGAACACCTGCTGGACGCCTTCGCCGGCACCTACTCCCACTCCCTCCAGCAGACCCTCTACGCCATGGGCTCCCGCGTCATCGAGCAGCGCCCCGAGACCGTCGAGATCCGCCTGTCGCTGCCGAACAAGCATCACTTCCTGGTCGACCTGGCGCCGTTCGGGCTGAAGAACGACAACGAGGTCTACTATGCGGCCGACCGCCCTTACGGGCTGATCGAGGCGACGGTCCTGCGGCCGGGCACCGAGCCCGCCATCCCCACCGACCTGACGCTCCTTTAGCAGCCGGCCGGGGGCCCGACACCATGTCCCTACCCCCGGCCCGTACGCCGAGAGCCCCGTACGCCGAGAGCGAGGCAGCACCGTGATCCCCCCACCCCCCATCGAACCAAAGGCACCCGGCAGCTCGGCTGTTGAGCGCACGGCCGTTGAGCGCACGGTCATCGAGAACTGCGCCGTCGCCACCGTCGACGCCCACGACACCGAGTACGCGAACGGCCACATCGTCGTCGCCGGCAATCGCATCGAATCCGTGGGATCCGGCGCCGCGCCCGCCGCGCTGGAGAACGTCGTCCGCCGCGTGGACGCCGAAGGCCACCTCGCCACCCCCGGCCTCGTCAACACCCACCACCACTTCTACCAGTGGCTCACCCGCGGACTCGCCCAGGACTGCAACCTCTTCGACTGGCTCGTCGCCCTGTACCCCGTCTGGGCGCGCATCGACGAGGACATGGTCCACGCCGCCGCGCGCGGCTCGCTGGCCATGATGGTCCGGGGTGGCGTCACCACCAGCACGGACCACCACTACGTCTTCCCCAAGGGATCCGGCGACCTGCTCGGCGCGGAGATCCGCGCGGCCCGCGAACTGGGGGTGCGCTTCTCGCCCACCCGGGGCTCGATGGACCGCGGCCAGTCCGCCGGCGGACTGCCGCCCGACTTCGCCGTCGAGACCACCGAGGACGCGCTCACCGCCACCGAGGAGGCCATCGACACCCACCACGACCCCTCCTTCGACTCCATGCTGCGCATCGGCGTCGCCCCCTGCTCCCCGTTCTCCGTCTCCACCGAACTCCTCTGCGACGCCGCCGAGTTGGCGCGACGCAAAGGCGTACGGCTGCACACGCACGGCTCGGAGACCGTCGAGGAGGAGCAGTTCTGCAAGGAGCGGTTCGGGATGGGGCCGACCGCCTACTTCGAGTCCACCGGCTGGCTCGGCGACGACGTGTGGATGGCACACTGCATCCACATGCGGGACGCCGACATCGCGGCCTTCGCCCGCACTGGCACCGGCGTCGCCCACTGCCCCTCCTCCAACGCCCGCGTCGCCGCCGGCACCGCCCGCGTCCCCGCCCTGCTGCGCGAGGGCGTAGCCGTCGGACTCGGCGTCGACGGCACCGCCTCCAACGAGGCCGGCGAACTGCACACCGAACTGCGCAACGCGCTCCTCGTCCACCGGCTCGCGGGCGGCGAGAAGGCGCTGAACGTACGTCAGGTGCTGCGGATGGGTACGTACGGCGGCGCCCAAGTCCTCGGCAGACAGCGGGAGATCGGCTCACTGGAACCGGGCAAGCTCGCCGACCTCGTCCTGTGGAAGCTCGACGGCCTAGGCCACTCCACCATCGCCGACCCCGTCGCCGCCCTCGTCCTCGGCGCCGCCGCGCCCGTGACCCTCTCCCTGGTGAACGGACGGCCCGTCGTCGAGGAAGGGCATCTGGCGACGGCCGACGAGGACACGATCGCCCGGACCGCGCGCGACCAGGCGGTACGGCTGGCGCGCCGGGCGGCGGAGGGGTGAGGGGTGCCGAGCCCGGCGGGTGACGGGGGGTTGGCGCTGCGGTGGGCTGGTGTACGTGCGCTGCGGGGCGGCGTACGTGTCCGGCGGTGGGTCGGTGTGCGCGCCCGGCGGCGGGCAGGCGTGTGCGCCCGGCCACGGGGCGGCGTGTGTATCCGGCGGCGGGCAGGCGTATGCGCCCGGCTACGGGTTGGCGTGCGCGCTCGGCTGCGGGCCGGCATGCTCGTCCGGCCGCGGGGCCGAGCCCGCCGCCCCGTGGCCGGCCAGGCCCCCGGCCCGCCGCCCGACCGGGCCCTGGCGCCCCGTCCCTGACCCCGGCCGAGGGGGACGGCCCTCGGCCGGTCCCGTGGGTCCGAGGGCCCACGGTGGCGGGCCGGGGCGCCGACTGCACCGGCGCCCCGGCCCGTACCCACTCCCGAGGAGGAACCGCAGTGGCCGCACCCGGTGACAGCCCTGCCCCCGCACGCCCGGACGCGGACGACGGCCCGCACCCCGTGGACCGGCTGCTGCCGCCATGGCGCATGCTCGCGGGCGGACTGCAGCACGTCGCCGCCAGCTACGCGGGCGTGGTCGCCCCACCGCTCGTCGTCGGCGCGTACTGCGGACTGCCCGCGTCCGGGATCACCTTCCTCGTGGGCGCCGCCCTGTTCACCGCCGGCATCGCCACACTGCTGCAGACCATCGGTTTCTGGAAGGTCGGGGCGCGACTGCCATTCGTCAACGGCGTCTCCTTCGCGGGCGTCGCCCCCATGCTCGCCGTCGCCGACACCCAGGCCGACAAGCGCGAGGCCCTGCCCGTCATCTTCGGTGCCGTCATGGTCGCGGGAGCCCTGGGCTTCCTGCTCGCCCCGTACTTCGGCCGGCTCGTCCGCTTCTTCCCGCCCGTCGTGACCGGCACCGTCATCACCCTGATCGGACTCACCCTGCTGCCCGCCGCCTTCGGCTGGATCCGGGACGGGAACACCGCACACCCCGCCACCCCCGCCAACCTCGCGCTGGCGGGCGCGACTTCGGCGATCGTTCTGATGCTGCGTCGGCTGCTGAAGGGATTCTGGCAGCAGATCGCGATCCTGCTCGGCATGGCCGCCGGCACCCTCGTGGCCGTGCCCTGCGGAGCCGTCGACTTCTCTCCCGTCACCCACGCCGGACTCGTCGGCTTCCCCGCCCCCTTCCACTTCGGTACCCCGGTGCTCTCCCTGCCCGCCGTCGTCTCCATGTGCGTCCTGATGCTGGTGTGCATGACGGAGAGCACTGCCGACATGCTCGCCCTCGGCGAGGTCGTCGGCCGCCCCGCCGACGCGGAGGTCATCGCGGGCGGCCTGCGTGCCGACACCCTCGGCACGGCCCTCAGCCCCCTCTTCAACGGCTTCGCCAACAGCGCCTTCGCGCAGAACATCGGCCTGGTCGCGCTCACGAAAGTACGCAGCCGCTACGTCGTCGCCGTGTGCGGGCTGCTGTTCGTCCTCCTCGGACTCAGCCCGGCCGTCGCCGCGCTCGTCGCGGTCGTCCCCCGTCCCGTGCTCGGCGGCGCGGGCATCGTGCTCTTCGGCACCGTCGCCGCCAGCGGCGTCCAGGTCCTGGCCAAGGCCGGGCTGGAGCGCGGCGACAACGCGCTCGTCGCCGCCACCTCGCTCGGCGTGGGCCTGATCCCCGTGGTCTCGCCCGGCTTCTACGCCGACCCGGCCATCCCCGGCACCCTGCGGATCCTGCTGGACTCCGGGGTCAGCGCGGGCTGTCTCACCGCGGTCGTCCTCAACCTGGCCTTCCACCACGCCGGCGGGCGCGGCCGCCGTGTGGTGCCCGGGGAGCAGCTGGGAATTGCGCAACAATCTGCACAAAAAGGTCGGCCGGTGGTGCGTCGGACGCGTCGTCCGCGCCGACCGCGTCGGCCGCTGGTGCGGAGCGTGGTGCAGAGAGGGGTCCCGCCGTGGACGCAGAAGCCGGAGGCGAAAACCGGGGGACGATGTCCGGGGACCGGGAACCACCCCACGGGAGACGGAAATTCGTCTTCCCCAGCGCACTGACCGTCCTCGCCGCCGTCACCGTCGCGGTGTGGGCCCTGACCTTCGTCGTCCCGTCCGGCGTCTACCGGCGCACCCCGTCCGGCAGCCCGATCCAGGGCACCTACCACCACGAGCCCGCCCCCGGCGACTTCCTCCACCGCCTCGGCGACCTCTTCCTCGCCCCCGTCAACGGCCTGTACGGGGTGCGGGACCCGGCGACCGGGGAAGTCGCCCCCGACGCGGTGGGCTCGCTCTACGGCGCGGCCGGCGTCTTCCTCTTCGTCCTCGCGATCGGCGCGTTCATCACCGTCGTCTTCGCGACCGGGGCCCTCGACCGGGGCATCGAGCGGCTCGCCCACCGCCTGCGCGCCCGAGGCGCCCTGCTGATCGCCGCCGTGATGACCGTCTTCTCCCTCCTGGGCACGGTCGAGGGCTTCGCCGAGGAGACACTGGGCTTCTACGGGCTGCTCGTCCCGCTCATGCTGGCCCTCGGCTACGACCGTATGGTCGCCACCGGCACCATCATCCTCGGCGCCGGCGTCGGCGTCCTCGCCTCCACCGTCAACCCCTTCGCCACCGGCGTCGCCTCCTCGGCCGCCGGGATCTCCCTCGGCGACGGCATCGCACTGCGCGTCGCGATGTGGCTGGTCCTGACGGCCGTCACGATCGGCTACGTCATCCGCTACGCGCACCGGGTACGCGCCGACCCGGACCGCTCCCTCGTCGGCTTCCTGCCCGGCGACCACGAGTACGCGCAGGCGGCCGAGGAACCGCCTGAACTGACGGGTGTGCAGAAAGCCGTCTTGGTTCTGGTCGCCCTCGTCTTCGCCTTCATGATCTTCTCGGTGATTCCCTGGGCCGGTGCGTTGACCGGCCGTGCCGATGCCAAGCCGTATGGCTGGGAACTCGACTGGTCCTTCGCGCAGTTGGCTGCGTTGTTTCTCGTCGCGTCGGTATTGGTGGGTCTCGTCGCCCGGCTCGGGGAGCAGCGGTTGAGCGCCACGGTGGTCCAGGGCGCGGCCGACTTCATCTCCCCGGCCCTCGTCATCGTGCTCGCGCGCGGCGTCACGGTCGTGATGACGAACGCGAAGATCATCGACACGGTGCTGCACGGCGTGGAGAACGCGGTCACGGGGGCCTCGGCGGCCGTCTTCGCGGTGCTGGTGTTCGTGGTGAATCTGCCCCTGGCTTTTCTTATCCCTTCCAGTTCGGGGCACGCGACGCTCGCCATGCCGATTCTGGCGCCGCTCGCGGATTTCGCGGGGGTGGCGCGGTCGGTCGTGGTCACGGCGTGGCAGGCGGCGAGCGGCTGGATGAATCTGTGGGTGCCGACCACGGCGGTGGTGGTGGGCGGGGTTTCGCTGGCGAGGGTGGGGTACGACCGGTATCTGCGGTTTGTGTGGCCGTTGTTGGTGATTTTGGGGGTGTTGGTTTGTGTGTTTGTGGGGGTGGGGGCGGTGGTTTTTTGAGGGGGGAGGGCGTGCAGGGCCGCTTTCCCTTGGGGCTCACGAAGCTGCCCACACTCCGATGGGTGAAGAGTGCAGCGACTGCGGGGCGAGCGCTTGCGGCACGGCCGTAGAGTGATCGTTCATGGGTCGGCAGCACATGAATCTAGAGGCATACATCGAGCGTTCGCAGACTGGCCCTTGCTTCATCTGCGCCTTTCTCCGCGGGCACTCGGACTATCTTCACGAGACCGTCTTCGAGGATGAGGACCACGTCGCGTTTCTGGACCGGTGGCCTACTCTGCCCGGGAAGATTCTCGTCGCCCCGAGGCGGCATGTTGAGCATGTCGTGCGCGACCTGGACGAGACGGGCTACACCCGGCTCATGCTGTTCGTTCGCGAGACCGCTCTCGCCGCCGAGGCTGTCCTGGGCCCTGAACGGACGTACCTGTACTCGCTCGGCAGCCAGCAGGGAAACGCCCATCTTCACTGGCACATCGCCGGGTTGCCGCCTGGTGTCCCGTACCAGGAGCAGCAGTTCCACGCGTTGATGAGTGAGAACGGAGTCCTGTCCCCGTCCCCGGAAGAGGCAGCCGACACGGCGGAACGTATCCGCACCGCGATGGTCGCCATCCGGGCTGGCGCGACCCAGGAGTCAGCGCATCAGTAGGTGCACCGTGGCGTGTGGCTGGGCCTCACGGGCAAGGGGTCTGGATTTTGGGATGTGTCGGCCAGGGGAACGCCGAGGTGGCATAGACGAGCGGTGAAGTCGTCTGTGCCGTTGAAAAGGTGCGCTTTCATGCCGAGGGATCGTGCGGCCAGGACGAAGGTCGGCTCGTCGTCGAAGTAGGCCAGCGCGGCTGGTGGGATGCTCATGAGGTCGGCGGCAGCCCGGTAGGCGAGAGGGGAGGGTTTGTCGACTCCCAGGTCCGCGGAGGGGAAGACGAAGTCGAACTCGATGCCGTGGAGCTTGAGGTCGGTGTGGAGGGCGTCGGTGCAGTTGGACAGGACGCCGACGGGAAGGTGTTCACGGATTGCCTGCAGAAGCGCGGTCATCGTCCGGTCCGGTTCTCCGCGGTCGGCTCGCCAGGGGCCGAGGTGGTTTCGGACGGCCGGGCCGTAGTCGTTCGCCAGGCGGTCGGCGACGTCGGAGGCCCACTGCTGATCGGTGAGGACGCCGACCCGTGCCAAGCGGTAGGACGGGTGATCGTAGGCGTAGCGGGCGATGGTGCCGGTGGGGAGGCCGGCGCGTTGCTCGCTGATGTGGGCGCCGGTGTTGTGCCAGTGTCGGAAGAGACCGTTCATGTCGAGGAGCAGGCCGTTGATGCCGGGCATGGAGACTCCTTCGGGGGACGGGCCGGGTACGGCCTGGTCCGGGTCAGTGTGGTGAGGCCTGGTGGTAGGCGGCGACGTAGCGGTCCGCGGTGCGGCTCCAGCTGTAGGTGGTCTCGATGCGGGAGCGGCCGTTGGCACTGCGCCGCTTGCGCTCTGCGGTGTTGGCCAAGGCGTTGATGAGGGTGTCGGCGAGGTCGTCGGGGTCGTCCGGTTTGACGAGCCAGCCAGTGGCGCGGGGGCCGTCGGGGACGATGGTGTGGAGCGGGCCGCCGGTTGCGGTGGCGATGGGCGGGGTGCCGCAGGCCATGGCTTCGAGGTAGACCATGCCGAAGGGCTCTCCCACGGCCGGCGCGACCATGAGGTCGGCGCAGGCGAGGCCGGTGGGTAGTTCGTCGTGCCCACGCCACCCGGCGAAGAAGACGTCGTCCTCAATCTTCAGGTCCTTCGCGAGTTCGAAGGGGTGCTGTCCTTCGTATTCGCCGGGGTATCCGCCCCACATGAGCAGGACCGGGGCGGGGTCGAGGCGGGCGCGGGCGACGGTGAAGGCGCGCAGGAGGACGGGGATGCGTTTGAAGTCGAGGAAACGGCCCACCCAGAGCAACAGCGGTCGGAGATTCCCGGCGGGGTCGCGGAAGCGGCGGAGGTCGGTGTCGCTGTAGCGAAGGGAGCCCGGGACGCAGCCGGGGGCCCAGCCGTGCGGGTCGGTGACGAGCCAGTGCCGCAGGTACTCCAAACAGTGCTGCTCGTCGAGCTGTTGCGGGCGGAAGGTACGGGCGTCGACGCCGTTGGGGATGACGGGGAGTTCGTGGTCGAGGTCGAACAGGCGCTGGGCCAGGTCCCGGTCGTGCTCGGAAACAGCCAGGAGGTGGCCGGCGTGGAAGACGGCCTGGCGCAGGCGGGTGAGCCAGTACGGGGAGTAGAGCCACTTCTGCCATGCGGTGATGGTGAGTAGTTCGGTGTCGGCGGCATCCAGGGCGGCGGCTGTCGCGAAGCGTTGGGCTTCGGCGCGGCGGTGCGGATTGTCCGTGTGGAGGAGGCGGGCGAGGTCCCGTAGGGAGATGCCGAGGCGTTGGGCCAGGTTGACGCGTCGGGCCATGCCGTCGATGAGTTTGAGTTCGGTGCCGTGGAGGGTGGTGACCACGGGGGTGTTCGGGTATGCGGCGCGGACACTGGTCTGGAGGTGGCTGAGGTGGTGCAGGTGCACCAGGTCGGTGTCGGTGCTGCGGTGCGCGGCCAGGTGCCGGGTCCAGGCACGGGTGAGGCCGTCGGCGTCGAGGGGCGGGACGGCGCTGAAAAGCGGGTCGGGGCAGTCGCCTCGGTCCTCGTACGAGGGGTGGAAAGGCAGTGGGGTGTCTTGGGGGTTGTCTCCGCGGCGGAACGCGGCGAAGGCGTCGTTGTAGTCGTACGGGTGGAGGTCCAGCCCTTGGTAGAAGGACGGTCCGTGGGAGGGGTCGCCGGGGGTGCCGAGGGAGCCGGCGTGGAGGCGGTTCGTCCAGCCGCGGGTGTTGAGTTCGCGCAGGAGGTAGCGGATGACCTGGGCGCTGCCGCCGCGCGGGTAAAACAGCACGACGGTGTCCATGGACGGCATAGGTGCTCCCTTCGAGCCGCTCGCCGGGCCTTGGGCCCGAAGGGAGCGACGGGTCAGGTGGTCGTGTCGCCGGCAGGCCGGGTGCTGATGTCGGTGGCGAGCCGGCGCAGGATCGGCCCGTATTCGGGGTGGGTGAGGGCGTGGGCGAACTGGGCGACGAGGTAGGCGGCGGGGTTTCCTGTGTCGTACCAGCGGCCTTGGATGACCTGCCCGTAGACGGCCCGGCGGGCGGCATAGGCGTTGATGGCGTCGGTCAGGTAGACCTCACCGGTGCGGTGCTCGTACCAGTGGCGGGTCAGTTCGCGCAGTTCCTCGACGATGGCGGGGGTGATGACGTAGCCGCCGATCGCGGCGAATGCCGATGGCGCGTCTTCGGGCTTGGGCTTCTCGACCAGGCCGGTGATACGCAGCAGGCCGTCTTCCAGGTCCTCCTTGACGACGGGCACGCCGTAGCGGGGGGCGTCGGCCGGGTCCATGGGCATCAGGGCGAGCACGGGGCAGTGGGTCGTCTCGTACGCGCGGATCAGCTGCTGGGCCCGGGGGGTGTCGGAGACGAAGACGTCGTCGGGCCAGAGCACGAGGCACGGCTCGTCGCCGAAGTTGCGGGTGGCGTTCAGGACGGGGGTGCCGTTGCCGTAGGGGCCGTGCTGGTCGAGGTAGGTGATGTGACCTTGACGGGCGAGCTCGGCGACTTCTTCGACGGCGTCGGCGTAGTCGGCTTTGCCATCGGCGCGCAGTTGCTCGACGAGGGCGGGGTTGGGACGGAAATGGTCCTGGATGAGGTTCTTGCCGCCGGAGACGACGATGGTGATGTCGGTGATGCCGGAGGCCACCAGCTCGCGCACAGTGTGCTCGATGACGGGTTTGTCGCCGACCGGCAGCATCTCCTTCGGGATCGCTTTCGTCAGCGGCAGCAGGCGGGAGCCCAGCCCGGCGGCGGGAATCACTGCCCTGCGGATCGTCGTGCCCATCGGTTCTCTCCCGGTCTCGTTCCCGTGCCGCGCCGGCCGGTGCGGCACGGGCCGACGCTAGCGAAGCATCGGCGCATGCCTTGCCGGAACGGGGGAGTTCACCGGCAGAGGAAGGAGCCGGTGTACTTGGTCACCGCGAAGTAGCCGTTGGTCTTGATCGCGCGTTCCACCTGGGCGTTGACGCGGTCGCGCAGCTCGGTGAAGAAGTCGTCGCTCAGGCGTTCGTCTGGTTCGGAGGAGGCGCAGCAGTGGTTGTGGCCGACCTGGTAGAAACGCATGAACGGTGCGGGGTCGGTGAAGCGCAGCTGGTCCTGCCAGGTGACGGTCTCGACGTGCTGGAAGTGCTTGCGCAGCTGTGGGGCGCCGTTGGCGAGGGAGAGCCGGCCCTTGGGGGTGGCCTTGAACAGGTCCTCGGGTGCGGCCATGGCCTTGAGGGCCGTGAAGTGCACGTCGTACATCTCCAGCATGCTGTCCGTGCGGTCGGTGGTGAGCTGGAAGAGCCCTCCTGGGCGCAGGACCCGGCGGACTTCGGCGAAGCACCGGTCGAGGTCCGGCACGTAGTGGATCATGTAGTTGGCCATGACACGGTCGAACGCGTCCGTGTCGAGCAAGGAGAGGTCGTCGGCGCTGCCTTCGATCCACCGGCACGGTGTGGCGGTGCCGTTCAGACGTTCCGCGGCGGCGGCCAGGACGGCGGGGGCGATGTCGAGCCCGGTGATGCTGCCGTCGGCGAAGTGTGGGCGCAGGTGCTCAAGGACGAAGCCGTTGCCGCAGCCGAGGTCGAGCAGGTCCTCGCTGCCGGTGAAGGCGAGGTTGCCGAGCATGTGGTCGAGCATCGACTTCGGGTTGGTGCGGAAGGCGTTGTGGACCCACTGTTTGACGTCGAGCATGCGGGTGTCGTTGAAGAACCGGTCCCGGGCGGTGGCGGCCGAGAACTCGAAGTGCTGCTCGGGGATGACCTCGTGGGCCAGGGCGTCCAGGGCGGGAGTACGGAAGTCCATCGTCTTCTCCACGGATCGCGGGTGTTCAGGGGCGGGACGGGCCGGTCGGCCACTTGGTGCCCACGTACTTGTGCGGCAGCAGTGCCGTGAGCGGCATCAGCGCGGCGTGGGGGCCGTCCGCGATGACGGCACGCAGGCCGGGGGCGTGGTCGAGAAGCAGTTCGCGGCACAGGCCGCAGGGCGGGACGATGCGGGCGCCGCAGGACTCGGTCGGTTTGGGGTAGCGGACGGCCGCCACCGCGATCAGCGGGGCGCTGGTGGCCAGGCGGGCCGCGGACAGGGCGCCGGCCTCGGCGCAGACCGCGGCCCGGCCGACCATGGCGTCGATGTGCAGTCCGAGGTGAATACGGTGGTCGGCGTCCAGGATCGCGGCGGCGATCTGGTGCCGGGCCTGGACGTAGCGCTCGCGGATCGTGGTGAAGGCCGCCGATACCAGCAGGCGCGCAGCCGGGTCGGTGCACAGGCAGGCGGGGTCGCCACCGGTGCGGCCGCTCATGCCCTCTCCTGCAGGGCGTCGCGGTGGATCCGGGAGGGCTGGGGCCCCACCGAGCCCTGGTATTTGCCGTTGTAGAGCACGACTCTGCCGCAGGTGTGCCAGAACGTGACCTGGGCCAGGCGATCGCCGGCGTGGACACGTACGGGCTGGACCGCGTGGAGCTGGAAGGTGGTCTGCCCCGTCGAGCCGATGTCGATGAGATCGGCAGTGACGTGGACAAACATCCCCAGGCGAGCAGCACCCGAGCGTGAGCGGATGATGGGTACGTAGTGGTCGCTGCCCAGGACCTCGACGCTGGCCCCGAGGTAGATGCGGTCCGGCCTGAGCACCAGCCCCTCGTCAGGGATCACCGTCGTCTCGAACGCGTTCTCCTGGCGGGTGTCCAGGACGGTGCCGGTGTAGTGGATGAGGTTGGGGCCCAGGGCGAGGTTGTAGGAGTTCGGCTGGACCTGCTCCTTGTCGAACGGATCGAGGACCAGGCGTCCGAGAGCACACTCGTGGGCGATCTGCGGGCCGGTGAGGATCACGGCAGCCTCCGTGTTGGGAGAGGCAGGGGGAGCGGCAGGAGCGCCGTCGGCGCCGTCAGCAGGTCGGCGGGCGGGACGGTGGCCTCGTCGATGCGTCCGAAGTAACCGGCGTAGGGCTGGCGGGCGCCGCAGACGGTCCAGAAGCTGACCTGGCCGGTGATCATCTCCGCGTAGACGTGCAGGGGTTGAACGACCTTGATCTCCAGCGTCCAGCGGTGGCACGCGCCAAGGTTGCCCAAGTCAGCGCTGTACTGCAGGAACATGCCCAGGCGGCCGAGCGAGGACCTGCCGATCAGCGACGGCACGAACCGTGTGCTGCCGATGGCTTCCATCGTCGTGCCGAGGTAGACCCGGCCGGGCTGCAGCACAATGCCGTCGTCCGGGATGGTGAACTCCTCCAGCTCGTGCGCCGCGTGCGTATCCATCACGGCTGCCCGGTGAGTGCGCAGGGTGCGGCCGAGCCGGTAGTTGTAGGAAACGGGGTTGAGCTGGCGGGAGTTGAACGGTTCGATGGTCAGGGTTCCCAGGCGGCGCTGCCGGACGATCTCCGGTCCGGTGAGGATCACTGCAGGACCTCCCGGACGATCCGGGCCGCCTGTACGCGAAGGCCGTCGAGGCTACCGGAGTTGTCCACACTCAACCACGGCACCGCGTCGATCGCGGCCTCGGTGGGGTGCTGGTCGTCTCCTGCGGACAGGTCCCCCCGCCCGCGCTTACGCTCCCGTCGTACGCCGTCGGGTGCCGTGACCTCGATGAGGCGGAACCCCAGAGCCGTGACCGCGTCGGCGTCCGCAGCACGCATGTCGTCGCACAGCACAACGGCCCGTGGGGTGTCCCGCTCCACCAGCCGTACCCGTGATCCGAAAGCCTCAGTGAGGGCACCGGGGTTGATCCGCCTGATGTGGAAGCCCAGGGCGTTCAGCAACTGGCCGTCCTGCACGCGCCCGTCCGGCAGGGGGCGGCCGGCCACGGCGTAGATGATGGCCTGCAACTCGTACAGAGGAGCGCCGACCTTGAGAATCCGCGCGTCCGCGCCCGCCTCTGCCAGCTCCAACGCGAGCAAGCCACTGAGTGTGGTCTTCCCGGCGCCGGGCCGGCCGAAGAGCGCCAGCTTGGGCATGGCTGTCCTCCTTCACCATGGGATGAGTCCAGGGCCGAGCGAGCCGTCATCAACCGAGCCACGAGCACCGCGCACGTCTCATCGGGAGAGCTGGTTGCCTGCCGGGCTCGTGGAACAACGCGGTGTGCCGCACGATGAACCCGATCTGCCAGACGGTTCCTTCTGCCGCCACGCCCCACTGGCTCGGGATCCGTAGAGCCGGACGGCGAACTGCGCAGCATCACCATCCCGGCACCATGCGCCTGGAGGAAGCCGCGAGGAGGGTGCCGTCAGGTGCGGTCAAGAGCACCCGACAAGCACCCGCGACAGCCATTCCGCAGGGCATCATCTCCCGGCTACCGTCGATACGTTCGGCCCCAGCCCGGCGACCGGAAAGGGAACTGGGATGCATCTGCTGGCACGGGCACGAACCGCGCGTGGCTGGAAACCGCCCGAGCTCGCCCGGCGCATCCGCGTTCTCGGCAAGGAACGCCATGTCCATGTCGGCACCGGCAAGGACGGCGTCTACCGGTGGGAAGGCGGCCGTAAACCGGACCTGCCCACCCAGTACCTGATCGCCGAACTCCTGGAGATACCCGCCGAAGCGGTCCTGCACCACCCTTGGCCACGCTGGCTCGCCCTGGACCCGCTCCAGCAGCCCGCCATCCACAGCTGGGACGCTCCCGGCGCCATCCAGGCACTCGACGAAGTGTCAGGGAGGGAGAACATCGAAATGCAGCGACGGCACTTCACCCAGCTCACCGGAGTCGCCCTGACGGCCTCCCTGTGGGCATGGCTGACCGCCGACCCCGCCGCCGCCGGCCAGATCACCCACGCCCGCCGCCTCGGCGAGGCCTCTGTCGCCCACATCGAAGACCGCGTCCGGCAGTTGCGGCACGCCGACGACCTCGACGGCGGTGGACAACTCCTCACCGAGACCGCCGCGAGCCAGCAGATGCTCGTCCGCCTGCTCAAGGACCGCACCTACAGTGATGCGCACGGAGCCCGCCTCCACGCCGCTGCGGCCGACCTGACCCGCATGCACGCCTGGGCCGTCTTCGACCTCTACGGCACCTGCGCCGACGCGTACTTCAATGCCGCCCTCCACTCCGCCCACGCGAGCGGCGACCCCGCCCTCGGCAGCCACATCCTGGCGTTCTGGTCCATCGCCGCGAACAACTGCGGACGCCCGGCTGACGCTGAGGCAATGACCGCCGCTGCCCTCTCCGCTTCCCGCGGCCGCAGCACCCACCGCGTCGAAGCCATGCTCCTCTCCCGGCGCGCCCGTGCCCGCGCCCACCAGAACAACCCCGCAGCCCTCACCGACCTCGACCGCGCCGCCGGCCTCCTGGCCACCAGCCGGCACCACGGCGAAGACCCCGAATGGGTCACCTGGTTCGACCAGGCCGAACTCCTCGGCGCCCAGGCATCCACCCACCTCGACCTCCACCAGCCCGCCCGCGCCGAACACCTCTTCGCCCAGACCGCCGCCCTCTTCCCCACCGACCGGATCCGCACCCAGGCACTCTTCCTCGCCCGCCAAGCCGACGCCCAATGGCAACAGCACGACCCCGAACGCGCCTGCGCCACCGCCCACCACGCCCTCGACCTCACCGAAGACATCAGCTCCCACCGCGCCGTCGGCCCCCTGCGCGACCTCGCCACCCACATGCGCACCCACAACGCCATCCCCGCCGTCCGCGACCTCCGCGAACGCATCAACACCGCACTCCCCGCGTGACAGAACAGAAAGCAGTCGTCCGAGGCGCCAGACACATCCCTGTGGGGGACCGGCGTGCCAACAGGCCCCCCGGGCGCGCCTCCTGGCGGTGACACCCGAGACGGGTCAGAGACCTTCTCTCTCAAGTTCCAAGGTGTCTTGACAGGCTGTGGGCCCTCGGATTTCCCCTGCGCGGGGATTCATAGTCGCCGAGCTCGGATCTGACCAGAGGCGTGCCAACGAGTCGCTCTGGAAGGGGGTTCGGGTGCAGCGGTGCTGATCTGCGGGATCAAAGAGTCAGGCGGAATCCGTCGTATCCGGGGACAACGCGTACGGGTGCGTCGAGAGGGCCCAGGCTGCGCCTGACCCATTCGGTGTGGGCATGGCGGTACCGGGCGCCGGAGTACGCGGCGTCGTAGTGCTGCACCAGCAACGTCTCCGGCCTGAGCCTTCGTGCGATTGCCGGGAGGTCGCGCATGCCCAAATGGCAGGCCGCCCTGCGCTGTTCGTCGGCGTGCAGGAGAGCGGCGTCGCCGTGGGCGATGACGGCCCGTGGACGCGGAGCGATTGCGGCGACGGCGTCGAGCAGGCCGGGCCACAGGTTCGTGTCCGACGAATACCAGATGTGGCCTGCCGCGGTTTCCAGAACCAGGCCGATGGCACTGCCGGTACGGCCGGCTTCTTCGAGGTGCAACGCGGGAGTGGCGTGGACGGTCGTGCCGTCGGTGACCTTCGTGGACGGCTCGCCGTCGCCGTCGGTCTCGGGGTGCGCGAGAGTCACCCACGAACCCATGCGCTGGTGGTACGGGGAGAAGTCGGCGAACCGCTCGGCCGTCGTGGGGTTCGCCAGGACCAGCGGCGCTCGCCCGGCGGCAGTTGCCGCTCCTTCGAGGCAGGGGATGAGGCCGGCGTAGTGATCGGGGTGCAGGTGCGTGACCGCGATCCCCACCACGTCGGCGAAGTCGAACTCGCCCTGCGCGGCGAGAGCGAGCAGCCGGTCGAGGGCTGCGGGCCCGGGATCGATGATCACGGCGCCTTCTCCGGTACGGACGAGGAGACCGCCGGCTCCTCCGGACAGCATGCCGTACCGGCATCCCAGCGCCCCGAGCAACGTGATCTCGCACCCACCCGGGGCCACAGACCGGGCCGGTTGCGTCAGACGCACCGGAGGTGTGCGCATCGCCATGTCCGCGTCGTCGGCCGCAGCGAGGACTGCGGCGATCTCTTCATCGGTAGCGGCTGCCGCCCACGCGGCGTTCTCGGTCTCGGTGAGCGGCTGTTCCACAGGGTCTCCTGGACTCACGGCGAGGGCGCAGGGCCGGCGGCCCGGGGGCGTGGGCGCTGCGCTGGATGAGGCAGGAGTCTACGGACGGGGTAGCGCTGTTGGCTGGCCCTCATGGGCAGCTTCACTGGTACGAGGGGGAAGCGTGGGGCCCGCGCAGCGATGGTGAGCCGGTGCTGCTCTATGGGGTAGTAGTCGTGCAGGCGGGCTCGCCGTAATGCAGCTCGGTCACGTCACCGTTGATGAGGGCGGCGAGCGCGGCGCGGAGCTGCCGCTCCTGGTGCGGCATGCAGTGATCGTCGAGTTGGGTTGCCGGGACCCACTTGTGGCTCAGGAACGCCGGTTCCTTGCTGTCGGACAGCCCGGGGAGCCTGATCTCCACCTCGTCGGTGAGTGGGGCCATCGCGTACACGAACTCGATACCGGCGGGTGCCGTCCCTGTGGGAGGGATCCAGTCGAGTACGAGCAGTCGGGTCGGCGACACTTCGAGTCCGGTCTCGGTGCGGACGGTACGCGCCACGGCCGTTGAGGGCGGCTCTCCTTCGAGTAGCGGTCCGGCGGGGAGGCGGAAGTTGTGGCTGGGCTCTGTGGGGTTGGCCGTGTCGGCCGTATCGGTAGGGGAGAGCATCAACGTCCTTGGGTCGTCGGCCGACTTGGTGTCGGCCGGGTGCACGATCAGTGCCATTGCGGCGGCGCGCAGCGGTGGCGGGTTCGTGAGGGAGAGGGCGTCGGCGTGCATGGATGTCCTTGTTCTTCTCTCGGTGGGGATTCGCCGGGAGGCGGGCGGTCCTGGGTGGTTGTGCGCAAGCCGGCGTACTGGCGCGGCCCCGGACGGTTATCCCGTCGGCGGGCGGGCGCCGGGCTCCTGGCCGGAGGCCCGGCCGTGCTGGGCGTCGTGCTCGGCGCGCGGGTGCATCAGCAGTGAGTAGTGGTGACGTACGTCCTGCATGGCCTCGTAGAGGGCGAGACAGTAGTCCCGCGCGCTCAACAGGCCGTTACCTGCCCCGTCTTCCTGTCCGGCCTGGAAGAACGCCTCATCGGCAACCGCTCGTGCGGGTTCCCGCCGCGGGTCGTGCTCTGGCAGCGCGGCTGCGAGGACCTTCAGCGCGGGCGTGGTCCGACGGATGCAGCGGCGGAGGTGCTTGATCATGTCGTGCAGACTCTCCGCCGGCGGTGACGGGCGGGCTTCCAGGATCGTCCGCATGCCCTCCAGGGCCCCGTGCTCGGCCTCGGTGATCGGGGAGTCCGGTGAGGGGATGAGGGCTCCTCCAAAGGTCATGGCGGTGCCAGGGAAAACGGGGGGCATGAGTGTTCTCTCCTTCGGGCCGCACGTGGGGGGCGGTGCGGGCGATCACGGGGGCAGACCGTACGAATCCACGCCAAGGGGTGGGGTGCGGGGTTCGCTGACCGGAACCGGGGCCGCTCGAAGCTCTCTGGCCCGCCGGGTGATGAGGTGTGGCGTACCACCGGGGCGGGAATCAGACAGGCGTTGTTCGAACGCAGCGTCAACCGGCTGGAGTTGGAGCTTTCCGGTTCCGCTCACCAGTATCTGCCAGGACGCATAGGCTGATCCCTGTCCAGGCCTGTTCCGGACCTGAGCGATCCCGAAACTCAAGTGGGAGGTGCAACTATGCCTGCCCTGTCAGCGCCTGAACTGTACGAGCAGCGAGTCAAGGAGCTCGCGGCAGCGATCCGCGAGGCCCGGATGGCCAAGGGGTGGAAACAGATTCAGCTGGCGAAGGCGATCGCCTTGTCCCCTACGGCGGTCTCCCACTTCGAGAGCGGACGGGTGAAGTACGTTCCCTGTCGCGATGTTGCCCGTCGCATCGATCGGGCCTTGGACGCGGGCGGCCGGATCTTCAGGCTGCGCGACAAGCTGGACGACAACCCCGACGCGAAGCGAGTGCAGAAGTATCTGGCCAAGCATGCGGGCGCCGTCGAGATCCGGCAGATCTGCTCCCACTGGGTTCCTCCGATGCTGGAGACCGAGGAGCACACGCGACTGTGCCTCGAAGAGGGCCTGAAATTGCGCGGCGGGAGCTTGGAGGACAAGGTCGCCTTTCGTCGTCAACTGCGCGCGATCCTGTCGGGAACGCCGGACGCCCCCACGCTCAACGTCATCCTCCGTGAAGGCGTCTTGCGGTCTGCGATCGGAGGTGAGCAGGTGATGCGTCGGCAACTCCTCCACCTGATCGAGCGATCGCATGAACCGAACGTGGATGTGCGCGTTCTGCCCTTCGATGTTGGTGCAGAGGTCGACGACGTCGGCTTCGTGACCATGTGGGAGGAGCGGACCGGCCGCCTGGGTGCGTGGCGCCCGGACGGCTACGTCTTCGGTGCGTTCATCGCCAATCGCTCCGACATTGCGTTGCTCAACCACCTCTATGATCACCTGCGAGATGTCGCTCTGGACCCAGAGGCGACACGGTCCTTTATCGGCAAGACAGTTGAGGAGCTTTACCCATGTCGGCCCAACGTGACTTGCCCATAGCGGAGTGGCGTAAGAGCACCTACAGCGGGGGCGGGGGTGGCTGCATTGAGGTCCCCGTTGACAAGGTGCCGCGCATTATGCCGGTCCGGGATTCTAAGGACCCTGGGCGGGGGCTGCTTGTGTTTGGTGACACGGCTTGGTCCTGCTTTGTGACGGCTGTCATTGCGGGCAACGGCAACCTGGGGGCGTAGCTCCAGCAGGGTTCAGCGTGCTGTCGGCGCGGGCACTGCTTGCGCTGAGTCCCTTGCCGTTGGAGCTGGTTGACAGGCGGACTTCGGCTCCCTTCGGGGCGGCATCTACGCGTCGGTCTCGCACCGTGGGGATCATGCGGTTGGCTCCTTGTTGAGGACGCCGAGTTGGGAACCTCCCCGCGTGTGCGGGGCCACGTTGCCGGCCTGCGTATCGACGGCTCACCTGCGGGAACAACCCCGCGTGCGCGGGGACCACTCGCCCATAAGGGCACGGGCAGCGCCGATGTCGGGAACAACCCCGCCTGCGCGGGGAGCACATCAATACCCGCGACGGGGTCACCGGCGCCAGGGGAACAACCCCGCGTGTGCGGAGACCACCTCCAGTCCATCCTGGACACGACCATCGCGCCGGGAACAACCCCGCGTGCGCGGGGACCACGGCAGGGTGATTGTGTCGCCGGGCTGCACCAAGGGAACAACCCCGCGTGCGCGGGGACCACTACACGCAAACGGTCGTCATCCTGCGGGCCCCGGGAACAACCCCGCGTGCGCGGGGACCACCGGTCCACACCGCGCGGGCCCGCAAGGCGGGCCGGAACAACCCCGCGTGCGCGGGGACCACGTCGACCCCGAGTTGCTCGGACGCTGGGACCTGGGAACAACCCCGCGTGCGCGGGGACCACCCTTCCCAGTAGGTTCCGTATCCGTTTCCCCGGGGAACAACCCCGCGTGCGCGGGGACCACCGGGGATGGGCGACCGCGAGGCGGCGGATGCCGGGAACAACCCCGCGTGCGCGGGGACCACACCGCGGATTTTGCTGGTGATGCCGGTCGCGGGGGAACAACCCCGCGTGCGCGGGGACCACTGAAGGGCGACCCCGAGGAACGCGTCCGGGAGCGGAACAACCCCGCGTGCGCGGGGACCACAGGTCCTGACCTGCGTGTTCATGCGGGCACGTGGCCGTTTTTGCTTACTTCCAAAGATCCAGACTTAGCGGACATAAGTGCCATTTCAGGGCTAGGTGCTGCACTGCTCACCATCAGCCTCCCTCCTGTCGCCATGCATCACTCCGGCTCCGGCCCGCAACAATAGTCGTGATGCGTAGCCGAGTTCAGTCAACGCCCGCCCTCAGCCTCCGTGGGCCTCCCGCAGGTTCGAGGATGTGGTTCTTCGGCAGCGGCGAAACGCTCATCAAGGATCACGAGGCTGGAACTCCTGGGTCAGCTGGCTTGGCGTGCCGTGGCACAGCCCGCTGGCTTTGACTGGCGCGGTAGTTGCTCAGGGCTGTTGCTGGCCGCGGCCAGCCTGAACACCGAGGCAGTGGTGACTGTGGACGCCCCGCACGTTCGCGGCCACCAGGCCGTGGTCCTGCGCGCCCGCCGCCCGTCGACAGACAGGTAGTCAGTTGCGCGCCAGCTCCTTCTGCTGCCCGGGCTGCAGCGCCTGACGGTGGCCGAGGCCCTTCAGCACCGTCCACGTCAGCAGTGCCGTGACGGCCGTCGCCGTACCCGCCACGGCGAACGATGCTCTGGGCGTCCGCTCCAGCACCGCAGGCAGGAGCAGCATGCTCCCCATGCTCGCCAGGTGCAGCTTCACCGAGCACACGCTGAACATGCGCAACTGTTCAGGGCCTTCGAGCGCGGCGATCTCGGCGTTCAACGCGATCGACGTGACTGGCACCAGCAGGCTTCCCAGCGCGGTCAGAACGACGACTTGCAGCAGGCTGCTGCTGCCCGCGAACGCCGCCAGCAGCAGTCCCCGTACCGCCCACGCCGCGCAGAAGCCACTGGGGAAGGGGGCGGCCAGCCTGGTGTTGCCCGTGAGGATGTTCCCTGCCAGCGAGCCGATCCCCATCGCCGACAGGACCAGCGCGTAGGCCCCCGGGCCGGCGTGGAGTCGGTCGGTCAGCCAGACGGGGATGCCGATCGTCAGGACCGTCTGGAAGAACTCCCCGACCCCGCTGAGCACGAACGCGCCGGTGATCAACGGCCGGGCGCGCAACACCGTACGCGCTCTCACCGTCGTGGGCTTCGCTGTCTTCCCTGCCTCCGGCGCCCGGAGCCGGGAGGACTGCGGCACAGTGCGGGCGAGCCAGGCAAAGGCGAGTGCGGAGGCGGCGAAGGTGGCGGCGTCCACGAGGAACAGGTCCTCGGCGGCCAAGTACGACAGCAGCACGGCTGCCGAGCCGGGGCCCAGGAACCAGGTCAGCCGGGCTGAGGCGTCCATCAGCCCGGTCACCTGCCGCACTTGCTCGCCTGCTACGAGCCCGGGGACCAGCGCCGACAGGCTGGGCCCGGTCAGGGCATCACACGTGCCGATCACCAGGATCACCGCCAGCACACCCGCCAGGCCGGCCGACGGCCACAGCCACGGCAGCGCCGCTATCACCACGATCTGCAGGGCCTCGACGACTGCCAGGGATCGGAATGAAGCGACTCTCGCGACCAGTTGTCGGCCGAACGCTCCAACCAGCAGGTGGGGAACGGATTCGAGTACCACGACCAGGCCCATCGCCACGGCGCCGGACCGCTGCCAAGCCGTCCACGCGAGCGCGAGCGTGAAGAATCGGTCGCCGAAGACCGAGAGCGTCTCGGCAGACCACAGGACGAGGACCGGACGCTGCCGCAGCAGGCTCACGTAACTCACCCGCGTGACAGTAGGGCCTCATCGAACATCACGATGTGCGTTCGGTAACTCGTCCCCCGAAGGGCGGGGTGGCGGGTGGGAATAACCCCGCGTGTGCGGGGAGCACTGTGCCGCCGATTCCGGCGCTGCGCTTACGGTGGGAACAACCCCGCGTGTGCGGGGAGCACGCTATGGGCCCGCAGATCAGTACCTGGCAACGGGGAACAACCCCGCGTGTGCGGGGAGCACCGCCAGAACCTCGTAGAGCCGCCGCGGGAGACGGGAACAACCCCGCGTGTGCGGGGAGCACATCACGCAGAAGCTCGCCCTGGAGGGCGTGACGGGAACAACCCCGCGTGTGCGGGGAGCACGCCGCACTCGATGGCCGGCTACTCGCGGGCACGGGAACAACCCCGCGTGTGCGGGGAGCACCGGGCCAGCAGGTCCGCGACGGCGGCGGGGACGGGAACAACCCCGCGTGTGCGGGGAGCACAGGTCCTGACCTGCGTGTTCATGTGGGTGCGTGGCCGTTTTTACTCACTTCCAAGGATTCGGACCTAGCAGACATGGACACCATTTCAGGCGATCCGATGCACTGCTCATCCTCAGCCTCCCTACCTGTCACCACGCACCACTCCCGCTCCACCCCGTAACAATAATCGCGTCCTGCGCGCAGCAGGCCCCCGCATCACCCTCCCGTACAACCACCCCCCGAGGCCGCCGCCCGCCACGACACCAACCTCGCCCAGCCGCCAGGCAAGGCGGCCATCACGACGGCGAGCAGCGATCCCCGAGCCGCCCCGTACAGCCCGGACGCCGTCCCCCACCACCGGAGCCGCGAAGCTCGGCCAAGGGCACACCCACCGGCACAAATCCCAAAGCCCTCCCATAGAAGCCCAGTTCCGCCTCCAGCGCCGCAGCCACCGTAGCCGCCTTCCGGAAGCCATGGGACTCCCCGGCGAAGGCAAGGTGTACGTACCCGATGCCTTGCGCCGACAGCTCGGCCACCAGCGCCTCCGCCTGCTCCGGCGGTACGACGGGGTCGTCCAGGCCCTGCAATAGCAGCACCGGACAGGTGCCGGACCCGACATGGCCGAGCGGTGACCGTTCGCGGTAGACCGCGTCGGCGGCCGGCAGTGGGCCCAGGAGACCGTCGAGGTAGTGGGATTCGAAGTCGTGCAGTCGGGCGACGAGCAGTCGAGGATCGGTCACGCCGAAGTACGACGTGGCGGCGCGGAACACGGGGCCGTGCGCGGCGACCCCCGTCGTGACGGCGGCCAGTGCCGTCCACCCGCCGGCCGACGGTCCCCGGATCGCCAGCCGCCGGCCGTCGGCCTCGCCGCGTTCGGCGAGGAGGCGTGCGGCCAGTACGACGTCGGCGACGTCCGTCACTCCCCAACGGCCCCTGAGCCGTTCGCGGTAGGCGCGCCCGTAGCCGCTCGAACCGCCGTGGTCCACGGCGAGGACGCCGATGCCGCGGCTGGTGAAGTACGCCTTGGAGAGGTCCAGCACTCCGGACTCGCAGCCGGTCGGCCCGCCGTGGACCCACACCACGTACGGTGGCGGCACCCCCTCCGGTCCCCGGGCCGTTGGGTGGGACGGCGGGTAGACCGTAGCGTGCACTAACCGGCCGGAGTCATCGCGGAGTTCGGTGGCACGGGGGACCGGCAGGTAGCCGGGATCCGGCAACTCGTCGAGTTCGCGGCGCAGTTCCTCGACGCCGCCCGTGGAGACGTCGACCCGTACCACGCACAGCGGCGTGGCAGGACCTCCGGCGAGGCCCACCACATGGTCCCCGTCGGTGGAGAGCGCCGGGGCGAACACGGGGTACCCGCAATCGAGTTCGGTGAGAGTGGCGGCCGCGGGGTCCAGCAGGGCGAGTCGCTGGTCACCGCGACCGTGGACGACGGCGAGGCGGCCGTCGGAGAGGGGCGCGAACGGGCGGCCGCCCAGGTCCCAGAGCGGGGCGGCGAACTCCTCGGCCGCCGGGTGGAGGGCGCGGGGCGGCCGACGCCCGTCGGGGTCGACCTTGTAGAGGTTCCACCAGCCCGAGCGGTCGGAGACGGCGTAGAGCGTGTGCGCGTCGCGCCAGCAGGGCGCCAGAACGGACTCCCGGGTGCCGCTGCCCATCACGGGCCGGCCGGTGGTCGGGGCGGCCGCGGCGACGGGGCCGGTCCGTAACTCCGTCGCGTCCCAGGGCATGTCGGGGTGGTTCCAGGAGATCCAGGCGAGCTGCCGGCCGTCCGGGGAGGGGGTGGGGAAGGCGAAGAAGTCCGCCCCGACGGCCAGTTCGCGCACCCGGTCCGGGGCAGCGGCGGCGGATCCGTCGAGCGGGACGGCCACCACGGACCGGGTGATCTCCCCGGCGGCGCCGTGCCGTTCGCGTACGCAGAACACCTCGCGGCCGTCGGCTGACAGCGCGAAGTCCGCGTAGCGCAGCGCGGCGGGCGCGTCCGGTTCGGGGGTGAGCGGACTCGGCGGTCGGCCGTCGGACGCGGTGAGGTAGAGCCGCTGGTCAGGGAAGTGAGCGAAGACGATCAGCCGGCCACCGCCCCCGGGAGACGGAACCGGCAGGTAGGACAGTCCGCCGTATTCGTGGACGCGGCTGCGGGCGTCCCAGGGCGCGGGCAGGAGACAGCGGTCGGCGCCGCCGACTCCGTGCTCCACGACCGTCGTCCTGCCGCCCTCTTCGGGCCGCACCTCCTGCCACCACACACGGCCGTCGGCCGCCGTGGGAAAGGCCAGGCGCAGTCGGGCACGGGCCACGGTCCCCGCGTCGAGGGGGGAGAACCAGGCTCCGTAGGGAACGGGAACGGGAGCGGCAACGTGAGCGTGAGCGGGGGCCTTGCCACGGGGGTGGGCCACGCCTTCTCCTGGGGAGTCGGACATGAAATAATCCATGCCGTTTCGAAAACGCCGGGCCCGCACGGTCGATGCTCCCGGCCATTCGCTCTGCGATGTCGCTCTGCAATGTGCACCGCACCCGCCGAGGAGCGACCCGGCTCTACAAGATCCCCTCTTGAGGGAGAGAGTTCCGTGCACCTGAGCCCAAAACAGGAACAGATCTTTTCTCTGATCGTGGCAGGTTGTTGCAACAAGGAAATAGCGCGGCAACTGCACATGTCCGCACGCACGGTGGAATCTCATCTGCAACGGCTCTACGACCGGCACGATGTCCACAGCCGGGCCGCCCTGGTGGCCAAATGGCTGCTCGAAGGCGGGCTTCCGGGTGCCGCGCCCGCGGCCCGTGGCAGTGACGTGCCGTCATGAGCGGGGGAGGGGCAGCCGGTTCCCTGGCTGCCCCTCTGTCGGCCGGAATCCTCGGCGTACGGTGCCTCACCTCCCTCAGCAGAGGACCATCACGGTGGCCCGTACGAACGCGTCGTTCCGGAAGCCGCCGAGGACCGGCCCGAACGCCTCGGCCGCGGTCTTGGGGGCCGGGGCCGGGGTGCCGACCTGGATCTCGCGTTCGCTTTCGATCGTCGCCTTCACCTGCTCGCCGGGACAGTGCACCCCGCGGTTGGCGGTGAGGACTTCGGTGATCTGGGTGACCATGCCGGGGACGTCCTTCTCGGCCCAGCTGGAGACGGTGCCCTTGGGGTCCCCGAGGTTGAAGCGCTCGAAGATACGGGCCTCGCAGTGCTCGTCACCCTGAACCATGATCATGTAGACGCGGCGGCTCATGAGCTCGTCGGGCAGCCGGGCCAGGTTGTCGATCACTGTCCGGGGAGATCCCATGAAGCTGTACGACTGGCAGTCCCATGCCGCCGTCACACACCCTGCGGCCGTTACGGCGTCGGCGCTCTGGGGGGTGCGCATCGATTCCGTGCCCATTGAGGTGATACCTCCTGTGTTCCGGGTGGTCCGCTGGTGGTCAGTCACGCTAGTTGCGGTTTGCGTTGGCGGTCCATGCCAGGAGTCCTCCTGTCCGTGAGATGGCCGTCCGTGAAATGGCTGTCCGCCAAATACACATCGGTGAATTGACTCCCGGGGAAGCGTCCCGATGATTCCCCGGGAAGCGCCCCGGGCTTCGCGGCCGCAACCCGGACGGACCCTGTCGGGCAAACCCCTTGCGAGGACTCTGTGACTCCGTCGGCACACCCCTTGCGCCAAAAGCCGACGGCGCCCGCTGTCGCCACTTCCCGGATCACGGCCCGCCCGGTAGCGTCCGACCGTCGGCAGCATCCCCCACCGGTGGAGGTGGCCCTGGATGACATTCATCGCACGCTACCGGACGGCACTCGCTCGTCCCGGTGTCGCCCGCGTCATGGCGGCGGCCTTCGTGTGCCGGATGCTGGCGGGAATGGTCAGCCTCTCGCTGCTCCTCGTCGCGAAGGAGGCCAGCGGGAGTTACGCCAACGCCGGTTCCGTCTCCGGCGCCTACGCCGTCGCCCTAGCCTTCACCTCCCCGCTGTGGGGCCGGGTCGCGGACCGGCGCGGGGCGCGTACCGCGCTGGCGTGGTCGACCTGCCTGCAGTCCCTGTCCTTCGGCCTGTTCGTCGCCATGGTCGCCACCTCGGTGTGGCCTCTGCTGCTGGTCCCGGCCGCCTTCCTCGCCGGCGCCGCGACCCCGCCCGCGGCCGCCGTCTCCAACGCCGTGTACATGGCCGTAGTGCCCGACGAGGAGGACCGCAAGACGCTGTTCGCCCTGAGCGGGCTGCTGACCGAGGCCGTCTTCATCGGCGGCCCACTGCTGGTGGCTGCGATCGTGGCAACACTGCCCGCGCTGTACGCCGTCGTGGTCACGGCCACCGTCTCCTGTGCCGGCGTGTGGTGGCTGCGGGCGGCACCCGCCGTACGGCTCGTAGACCGGGAACGGCCACGGCTGACGGGGCCGGGGCTCCGCCTCGACTGGAACCGGCAGCAGGTCCACATCCAGCTCGTGGTGGCAGCGGCGGCCTTCGCGATCGGCGGACTGCAGGTGACCGTGACCGCCCACGCGAGCGAACTGTCCACGAGCGCCGGGCTGTTCGTCGCCTCACTGGCCTGCGGCGGAGTACTGGGCAGCTTCCTGTACGGCGGGCTGCGCCTCCCCGGCAGCGGGCCCGCGCAACTCGTCGTCGCGCTCGGGCTGTACGGCGGCTGCATCCTGGCCCTGGCACTCGACCCGGCGATCCTGCTCACCGTGGCGCTGCTCGTGGTCATCGGCTTCGTCAACGGGCCCGCCGACGCCATCGAGACGGTACTGGTCGGCGAGTATGCCTCGGCCGCCACCCGCGCCCAGGCGTTCGCGGTCCTGGTCGCCGCCAACTGGGTCGGCTTCGCGGCCGGAAGCTTCGTCACCGGCGTGGTCGTCCAGCACGTCTCGACCGGCTTCGGCGCGCTGACGGCGGGCGCCGCGGCGCTGCTCGCGGCGGCGTCCATGGCTCTGCCGGCGGCGAAGGCGGGACCACGGCCGGGCAGGCCGGCGGGGGAGCGCCCGGTGAAGACTCCTACGAGCGGTTCCTGACACCCCGCACCCGCACCGGGTCCCATGCCCCACCCCAAGACGAGCGAGGCGGACCACCATGACCGGCACCGATGCTTCCCGCGCAACGAGCGCACAAATCCCGTGCACTGAAGCCGAGTTCCACGCCTTCACCGGTCCCACCGACACCCTGGCCCGACGCCTGTTCGCCCTCCCGCGCGACACCGTCGAGCGCACGCTGTGGGCCCTGCTCCTGCAAGGTCCCGGCAGCGCGCGCATCCAGTTACAGGAGCGCGCGGTGCCGGGCGATCCCATGGCCCGGGTGTACTCATGGGCGGGCGACACCCTCGACCCGCTCCCCGACCGACTTGTCGCCCTCCTTCCCACCGCCACGTACCGGGACCTGCGCACGGTGCTCCTCGACCATGGTGAGTACAGCGATCTGGGCACTGTCCCGTGTCCGCCGACGCCGCGGGGTGCCTTCGGGCATCCGCTGAAGGTGTACGGCGCCGGCGCCGGTGTACGCGCGTATGTCCTGGCGCTGTGATGCGCGGTTGGCCTGTCGTGTACCTCAGCACTGAAGGCGGTTCTGGGCTATCCGCAGCGTGAACGCCCGTGCGGCTCCGGGGGTTTCGCACGCACCGACTCTGCGGGTGGATGTGGTGTGGGGTGTATGTGCTGGCCCGGGGCACGCCCGGCACTGTTGCGGCGAGTTCCCATGCTCTGCATGAGGAGCATCCCCCGTACCTGCTCCAGCACTTCGGCCGTGCGCTCGGGGCGTGCGGCTGTATCCGCGGGCAGGTCGGTGAAGTTGCCCAAGCAACCCCGCGTGCGCGGGGACCACGTGGCGGCCGGGCTGGGCTGGGTGTCGAGAGCGGGAACAACCCCGAGTGCGCGGGGACCACCCTTGCGCGATCCAACCCCCGATGATCTGGAGGGGAACAACCCCGCGTGCGCGGGGACCACTCCCACACCGGCCACGCCTCCACGTCACCGGGAGGAACAACCCCGAGTGCGCGGGGACCACATCACGAACAGGCTCGTGTATCCGGCCGGGCTGGGAACAACCCCGCGTGCGCGGGGACCACAGGTCCTGACCTGCGTGTTCATGCGGTCGCGTGGTGGTTTTTACTCACTTCCAAGGATTCAGCCCTAGCAGACATAGGCCCCATCATGGGGCATGCCGGTGCACTGGTCATCCTCATCCTCCATACCCGTCATGACGAACCATTCCTGCACCACCTCGTAACAATAGCTATCGCGATTCGCATCCACGTTCCGCCCACTCTCAGCAGATGTGCCCCACCCTCCGTAGGCTCTCCGACATGATCGAAGCTGTGGTTTTCGACATCGGTGAAACTCTCATCAAGGACGACCGAGGCTGGAACGCCTGGGCCGACTGGCTCGGCGTGCCCCGGCACACCCTATCCGCCTTGGTCGGCGCGGTAGTTGCCCAAGGCCGTGACAACGCCGACGCACTTCGACTGGCATGCCCCGGCATCGACATCGAGGCTGAATACCAGGAACGCTTGGCCGTCGACCAGGGGGAGCGCATTGACGAGACAGACCTGTACCCCGACGTACGCCCGGCCCTCGCCGCCCTGCGCGCAGCAGGCCTGCGCGTCACCATCGCGGGCAACCAGACCGCGCACGCAGGAGATTTGCTACGAAGCCTCGACCTGCCGGCGGACGTGATCGCCACGTCCGGCGAGTGGGGAGTGGCAAAGCCGGAACCGGCGTTCTTCAGACGGGTCGTTGAGCTGGCTGGGGCGTCACCGGAACACACCGCGTACGTTGGCGACCACCCGCAGAACGACCTGTTGCCCGCAGCCGCCGCAGGCTTGAAGACCGTGCATCTGCGACGCGGCCCGTACGGACACCTATGGGCCGACACGCCCGCAACCGCAACCGCAGACTGGCGCATCAACACGCTGAGCGAACTTCCTGCCCTGCTCTGCGATTAGCGTCGAGCGCCCATGCGATCGGAGAAGTGAAGAGCCACAATGTCCACGACGATCCACCATGGCACAGGCCGACGCATCGCATATCAACGCAGCCTCGCACGCCTCACCCAGCGACAACTCGCAGAAGCGGCTTGCATCGCTCTCGGCACCGTCCGCAAACTGGAACGCGATGAACGCGGTGCCAGTGACCAGGTGCTGCAAGCCATTGCCGAAGCACTCGGAATCGACCCGTCCGCCCTTCTTCCGCAACGTGACCGCTCTGACGAACGCGTCCACCACGCGATGCCCGGTCTGTCCGCCGCCATTGCCGCATACGACGTGCCGGACGACGGCCCGGTTCGCCCCCTCAGGGACCTGCGGAGGACAGTCGACGAGGCCGTACATTGGCGCCTCGGAGCACAGTATGCACGTATCGCCCGCCATCTCCCCCCGGTCCTCGCGGAATTGTGTCGCGCTCTCCAGATCGCACCACTCGGTGAGCGCCAAGACGCTGCACGATTGCTGGTAGCGGCCTATCGGGCCGCCGACGCGGTCGCCTTCAAGTTCGGCGCGCGGGACTTGTCCGCCCGGCTCGTCGAGCTCATGCGCTGGGCTGCGGCCCAAGCGCAGGATCCGCTTCTCGACACCAGCGTGGCCTACGTCCGCACCGAAACGTTCTTCGCGGCCCGTTCCTATTCGGCCGGGCTTCGCGCCCTGGAGGCGGCGATCGATGCCTCTCCAGCGCCCAGTTGTACTGAGACAACCGCTTGTCGTGGCGCCCTGCACATGCGGGCAGCCGTTATCGCGGGTCGCGGGCACTCCGCCGCGTCTGCCGAAGCCCATCTTGCCGAGGCCTGCTTGCTCGCAGAGCAGGTACCTGAAGGCACTTATCAAGGAACAGCGTTCGGACCTGTATCCGTGCGCATCCATGAAATGAGTGTCGCGGTCAGCCTGGGCAGTGAGTGCGTGCAACGCGTCCTTGATGACCTCGGAGCCTGGGAGCCGGCTCCGCCGGTTCCCAAGGAGCGGCACTCGGGGTTCTTCATTGATCGGGCACGGGCGCAACTCTGGACTGGGCAGTTGGACAAGGCCTTCGACTCCCTCAAGACCGCCCGCCGCATCGCTCCGCAGCACACCCGCGAACACCGCTGGGTACGTGAAGACATCGCCACCCTTGGCAGGCTGAAGCGCTCCGACGCCGAAGCCCTCACGAGCTTCGCGCGCTGGTGTCGCGCGTTGCCCTGACCGGTACCCCTGGCAGGGGTACTTGCGCTGCCTGCCAGGGATCACCATCTGCCTGTCCGTATGAATCCGGCAGATGGACACCGTCATGGTGCAGGTACAGGCGTCACCTGCTTCGGTAGCAGAAGCACAAAGAGGACTCAGCTCGTTCGGAGCGGGCTCCGAACGGATTGCCGCCCACGCGCGACGCCCGAGCTCTGTCCGTCAGGCATGGCGCGACGAGCGTCTCGGGGCTGTCGCGACGACTGAATGGGACGTCGTGGAAATGGGGTTGGTGCGGTCGATCGATATCGCGAGAGAGCTACGCGAACGTCACAGACTCGGCCCGGTCCTCGCCGCACCGTTCGATCGCAGGGCCTGGTGGCTCGTCCCTCCGGGCTCGTGCCGGCGACTTGCGGCGGTCACGGACCTGACGGTCCATCCTGGAGGCTGGGAGCTGCGTTGCCCGCCCACGGAGTACGCACTGTACGGCCGCTGCTGGCTCAGTAGACCCGACGGTACCGATGCGCTTACCGACGCTGAGGCGCTTGCCGCAGTGCTGAATCGGGTTCTCTGATGCAGTCTGTGTGTCAACACCGCGGTGGTTGGGAGATGGTGGACGGCGTGCACGTCTGCGATGGGTGCGGAATCCGACGCTTCCTCGTCTACTCGACCTTGAGACTCAAGTCTGATCTGCCGGAACTGACGCCGCGTGGTCCAACGACAAAGGCTACTGGTGTGCTGCGGGTTGTAGAAGCGCGTGATCGACGCGGCGACGAGCGCGAGGGTGACAGCTCGGAGGGCGTAGAGCGTTGCCTTTGAGTACCGCAGGGCGGGCTACGATTCCGGCCAAGCCAGCCCGGCCCTCTCCCGGGATATCCCCGCGTGCGCGGGGACCACGTCATCATCACCGCCGCCTCTGCCCTCTACCTGGGATCAACCCCGAATGCGCGGGGACCACCCGACGAGGAGTTTCCCGAATCCCTTCTGCCAGGGATCAACCCCGCGTGCGCAGGGACCACATGGTCGAGAACAAGGACGTGCGTTTCGGTGAGGGAACAACCCCGCGTGTGCGGGGAATCGTGCGAGGTATCCGCCGGGACCAACCCTGTGTGCACGGGGACCGCCCGTACAAGCGCAATCGCAATGCCTACCCCCAAGGAACAACTCCGTCGGCAGGCGAATCCGTCACCGAGTCAGGATGAGGCCGCAGCTATACGCACGAGCATGACCGATCCCGTCCGACAAAGCCGTCACAAACCGGCGGGGATCTGTCACCGTCAAGGAGCCACGGATCTCCGCACGGCCGATCTTCAGTCCTTTGTGAGCCGTCGCGCTGGAGACGGCGGGGAGCATGCGCACGGCCACGGCAGACGCGTCTGCCGTGGCCCCGATGTGCGTGTCAAGGCGCCGCTGGAACCAGCTCTTCACGTGCTCGGGGCGAGTGTGAGCTACCCGATGGCCCCTTGGCCTTTTTCCGGCGGCGCCGGCCGCTGGCTTGCTGAAGGTGGGGTTGACGACGGTGCGGAATTTTACGACCTCACCGGCTCTGAACGTGCGGTCCACGGTGATGATGTACGGATCCTCGGCGAGCGCAGCCCTCGGCACGCGTCCCCAGTCACCCGGTACCCGTGACTGTACGACCAGGACGAGCAGGGCCTGCTTGAGGTCGACCGACCACGTTGAGAGCACGCCCGCTTGAGAGCGGGCGTCCGGGCTTCCGTCCTCGATCCAGGCGCAGAATCCGCTCATCACGGTGCGGTGCATTTCCTGGGCGTCGACCAGTGACTTCGCCGCGTACGGGTGCCGTGCGTCCAGGGTGAGGACGGAGTGCGTGGCGACGAACCTGGACGTCGCAGTCGGTGTGGTCTTCACCGGAAGATGTCCCATTCAGTGGCGTTCTCGGCGATCTTGACGCGCTTGCGGGTCTCCCAGCGGGCTGTGTGCTCCCGCCGCAATGCATCGAAGCTGACCGGCTGGTCGTTGACCGCCACAGCTCCCGGGGTATTTGCCTTTACCTGGAGCCAAGCCCAGGGACTGCGTTTGGAAGCGGGAGAGCCGCCGGGACCGGGAAGCAGCTGCTTCGCAGCGAACGCTTCCTCCAACGTGCCGGGCAGGATATCTCCGGCCAGGCTCCCGGAAGGCGGACAGGACTTGCGGCCCAGCCACAACAGAGCCTGCGGGTGTTCCAGAGCGTAGGCGATCTCTTCCAACAGCCCCAGATTCGTATGCTGGAGTCCCACAACGAAGGCGGCGTCGGCCAGGTACCAGCGCTCGGTGATGAGAGCCGAACGGTACAGCTCACCGGATACCAGGGCCCCGGACAGAGGGTCGGCAGCGATTTTCTTCGGTGCTCCGTACCAGCCTGCGAGCTCATGGTGTCCGAAGTGATCGCCCACTGCGGTGTCCAGGCTCGCGGAGAGGGCGCTGGCACGACGGTGGTCGGTGATGATGTCCCGTGGGCGCACGGGATATTTCCCGGCGCCGACGGTGTGATAGTCCCTCACAGGAATGCCGGGGTGGTCGGCGCGGACGCCGAACCGCATCTCGGCCAAGTCGCTCGGGTCCTCGGCTCGGTCCCTGCCCAGTGCGGCCGCGCACATGCCGATCACCGCGGACTTGGTGGGTCTGCCGTGGGTGTCCCGGTGTGAGAAGCGGGAGATGGCTCCCCATGACTGCATGGGGGCTGCGAGCCGCACCAACAACACGTGCGTCAACTGGACAACCCCTCGATCGACTCGACCATGCTCGCGCCGCCAGTCTCCAACTCCCGCAAAAGGACGTCGATCTGCGGGTCGTACGTCAGCAGGCGAGCGTTCCTGATGTCCGCGCGGCGTTTGGCGACGAAGGTGTGGTGATCCAGCAGGCGACGTACTGCCGCAGGCCCTGCGGGTCCATCCCCGCCGTTGTCCTTCCCGCTCTTGTCCTTCGGGGTTTCGTCGATGGGGAGTTGGAAGGCGGCTGCGTAGTTGTAGGGCCGATCTCCCTCGAAGGCCAGGACCACAGCGGGCAGTGAACCGGTGGAGGCAGTGGAGGTCTTCTTCGCCTCGGGGAACGCCTCGACGAAGGCGTTGACAAACTCCTTCTCCGCTGCGGCAGCGGCCTGTGCCGCGTCCTCATCGTTCATCCCGGCGGATCGCAGATTCGCCTCCAGCTGAAGGCGGTCCAGGGCGGCGTGCCGGTAGAAGGTGCCGGAGATCAGCGACTGGTAGCCCGTCATTCCCGCGCCGGCATCGTCAGCGGCGTCGAGGAAGTCGAGGGCGTTCTTCTTGCGCTCCAGCTTGGCGTCGTCTGCGGCAGCATAGAAGTCGTCGACCTGCTCGGCTTCGTGGACGGTGAACGCGTGGGCGCTCTGCACGGCACCGTCCACGTTGGGTGAATCGGCGATCTCCGCGAGGAAGCGACCGTACAGGGCGATGTCGATCGCATCGCGCGGGGCGAGGGCGGCGAGGACCGCAGAGCGCGTCTCCTTGGACAACGGGGGTACGTTCTTCTCCCCGGCATTCTCGCCGTTGCCGCTCTCCGTCTCGTCGACGGACTGTTTGCGCGTGCCCTTGCGGGGCTTCGCAGTAGCTGCCTGCGCCTTCAGGTAATCAGCTGTCCACGTTCGGATCTCTGTCGCGCCTGCGGCGATGTGGGCGGCGATGCGGGTGCCGGCGTCGGAGGGGGCGAAGAGCAGGACCTTCGTCAGGTTCGCGACGGTCTTCTTCGCGGGGTCGCCGAACTTCAGGCCGGTGGCTTCCAAGATGGCACGGGCCGTACGGACTGCTTCCTCATTGTCCCAACCGTGGTCCCGTTCCAGTGCCCGGGCCGTGATGAGAGCCCACTCACGGGTACGTAGCCCCGTCGTTCGCCCAGCCAGTGGACCGATGCCGGCGTTGGCGCGATTACGGGCATGCACGCGTTCGGCACGACGTCGTGCCTGGCTCGTGATCAGGTGACGCTCGACACCACCGTAGACGATGGTCTTGGGCGATCCGTTCTCGTCCCGGACCGGCAGGACCGCCGCGAGTGTTTCCACCACGTGGAGCGAGAGGAATGGGCTGCGACTGGCGGAGACGTCGGTCACTGCGTACTGCCCTTCTGTGTCGAGTCTTTGTCAAGGCTGTGTGCTCTGGCAGCGGGCGGCGGCTCGTAGAAGTCCACGGTCCAGCCGTAGGCAATCCGGGCTTTGCGCTCGTGCCATCTGACGAGATCGTCCGCGAGCTGGGTCCAGGACGGCGGGGGCTGCTCACAGGAGCGGAGCCTGGCGACCGCGTGCTGGAGGTGAGGCCAAGGAATACGGCGGCTGGCGGCGATCCGTGCCATCAACCGGGATGCCCCGGCGTCGTCAGGGCCTCGTCCAGCGGAGCCGCCGATTCTTCGTGCAGCTGAGCCCAGACTCCCTGCGCCGTAGTCGGGCGCTGTCCTACCGCGGTGGTAGACGGCGAACAGGAAGGCCACCTGCTCGAATATGGCGCGCTGCTCCTCATGGTTCGGCTCGGCACGCCAGCCGGCCTCGGCACGGGCATTCGTACCCGCCCTCGCGCGGCGCAGTTGGGCGAGCTTGCCGTATTCACGGTTGCGTACGAGTGCGGTGAGCCAATCAGTGAGTCGTTCACTGGCGGGCTTATCCAGCGGGTACGACGTATCAGTGGTCATGAAGCTGTACCTTGGAGATCGGCGGGGGCGCGTGGACCAGTCAGCTCGCCGTCGAAACGATGCAGTGCCGCTGAGCGCGCTCGATGCCCCCGATCGTTGCTCGGCAGGGAGTCGAGGCATTTGTTGAGAAAGTGCTTCGCTGACGTGGTGAGTGTGCGGACGTAGTCACGGACGCATTCCTCCATCGGCTCCCCGTCCGCGACCTCCTCCAGGAGGAGGTGGAACGGCTCCTCAGCCGCCTGCCAGTGCTTGTCCCGCGCATCGAAGCGGGCGAGCTGCTTCTGCTTGTCGGCAGGCTTCGGGTTCGGGTAGGTGATCTCCCACGCCGCATACGCCGCCTTGTCGAGGCTCCGCGCCACATGTTCCGCGATCTGAGAACCGCGCTGCGAGGCCTCGTACAGGACCGGCCCCAGCCCTGGGGCGAAGGGAAAGGCACTGGAGACCCAGGTGACCGCTGAGGTCTTGTTGGCCACGAGCCCGACGGCCCACAGATCGTAGGGGTGCGGCCTGGGTTGAGAGACCGTGGGCAGTCCCGCCAGTCGTCCGTACAGTCCTTGCCGCTTCTCAGTGACGGCCGCGTAGAGGGCATGGGCCTCACGCCAGAAAGCGCGGGTCCCAGAAGGCCAGAGCGGCTTGGCCTTTCCTTCTCTCGTCGTGGTGAACACAGCGTCTTGGAGGTGTTGTTCCGGACCCAGTTCCAGCAGTTCCCCAGCGCCTATCAGAACGCGGTCGACGCAAATGTCTTGCTTGCCCTTGTCGTTGGGTACGAGCGCGGGGCGTAACAGCACGGACCGCCCAAGGTAGCTGTGGAGGTCCGCGGGACCCTGGACGGCCCTGCCGGCAGGTTTGGTGTGGAACCCTCTGCGCTTCACGTCCCCGGTGGTCCAGGAAAGGTTGAGGGGGCCGGGAGGGCTGGCTGAGGGAGCCAGATTCAATCGCAGCGTCTCGCCGAGATTGCGTCCTTGGGCGAGCACCCGGATGCGTCCTCCCAGACGCCCGGTGGCGAGGTTGGTGATGGTGGGGCCGAGCGTCCCCTTACCGGATATCCGTGCCCGTCCGGACAAGCCGTACACGTGCTGGGTGAGCATGGCCCGGAAGGCGGCGGCTGCGGGCAACGGTGCCGGATGCTCAAGGTGGTGATGGTCGAAGAACTGGTTGTAGTCACCTGCGTGTTCAATGACCAACTGGGCTGGCCCGGTGCCGTGTTCACTCAGAAACGGGGCAAGGAGCGCGTTCTGGCCGAGTGGCTGGGTGGGGTGGAAGAGATTCCACTGCTCGTCCGGTTGGTCGGCCAACCAAGAGGCGGCAGCGGAGAGCGGTTGCTCTTTCTCGATCCAGCGTTCCCACTCGGCTGTTGAGGGCGGGTAGGTTTTTGACGCGTAGCAGATTCCGAGCAAGAACTCGATGAAAGCGATCACTTCACCAGGAGTAGTGCCGCTCACCATGCGGAGTTGCTCGGACTCTTCGAGCAGCCCCTTCAAGCTCAGCTCGACCGTCGTCCCATCCAGGGTGAGGGCCCTCACACATGCTTCGTGCCGCGGGTCCCAGCAGGGGCGCTCACCCTTCGGGGACGAAGAAGATAACTCAGCCTCGTGCATCTGCCGCGCTCGCTCCTCGCGGTTGTTCCAGCGGGATGATGCAGGACCCTAGCAGGTGGGCAGAGCGGTGAAGGCGCGGAGCTGGGCACAGCTCTTCTTCATCGAAGTACTGAGCTGGCAGGACGATGGCTGGGGGTGTGGGCCGCGTCTCCGGGCCGTCGTGGCCTGCCCCGGGGTGGAACTTCCGGGCCTGCGCAGGGCTGCTGTTGCATGCCGGATGTGCGGAACTCCGAAGGCAGCGTGGGGTAAATGGCGATCTTACGTCTATGACTCGGCTGGTGCGCATGGTGGACTTGAGTCGAACATGCGTACCCTCAAGGGGAGGATCGTGTGAGACACATACGCACCCTGTCGGCGCTGCGGCACGTGGCCGCCGCTGCAGTGCTGGCTGTTATGGCGGGCGCCGGAACAGCATCAGCCACCGGGTTACCGCCGGGCCCCACCCCCTCGGCAGCTCCCGCGTCGCGACCGGCAGCCGGGCCGGAGAACGCAGCTGCCGCCGGGGCACGGCCCGTGTCCGGAAAGACCCCATCGGCTGGCCCGCAATACACCAAGTCCGGCAGTACCTGGCGCGTCATCACCCCCGAGACAGTGCTCCGCAACACGGTCACTGACGCCGACGGCCACACGGCCAACCTCACGTTCGAGGTGTGGACGACAGATGCTGACGGCAAACCCAAGACGCAGGTCAAACTGACCGACGCCAACCCGTACGGTGTCCTGGTGTCGCCCTTCGTGGCATCGGGGAGGACCGCGCAAGTCATCGTCCCGTACGGCAGGTTGAAGCCGGGCGTTACCTACGCCTTCCATACCTCCGCCTACGACGGAAGCCTGTACGAGACGGACTGGTCCCCGTGGGCGAACTTCCGCATCGAGCCCTACGTGACGTTCCCCGCGCCACAGGCATCCTCGACGATCGACCCGCTCGCACAGAAGACCATCGAGTTCACGCGCACCGACCCGGGACCGGCGCTGCCGACCCTGCGCAAGGACGGCACGCTCCTCAAAGCCCCCACCAAGAAGCGCACATGCGGTGAGTCCGACGCGCAGGGGCAGGAGCTGTGCATCGAGCTGAACCCGCCGTCCAAGAAGGCTCTCCGGGCGGCGGCACCCGTGGGGCCGGCCGTCGAACTGGTCGACTGGTGCTACGACAAGCCCTCCGGCCTGGACTACATGACCCGGACCGAAGCCTGCATGAAGAGCATCGGCACCGGCACGCTGATCTTCACCAGCACTGACCCGAAGAAGCCCGCACTGGGGACGGCCACCTTCAACATCGAGCAGCGCATCAAGACCTACCCGAACAAGGGTCAGAGTGGCTCCGACTTCGCCGAGTTCGACCAGCAGATCGTGCTGGTGCCCCAGCACATCGACCCCGAGCTCAAGGGCGTCCGTATGAAGTGGAACGCCGGGTCGACGTGCAAGTCCTGCGTGACGTCGAACATCCGGTGGGCGGACGGCCAGAACAACACTGCGGACGACGCCTACTGGGACACCAGGACCGGCGACCTGTACAGCGGGCGCTGGGGAACCATCCAGACCACCTGGTCCGGAACAGGCAAGGAGACCATCGACCTCGGATGGTCGATCACCGCGACCGTGGACGCTGGCGGGAACCCTGCTACGGCCAACTTCGGCACCAGCGGCGTGGACCCGGTGCGGGAGCTGGCCCCGCGCTGCGACGACATCCTCAAGGGCGTATCGCCCGGCTGTGTCCTGCCGTTCTTCAAGCCCACCTACACCGTCGACACCAACCTGTACCCGGCTGCCGGCGCGTACTACTGGCTGATGCAGGAGAAGATGCCCGACCACGCCGGCTCGAAGAAGTGGGACTCCCTGCTGCACTACCTGGGGCCGGACACCACCGTCACCAACCCCAATACCGGTAAGCCGTGGACCTCTGACGACAGCCGTGGAAAGGTCTGCGGGAACTGGACAGCGCATCAGACCGACGCCTCCATGGGCGCCATGGACTGCGACGAATACGCCATGGCCTCCACCCATGAGAGCGGTGGATTTCCCGGCGGCCTCAACCAGGTGTCCAACGGCGACCAGTGCGCCCAGCTCTTCACCGGCAAGATGGGTGACGGCAGCGCCGACTTCGGCCTGTTCGCCGACACCCGTAAGGCTGAGGACGGCCCGACGTGGCAGGAGAGGTGCGGTCGGGCCGGTATCGAGTCCACCCAGAACCGGCAGGCATTCAGCAAGCTGAACCCCACCGTCTGGCGCCTGCTGGACAACGACGGATTCATCGTCAGCAACCCCGGCTTCGAGCACTGCGCGAACGCCGACACGACCTGCGCCTGGCGCAAGGTCTGACGCTTTCCGCGTGACGCGCAAGGGGGGTAGGGGCCAGCAGTGCTGGTCCCTACCTTGCCTTGGATCCCATGGTCAGACCGGACCGCCGTACGTCCCCCACACCAGGGCACCATCCACCAGGCCGGGCCTGACCGGACCGGCAAGGGACGGCACCTCAAGGGCATCCGCCGTTTCCTCCAGGTAGCTGGTCAAGGACTCGAACTCGGCCTGACGGTTGGCGAACTCGTCCCACGACCACATCTCCCCTGTCCCGGCATCCAGGTAGAGGCCGGACGACCAGCTGTGCTCGCCAAGCGTGCACACCGGTATCCAGCGGCGATCCCACAGGTGGTCGTCGTAGACCTCCCCCCAGTGCCGGTGAAGGTCGACAACCTCGGTGATGGTCATGAGCTTGCCGTTGTCCTGCAAGAACGCCGCGCCCACAGAGGAATGCACGCCACGGTGCAGTCCCCACAGGGCCCTCAGCTCGACGGGAACCCTGACACCGAGTTCGCTCTCCGTCCTGTCGATCTCCTCCCGCGACGCCCCGGCCTGCAACGAGGCGAACGACGCGGGCGCACGCTCCCGCAGCCACGTCTCGATGCGCCGCCACGCCCCGGTCACCTGCCGTACCACGATCTCTTCCAGGCGGGTATCCGGGACTTGGTCGCGGTCGTCGACACCGGTGACGGGCGGCTGAGTCGCAGTGACGCTCCTGATCTCCACCCGGTCCTCTTCCAGCAGGGGCGGGCCGTAGGCGTAGTGCACCTGCAGTGCCGGGCAGTCCTCGAAGGTGTCACCGTCGATCTCCACGGTGTACGAGGACGGATTGTCCTGCGGAGTACCCAGCAGGGGGTCGTTGCTGAGCTGCGCACACAGAACCTTCAGGGCGTAACTGGCCCCTTTGCCAAGCTGGTTGCAGTGCTCTTGTACGTGCCGGGGTATGTCAACGGTCGTGGACATGGCGCGATGTCTCCCTGCGGTCGTCGCGTGGTCTTCGACGTGGAACTCGGATCGTAATCGAGGCCTAGCGCCGCTCGATCAGCGCGACGGCCGGCGCCGGACGAGGATCGTGAGCGTGGCCCGCGCGTCCCGACGGCGCTCCGGGCTGCGGGAAGCGACCGAGGTGACTGCTACCGCCAACAGCGTGGCGGCATAGGTCAGTCCCGTGACAGCGGCCAACGCAGCCGCGTCGTTCAGCGCGGCGGGAAGTGCGGACACTGCTACCCCCTGGAGCAAGGCGCCCGGAGGTCTGGTCCGCCGGGCTGCGGTCCCACAGGTATCCACCGTCCGGTGACTGTCCGGCGACTTCCGACCAGCGTTGCTGGGTGGGCCTCCAACCGGTAAGTGCAGGTGGGTAGGCTGCTCAAGCACTTCGCGGAGGTGTCCGGCGACGTCCGGCGACGTTCTGCAAGGGAGAGACTGCATGTCCACGGACAAGCCGGAGACCAAGCGGCTCGGTGAGATGCTGGGCGAGCTGTACGAAGCTGCCAAGCGAAAGCAGACGACGCTCTCGTACGAGCGCCTGATCGAGCGCTTGAAAAGGGATGTGGACCCTTCGGCGACTCTCTCGCGCAAGACCATCAGCGATTGGATGAAGGGCAAGGCGGCACCGAAACCCGAGCACAGCAGGTATTTCCTGTGGATGGTCGCGTTCTTAGCGCGGGTCGCCTACGGCAGTCGTGCCGACGACAACCCTCAACGGAGGCAAGAGAAATGGCGTGATGCGCTACTCAAGGCGCAACACGAAAGCAGCGTCAACCAACGAGGAGGCCCACGCCGCATCAATGATTCCGGCCTGGTCCATGCCTCTGCCCCCACCCACCAACCCCACATCGCCGAACGCATAGCTCCGGCAACCCTGGTGGGCCGAAACAGCGAGCTGGACGAGCTGACCGGCCTCATGACTGCGCCGGAAGGCGAAGTACCCTGCCTCGTCTGGTTGCAGGCCCCACCGTGGGCGGGCAAGTCGGCGCTGCTGGCCACCTTCGTTCTCCGGTGTCCGCCTCCCGAGGTGAATGTCGTCAGCTACTTCGTCTCGCACCGGTGGGGAACGGATCGTCGGCGTGACTTCCTGAATGCCATGTCCGTCCAACTGGCGGCGGTCGCCGGACTGAAGAAACCTCAACCTTCCAAGGATGCGGACAGCGATCGAGGCGGTACTCGCCTCCAGGAGCTGTACGAAGCCGCGGCTCGGGCCAGCGCGAAACAGGGACGTCGGCTGGTGCTGGTCGTGGACGGACTCGACGAGGACGCGGATGCCGGGCTGGGGAAGCGGAGCATCGCCTCTTTGCTGCCGCAGCGCTCACTGCCCGGGTTGAGGGTGGTGCTCTCCGGTAGGTCGAATCCGGCCGTTCCGACCGACGTCGGCAGTGACGACCTCTTGCGGGATGCCGACGCCGTCGTACGGAAACGGCTTGCTGTGTCCTCGGTGGCCTTGACAACCCGGGACAAGGCTCTGGAGGAACTGTCGCAACTGCTTGACGACCCTGTGGGCAGCAGACTTCTCGGTCTGCTGGCCCTGGCGCAGGGTGGTCTCGGCCGTGAGGACCTGGCCCATCTGATCGGGGTCCGGCCCCTCGATATCGACAAGCTCGTGCGTGGTGTCACCGGTCGCAGCATGGTGGTTGAGGATGCCGCGCCGGATACCTATGTCCTCGCGCACGACGAGCTGCGTAGGGGCGCGATGGAGGCATTGGGCGATAGGGAGATGGCCGGCAGTGAGGGACTCCTTCACGGCTGGGCGGACACCTATCGGGACAGGCGCTGGCCGGAGACGACACCTCGCTATCTGCTCACGGGGTACACCCGCCTTCTCCACAGCAATGGCGACATCGATCGCCTCAAGACATACGTCCTCGACCCGTACCGACAGCTTCGCATGGCGGCTTCGTCGGGCGCCCATCTCGCCCTGACGGACCTCGGCTTGCTGACCTCTTCCGTCCCGGTCGACGGCCTTGCTGCCCCTGACGTGGAAGTGCTGGCCGCTGTGGCCGCATCCCGGGATTTCCTGGTGGCCCGTACCCGGAACGTGTCGCGCGCGATCCCCCGCGCCTGTGCCCGGATTGGGGATGTCCAGCGAGCGAGGGATGTAGCACTGTCGCCACGAGATGCGATGGCCAAGGCAGTGAGGCTGGCCGGCGTGGCCTGCGAACTCGCCCTGGAGGGGCACGAGCAAGCGGCTGAGGTAGCGCGTGAGGCAGCCGATTGGGCTCAGCAGGGCACAAGGCAGACGCCTCCTCTTCACGCAGAGGATGACGAGCCGACGTGGGCTGCCGAGGCCGCCGTCGACCTCATCGGAGCGGGACACTGGGAAGCGGGGCTCCGGCTGCTGCGCGCGGTGCACAAGTGCGGGTCGCCGACGTACTCCGCGACGGCCCGGGCCGCAGCCCTTCTGCGCCCGTATGACCAGGAGTCGACAGAGGACTTGCTCCATGGGCTTCGGGACCAGGCCGCGTTCATGGCAATCGACGACCACGGAGACCGCACGGTCGCGATCGAGATATGGGCGACGGTAGCGGAGCACCACCCTGATCTTGAGCAGGAGCTGTACGAGCGAATAGCCGAGTGCAGCAATGAACTGTGGCGGGCTTCGGCGGGCCTGGACGTGGTGGAGGTTCTCGCAGTCGCGGCCTCCGCGCTGGCAGTGGTGCAGCCGGAGGAAGCCAGTGATCTTGCGAGTCGGGCTGCGGACCGCTTGGCATGGGCTTTCCAGGCTCCGGAATCACTGTCCGCGGCGGATCGCGCTTATGCCGACCTCGCGTTGTCTCCGGTGCTGGCTCGGGTGGCGCAGGCCTTGTGTGACACCGGGAGCCGAGTGGACCAGGCCCGCGCGCTGGTTGAGTCCGTTCCCGAGGAGTTGCGCACTGGTTACTCCGGATATGACGTCAGGTGCGTGGCACGTGACGTCATCAACAGGTCGGAGAGCGGCGTCCCCCTGAGCTCCACCGTCGCAGAAGACTCGGATTCTGATGACGCGCCGTTGCTCCGGGACGTCTCAAAACTAATGGACCAAGCCCGGCTTCCGGATGCCCGGGCATTGGTGAGCGGAGCTCTCGGCCGGTGCATGGTGCCGCGGCTTGACTCCGGGCCTCAAGTTCCGTGGCTGTCGACTCTCGCCGGAGCACTCGCGTACTGCCGTGAGCTCAAACAAGCCAAGAAGCTGGCTGCTTTTGCGCCGGACACTGGCTCACGCAGCCAGGTCCTGGCCTCTGTCTCCATGGCTTGCTCATCGATCGGGAGGCGACGAAAGGCGTTGGAGTACGCCTGTAAAGCGGCAGACACCGCTGAGGGAGCGGAGGGGGTATCGGCTTCCGATCTCGCTGCGAACGGAACATGGGGTGTCGTGGCGCAAGCCCTCGCACACGCGGGTGATACTGCCCGAGCCCTGGAGCTGGCTGAACGGGAAGGGCAGTCGCGAGATGGGTACTCCAGGGGGCAGTTGAGGCAGCGAGCACGGCAGGCCCGTGTCGCCGTCGCCGTGGGGATTGCTGCTCACGAACCAACTGCCGCAGCACGCATCGTCGAGGAGCATCTGAGCAGACTGAACAGGCGGGAGCCGGGCCTCCGAGCGGTGCGCGATCCACTGCCCGAGCTTGGCGAACTTCTTCTCGCGACGCCGGTTTCGGAAACGGCTGTCCGAGAGGAGCTGCGAGCGGCCGTCCACAAGGCATGCCACGAGGCCGAGGCAATGCCGCCCGGAGGGAACATCGATTCCGTACTCGTCCATGCGGTACTGCGCGTTGCGGAAGGCTGTGGAATGACTCCACAGCTCGACTGGCTGACCCGCGAGATAGGAACCAATCCGGAGATCCTTCCGGTTTCGGCGCTGTGTGTGCTGCACGCACTGCTCGGCGATTCCGATGCTGCGCGGAGGGCGGCGGAGTCTCTGCACGCTCCTGCGAACCGAGCAGCGGCCCTTGCCGCTGCTGCGGCACAGCTGGCAGCTGTACCAGCATGTCCGGCGCCTCTCGGTTCACGTTCGACGGCAGGCCGCGAGGCGATCACTCTGCTTGTCCGGTCCCTGGCCCTGGCGCTCGTGCCGGATGCCCCGAGGGATGTCAAGGCGGCCAAGGAACTGCTGCGGGGAGCACTCCTGGGCGATGGATGGCACCGTGCTTTGCCGGTACTGGCGCAGCTCGCACCGAATGCTGTGACCCGGGTGTTCTCCATCGCCCATGTCCACCTGAGTTCGCGTCCTACGAGCTGAGACCGCGGACCGGCCCGACAGCTGCGGGTGACTCATCACTCCAGCAGCTCACACCCCGGCACTGTCAAGAACTCCACAAACTCCTCGTCCAGCGCCACCTTCAGCAGCAGATCATGCGCCTCCCGCCACCGCCCCGCCGCGAACGCCTCCGCCCCGACCGCATCCCGTACCGCCGCCAACTCCCTACCAGCCACCGCCCGTACGACCTCCGCCGTCGCCTTCTCGCCACCCTCCAGAACCACACCCGCATGGACCCACTGCCAGATCTGCGACCGTGAGATCTCCGCCGTTGCCGCGTCCTCCATCAGGTTGAAGATGGCGACGGCGCCGACGCCCCGCAGCCACGCCTCGATGTACCGGAGCCCCACCGCCACCGCGTTGCGCAGGCCCTCGGCGGTGGGGCGGGCCTTCAAGGAGTCCACGGCCAGGAGTTGATCTGCCGTCACCGATACGTCGTCCCGCAACTGCCCCTTCTGATGCGGCCGTTCGCCCAGCACCGCGTCGAACGACTCCCGTGCCAGCGGTACCAGATCCGGATGCGCGACCCACGAGCCGTCGAAGCCGTCCGCTGCCTCACGGTCCTTGTCGGCGCGTACCTTTTCGAAGGCGGTGCGGTTGACCTCCGGGTCCTTGCGGGAGGGGATGAAGGCGGCCATGCCGCCGATCGCGTGGGCGCCGCGGCGGTGGCAGGTGCGTACCAGTAGCTCGGTGTACGCGCGCATGAAAGGTGCTGTCATCGCCACGGCGTTGCGGTCCGGGAGGACGAAGTGCTCACCCGCGTCGCGGAAGGTTTTGATGAGGGAGAAGAGGTAGTCCCAGCGGCCCGCGTTCAAGCCTGAGGCGTGCTCGCGGAGTTCGTGGAGGATCTCGTCCATCTCGAAGGCCGCTGTGATGGTCTCGATGAGGACTGTGGCGCGGACGGTGCCGGGCGGGAGGCCCACGTACTCCTGGGCGAAGAGGAACACGTCGTTCCACAGGCGGGCTTCGAGGTACGACTCGGTCTTGGGGAGGTAGAAGTACGGGCCCTTGCCGAGGGCGACGAGACGGTGGGCGTTGTGGAAGAAGTACAGGCCGAAGTCGACGAGGGCGCCGGGTACGGGGCGGCCGTCGACCGTCAGGTGGCGCTCGTCCAGGTGCCAGCCGCGTGGGCGGGCCACGACGGTCGCCAGTTCCTCGGCCGGCCGCAGGGCGTAACGCTTGCCCTCGGGGCTGGTGAAGTCGATGCGGCGCTCGAAGGCGTCGATGAGGTTGAGCTGGCCGCCGATCACGTTCTCCCAGGTGGGGGAGGAGGCGTCCTCGAAGTCGGCGAGCCAGACGCGGGCGCCGGAGTTGAGCGCGTTGACGGTCATCTTCCGGTCGGTGGGGCCGGTGATCTCCACGCGGCGGTCCTGGAGCGCGGGCGGCGCGGGGGCCACGCGCCAGTCTGGGTCGGCGCGGATGTGCGCTGTCTCCGGGAGGAAGTCCAGCCGGCCCGTGCGCGCGATCTCGGCACGCCGTTCCGTGCGCCGGGCCAGCAACTCGTCGCGGCGCGGGGTGAACCTGCGGTGCAGCGCGGCGAGGAAGGCGAGTGCCGCGTCCGTGAGGACCTCGTGCTGCCGCTGCACGGGGCGGGGGGCGGTGACGGTGGCCGGTGCGGACATGGCGATCACTCCTCGGGTGCGGCGACAGGGCGCGGCGACAGGGCGCGTATGCGTGAGCGGGAGCGGCACGGAGTGCCTGGGCACTGATCTGTGGAGAATAGTTTTCTTATGGTGGAACTTCAATGGGAGGTGGCGTGGCGGCGTCGGTCCAGGAGCCGCAGGTCCTCCGGAGCGTCCACGTCGTCCGGTGCCGCCACGTCCGCGCACTCCACCAGCGTCAACTCCGCCGCGTGCGCCCGCAGATACGCGCGCGCCCCCCGGTCGCCCTCGGCCGTCTCCGCGACGGCGGCCCAGTGCTCGCGTCCGAACAGTACGGGGTGTCCGCGTTCGCCCGCGTACGAGGCCGCCGCCAGCTGCGCCCCCGCGCGGTGCGCGGCCAGGATCCGGGCCACCGCCCGTGCGCCGACGCGCGGTTGGTCGACGAGGCCGACCAGTACGGCCGGTGCGTCCGAGGTCGCCACCGCCGCCAGGCCCACCCGCAGCGAGGTCCCCATGCCCTCGGCCCAGTCCGGGTTGTCGACCAGGACGCAGTCGCGCAGCCCCGAACTCCCGCAGCGCGCCCGGACGTCGGGCGCGGCGGCGCCCAGCACCACGTACACGGGTGCGCAGCCGCCCTCCCGGAGGGCGCGTGCCGCGTGTTCGACCAAGGGCCGTCCCCGGTGCTCCAGCAGCGCCTTGGGGTGCCCGCCCAGCCGCCGGCCGCCGCCGGCCGCCAGGAGCAGTCCCGCGACCGGTATTGCCTCCGCTTGCGTCTCCGTCATGAATCCTGCATACCGCATGGCATCGATGTCACCCGCACGTGCGATGTGCGGACGCTATTTCGCGCTACGTATGGTGCCGGGCACGGAACGTGCCGTTAACTGATCCGCGAGAGCGCACGGGAGGGGGATTGCCGTGACGGAGGGCACCGTGAGCACTGCGGGGGACGCCAGAGCCGCCGAACTGCGCGCGGCCGTGTCGCGGCTGCGCCGCGAACTGGCCGCGCATCCTGCCATGTTGCGCGACCGGGGCGCCGCCGAGGACGAACTGGCCGCGCTCGACGCCCTGATACGCGCCGGGGAGCCCGAAGTGTCCCGGCTGCGGCGGTCGCTGCTCCTGCTCGCGGGGGCCGTCGGCTCGGTGAGCGCCCTGGCGCCGGCCCTGGGCGAGGTCCGCGCGGCGGTCGACAGCTTCGGTACGGGAGCGCCACGGGGTGTGGGCGCGGCGGCCGACGCCCCGGGTGAAGTCCCGCTGCCGCGCAGGCCCCTCGACGACTCGTGACGATCCGCGCGGCGCCCGGTGGGCTTTGTCGCGAAGCGCTGTCGTGAAGGGCTGTCGCGAAGCGTGTGGGCCCCGGCGGGCGGCCCCACCCGCAGGCACTCCGTGCCGAAGGTACGCGGCCGCCGCGCCGTTCGGCTGTCGGGCCCGCGCCCGTACGCCCGGGACGGCAGACGCGTGTGTGCCCCGGTACCGAGGCGCACACCCCGGCCGTCGGGCCGCCCCGCACCGTGCGCCGGCCCGCGAGACCACCGGGCGGCGGCCCGCCGACAGCGCCCGTACGTACGGGCCGAAGGCGCCCGGCACAAGCCGTCCCGCGCAGGGCCGTTCGCTGCCCCACCCTCCGGTCGGCAGACCACCCCACACCCGGAACCCCCACCGCGCCCCCGCCGTCAGGCCACCCCGTCACGCCACCGGCGTCGAAGCCGCCAGCGTCGCCGACAGTTCCGCCGCCACCTCCTGCAGGACCGGGACGATCCGTTCCGTCGCCGCGTCCGTGACGCGGCCCGCCGGGCCCGAGATGGAGATGGCCGCCGAGGTGGGGGAGTCCGGGACCGGGACGGCCAGGCAACGGACGCCGAGTTCCTGTTCGTTGTCGTCGACGGCGTAGCCGCTCTCGCGCACCCGGGCCAGTGCCTGGAGGAAGACGTCGGGGGTGGTGATCGTCTTCTCTGTCGCCGCCGGCATGCCGGTACGGGTCAGGAGCGCGCGTACCTCCTCGTCGGGGGCCTGGGCGAGGAGCGCCTTGCCCACCCCCGTGGTGTGCGGCAGCACCCGTCGGCCCACCTCCGTGAACATCCGCACCGAGTGCCGTGAGGGCACCTGCGCGACATAGACGACCTCGTCGCCGTCGAGCAGCGCCATGTTCGCGGTCTCGCCGGTCTCCTCGACCAGGCGCGCCAGGTGCGGGCGTGCCCAGGTACCGAGGAGCCGGGAGGCGCTCTCGCCGAGGCGGATCAGGCGCGGGCCCAGCGCGTAGCGGCGGTTGGGCTGCTGGCGTACGTAACCGCAGGCGACCAGCGTGCGCATCAGCCGGTGGATCGTGGGCAGCGGCAGCCCGCTGCTCGACGCCAGTTCGCTGAGCCCGACTTCGCCGCCCGCGTCGGCCATCCGCTCCAGCAGGTCGAAGGCGCGCTCAAGGGACTGGACGCCACCACTGGCTGCGGCGGCTCTGGGCTCGGCGGACGAGGGCACGGCGGGTCCTTCCGGGATCGGGATGGCAGCAGCCTACCGGGCGGTCGGCGGGCCGTTCGCCGCGTTCCGCGCAGCGGAACGATCCTTCTGTCGATTGAAAAGCGCCAGGCCGGACGGGGGGAGAGCGGGCAGCCCTTGACGGGCGCGGAGCACGGCTGAAGACTGCGGGCTGCGGTTCAACGAACCGTTGAAGCCGTTGAAGTCGAAGACGAGGTGCGAGCTGTCCGTACGTACCGGGTCCGTAGGTACCGGGTACGGACCGGGGAGGGGCCGACCGCAGATGACCGACGACGTCCGCACCCGCGATACCCAGGATGCCCGCGCCCGCCACGACCTCCTGCTGCGCTCGGCCCGCGTCGTCACCCCCGACGGCGTCCGCGCCGGCTGCGTCGCCGTCTCCGGCGGCACGGTGACCGCCGTGCTGCCGTACGACGCCTACGAGCGCCACGCACCCCGCGCCGCACAGGCGGAGGACCTCGGCGGCGACGCCCTGCTGCCCGGCCTCGTCGACACCCACGTGCACGTCAACGACCCCGGCCGCAGCGCCTGGGAGGGCTTTACGAGCGCGACCCGCGCGGCGGCGGCCGGCGGCGTCACCACGCTCGTGGACATGCCGCTCAACAGCCTGCCGCCCACCACCACCCTCACGAACCTGCGCGTCAAACAGGACGTGGCGGCCCGTCAGGCGTACGTCGACGTCGGCTTCTGGGGCGGCGCGGTCCCCGAAAACCTCGCCGACCTCAAGTCCCTGCACGACGCCGGGGTGTTCGGCTTCAAATGCTTCCTCTCCCCGTCCGGCGTGGAGGAGTTCCCGCCGCTCACGCGCGGCGACCTGGAGGCGGTCGCCGCAGAAGTCGCCTCGCTCGGCGGGCTGTTGATCGTGCACGCCGAGGACCCGGCCCGTCTCGCCGCCGCCCCGCAGAGCGGCGGCACCCGCTACGCCGACTTCCTCGCCTCCCGGCCGCCCGCCGCCGAGGACGCCGCCGTCGAGCACCTGATGGACGTCGCCCGCCGGCACGGTACGCGCGTGCACGTACTGCACCTGTCCTCCGCCGGAGCCCTGCCCGCCATAGCGGCGGCGAAAGCACAAGGGTTACCGGTCACCGCCGAGACGTGCCCGCACTTCCTGACCCTGACGGCGGAGGAAGTCCCCGACGGGGCCACCGAGTTCAAGTGCTGCCCGCCCATCCGCGAGGCCGCCAACCAGGACGCGCTCTGGCAGGCACTCGCCGACGGCACCCTCGACTGCGTCGTCTCCGACCACTCGCCGTGCACCCCCGACCTGAAGGTCCCCGACTTCGCGGCCGCGTGGGGCGGCGTCTCCTCCCTCCAACTGGGCCTGCCCGCCGTGTGGACCGCCGCCCGGCGGCGCGGCCGCACCCTGCGCGACTTGGCCCGCTGGATGTCCGAGGGCCCCGCCGCCCTCGCCGGACTGCACCGCAAGGGCGCCATCGCGCCCGGATACGACGCCGACCTCGTCGCCCTCGCGCCCGAAGCCTCCTTCACCGTCGACGCGGCCGCCCTGCGCCACCGCAACCCGGTCACCGCCTACGCCGGACGTACCCTGCACGGCGTCGTACGGTCCACCTGGCTGCGCGGACAGCGCGTCGCCGGCCCCGGGGCGGCGACGGAACCCGTCGGCCGCCTCCTCCAGCGACAGCGACGGTGACCACCCCACTCAGCAAGGGAGTTCCGCGTATGCACGACACCGCCATACCCTCCTTCACCGGCGCCGCGCGCCCGTACCCCGGCGGCGACCCCTACGCCGACTACCGCGGCGCCCCCCTGCCCTTCACCCACCTGCCCGACCTCGCCGACCGCCGCCTCGGCGCCTCCGTCCTCGCCGCCAGCGACGAGTTCTTCGCCGACCGCGAGCACCTCCTCGACCCCGCGGCCCCCCGCTTCGACCCCGAACTCTTCGGCCACAAAGGCAAGGTGATGGACGGCTGGGAGACCAGACGCCGACGCGGCACCCACGCCGCCCCGCACCCCGCCGACGACGAGCACGACTGGGCGCTCGTCCGCCTCGGCGTCCCGGGCACGGTGCGCGGCATCGTCGTCGACACCGCCCACTTCCGCGGCAATCACCCCCAGTCCGTGAGCGTCGAGGCCACCTGCCTGCCCGGCACCCCCGGCCCCGCCGACCTGCTCGCCGACGGCGTGCCCTGGACCGTCCTCGTACCGCGTACCCCCGTCGGCGGGCACGCCGCCAACGGCTTCGCGGTCGAGGGAAGTTCACGCGTGACCCACCTGCGGCTCCGGCAGTACCCCGACGGCGGTATCGCCCGGCTGCGCGTGCACGGCGAACCCCTGCCCGACCCCGGCTGGCTCGCCCTGCTCGGCACCTTCGACCTCGCCGCGCTCGAACACGGCGGGCAGGTCGAGGACGCCTCCGACCGCTTCTACTCCTCGCCGCTCAACACCATCCGGCCCGGCCGCCCGCACGGCATGCACGACGCGTGGGAGACCCGGCGGCGCCGCGACCGGGGCCACGACTGGGTGCGCTACCGCCTGTGCGCGCACGCCGCCCTGCGCGCCGTCGAGATCGACACCGGCTGCCTCAAGGGCAACGCGGCCGGCTGGGCGGCCCTGTCCGTCCTCGACACGACCACCGGCGCCGACCCCGCCGATCCCGCCGCCGGCTGGCGCGAGATCCTGCCCCGCACCCCGCTGCAGCCGGACGCCGTGCACCGCTTCCCCCTGCCCGGAGTGCCCCAGGGCACACACGTCCGCCTGGAGATCCACCCCGACGGGGGCATCGCCCGGCTGCGCGTCCACGGATCGCTGACCGAGACCGGCGCGCGGGACCTCAAGGCACGCGGCTGCTGAACCCGGCTGTCCGGTAACGCTGTTGCTCAGGACGTGGCGAGTGTCCGCCAGAACATCGCCTCGTACTCCTGGAGCAGCCGCCCGTACCGCAGGGCCGGCCGCTCCGTGAACAGGCCCGCGTCCATGCCCTCCTGAACCGCCCTCAGGGACAGCTCCGGGAGCTCCGGCGCGGGCTCGGCGAAGAAGTCGAAGAAGCCGCACGCGTCGTCGCCGAGCCCGTAGAGCTCGCGCAGGGCCCGCGCGATGGACGCGCAATAGCCGCCCCACGCCGCGAAGTTGGCGTTCAGGGCGACGACCACGTCGACGGGCTCCGCGCCGAGCGCCAGCCAGGCCGCGTACGCCGGATACGCCTGGCAGCCCGCCAGCGGCTCGTACGCCCGTACCGCCTCAGCGTCCAGACCGCACGCCGCCACCAGGGCGTCCAGCCGCTCCAGCGCCACGCCCTCGCCGCGGGCCAGGAAGCCGAAGAACGCCGCCAGGTGCGGCCGCCCGGCACAGCGCAGTGCCAGATGCGCGAAGCTGCGGCGGTCGGCGACGACGATGTGGTGCTGCTCCAGCGCGAGCGCGGCGAGCACACGGCGCGGCGCCTCTCCCGAGACGAGGCGGGGGAGCAGCGGGTTCGCGGACGCCTCCGGCGTCAGCCGGCGCACCGCGTCCGCCAGGACCTCCGCCGCCGTACCGGTCATCGCCTTCCCCTCTCGTTCCCTTCTCACGGGACGCGGGACCCTTCCGCACCAGGGTCCCGCAGGGGCGGGCGGACGCGCTACCCGGCGCCGCCCAAGTAGAAGATCAGGAACAGGAAGGCGGCGAAGATGTGCACCGCCACGAGATAGATGAAGACCCGCATGGTCATGCCCATCGGCGCGCGGTCCTCCTCCCGAACGGTCCGCACGGCCGGCGCAGCCGGCGCGGTCTGCGCGGTCGGCTCGGGGTCCGTACCTGTCACGTCGTCGGTGGTGTGCGCGGTGTCGCTCACGGCCGTCCTCCCAGCCCTCTCGGGTTCCCCGCGGCGCCCCCGAGACACAGCTCGGTCGCGCCGCTCTGCACCAGCGTGTGCATGAACAGCAGATCCACTCCGCCGCGCGACGCGGCCGCGATGCGGTGCGGAGTGAGCGAGTCGAAGTGCGCGGCGTCGCCGGGCTCCAGGACGTGCGTGGCCTCGCCCAGCGTCAGCCGCAGCCGCCCCGCCGTCACGTACAGCCACTCCTCGCCCGGGTGCACCCGCACCAGCTCCGCCTGACCGCCGGCCTCCGGCGGCACGTGCAGCCGCAGCGCCTGCATGGCCCGGCCGGAACCGCCGGCCCGCCAGTACCTCCAGCCGCCCGCCTGCTGCGCCTCCATCCGCCCGGCCCGCACGATCGGGTCCTGCTCCGGGGGCACCTCGCCCAGCAGGTCGGAGACCGTGGTCCCATAGGTGCGGGCGAGCGCGAGCAGCATCGGCAGCGACGGCGTGCGCCGGCCGGTCTCCAGACGCGAGAGGTGCGCGGGGGACAGACCGGCCCGGGCGGCCGCCGCCTCCAGGGTGAGCCCGCTGCGCCGGCGCAGTTCGCGCAGGCGCGGGGCGACGACGGGCAGGTCCTCGCCGGGGGGACTGTCGAGGTGACTGGCGCTGCTCATGTCTCCGGTATAGCCAGCGTTCTGCCTACGAGGCAAAAGTTTTGCCTTTGAGGCAAGAACCTGGTGAATCCCCCGGCGATGGTGAACGTTAAGGAAACATCAAGTATTTGTCGTTGACATGACAGGTGCTACGCGCGTCATGCTGGCGCTATGACAACCCCCCAACGTTTCACGCGTGTTGCCGCCCTGGCCGCGCTCGCTTCCGCGCTCCTCGTCGGCGGCCCCGCCGTCGCCGCCACCCCCACCGCCCACGCGGCCGCCGTGCGGGCCGGCGCGCAGTCCGTCGGCACCGTCTGCTACTCCGAGCTGCCCTCCCAGGCCCACGACACCCTGGGCCTGATCGACAAGGGCGGCCCGTTCCCGTACCCGCGCGACGGCATCGTCTTCTCCAACCGCGAGGGCGTCCTGCCGCAGCAGTCCAACGGCTACTACCACGAGTACACGGTCATCACCCCGGGCTCCCCCGACCGCGGCGCGCGCCGCATCGTCACCGGGCAGCAGAAGCACGAGGACTACTACACCGAGGACCACTACGAGAGCTTCGACAAGGTCGACTGGGGCTGCTGACGGCCGAGTTGAACCGCTGACACAGCATCCGCTGACGTCTCGTCAGGCCAGAGTGCTGCCGTACGGCCCGTACCGGCCGTACGGCAGCACACCGCACAGCGCCGCCACATCCTCCACGCGACGGACGCGCTCCGCTCCACTTCTCCGTACGGTGTCCGCAGTCGAGCCGGAAGGCGGTGTCAGTGGACATGTCGGACACGCACACAACCCAGACGGAGACGGTCGACCTCGACGCCTGCGGGCCGGAGTTCACCGAGAACCCCTATCCCCTCTACGCCGCACTGCGCGAGCGCGGGCCCGTGCACCGGGTGCGCAGCGAGGGCATGGAGATGTGGCTGATCACCGGCGCCGAGGAGGCCCGCGCGGCCCTCGCCGACCCCCGGTTCGGCAAGGACTGGCGCCGCCTCGACCTGTGGCACGGGGAACCCGCCGGGAGCTCGCCCATCTTCACCAATCTCCTGGAGATGGACCCGCCCCAGCACACCCGGCTGCGCAAGCTCGTGGCCCGGGAGTTCACCGGGCGCCGCGTCGAGGGCCTGCGGCCCCGCGTCGAGGCCATGGCCCACGACCTGCTGGACGCCATGCTCGCCGCGCCGGACGGCCGCGCCGACCTCGTCGACGCCTTCGCCTTTCCGCTGCCCATGACCGTCATCTGCGAACTGCTCGGCGTGCCCGAGCCGGCCCGCGCCGCCTTCCGGGTCTGGACGGCCGAGATGGTCGAACCCTCCGGCCCCGAGGCGGACAAGGCCGCCGTGACGGGGATCACCCAGGCCCTCGCCGACCTCGTGGCGGCCAAGCGCGGCGCCCCCGGCGACGACCTGCTCAGCGCGCTGGTGCGCACCCACGACGAGGACGGCGACCGGCTCTCCGGCGACGAACTCCTCGGCATGGCCTGGCTGCTGATCATCGCCGGGCACGAGACCACCGTGAACCTCATCACCACCGCCGTCCGCCAACTGCTGCTCCACCCCGGCCAACTCGCGGCAGTGCGCGCCGACTTCGGCCTCCTCGACAACGTCGTCGAGGAAGTCCTGCGCCACGACGGCCCGGTGGAGAACGCCACCTTCCGGTACACCACCGAACCGGTGACCGTCGCCGGCACCACCATCCCCGAGGGCCGGATCGTCCTCGTCGGCCTCGCCTCGGCCGACCGCGACCCGGGCCGCTGGCCCGAAGCCGACCGCTTCGACATCCACCGCGACACCCGGGGCCACCTCGCCTTCGGGCACGGCATCCACTACTGCCTCGGCGCGCCGCTGGCCCGGCTGGAGGCCCGTATCGCGCTGCGCGCCCTGCTGGAGCGCTGCCCGCGCCTCGCCCTGGACGCCGACCCGCGCGAGCTGCACTGGATACGCGGCACCCTCATCCGCGGCACCCGCACCCTGCCGGTGCGGTTCCGGCCCTAGACCCGGCGCCGGACCCGGCACAGCTGTACGCATGTCCGGACAACCTGACCTCCGGACTTCCCGTCATCCGGTCGTCCGACTACGCTCCCAGGCGTGGCGAAGCACCGACCTCTTGATTTCAGCCTGGACCGCGGCAGCCCCGTCCCCCTGTACTTCCAGCTGTCGCAGCAGCTCGAAGCGGCCATCGAGCAGGGCGGGCTGGCCCCGGGCAGCCTGCTCGGCAACGAGATCGAGCTCGCCGCCCGGCTCGGGCTCTCCCGCCCCACGGTGCGCCAGGCCATCCAGTCGCTCGTGGACAAGGGGCTGCTGGTGCGGCGCCGGGGCGTCGGCACCCAGGTCGTGCACAGCCAGGTCAAGCGGCCGCTGGAGCTCAGCAGCCTCTACGACGACCTGGAGGCCGCCGGCCAGCAGCCCGCCACCGAGGTGCTGTGCCACACCGTCGAACCCGCCTCCGCCCGGGTCGCCGCCGCCCTCGGGGTCGCCGAGGGCGGCGAGGTCGTCCTGATCGAGCGGCTGCGCCTCGCGCACGGCGAGCCCATGGCCCACCTGCGCAACCACCTCCCCGCCGGCCTGCTGGACCTCGATGCCGCCAAGCTCGCCGAGACCGGCCTGTACCGGCTCTTCCGCGCGGCCGGGATCACCCTGCACAGCGCCCGCCAGACGATCGGCGCCCGCGCCGCGACCCCCGAGGAGGCCGAGCGCCTGGCCGAGCCCGCCGGAGCCCCGCTGCTGACCATGGAACGCACGACCTTCGACGACACCGGGCGCGCCGTCGAGTTCGGCTCCCACGTCTACCGCGCCTCGCGCTACTCCTTCGACTTCCAGCTCCTGGTCCGCCCGTGACGGCCGGGCCGCGCCGCGTGGCGACCGTCCGTCAGAATGTTCCGGCAAAAGGCGGAGCACAGGGCGAACAGATTGTGGCGCACGCCACTGCGGCTCCCGCCACATAGCAGCAGCCCCGCACGCCACCCCGCATGCCCCGGCGACACCGGTGACGGATGGTGACGGATACTTGGGCGGTTGGGCCCGCCGGACCGGGCCCGGTCGCACGTGAAAGACAGCGAGAAGGGCAGTTCCTCGTGGCAAGGGTTCACAGACGTGTACGGGCGGTGAGCGCCGCACTCGCGGCAGTGCTCGGCGTCACCCTGGCGGGGTGCAGCAGTACGGGCGGCAAACGCGCCGAGGAGCGGGCCGCCCAGGCCGCCCAGGGGCACGCCGCCGTGAACACTCCCCGCTGGACCTTCGCTATGGTCACGCACTCCGGCGACGGCGACACCTTCTGGGACATCGTCCAGAGCGGCGCCAAACAGGCGGCCGTCAAGGACAACATCAAGTTCCTCTACGCCCACGACGTCGAGGGCAACAAACAGGCCCAGGACGTCCAGGCCATGATCGACCAGAAGGTCGACGGCCTGATCGTCACCCTGGCCAAGCCCGACGCCATGAAGGACGTCGTCGCCCGGGCCCGGCAGGCGGGTATCCCGGTGGTCACCGTGAACTCCGGCTCGGAGGAGTCGAAGAAGTTCGGCGCGCTCACCCACATCGGCCAGGACGAGACCATCGCCGGCGAGGCCGTCGGCGACGAGCTCAACCAGCGCGGGAAGAAGAAGGCCGTCTGTGTCCTGCACGAACAGGGCAACGTCGGCCACGAGCAGCGCTGCGCGGGCGTGAAGAAGACCTTCAAGGGCGAGCTGGAGAACCTCTACGTCGAGGGCACCAACATGCCCGGCGTGCTCTCCACGATCCAGGCCAAGCTCCAGTCCGAGCAGGACATCGACGCCGTCGTCACCCTCGGCGCGCCCTTCGCGCCCACCGCGGTCAAGGCCGCCGAGCAGGCGGGCAGCAAGGCCGAGATCGACACCTTCGACCTCAACGCCAAGGTCGCCCAGGGCCTCAAGGACGGCTCGCTCGGCTTCGCCGTCGACCAGCAGCCCTACCTTCAGGGCTACGAGGCCGTCGACCTGCTGTGGCTGTACAAGTACAACGCGGATGTCCTCGGCGGCGGCCGCCCGGTGCTGACCGGCCCCCAGATCATCACCAAGGACGACGCCGGCCCCCTCGCCGAGTACACCAAGCGAGGCACCCGATGAGCACACCCGCGCACACCGCCCCGGCGGCCGACGAACGGCTCCTCGGCCGCAGCCGGACGCGCCGGCTGATGGGCCGCCCCGAACTGGGCGCGGTCGTCGGCGCCGCCGCCGTCTTCGTCTTCTTCGCCGCCGTCGCGCCCGTCTTCCTCAAGGCGTCCAGCCTGTCGACCGTGCTCTACGCCTCGTCGACCATCGGCATCATGGCGGTGCCGGTGGCGCTGCTGATGATCGGCGGCGAGTTCGACCTGTCGGCCGGTGTGATGGTGACCAGCTCCGCGCTGGTCTCCTCGATGTTCAGCTACCAGATGACCGCGAACGTCTGGGTGGGGGTGGGCGTCTCCCTGCTTCTCACCCTGGCGATCGGCCTCTTCAACGGCTTCGTGCTCACCCGCACCAGACTGCCGAGCTTCATCATCACGCTCGGCACCTTCCTGATGCTCACGGGCCTGAACCTCGGCTTCACCAAGCTCATCTCCGGAACCGTCTCCACCAAGAGCATCGGTGACATGGAGGGCTTCGAGTCCGCCCGCGCCGTCTTCGCCTCGCACCTGACGGTCGGCGGCGTCGACCTCCAGGTCACCGTCCTGTGGTGGTTCGCCCTCGTCGCCCTCGCCACCTGGGTGCTGCTGCGCACCCGCGCCGGCAACTGGATCTTCGCGGTGGGCGGCGGCGCCGACGCGGCCCGCGCGGTCGGCGTCCCGGTCAACAGGACCAAGATCTGGCTGTACATGGCCGTCGCGTTCGGCGCCTGGGTCTCCGGGCAGCACCTGCTGATGTCGTACGACGTCGTCCAGTCCGGCGAGGGCGTCGGCAACGAACTCCTCTACATCATCGCGGCCGTCATCGGCGGCTGCCTGATGACCGGCGGCTACGGCTCGGCCATCGGCGCCGCGGTCGGCGCGTTCATCTTCGGCATGACCAGCAAGGGCATCGTCTACGCCCAGTGGAACCCGGACTGGTTCAAGTTCTTCCTCGGCGCGATGCTGCTCCTCGCGACCCTGCTCAACGCGTGGGTCCGCAAACGGGCGGAGGCCAGCAAATGACCACGGACGCGTTGGTGGAGCTGACGGACGTCAGCAAGTTCTACGGCAACATCCGCGCCCTCGAAGGGGTCTCCCTCCAGGTGCACGCCGGCGAGATCACCTGCGTGCTGGGCGACAACGGGGCCGGCAAGTCCACCCTCATCAAGATCATCGCCGGGCTGCACCAGCACGACGCCGGCACCTTCGCGATCGAGGGCGAGGAGGTCCGCCTCGGCTCCCCGCGCGAGGCCCTGGACCGGGGCATCGCCACCGTCTACCAGGACCTCGCCGTCGTCCCCCTGATGCCCGTGTGGCGCAACTTCTTCCTCGGCTCCGAGCCCACGAAGGGCAAGGGCCCCTTCCGGCGCCTGGACGTCGACCTCATGCGCGGGACGACCCGCGCGGAGCTGCTGCGCATGGGCATCGACCTGCGCGACGTCGACCAGCCCATCGGCACCCTCTCCGGCGGCGAGCGGCAGTGCGTGGCCATCGCCCGCGCCGTCCACTTCGGCGCCAAGGTGCTCGTCCTCGACGAGCCGACGGCGGCGCTCGGCGTCAAGCAGTCCGGCGTCGTGCTGAAGTACGTCGCCGCCGCCCGTGACGCGGGTCTCGGCGTGGTGCTGATCACCCACAACCCGCACCACGCCTACCTCGTCGGCGACCGCTTCGTCCTGCTCAAGCGCGGCACGATGGCCGGCAGCCACCTCAAGGAGCGGATCGCGCTGGAGGAGCTGACCCGGCAGATGGCGGGCGGCAGCGAGCTCGACCAGCTCAGCCACGAGCTGGCGCGCGCCACGGACCCGGGCTCCGGTACGGGCTGAGCGGCCCGGCGCCGTCCCGCCCGCAGTGAGGGTTATGCGGCCCACACCGCCGGTAAGGCACAATCGGCCACGGTGGGCCGCACGTGGCACCGTCCGTCACGGACCGCCACCCCCGGTCCACGACCGGCACCCCGTCCAGTCGGTCCGGCCCGTCCGGCCCGTACGCCCGAGGCGCACCCGCCTCCCGAGACCACCCCAGGGACAACGACCAGTGCGAGCACGCTCCCGATCATCCGCCCGGCCCCACCCGGGGGAGGCGGCACGATGAGCACGTACCGCGAGCGGGTCCACCGGGGTACCGCGAGGGCGACCGTCCTGCGCACCGTCGGCACCCGCGAGCGCCGCTCGCACCTGACCGCGCCCCGGGTGCCCACGGTCGGCATCGACATCGGCGGCACCAAGGTGATGGCGGGCGTCGTCGACGCCGACGGGAACATCCTGGAGAAGCTGCGCACCGAGACCCCGGACAAGTCCAAGAGCCCCAAGGTCGTCGAGGACACCATCGTCGACCTGGTCCTGGACCTCTCCGACCGGCACGACGTGCACGCGGTGGGCATCGGCGCCGCCGGCTGGGTCGACGCCGACCGCAACCGGGTGCTGTTCGCCCCGCACCTGTCCTGGCGCAACGAGCCGCTGCGCGACCGCCTCGCCGGCCGCCTCGCCGTCCCCGTCATGGTCGACAACGACGCCAACACCGCCGCCTGGGCGGAGTGGCGCTTCGGGGCCGGCCGGGGCGAGGACCACCTGGTGATGATCACCCTCGGCACCGGCATCGGCGGCGCCATCCTGGAGGACGGCCGGGTCAAGCGCGGCAAGTACGGGGTCGCCGGCGAGTTCGGGCACATGCAGGTCGTGCCCGGCGGCCACCGCTGCCCGTGCGGCAACCGCGGCTGCTGGGAGCAGTACAGCTCCGGCAACGCCCTGGTGCGCGAGGCCCGCGAACTGGCCGCCGCCGAGTCCCCGGTCGCCTACGGCATCATCGACCGCGTCGGCGGCAACATCGGCGAGATCACCGGCCCGATCGTCACCGAGCTCGCGCGCGGCGGCGACGCCATGTGCGTCGAGCTGCTCCAGGACATCGGGCAGTGGCTCGGCGTCGGCATCGCCAACCTCGCCGCCGCCCTCGACCCCTCCTGCTTCGTCATCGGCGGTGGCGTCAGCGCCGCCGACGACCTGCTCATCGCCCCCGCCCGGGACGCCTTCCGCCGCCACCTCACCGGGCGCGGCTACCGCCCCGAGGCCCGTATCGTCAAGGCCCAGCTCGGCCCCGAGGCCGGCATGGTGGGCGCCGCCGACCTGGCCCGGCTCGTCGCCCGCCGCTTCCGGCGCGCCAACCGGCGCCGCGTCGAGCGCTACGAGCGCTACGCACGGGCGGGCCGCGCATGAGCGCCACCACCGACCACGGGCCCGCCACCACCGCTCCGCCCGCCGCCCCGGCGCCCGGCGGCGGCCGCCGCCACCGCTGGCTCAAGCCGGTGATCGCCTTCCTGCTGATCGCGATACCCGTCGGCTATCTGTACATCTCCGCGATGCAGAGCCGGGCCGGCAGCGCGCCCAAGCGGGAGGAAGCGGCCCGGACCGGACCGGAGGAGGGCTGGCCCTCGCGGGTGCAGCGGCGCATCTACGAGGTCGCGCCGCCCGGCCGCTCCGAGGACGTCTCCCACTTCGAGGTCAACGCCTGGAAGTCCAGCTCGCTGTATCTGCGGTTCACCACCGACCGCAAGGGGCTCAAGACCTTCCTCAAGCGGGTCGGCACCACGGCGGCGGAGCTGCGGACCGGCGAGGTCCCCATCGACCAGGAACAGGCCGCCGTGGTCGGCTGGAAGATCGGCTCCGGTGAGCACTGGGCGGGGGAGACCCTCAGCCACGACAAACCCCGGCCCACCCTGGAAATCGCCGTCAATACGGACAACCCGGACTATCCCCAGGTATTCGTCGTATCCACGGCGACCCCCTGAGGGGGAGAAAAGCCCGGGATTTCTCCGAACCGCGTTAACGCGATGCATTTTTGACGGGCCGTCATATGCGTGCCGCGTTGTACGGGCCCGAGCTTCATCGGTGGCATATATTTCCCGCCAAGACGGGAAATTCGGACCCTTTGGGTCCAGAAATTGAATATTTGACCGCCCGCTGCGGAATTCTGTCGGTTGACAAGATTGGCCACTACATCGGAAAGTAAATGCATCCACTAGGGCGGCAAAGCAGCCATGTTTTCCCCGTGCCCGAAATGTTATGCAGAAGATGGGGGATCCCGTGCGAGTGGTCCTGGCCGAGGATCATCCGACCGTACGAGCCGGAACCCGGGCGTTCCTGGAGCCCGAGGGCTTCATCGTGGTCGGGGAGGCCGCCTGCGAACGCGAGGCGTTGAAGATCGTTTCCGAGCAGCGGCCCGATGTGCTGGTGCTGGACATGAAGCTGGAGTCGGGGCTGGCGCTCAACGCCATCCCCCAATTCCTCGCCGCCGCACCGGGGATGGGCATTCTCGTGCAGAGCTGCTACGAGGACCGGGCCATCATCTGCGGGGCACTGGCCGCGGGCGCCGCAGGCTATCTGCTGAAGAGCAGCCCCGTGTCCGAACTGGTCCGGGCGGTACGGACGGTGGCGTCGGGAGAACGGTACGTACAGCCCTCGCTCGGTGCCGGTCTGGCCCGTGCCCAGGGCCGGGAGCCGGAACTGCAGCTGCGGGAGCGGCAGGTCCTGGCCCTGCTCGGCGAGGGGCACACCAACCGCGAGGTGGCCGCGCGGCTGACGGTCAGCGTCCGCACGGTGGAGAGCGTCAGGGCCGCTCTGCGCGCCCGGCTGGGCCTGGTCACCAGGGCCGACCTCGTCGCCTACGCCCGGCAGAACCGCTCCGCCGATGTGTAGCGGAACCGCCCGGCCGGCCACCGCACAACAGCCGCTCACACTCGGCGGCTTCTGCATCGCGGTGAGCCTGGTCAGCGGCCTGGGCTACTCGGTCAACCTCCTCACCGACGACCGGCTGCCGGCCCGCTCGGTCGCGACCCCGAGCATCGCCCTGGCCACCGGCGTCCTCGCGCTGCTGACCTGCGGGCTGCGGCGGGCCCGCCGGCTGCTGATCCTGATCTGCTGCGGATTCACGGTCCTGAGCGTGGACCGGCTGGCGCACTCCGCACTGAAGGACCACGTGGCCATGGCGTTCCTGCTGGCGGCATCCGTGTACGCCGTCCCGGCCTGGCCCGAGATGAAGGTGGTCCTCAGCCGGGGACGCGCCAGCGCCATGGTGGAGCGGCAGGAGCACCATGCGGGCCTGCTCGCGGGCGAGTTGCACGACGAGGTCCTCCAACTGCTGGCACTGACCCGGCGGCGGCTCGACGCGGCCCGCCTGCTGGACGACCCCGGTGCGCTGCGTGCGGCGATGGAGGACGCGTCCCGCACCCTCGACGAACAGGCCGGCACGCTGCGCCGCATCATCGCCACCGTGAGCCCGGCAACCGTCCAAGGGCTGGGGCTCGCCGAGTCGGTCACCGCCCTCGCCGGACAGGTCGCCGCCGAGAACGGGCTCGTGGTGGACGTGGACGTCCAGGGCGACCGGCCCCATGCGTGTACGGGGGAGAACGGCGTGAATCTTGCCGTCTACCGGGTCGCCCAGGAAGCGCTCACCAATGTGGTCAAGCACGCCGACGCCCGGCATGTGACCCTTGCTCTCGTATGTCGCGACGACGGCATCAGCCTCACCGTCACCGACGACGGACGCGGCCTCGGAGCGAACCCACCGAGAGCCGCCGAGGGGTACGGCATGCAGGGCATGCGCTGGCGCTGCGAAGCGTACGGCGGCTCATTCAGCGCCCGAAGCGCCGGCACCGCCGGGACGGTCGTCCGAGCCGTGTTCCCCTTGCGCAACTGCCGGAAAACCCGGGCGTCCTAGCCGGTTGCCGGCGGCGTCGGCACCGGCCTGCCCCTGGCCGGCACAGGCCGGCCAGGGGCAGGATCAGAGGGTAACGCGAGACGGTACGACAGCGCCCGGGATCAGACCGAGCGGCGTCGGCGGCGCAGGAGAAGGACCGCCGCTCCCGTCACCGCCAGCGCTGCCGCGCCGGAGCCGGTCAGGAGCCAGGGGAAGGAAGAGGCGGTGGGGGCCGCCTGGTCCTCGGCGAGGGCGTAGCCGCCCGCGAGCCCCTTGCGGTCGTAGTCCGAGCCGGGGAGCTTGTCGCCGTACCGCTTGGCGACGAGCTGCTGGTACGCCGCGAGCGAGATACGGTCCTTGCCCTGGAGGGCTGTCCGGGCTTCCTTGTTGAGCGGCTCGACGGAGCCGCTGCCGGTCAGCCGGTACCAGCCGTGGATCTGCGGCTCGATGAAGGTCTGCTCACGGCCCGTGCCGCTTTCTGCGGCGCTGATGTCCGTGTCGCCGTCGCGGATGCCGGCCAGTTGCCAGGAACGGCCGCTCTGGCCGTCCTGGCCGCCTCGGCCGCCTTTGTTGTCCTCCTCCGGGGCGAGCAGGACGGCGGCCTGACGGCCGTCGGCGGCCGAGACGCGGGCGGCGAGGTAGGACAGCCGCAGGGCCGCGCCGGCGGTGGCCTTGGTCTTGCCGGCGACGAACTCGGGCGACAACTCGTAGAAGGGGACCGGCTTCTTGAGGTCGAAGCCGGGTGCGGCGGCAGGCGACTGCGCGGAGCTGCGCGGGGCGCCGGCCGCGTCGCTGCCTGTACCGCCGTCCGTGCCGCCGTCCGTGGCGCTGCGCTCGGCGGCAGCCGTCAGGAAGCGGGCGACGGTGTCGTGGAGCCGGCCGGAGCCCAGCACCTTCTGAGCGGCGGTGAAGTCGGTCGCCGCGGGGGCGGTGGGTCCGTCGGCGGCCTGCGCGGGAACGATTCCGCAGAGGGCGGCGACGGCAGTGGCCGCACACAGGGTCGCGGCGCGTCTGGTCGTACGGTGCATGGTGGTCGTCTCCTCTAGCCCTGTATGCCGATGCGCGTGTGGGTCCACCGGAAGGAGTTGTTGTTGACGTAGGTGGAGTAGTTCCACCAGGTGTAGGTCTTCGTGGTGGGCCACGGGTCGCCGACCGCGATCATGTTGCTGTTGCTGTCGTAGCCGTAGATGACGTTCATGTGGCCGCCGCCGGAGTTCCAGCCGAAACGGACGGCGAACGGGCGCCCGTTCGCGATCTCGTTCCGGGTCTCGCCGAAGGAAGCGTTGCGGTACAGGTCGCTGCCGCTGCTGCGGAAGCCCATGTTGCGCAGGGCGTTGGCCATGTCGCCGAGGGTGGCAGGCTGGTTGTTGCAGCTCAGCCGGTTGTTCTGGGCGGCCAGACGGCAGAAGTCGGCCTGGCTGTAGCGGTTGTAGCCCCAGTAGTTGGCTATGGTCAGGCCGCTGGCGTCCCAGCACCACTGGGACTGGACCTGCTTCTGCATGTTGATGTCGAGAGCCTTCCGGCCGGTGGACTGGTCCGTGGGCCGGCCCGTGGGCCGGTCGGTGGGCGGGGTGGAGCCGCAGACCGGCAGCTTCGTGGTGTTCTCCCGGATGAACGCGTCGGCCATGTAGTACTTGCCGGACCAGATCCAGCGGGAGTTGTTCTCGACGACGTCGCCGGTGGTACGGCAGGACATCAGGATGCGGTCACCGACCCGTGACTTTCCGGTGATGCCGGCCGAAAGCGACGGCTGGGTCCGCTGGTTGACGGTGCTGAAGTTGCCTCGCCCGCCATAGACCGTGCCGGTGACGGCGGCCTCGGCCTGGGGGGAGATGCTCAGCAGGGCTCCGCCGGACAGGACGGTGGCCATCGTGGTCAGAAGAATGACCTTGCGGCGCTTTCGCGCGGGGGCGGCGTGTGCGCGCGTCGATGTGCGCTGTGCTCTACGGATTCCGTGCATGGGGGGTCCTTCTTGTACTGATCGGTGAGGGCGGACAGACCGGGGCCGCCGGATCAGTACTGGATGGTGTGGTTGTAGAGGATGCTGCGGGCCTTCGCTCCGCTGTCCAGGCCGTACGCGGGCCGGTCGGTGAGGAAGTACTCACGGAAGGTGGACTGGCGCTCGCGGGACATCATGGTGTTGCTCTTCGTCCAGCCGCCGTCGACCTTGGACCACAGGTCGACCAGCGAGGTGGCGACCCGGGCCTCGACGGCGTCGCCCCAGTCCATGCCGCGTGTGGTGCGGTCGTTGGCGAGGTTCATGGAACTGCCGTTGCCCCACGTCATGACGGTGTCCTTGAAGGCGCGGAACGCCACGGCGTTGGCGAAGCCCTCGGTCCAGCCGCAGGTGGTGGAGGAGGCGCGGTTGACGTAGTGGGGCGAGCAGTTGGTGACGTTCGGCCACCAACCGTTGTAGAGCTTGCCCATGAGGGAGTGTCCGGCCTCGTGGACGGTGGTGTGGCCGGAGTCGGGGTCGCTGTCCGCGAGGTGGACCTTGTCGTCGCGGTTCGTCCAGTACGTACCGTCCCGGGAGCCCGGGTACCACTGGACGGTGATCGGGGAGCAGCGGCCGCTCCGCTCGTTGCTCGTCCAGCACGTGCTGGTCGAACCCCGGTCCCACCACAGCTTGTTGAGGGTGTCGAAGGCGTGCCAGGCGCGGCTCTGGCCGCTGTTGGCGTAGACGGTGCCCAGGCTCCTGTTGCCCGAGACGTTGCCGAGGGCGTTCGAGGTGGTCGAGTAGCGGCGGTTGTATCCGTCGACGACCGACCACATGCTGCCGGCCTGGGTCTGGAACTCCGCCCAGACCTGGGAGGTGACGGAAGTGCTCGGTGTGTAGCAGAGGTTGAACGTGCCGTCTCCGTTGCCGGTCAGGCCCGTGGCGAGCTTCTGCGTACTGCCGCCCGCGGTCGCCTTGCCCCAGAGGGTGACATTGGCGTTGCTGACCGGCAGGTCCCGGTCGGCCTTGCGGTTCCAGCTGCCGCCCTCGGAGGACTGGAAGCGGTTGCGCAGCGTGCCGCTGACGCAGACCGGGGCGTAGGGCCTGCCGGGGGCGGCGGCCTGTGGGGGAGTGCTCGGTGCGGCCGGGGCGGCGGCGCCCGGGCGTGCCGGTCGGTCCTGCGCCGTGGGCCCGCCGGCCGTGGGCCCGTCGGCCGGGGTCGCGTCGGCCTCGGTGACGGACATGCCCTTGGCGGTGGAGCCCTTGGCCTTGCCGATGGTCAGTTCCACCGAGGCGTGAGCGGCGCGGCGCGGATCGGGGCGGTCGACGTCGCTGATGTCCGCCTGGATCTGGGCGGGGCCCGCGGCGACGGCCTTGACCTTGAGCTTGACGGTGCGGGTGCCCGGGGTGAGGGTCAGCGTCCGGCTGGTGCGCTGGCCGAAGGCGTCCGTCGTGGGCGCGGCGAGGTCCTGGTCCCGGTCGACGATCCGCAGGGCGGGCGGCAGTTGGAGGGAGAGACCGGCGCGCTGGACGTCGGTCTGCGCCTTGACGGCCACGGTGAGGGTGCTCTGCTCGCCGAGGGCGGGGAGGCGGTCGAGGGAGGCGGTGACGCCGACACAGCTCAGCGGCGCTTCGGAATTCTTGTCCGCGGGGCGGACCGTGCAGTTGTCTGCCGGGGTGGGGGGAGCCGCGTAGGCGGACGGTACGGCGACGGTGGCGATGCAGGCGCCTATGCCGCCCGCTGCAATCAGTGCCGCGGGTCTCGGCATTCGTATTCGGAACATGGGTATGCCTTTCTGCGGCGCGCACGACGGTTCCGGTGCGCGCCGGTTCAAACTGTGGGGGGTGGGCGCTGCCGTGGTCGTCAATGACTCGTGAACGGCAGTCCCTTGAGCAACAACTCACCGGGACTTTACGTCACATGGATTGCGCATGTCACTTTCGGTGTGCCAACTACGCGGCACAGAAAGTGAGTCGATGCGGCGTCACCTGCGACGTTGCGGTAAACCCGCAATAATGAAGGAGTTCGGGGAGTCGGCTCGCATAACAAAAATTCGCGAGCGTGGGATCCCCCCGTCGGACATGACGGTTCCGACGGAAGGTCCCACGCTCGCGCGTCGGTGTGTCAGTGCTGCCGGGGCTTGCTGCCGCCGGACGGATCCTTGTCGTCCGGCTTCGTGTCATCCGGCTTCGTGTCGCCCGGCTTCGTGTCGCCCGGCTTCGTGTCGTCCTGCGGAGTGCGCGGCTGGGGGATCTGTATGGCTCCCTTGCCGTGGGCGAGTTGCACCTCGCGCTGCACCTTGGGCATCGGCAGACGCATCGCGAACGCCTGTACGCCGCCGATCTTCAGATACGGCATGACCCAGCCCTCCAGGTCGACTCCCGCGAACAGCTTCCAGTCGGCGTCGACCGCGGCCTTGCCCTCGGTCGACCCGCTGGCCCCGCCCTTGACCTCCGTGCGCACGTACGGCGCGGCGACGTCGCCCTTCACGCCGATGCTGCCGTAGAGACCGAGGTTCGCCTCGGTGCCGAGCCGGACCTTCGCGTTGACCGCGGCCGAGGCACTCGCCTTCAGCGTCCCGGGGGTGAAGTTCGCCTTGGCCTCCGGCTGCCAGCCCTCGCGCAGGCTGAACGCGGAGCCGAGGGCGAAGTCGCCCTTCACCGTGTCCTGTTGGATGTCCAGGCTCGCCCTGCCGTCGGCGTCGATCAGAACGTAGCAGGTGAGGTCGATGTTGACGGTGACCGGAAGTTCACCGATGTAGAACGTCGGGTTGGCGTGCAGGACGACGAACGGCACCCGCACCGGCTTGCCGTTGGTCGTGGGGGACGTCCGCCCCTTGAACTGGAACGCCGAGGACCAGTCACCGCTCAGCCGCAGGCCGGCCCCCGACGGGCCGTCGCCGGAACCGCGGCCGTAGTAGTTGAAGTCGACCTCGGGCGCGAGCTGGACGAAGCCCTTGAGCGAGGCCTTGGAGGGGCTTTCCACCCCTTCGCCCTTGGCGTCCTTCTCCGTGTCGAGCGTGGTGTCGACGTCGACGCGCAGGCTGCCGAAGGGCAGCTTGAGGCCCGCGGGCCCGGTGTCGGTGCTGCCGCGCTTGGCGTAGGAGAACTTCACCCCCGGGACCAGCGAATCGGCCGTGAAGCCGGACGGGTCGACGGGCAGCTTGTTCTTGACCTTGGCGTCGCCCAGCACCGTGGAGAGGTCGACCGGGGTGGTACGGACCTCGGTGCCCTCCGGGGTCTTCTTCCCCACCTCCGTGACCTTGGCCAGGACGCCCTCGGGCGCGCCGGGCACGGGCTTGCTCGCGACGATGTCGCCCACGGCGACGGGCTTCTCCGCCGAAGGCTTCGCCGACGATCCCGCTTCCGGCGTACCGGGCGCACTCGGCGTACCGGACGGGTTCGGCGAACCGGACGGGTTCGGGGAGGCCTGCGCGAAGGTCTGGGAGATGACGGCGCGTCCGCTCTTGCGGTCGATGGAGTCGACCTTCACCGCCGACTTGTGCGTCTTGACGCCGCCGCCCGCCGGAATGGCCACCGCGCTGGGGTCGGTTCCCCAGCGGGAGGGTTCGCGGAGGCTGACGTCGCCCTGGGGGGCGGCGGCCTTACTGCTGCTCTCCGCCCCGCCCAGGGTGGGGCCGCCGTCGTTCGGGTTGCAGCCGGCTAGGGCAAGGGCGAGGGAGGTGAGCAGCACTGGTGCCAGTGCCGCTCTTCTGTGGGGGTTGCGCATAGTGGATCCTTGTGAAGGGGTGTCAGGGGGACGGGTGCGAGGGACTGTTCTCCTCGCAAGAGTGGCGAGAACATGACATATCAGCGCATGGGCGGCACCTCTCGTTCGGCAGGAGCTGCGGGACGGCGGGTCAGTGCGCCCCCGCCGCCAGGGCTTCGAGGTGCGCGGCCGCGGCCGCGGCACCCCCCGCGGCGCGGAACGACGCGCGCACCCTCCCGGCCGCCTCGCGGCAGCCGGGCTCGCGGAGGACGGTGTCCAGTGCCGCGCCCAGCACTTCGGCGGTCGCCCGGTTGAACCGGACCCGTACGCCCGCCCCGGCGTCCGTCACCTGGGCGGCGACGGCGGGCTGGTCGTCCCGGATGGGTGCGACGACCAGAGGGAGGCCGTACCACAGCGCCTCGCACACGGTGTTGTGCCCGCCGTGGCAGATCACCGCGTCGCACCGTTCCAGCAGGGCCAGTTGGGGAACGCGCGGCCGGACCAGCACCCGGTCGGCGAACTCCGGCACCGTGCCCGTCGGGTCGACGATCACCGCCTGCGCCCGGTCCGGCCGGCCGCGCACCGCCTGGGCGCACGCGGCGAGGAAGCGGGGCGCCGCCTCGGCGTTGGCCGTGCCGAGGGTGATCAGCACGGTGGGTGTCCGGGGGTCGAGCCGGTGCCAGGGGAAGTCGTCGGCGGCCGGACGGGCGGCGAGCGACGGGCCGACGAACCGGACGTGTCCGCCGGCGGACGGGAGCGGCCCGGCCAGGGCCTCGGTGCTGAAGGCCAGCACCAGCCGGTCGGACAGCCGGGGGTCCGCGGTGCTCCAGGGGTCGCCGATCCGCCGCCGCAGTTCCCCGATCAGCCCGGCGATCCAGGAGTCGACCTTCGGCAGGCCGGACAGCGAGGTGAAGCCCGCCGTGGTGGTCGCCGAGGTGGCCCACACCAGCCCCAGCCGCTCGGCCAGGAGGCCGCCGGCGACGGCCTGCTGGTCGGCCACCAGGACGTCCGGCCGGAACTCCCCGACGGCCGCCCGCACTCCGGGCGCCATGTGCTCGGCGAGCGGCCCGAGGAACTTCTCCCACAGGAACTTCAGCGCCGCCGGGCCGCGGAGCGAGGGCGGCCGCAGCAGGGCGGGGTCGGCCAGGTCCGGGGAGGAGCACCGGAACACGGTCGCGCCGTCGCCCACCAGCGGTCCCACGACCTCCGGCAGTCCGGCCCAGGCCACCTGGTGCCCGCGCGCGGCCAGTTCGGCGGCGACGCCGACCGTGGGGTTGATGTGCCCGGCCAGGGGCGGCACCACGAACAGGAAGCGGCTCACCGGCTCACGTCCCCGGCCGCCGGTACGGGCGTGTGCGCGCGGATCCAGTCCAGGATCAGATCGCCGGTCAGCTCCGTGGCGCCGACCAGGACCCAGTGCTCCTGGTCCGGTACCACGACGGTGCGGCATCGCGGCAGCAGTGACCTCAACCAGCCCTCCTGGACCGCGAGTTCGGACTCGGCCCCGTAGAGGGCCAGCACTGGGCAGTCCACCGACCGGATCCCGTCCTCGTCGAGCACCCGGCTGGCGGGGACGTCCCGCACCGTGGTGGTGGAGTGCAGCAGCCGGGCGGCCGACCGGATGCGTTTGGTCACGTGCTTGCCGTGCTTCTCGGTGAGTTCCGCGAAGAGGCCGTCGCGGGCGAGTTCCTCCGCTCCGCGTGCGAGGTTGTCCGCCATCTTGCGGGACCAGGCGGCGGTGGCCGGCTCCGACTCGATCAACGAGACGCTGGCCACCCGGCCGGGGTGCCGTTCCGCGTGGCCGAACGCGATGGTGCCGCCGTAGGAGTTGCCCACCAGGTGCACGGGTCCCGCCGGGTCCAGCCGGTCGAGCAGGGCCTCCAGGTCGTCGAGGTGGTCCTCCAGCCGGTAGCCGGCCGACGGCCGTTCGCTGAGGCCCTGCCCCCGCAGGTCGTACATGATCACGTCGAGTCCGGCGGCGGCGAACCGGGGTGCCAGGGTGAAGTAGTAGCTGATGAGGCTGTCGATGAGCATGCCGTGGACGAGCACCACGGTGGGCGGCGGGGCCGTGCCGGCCGTCGTCCGCGCGGGCATCCGTTCCACGTGCACCGCAAGGCCGTTGGCGTCGATCATGGCCATGGGTCACCGCTCCCCGGGGGCCCGCAGGCAGCCGGTGATGTGCTCGACGAGCTGTCCGACCGTCAGGCCGATGATCTCCTCCAGCCCGAGCCCGGCCAGGTACTCGGCGAAGTTCACCGACTCCCCGTACCGCGCCTGGAGATGGCCGCCGAGGGTGACCAGGTCGATGCTCTCCAGGTCCAGGTCGTCGTGGAACCGGGTGCCCATGGTGATCCCGGCGTCCACCACGCCCCCGTACTCGCCGAGGACGGCGTGGAGCATGCCGGTGATCTCTTCGAACACGGCCTGCTGGGCCCGGGCGTCCGGTGCCGCAGCCTGACTGCTGTTCACCTAATCTCCTTCGAGGATGCCCACGGCTTCAGCCGGGGGAGGAATCGAACTCCTGCGGAGCGGGGCAAGGAGCGGGTAGGCTGACCGCCGTGCGTTGCGAGAACCAAGCACGCACGACGTGCTGAGCGAGAACCAAGCCGGCGCGCTCCAATGCTTTCGGGCAACCGGGCAGGTTCCGTCCCGGCTGGTGCTGAGGGAGTAAGACCTTTCGGGTCGCTGGCCTGCGGGGCTTCCTGAGCCAGGAATCCCCCTGCTTCGGCTGGGGGAGGGTTCAATGCTGGCTCTCCTGTCGTTCGTCTTCCGGCCGGGCATCCCCGGGGGCCGGGCCCGTGGTCCACGCGACCACGTACTCCCTCTCCGGCAGGCCCTGCGGGTTGGTGACGGTGCGGCAGCGCACCGGGTACCGGCGGCCGCCCACGGCCACCACCAGGGCGTCCGCGCGCGCCTCGGTCACGGCGAAGTCCTTCGGCCGTCCCCGCAGCCCGGTGCCCTCGGCCTTGGCCACCGCCTCCTTCGCCGCCCAGAACCGGGTGAACCACAGCGGCTGCGGTTCACCGGTCCGGAAGCACAGCGCGACGAGGAGCTCGCGCTCGGCGGAGCCGAGGGCGGCGGCCAGGGTCCCCGGCGGCCGGTGGGCGACCTCCTCCACGTCGATGCCGACCGGCGCCGGGAGCCCGTCCGTGCCGCGCGGCCGGACCAGGGCGACCGCGGCCTCGGCCCGGTGCGCCAGCGAGACGTCGAGGGCGGGCAGGACGCGGCCGTGCGCGCCGGTGACCCGTGGCCGGCCGGACGCGTCGTTGGCCACCCGGATCTCGGCGGGGAAGACCGGTCCTTCGCCGTGCTGCCACAGCCACCGGCGGACCGCGTCCTTGACCGCGATGCGGCCGAGCAGCCACTGTCGGCGGCCGGACGGCGGGCGCCGCTCGTGGTCCTCGCGCTCGGCGGTGCCGAGGTGCCGCCGCATCACGAGGTCGCGGGACGCGAGGTCGTGGCACCCGTCGAACAGGAGCACCCAGCCGCCCGGTTGCACGGCGGAGAGGGCGTGCTGCTCGGGGAACCGTTCCTGCGCCTTGGTGTCCGTGCGGCTGTCGAACCGGTGGTCCTGCCAGCCGCCGATGTCCGCCCAGACGCGGCCGTCCACGAGCAGCTGCGCGTCCGCCTCCACCGTGGCGTCGGTGACCGAGACGATCCTGATGAGGCACTCGACCCGGGTGCCGGGCGACGGGTGCGGCCCGAAGAAGCGGATGTGCCGCACGCGGACGGGGAACACCAGGGTCCGCTCGGTCAGGGTGGTGAGGATCCAGTAGCCGAGCAGCTGCCCCACGTTGTCGAGCAGGGCACCCGGCGCGGACGGCGTGGTGAGCACGCCGCGCACATGCGCGTCCCCGACCGCCGTCAGCTCGGTGATGCCCTGGAACGCCGGGCCGTGGAACATCCAGCGGTCCCGGTACAGTTGCCCGGCCGTGATCCCGGGGGCCCGCTCCTCCCCGGGCGCCCACCGCCAGGGCCGGGGCGCGCCGCCGGGGTACCGGTCCGCGAGTTCCACCTCGCCGTGCGCGTACGCGCCGAACGTCACTCCGGCCCGGCCGGTCCCGTAGGCCTCGACGGTCACGGACACGTCGACGGCGGGGGCCGCGGCCACCCAGCGGTTCAGCCGCACCTCGTGCACCGCCACCGCGGTCGTCCCGGGCCGGGCCCGTTCGGAGTGTTCCATCATGTGGTGCATCACCGTCGTGGCCGGGACGACCGGCCATCGGTCGGCCTCGTCCGGCCAGTCGGGGCGCTGTGCGAAGAAGCAGTGGTCGCGCAGGTACGGCATGGCGTCCGTGGACACCCGCAGCACGGTGCGGACCGTGGGGACCGTACGTACCGCCGAGGCGCGGGACACCGCGACGGCCGCGTCGGCGGTGTCCTTGAGCAGGGCCCGCAGTTCGGCGTCCAGCGGGGTGCCGTCCGGGACGGGCGGCACCGCACCCGGGTCCGCTGTCTGCCGGACGGCGAGCGCCGAGCGCACCGCGGCCACCGTCTCCCGGTCCAGGGAGACCAGCTTCCCGCCCAGGTCCAGCCGTGAGGGCGGCAGCCGGCGGGCGTGGCCGCCACCGTCCACCGGGAGCCCGGTGGACGGGTCGCCGCCGGCCGTCCACAGTGCCGTGGCGACCCGGAGCAGCTGCGCCGTCCCGTCCCGGTGCGGGGAGTTGGCCGCGACCACCAGGTGCGGGCGGCCGCGCAGGATGTTCTCGACGAGCGAGCCCACCTGGCCCGTACCGGCCTGGACGAAGACCTGGAAGCCGGCCGCGTACATGGCCTCGATCAGCGGGCGGAAGCGGACGGGCTCCAGCAGGTGGCGTACGAAGAGCTCCCGTATCCCGGCCTCGTCGCCGGGGTATTCCGCGGCGGTGGTCGCCGACCAGACGGGCACGGTCGGCCGGCGCAGCTCGAACAGGCCCGCGTAGTGCCGGATCTGGTCGAGGTAGGGGGCCAGCATCGGGGTGTGGAAGCCCGAACGGAACGGCAGGACCTGCCCGATGACGCCGCGCTGCCGGAAGTGCCGTACCAGGTCCTCCACTTGGCCGGGCGGGCCGCAGACCATCGACTGCTCCGGAGCGTTGTCGTGCGACAGCACCACCTCGGGACGGTCGGCGAGCACGGCGGTGACCTGCTCGGCCGGTGCGCCCAGTGCGGCGAAGGACAGCCCGGCCACCCGCACCTGGTCCGGGTCGAAGGAGCGGGTGAACCCGTCGACCGCGTCCCCGGCGTACAGCCCGGCGGTGGCCATGGCCGTCCACTCGCCGATGCTGTGGCCCGCGACGGCGTCGGGCACGATGCCCATGCGGCGCAGTGCGGCGTCCAGCACCCGCCCCACGGCGATGACTCCGGCCCCGTGCCGTCCGACGTCCGCCACGTCGGCCCCGGACCCGTCGAACCCCGCGGGCAGCAGTGCCGCCAGGCCGAACCGTGCGACGACGTCGTCGATCCGGGGCCCGAACCCGGCCTCCAGGCCGGGGAAGACGAAGGCCAGCTTCCCGCCCGTGGAGCCGCCGAGCAGCGGCTCCGGGGAGAACCACATATCGCCGCGCCCGCGCCAGGGGGTGCCCTTGGCCACCGCTTTCCGGGCCAGGGCGAGGCGCTCGGCGTTCGGGGCGAGGACGCCCAGCCGGGTGCGTCCGTCGTGCGCGGACCGTCGTGCGCGGACGGCGGCGTCCTCGGTGTCCAGCAGCGCGGCGAGCTCCTGCGGGGTGCCGGCGGACAGCCGCAGCACCTGTTCCGGTTCGCGGACCTCCACCGCCGGACGGTCCGGACGGCATTCCGGACCGGGGACCGCTTCGAGCACCACATGGGCGTTGATGCCGCCGAAGCCGAAGGCGTTGACGCCCGCCCGCCGGGTCCGCCCGTCGCCGGTCTCCCAGTCCCGCGCCGCGGCGATCGTCCGGAAGCGGGTACGGGCCAGGGCCGGGTGCGGCTCCTCGCAGTGGAGGGTCGGCGGCAGTACGCCGTGGTGCACCGCGAGCGCGGCCTTGACGAGACCGGCCACGCCGGCGGCCGGCATGGTGTGCCCGATCATCGACTTCACCGACCCGAGCACCGGCCGGTCCCCGTCGTCGGACGGGCCGAACACCTCGGCCAGGGTGGCCAGTTCGGCCGCGTCCCCCGAGGGGGTGGCGGTCCCGTGCGCCTCCAGCAGCCCGACCGACCCCGGTGCGGCGGGATCCAGCCCCGCCTCGCGCCAGGCCGCCCGTACCGCCTTCACCTGACCCGAGGGGTCGGGGTTGACGAGGCTGCCGCTGCGGCCGTCGCCGGCCACGCCGGTGCCGCGTATGACGGCGTAGACGCGGTCGCCGTCGCGCAGCGCGTCACAGAGGCGTTTGAGCGCCACCACGCCGGTGCCCTCGCCGATCAGCAGGCCGTCCGCGTCCCGGTGGAACGGGCGGATCCGCTGGCTCGGCGACATCGCGCGCAGCCGGGAGAACAGGGACCACAGCGTGATGTCGTGGCAGTGGTGGACCCCGCCCGCCAGCACCAGATCGCAGCGGCCCGAGGCCAGTTCGCCGACCGCCTGGTCGACCGCGACCAGCGAGGACGCGCAGGCGGCGTCCACCGTGTACGCCGGGCCGCGCAGGTCGAGCCGGTTGGCCACCCGGGAGGCCGTCAGGTTGGGCACCAGGTTGATCGCCTGCTCGGGCTCGTCCGGTCCCAGCTGCCGCGTGTACGCCCGCCGGACCCGCTCCAGCAGTCCGGCGTCCAGCTCGGGCAGCAACTCCGCGAGGGTCCGCACGAGTTGGTTGGACGTCTGGACGGACTGGGTGCCCCGTGCCATCCCGGGGGACAGATAGCCGCCCCGGCCCAGGATCACCCCGATCCGGTCCCGGTCCGGCAGCCGTGCCTCGCCGCCCGCGTCGGCGACCGCCTCGGCGGCCACGTGCAGCGCGATGAGCTGTTCCGGCTCGGTGCCGGGCACCGAGTTGGGCATGATCCCGAACCGGGTCGCCTCCACCTCGGCCAGGTCGTCGACGAATCCGCCGCGGCGGCAGTACACCCGGTCCGAGCGGCCGCGGGCGGCCGCCGGGTCGTAGAAGGAGGGGTCCCAGCGCCAGGACGGGACCTCGGTGATCGCGTCGGTCCCGGCCGTCAGATTGCGCCAGTACGCCGCGAGGTCCGGTGCGCCGGGGAAGAGGACCGCCATGCCGACGATGGCGACGGGGGGCCGGCCGGCCGGTGTGTGCGTCGTACTCATCTCACCGGCCCGATGCGGTGTAGACCACGGCGTCGGCCGATTCCTCGCCCCAGGCGAGCTCGCGCAGCAGGCACAGCGCCCCCTCCTCGGGGTCGATGAGTCCGACGCCGCGCCGCGCGTACTCCCGGGCGAGCTCGGGGGTCACCATGCCCGCGTGCTCCCCGTCCGGGGCCCAGGGCCCCCAATGCACCGTCAGCGTGCGGGACATGGACTTCTGCGCCCACCGGCGGCCGAGGGACTGCAGGGCGTCGTTGGCGGCCGCGTAGTCCGCCTGGCCGCGGTTGCCGAGAACGGCCGCGACGCTGCCGAAGAACACGACGAACCGGGAGGCCTGCGGCAGTTCGTCCAGCGCCGCCAGCAGGGCGCGCGCGCCGTCGACCTTGGTGTCGTAGACCCGGCGGAAGGACTCGGGGTCCTTCTCGGCCAGGACCCGGTCCTCGATGACCCCGGCCGCGTACACCACGCCGTCCAGCCGGCCGTGTTCGGCGTGGACGTCCGCCACCAGGCGGCGCACCGCCCCGGGGTCCCGGACGTCCACCGTGCGGTAGCGCACCGTACTGCCCAGATCCCGCAGGGTGTCGAGGGTGCGGCGGACCTCCCGGCGGGCGAGGATCTCCGAGACGGCCCGCTCGATGTCGGCCGGGGAGCGTTCTCCCCGGCCGGCCAGGACGGTCCGCAGCGCGGCCCGGTCCGGCGCCTGCCGGACGGCTGCGTCCTCGGGGCACTCCGGCTCGTCCGGCAGGGCGGTCCGGCCGGCCAGTTCGATCCGGCAGCGGGAGGCCGCCGCGAGCATCGCGGCGACCCGGGCGGAGATGCCCCGGGCCCCGCCGATCAGCAGCACCACCGAGTCCCGGTGCAGGCCGATGGCGGCGGCTTCGGCCGTACCGTCCCCGGCCGGGCCCGCGCCGCGGTCGCCCAGGGCGCCGAGGCCGGCGGGCGCGGTTTCGAAGCCGGACCGGACGCCGTCCGGCGACCGCAGCACCACCGGGGCCGGCTCCCCGGCCGTCAACTCGCCCACCAGCGCGGCCGCCGTCTCTGCGGCCGTCAGCTGCGGGGCCAGCTCGACGAACCGGGCGAGGGTGTCCGGGTACTCCCGCGCGATGGTCCGGAACATGCCCCGCAGCCCGTCCGCCCGTCCGCCGGTCCCGGCGGGGACGTCCGCGCCGGCGGCGGGCGCGGCCGCGAGCAGCCAGCGCGGCCCGCACCGCAGCGCGGCCTGGAACACGGGGAAGGCCCCGGGCAGGAGCGGCCCGCCACCGTCCTGCGACAGCGCCTCCAGGTGGAACACCCCGTCCAGCGGGCCGTCCTCGTCGTCAAGAACGTGGTCCGGCGGCAGGACGACCGTCTCCGCGCCGCGGGCGCCCAGCAGGGCGGTCAGCGCGTCCGGCACCGGTCCGGCACCGCCCAGCAGGGCGAACCGTGTCCCCTCCAGTACCGCGAAGTCCCCGTCGGGGGACGGGAGACGGACGCTGCGCAGCACCAGCCTGCCGGGCGCCTCGCCGGTGACGGCCGGACCGGGTTCCTCCGCGGGGGCGGGGGTCTGCTGCGCGGGGGCCGTGCCCCCGCCGGGCAGCCGCTCCTCCAGCAACTCGGCGATGCCGGACGCCGTACGGGCCTTGGAGACCGCTTCCAGCTCCGCGTCGTCGAGCCGGGGCAACTCCGTCCCGCCGGCGCCGAAGCCCAGCCGTGCGGCCAGCTCGCCGACGATCTCGACCCGCTTGATCGAATCGATGCTCAGGTCGGCCTCCAGGTCGAGACCGGGCTCGATCATGTCGAGGGGATAGCCGGTGCGTTCGCTGATGATGTCCAGGACGGTCGCCAGCACGTCCGCCGGTGCCGTGGGCGCCGCCTCCGGGGACACCACGGGAGCGGCAACGGCAGCGGGCTCCGGCACGGCCGGCGGGAGCGCGGCCGGCACCGGCGTGACCGGCACCGCCGCCGGGGCGGCCGGCGGCACACCCGCCGCCCCGCCGAGATACGTCAGCAGCACGTCGCGCTGCGCCGCGACCAACTCCCGGCTGGTGCGCAGGAATTCATGGACCATCCGGTCACGGTCTTCCGCCGTGCCGCCGTCCTGGGCCCGGATCACTGTCATCTCCTCCATCGGTATGCGTCGGGCGGGTGCGAGCGAGCCGGGCAGCAGGCCGCCGTCCCGGGTGCGCGTCAGGTGCCCGTTGACGATCCAGCCGGGTGCCGCGGGGCAGGTCCCGGGGACGGCTTCGACGCTGTCGCGCCCGCGGTGCGTCCAGCCGGTGCGGACGGGGACACCGGCGACGGCGAGCCGGGCGAGCAGGCCCAGGAAGCCGCGCAGCCCGGGGCCTTCGGGGCCCTCGCACCCCACCGCGGTGTGCGGGCGGTCGCCGAGGATCCGGCCCACCAGGTCGGTGAGCACCGAACCCGGACCGGCCTCCACGAAGACCCGGACCCCGGCCTCGTACATCCGCTCGATCTGCTGCGCGAAGTGCACGGGGGAACCGATCTGGGCCGCCAACTCGGCCCGTATCCCGTCCGGTTGCCCGGGGTAGGCCGCGGCCGTCCGGTTCGCCCACACCGGTATCTCCGGTACGGCCACGTGCCGGGCGGCGAGAACCTCGGCGAACCGCTCGCCGGCCGGGGCCACCAGGGGACTGTGGAAGGCGCACGCCACCGGCAGGAGCTTGGCGCCCAGGCCCCGCTCGCGCAGCCGGCGCACCGCCGCCCCGACCTCCTCGGCGGGACCGGAGATCACGGTCTGCCGCGGCGCGTTGTGGTTCGCGACCACGACCCGGCCGGCCGGCCCGGCCGCCCGCAGTTCCCCGGCGACGTCCTGGTGCCCGGCCGCCACGGCGGCCATGGTCCCCGGCTCCGCGCCGGCGGCGGCCAGGATCGCCTCCGCGCGCGCCGCGCTCAGCTCCAGCAGCGTCTCCGGGCCGAACGCCCCGGCCGCGCACAGCGCGACCAGTTCGCCGTAGCTGTGCCCGGCCGCCGTCGCGGGCCGGACGCCGGCCCGGCCCAGCAGGTCGGACACGGTCAGCCCCATGATGCCCAGCGCGGGCTGGGCCGTCCTGGTGTCGGTGACCCGGGCGCGCCGTGCCTCCTCGGCGGCGGGGCCGAAGGCGGTCGGCGGGAAGACGACGTCCGCCCACTCGTGGCCGGTCCGCAGATACCGCTGGACCTCCGGGAAGGCGATGAACAACTCGGCGAGCATGTCCGGCCGTTGACTGCCCTGGCCGGGGAAGAGGAACGCCACCTCGCCGCCCGGCCCGTCCGATACATCCGACCTGTCCGGCCTCGCGCCGAAGATCCCCGCCCGGGGATCGTGCTCTCCCTCCCGGGCCCGTTCCAGCAGCCCGGGCAGCTCGTCCAGGTCACGGGCCACGACGGCCGCCCAGGCCGGTTTCCGGGACGCGTCGGCGCGCCGGGCGGCGCTCAGCGCCAGGTCGCGCAGCCGCCAGGAACGGCCCTGCCGGTCGTTCTCCGTGACCAGTTGCAGCAGCCGGCCGATCTCCCGTGCGGCCTCCGCCCGGTCGGCGCCGTGGAAGACGAACAGCTCCGCCGGCCAGGCGTCGAGCCCGTGCCGGGGCGGAGGCCCCGCCTCGTGCCCGCGCAGCACCACATGGAAATTGGTGCCGCCGAAGCCGAACGCGCTGACCCCGGCGACCCGTTCGCCGGGCGCGGCCGCCCAGGGGCGGGCGACGGTATGGAAGGCGAACGGGCTGCTCTCCGCCTCCCAGGCCGGGTTGGGCCGGGTCAAGTGCGCCGTGGGCGGCCTGACCCCGGTGTGCAGGGCCAGGGCCGTCTTGATCAGGCCGGCCAGTCCGGCCGCGCACTTGGTGTGCCCGATCTGGGACTTCACCGAGCCGAGCGCGCATCCGCCCGGCGCCGCCCCGGCCTCGGTGAACACCTCGGTCAGCGTGGTGAGTTCGGTACGGTCACCGACGACCGTCCCGGTGCCGTGCGCCTCCACCAGGCCCACTGCGGCCGGTGAGATCCCGGCGTGGCGGTAGGCCCGTTCCAGCGCCGCCCGCTGCCCTTCCGGGCGGGGTGCCGTCAGTCCCAGGGACCTGCCGTCGCTCGAACTGCCGACGCCCTTGACGACCGCGTAGACGCGGTCGCCGTCCCGCTCGGCGTCCGCCAGCCGCTTGAGGACGACGCAGGCGACGCCCTCGCCGAGCGCGATGCCGTCCGCCGCGCTGTCGAAGGTGCGGGAGCGGCCGGTGGGGGACAGCGCGTGCACCGAGGAGAACAGCAGGAAGTCGTTGATCCCGTTGTGCAGGTCCGCGCCTCCGCACAGGACGAGGTCGCTGGTGCCGGCGGACAGTTCCTTGCACGCCACGTCCACCGCGGCCAGTGAGGAGGCGCAGGCGGCGTCCACGGTGAAGTTCGCGCCGCCCAGGTCGAGCCGGTTGGCGATCCGCCCGGCGATGACATTGGCCAGCATGCCCGGGAACGAGTCCTCGGTCAGCCGGGGGAGTTGCTCGTCCAGCCCGGGCGGCAGTTCCCCCACATAGGCGGGGAGCACCGTGCGCACGGTGGTCGCGTTCGACAGGTCACTGCCCGCCTCGGCCCCGAACACGACCGATGCCCTGGAGCGGTCGAAGGGACGCTCCTCGTAGCCGGCGTCGCGCAGGGCCCGCCGCGCGGCCTCCAGCGCGAGCAACTGCACCGGCTCGATGCTGCCGAGCGAGGACGGCGGGATGCCGTAGCGCAGCGGGTCGAAGGGGATGTCCGGCAGGAAGCCGCCCCACTTCGACTCCGTGCGGGCTCCGTCCGCCCCGGGCGCGCAGTGCAGCTCCGGGTCCCAGCGCTCCGGCGGCACCTCGCCGACCGCGTCGGCGCCCGCGACCACGTTCGCCCAGTAGGCGGCCAGGTCCGGCGCGCCGGGGAACATGCAGGCCATGCCGACCACGGCGATGTCGAGCGGGGCCGGGACGCGCTCCGGGGCGTCCTCGCGGAACGCCTCGCGCAGCCGCCGGGCGCGCGCGGCGAAGAATCCGGCGGCTTCCGCGCTGACGGCGGTGTGCAGTTCGGCGACGGTGGTGACCGCGGTCCGCAGCACGGCCACCTGGCCGGCCATGAACATGCCTTCGGCCAGCTGCCGGGCCTCGTTCACCTCCGTGAGCGACTCGCCGGTCCGCTCCACGCCCTTGCTGGCGATCCTCAGCCGCCCGACGTTGAGCTTCTCCAGCCGTTCCCAGGCCCGCCGCTCCGGCACGCCGCTCTCGCGCAACTCCTCCTTGGTCACGCGGAATTCGTCCGTGAACGGGCTGCTCACGCAGCGGGTGGCGTGGCCGGGCGCGGTCTCCAGCAGCTCGGTCCGCCGTGCCTCAAGGACCTGTCGCTGGAACGACGGCTGCACGGCACCCCGGTCCACGGCCTCCTCGGTGAACAGGTACGCGGTGCCCATGAGCAGTCCGACGGCCACGCCGCGGGCGGTCAGCGGCGCGGCGAGCGCGGCCACCATCGCGGCCGACCGCTTGTCGTGCACGCCGCCGGCGAAGAACACCCGCAGCTCCGCGGGGTCCGCGCCCTCGACCGTGTCCAGGAACTCCTCCAGCACATGGGCCTGTGCCTCCCACAGCGCGAAGCTGCTGCGCGGTCCGACGTGGCCGCCGCACTCCGAGCCCTCGAAGACGAACTTGCGCGCGCCCGCGTCCAGGAACTGCCGGAGCAGCCCGGGCGAGGGCACGTGCAGGAAGGCGTCGATGCCCGCCGCCTCCAGCTCGGCCGCCTGCGCGGGCCGGCCGCCCGCGATGACGGCGCAGGAGGGGCGGATCTCCCGGACGAGTTCCAGCTGCACGGCCTTGATGTGCGCGGGGGCGAAGCCGAGGACGCCCACGCCCCAAGGGCGGTCGCCCAGTTCGTCGCGGGTCTGCTCCAGCAGGATCCGTGTCTCCAGCGGCCCGGCGAGGGCCAGCGCGAGGAAGGGCAGCCCGCCGTGGCCGGCGACGGCGGCCGCGAACCGCGCCTGGTCGCTGACCCTGGTCATGGGCCCCTGGGCGACGGGCAGTACGGTGCCCAGCGCTCGGCTCATCGGGGAGCCGCGGAGCAGCGCGTCCGCGGCGGCGTCGTCGCGGACGGCCTCCAGGACGGCGGCGGTGACACCGCGGACGGCCGTGCCCACATCGCCCCAGCGCCGCGCGAACGAGGAGGCCAGGAAGCCGTCCTGGCCCACGGGCAGCAGCCGGGTCCGGGGATCGTCCGCGCCCAGCAGCCGGGCGACCTCGCCGGGCTCGTCCGGCAGGGGCGGCGCGTCCGGGTCCCGGCGGCGCAGCACCCGGTGGCCGGCGGCCACCACGGTCTCCGAGCCGTCCATGGTCCGGACGGCGGCCGCCGCTTCCTCCGGAACACCGGATTCGTCGAGCAGCGCCAGCTGGGTGTCCAGGACGACCCCTGCCGCACCGCCGACGACGGCGGCCGCGGCGGTGTACGGGCCGATGCCCCCGCAGGCCCAGACCGGCAGGCCGAGTTCCGGGTCCGCCACCAGCTGCTGGAGGAGGACGAAGGTGCTCAGCTCGCCGACCCGGCCACCGGCCTCGTTCCCGCGGGCGACGAGACCGTGCGCCCCGGCACGTGCGGCCGCCAGGGCCTCCTCGTAGTCCGTGACCTCGACCAGGACGCGGTGCCGGCCGGCGGCGAGGTCGCCCGGGGCCAACGTGGCGTCCGCGCCGAGCAGTACGGTGTGCACGCCCCCGTCGGCCGCCAGGTCGTCCGGCCCGAGCGCGCATCCCGGCCCGACCCGCACCCCGAAGGGGCCCGGCACCCATTGCCGCACCAGTTGGAGGGCCTCGCGGGCCGCGCGGCGCCGGCCCCTTCCGAGGTCGAGCACGCCCAGACCGCCGGCACGGCAGACCGCCGCCACCAGGCGCGGATCGGGTTCGCCGAAGGGGCTGACGCCCAGGACTGTTTCTGTGGACACGGGAACTCCGGGAGGCAGGAAGGTCGTTCGGGAGCACCGGGAACGCGCGGGAGCGTCGGACGCCTCGGCCGGAAGGACGCCGCTGCCGGTGCCGGTGGGATGAGTCGGAAGGTGCGCGACGGGCAAAGGCCGGCACGGAGAGAATGCGGCCCACTTACCCGGTGGGCCTGGCCGGATCATTGCACGGCGGGATGCGAAACAATACCCAGTCCATCGATATCCCGTGGATGGTGTGCATCACATTCGTGATCGGATCGGTGCCGGTTGCGGGTAACCCGAAAGGGGATTGCGGCAATCCCGCAGCGGGTGCGGAATTACCGCAGATTTAGTCCGTACCAACTGTGGTGGCAGGCTCAACCCTGCTGAAAACATGGATAATTGACTGACTGTCAGATCCGAGTGGAATTCCGTCAGAAAATTCTTCCCGCTCCGGGGTTGTCATTCCGGATCCTTGTGCAAGGATTCCTGCTGCCCGGCCCGAAAAGGACCGGGCGACGAAGGGAGTCCTGTGAAATCATTGACGCTCAGATCCGCTGCCGCGGTGGTCGCCTCCATAGCGGTCACGGCCGTGCTGGTGCCCGCGTCCGCCGCGGGGGCGGCGACGCGTCCCGGGGGCGTGGACAAGACGACGGCCGAGTCCTTCAGCCGCATCGCGGGTGTCGTGCTCACCGACCGCACGGCGGCGATCGCCGCCGGCAAGGTGACGGGGCACACCACCCTGCCGCCCGCGAAGCAGGTGCGTCTGTCGTCCGCGATGGAGCGGTCGGAGAAGTCCGTGGTGGCCTCGCTGCGCGACCGCAAGAAGATGCTCAGGTCCCTGGGCGAGGCGTACTCCGCCGGCGACACCAAGGTCGCGGTCGACCGGACCCGGGTCGAGGGCGGACAGGCCACGATGCAGGTCACCGAGACCACGGAGCTCACCTACGAGAAGATCAGTGGCGACGAGCCGGGGACCACCGGCTTCCAGGCCCACCACGAGCTGAGCTTCGCCGCCGCCAAGAACGGCGCGTGGGAGCTCACGGGCATCAAGGCGCTCGACGCGATGCCGCAGATCAACGCCCCGGCGCCGACGGCCGTGCCCAAGGTGACCGCGGAGGCGGGCGCCAACGACATGCCGAACGCCCCCGAGGCGAGCGTCTGGCCGTTCGTGAAGCGGCTGCCGAAGGACAACAAGAAGACCGGCCTCGACTACAAGGCGATGGCCGACTACGCCGAGAAGTACTGGAAGAACTACAACAAGGACTACCGGTCGTACCCGCTGGGCGTCGGCGGCGACTGCACCAACTTCGTCAGCCAGGCGCTGAAGGCGGGCGGCTGGAAGCACGCCCCCGGCAAGGCCGGCGACTACACGAAGTGGTGGTACGGGTCCGACACCCAGTCGGATTCCTGGACGGGCGTCAACGAGTGGTCCTGGTTCGCGCAGAACACGAAGCGGGTGACGCCACTGAAGAACGTCTACCAGATGGAGGTCGGGGACGTCCTGCAGGCGGACTTCAACCGTGACGGTTCGAAGGACCACACCATGCTGGTCACCTACCGGGACAAGTTGGGAATTCCCTATCTGACCTACCACTCGTTCGACACCTACCGGCGGTCGATGCTGAGCCTCTCCCTGACGCTGCCGTTCACCAAGTGGTACGCCTACCGCACCTGATGACCGGCCGTCCGGCCGGGTGACCCTTCCCGGCCCGTCGCGCCGCGCGCTGCGCCAAGCAGCTCGATTCGCTGGGGTATTGACCTTGTTCAAGAAAACCGCGCGCGGCGCGGTGGTCGCCGTGACCGGTACGGCTCTCGTCCTCGGGCTGCTGTCGGGCTGCGGCTCCGGGACGACGACCGCGTCCTCGTCCTCCGTCCGCCCTCCCTCCGCTGCTCCGGCCACCGCCTCCCCCACCCCCACTCCGTCCGCGTCGAGCACGGCGAAAGCGGAGGAGAAGTGGGACGGAAAGGTACGGATCCTGGGAGACGGCTCGACCTCCTACACCGGCCCGCAGCCGCGCCAGCCCAAGCCGGAGAAACTCAAGCCCGGCGAGAAACCACCGCAGTTCGTGGTGTTCTCCTGGGACGGCGCGCTCCAGGGCGACGACGAGCAGTTCTCCCACTTCCGTAAGGTCGCCAAGGAGAACAACGCCCAGATGACGTTCTTCCTCACCGGCACCTATCTGCTGCCCAAGTCGAAGGCGTCGCAATACCAGCCGCCGCAGCACAAACGCGGCGAAATGGCCATCTCCTACGCGACCGACCAGCACATCAGGGACACCCTGGAACAGCTCCGCGGCGCCTGGCTGGAGGGCAACGAGATAGGCACCCACTTCAACGGGCACTTCTGCGGCGCCAAGGGCGGCGGCGACTGGAGCGTCGCCGAGTGGAAGAGCGAGATAGAGCAGTCCTACTCGTTCGTCCAGAACTGGAGGACCAACACCGGCTACACGGACCTTCCTTCCCTGCCCTTCGACTACAAGAAGGAACTCGCCGGCGGCCGCGCCCCCTGCCTGGAGGGCCAGAAGAACCTGCTGAAGGCCGCCAAGTCCTTCGGCTGGCGCTACGACGCCAGCTCACCCGGCGACTTCCAGATGTGGCCGTCGCAGACCGACGGCATCTGGAACTTCCCGCTGCAACTCGTCCCTTACCCCGGGACCGAGCAGCAGGTCCTCTCCATGGACTTCAACTTCCTCTACAACCAGTCCGGTGACAGCACCAAGGGCGATCCGGCCAAGTACGAGCAGTGGCGCAAGCTCACCAGGGACAGCTATCTCAACGGCTTCGAGCGCGTCTACAACGGCAGCCGCGCCCCCCTGTTCATCGGCAACCACTTCGAGGACTGGAACGGCGGCATCTATATGAAGGCCGTCGAGGACGTCGTGAAGTCGGTCTGCACACGCGACGGCGTGCGCTGCGTGACCTTCAAACAGCTCGCCGACTGGCTCGACGTCCAGGACCCCCAGGTCCTGCAGAAGATGCGCCAGTTGGACCCGGCGCAGTCCCCGGACTGGAAGTCCCTGGTCAAGTAACTCCCCACTCCTGCCCCCCACCGCACTCCTGCCCCCCCCTGTGAGGTACCCCCATGTCCGCGCACAAGAGATCCGTCCCCGCTCTCGCCTGCACCGCCGCGGCGCTGGCCCTGGCCGTGACGGCAGTGGCCGCCTCCGCGTCCGCCGCCCCGGCCCCGGCCGTCGCGAAGACCGGACTGGCCGGCAAGACCGTCACCAGCGGCTGGAACGACTGGTCCTGCAAGCCGTCCGCCGCCCACCCCAACCCCGTCGTCCTCCTCCACGGCACCTGGGCCAACCAGCTGGACACCTGGTTCCTCACGGCCCCGTCGCTGGCCAAGGAGGGCTACTGCGTCTACTCCCTCGACTACGGCAAGTTGCCCTACATGCCGGGGCTCAACGGCCAGGGGCCGATCGTCAAGTCGGCCGGAGAGGTGTCCGACTTCGTGGACAAGGTCCTCGCGTCCACCGGCACGAAGAAGGTGGACATCGTCGGCCACTCCCAGGGCGGCGGCCCCCTGCCCCGCTACTACATGGAGTTCATGAACGGCGCCTCCAAGGTCGACAAGCTCGTGGGCATCGCACCGGACAACCACGGCGCGACCGCCTCGGGCCTGGGCACCCTCGCGCGCAAGGTTCCCGGCGTGAGCAAGGGGCTGTCCCTGTCCGTCCCCGGCGTGGAGGACCAGATCGTCGGCTCCGAGTTCATGAAGAAGCTGAACTCCAAGCCCGACACCGTGCCCGGAGTGACGTACACGGTCATCTCGACCAAGTACGACGAGATCGCCACGCCCTACACATCGCAGCAGCTCTCGGGCCCGAACGTGCGCAACGTCGTGGTCCAGGACCTCTGCAGGCTCGACGTCTCCGAGCACATCGCGCTGGGCCTGGTCGACCGCATCGCCTTCAACGAGGTGAAGAACGCGCTCGACCCCGCGCACGCGACCCCCACCACCTGCAAGTCCGCCCTCAGCTGACCCCGCCGCCCGGCACGAAGTCCCTTCCTCCACCCCCCACTTGTGAGGCACCACCATGTCCGAAGGCAGAAGATCGTTCCGCACCGCCGCCGTTGTCGCCTCGGCGCTGGCGCTGACCCTGTCGGCAGGCGCCGCCTCCGCGTCCGCCGCCCCGGCCGAAGCGAAGGCCGGCAAGACCGTCACCAGCGGCTGGAACGACTGGTCCTGCAAGCCGTCCGCCGCCCACCCCAACCCCGTCGTCCTCGCCCACGGCACCTGGGAGAACCGCTGGGACAACTGGTTCGTCCTGGCGCCCTATCTGGTCAAGCGGGGCTACTGCGTCTACTCCCTCGACTACGGCCAGCTGCCCTACACGCCGGGCATCGGCGGCCAGGCGCCGATCACCAAGTCCGCGGAGGAGCTGTCCTCCTACGTGGACAAGGTCCTCAAGTCCACGGGCGCGAAGAAGGTGGACATCGTCGGCCACTCCCAGGGCGGCGGCGCGCTGCCGCGTTACTACCTCAACTTCCTGGACGGCGCGGGCAAGGTGGACAAGCTCGTGGGCATCGCCCCGTCCAACCACGGCACGACCGCCTCGGGCCTGGGCACCCTCGCGCGCATGATCCCCGGCGTGACCAAGGGGCTGTCCCTCACCTTCCCCGGCGTGGAGGACCAGATCGCCGGTTCCGAGTTCATGAAGAAGCTGAACTCCAAGCCCGACACCGTGCCGGGTGTCACGTACACGGTCCTCGCGACCAAGTACGACGAGGTGGTCACCCCGTACAAGACCCAGTTCCTGTCGGGCAAGAACGTGCGCAACGTCGAGCTCCAGGACCTGTGCAAGTGGGACATCTCCGAGCACGTCGCCATCGGCACGATCGACAAGATCGCCTTCCACGAGGTGGCCAACGCCCTCGACCCGGCGAACGCGACCCCCACCACCTGCTCCTCCGCACTCAGCTGACACACCCCGCCCCCCGAACCGGCCCGGCCGCCTTCCCCCTGGCGGCCGGGCCCCTGCCCTGCTGCCGGACGGTCCAGTGATCCATCGCCCCCGCCTGTACGAACTCCTGCCCCGGACACGGGACATCCCGTCCATCGGGAGACGACTCCGCCCCGCCTATCCCCGCCCGGGCCGGACGGGTTTCAGACGCTGGGTACCGTCGTGGCGCCAGACGCTGGTGCTGCTGGGCTCCGCCGTCGCCGTCGTGGCCGGACTGCTGACCGTCATGTTCGTGCGTACGGACATACCCGCCGACCTCAACACCTTCGCCACCCAGCAGGACAACGTCTACTACTGGGCCGACGGCAGCGAGATGGCCAGCACCGGCGAGATCGACCGGCAGGACACACCGCTGGACCAGGTGCCCGAGAAGGTCCGCTGGGCGACGCTGGCCGCCGAGAACGAGACGTTCTACTCCGACAGCGGGGTCTCCCTCAGCGGCATGGTCCGCGCGGTCTCCAAGATGGTCGCCGGGGGCGACACCCAGGGCGGTTCGACCATCACCCAGCAGTACGTGAAGAACGCCTACCTCAACCAGGAGCAGACCTTCACGCGCAAGCTCACCGAGATGTTCATCGCGATCAAGCTCGACAACAAGATGAGCAAGGACGAGATCCTTGAGCAGTACCTCAACACCAGCTGGTACGGGCGCGGTACGTACGGCATCCAGCGGGCCGCCCACGCCTACTACGGCAAGGACGTCTCCGAACTGAACGTCAGCGAGGGCGCCTTCCTGGCGTCCCTGCTCAAGGGGGCCGCGCTCTACGACCCGACGGCCGGCGCCGAGAGCCACCAGCGCGCGGTGGAGCGCTGGAGCTGGGTCCTGGACCGGATGGTGGCCATCGGCAAGCTCTCCAAGCAGGAGCGCGCACGGTACACGCGCTTTCCCGAGCCGATCGCCCCGCCCAAGGTGACCGGGCTGACCGGGCAGACCGGCTACCTCGTCGAGACGGCCCGCGCCTATCTGCTGTCCCACTCCCAGGTCTCCGAGCGGGAATTCGCGCTCGGCGGCTACCAGATCCGTACAACCTTCGACAAGAAGCGCATGGCAGCGCTCACCCGGGCGGTCGACCAGGCGCGGAACGGCCTCGACCCGGACCGGCGCGCGGCCGACCGCGATGTACGCATCGGAGCCGCGTCCGTGGCCACCGACGGGCGCGTCGTCGCCCTGTCCGGCGGGCCGGACTACCTCAAACAGGGCTTCAACGACGCCAATTCGTCCGTCGTGCCGGCGGGCAGCGCCTTCACCCCCTTCGTCTACGCGGCGGCCCTGCGCGACGGGGTGCAGCGCGAACGCCACAAGCCCCGCACCCCCGTGACCCCGGCGACGCTCTACGACGGCAACAACAAGGTCTCACTGTTCACTCCGGAAGGCCCCTACTGGGACCGGTCGGGAAAGATCGTCAGGGCCGTCAACGACGGCGAGAAGTCCTGGGGGAAGATCTCGCTCAAGAACGCGGTCGCACAGTCGGTCAACACCTCCATGATGCAGTTGGGCATGGACGTGGGGCTGGACCAGGTCGGCAAGGTGGGCGTACAGACGGGCCTGCTGGAGAGCAGCCTCGGAGAGAAACGGCCGTCGTTCTCGCTCGGCACCTCCACGCCCAGCGCCATCCGCATGGCCGACGCCTACGCCACGTTCGCCGCCGAGGGCCGGCACACCGAGCCGTACTCGGTCGCCGGACTCCGGCGCAACGGCGAGGACGTACCCGTGGACAGGCCGGAGCCCGAGCAGGCCCTGCCGCCGAGCGTGGCGGGTGCCGTGGACGACGCGCTGCGCGCGGCGGTCCGCGACGGCACGGCGAAGCCGGCACAGGCCGCCGGGCCCGGCACGGCCGGCAAGACCGGCACCGCCCAGGACAACAAGTCCGCTTGGTACGTCGGTTACCGCGACTCTCTGTCGACCGCGGTCTCGCTCTCCCGTATCGACCCCAGGACACAGGAACTGCTCCCGCTGGACGGCATCGGCGGAACCCCCGAGGGCACGGTGGGCAGTTCACTGCCGATCGAGCTGTGGACGCGCTACATGACCGCAGCACAGGGATCCGGCCAAGCCGCACCCGCGCCCGCGCGTCGGGGCGCACAGGCACGCCCCCCGTCGTAGGGCCCCCGTCGTAGGGGCAGCCGTGATACATGAGAGGCTCGGGCGGGTGAGTCAGACGCAGATCCTCCAGCACCGGACCGACGGCCCCGAGGACGGGCCCGTACTCGTGCTCGGCCCCGCCCTCGGCACGACCTGGCACATGTGGGACCGGCAGATCCCCGAGCTGACCCGCCACTGGCGCGTGCTCCGCTTCGATCTGCCCGGTCACGGCGGCGCCCCCGCGGAGCCCGCCCCCGCCGTCGGCGAACTCGCCGACCGGCTGCTCGCCACCCTCGACGGACTCGGCGTCGACAGCTTCGGCTACGCCGGCTGTTCCCTCGGCGCCGCGATCGGCATCGACCTCGCCCTGCGCCACCCGCGACGTCTCGCCTCCCTCGCGCTCGTCGCGGCCTCCGCCCGGTACGCGACCGTCGAGTCCTGGCACGAGCGCGCCGCCTCGGTACGCGCGAACGGACTCGACCCCATCGCCCACGGCACCCCCGAGCGCTGGTTCGGCCAGGGCTTCGCGGGCGCCCAGCCCGCCATCGTCGACTGGGCCGTGCAGATGGTGCGCACCACCGACCCGCACTGCTACGTCGCCGCCTGCGAGGCGCTGGCCGGCTTCGACGTGCGCACCGAACTCGGCCGTGTCGACGTCCCGACCCTGGTGATCGTCGGCGACGGCGACCAGGTCACCCCGCCCGCCGACGCCCGCGTCCTGGTCGCCGGCATCCACGACGCGCGCCTCGCGGTGGTCCCCGCGACGTCCCACCTCGCCCCGGTCGAGCAGCCGTCGGCGGTGACGGACCTGCTGGTGCGGCACTTCACCTCGTCCTGGGAGACCGGGCGGCCCGCCGGCCGGCCGGCGAAGACACCCGGCCCCTCCGCCCCGGGCTTCGGCCCGCAGGGCTTCCCGGGCGCGCCCTCGGGAGAACCCGCCTCGGACGGCCGGGGCGTGCCGGTTCCGGGCGCCGGCCCGGGTCCGGCCACCGCCGGAAACGCCCCGCAGGGCCCGGGCACGCCGGGCTTCCCGGGCGCGGGTGCCGCACGACCGGCTCCGGCTCCCGGTGAGGGCGACGTGTCGGAGGGCCGGGGCACGGCCGGTTTTGGGGCACAGGGTCAGGGAGGGCCCGGTTTTCCGGGGGCGGGGGCCGTGGGCTCGCCGGCTCCGGGTGAGCGGGCTGTCGGGGACGCGTCGGAGGGCCGGGGCCTGCCGGTCCCGGGAGCGGCCGGTGCGGGCTTCGCGGCACAGGGCTCCGGCGGGCACGGCTTCCCGGGCGCGACGGGTGCTGCGGCTCCCGAGGGCGCCGGTCCGCGGACTCCTGCCGCGCCGGGATTCCCCGGCGCGGGACCTGCGGGCACGCCGGCTCCGGGCGACGGAGCCGGCGGCAACGGCTCGGAGGGCCGGGGCCTGCCCGTTCCGGGCGCGCCCGCGACGGGCTTCCCGCAGGGGACGAACGGTTCGGGCTTCGCGGGACCGGGCACCGAGGGGGCCGCAGGGGCCGGGGGGCCCGGGTTCGGGGTGCCTGGTGGCGCGGGGCACGGGGCCACGGCGCCCGAGGACCTGGCGCCCACCGCCGTCCTGCCGCCCGTACCGCCCGTACCGGCCGAACCGCCCACCCCCGGGCACGGCGCCGGTCATGCCGGCACCCCCGCCCCGGCCGACGGCGATACGGTCGCGCGTGGCGCCCGTACCCGGCGCGAGGTGCTCGCCGAGGCCGACGCCGCCCTGGCCGAGGCGGACCGTGACGACTTCACCGCCGGCTTCGACGACTTCGTCACCCGCACGGCCTGGGGCGAGGTCTGGTCCCGGCCCGGCCTCGACCGCCGTACCCGCTGCCTGCTCACCCTGACCGCCCTGACCACCGGAGGGCACCTTCAGGAGCTGGCGGAGCACACCCGCGCCGCCCTGCGCGCGGGCGCCACGCCCGCCGAGATCGCGGAGACGCTGCAGCACACCGCACTGTACTGCGGACTGCCCGCCGCGCGGGCCGCGTTCGCCGTCGCCCGGCGGGTCGTCGCCGAGGAGACGCGGGCCAGGCCCTAGCGGCAGGATGGGCGGCATGAAGCCGATCAATGAGATCATGCTGACCAAACGCGGCCACGCGTGCGTGCGTCTGGAGAAGAACGGCCGCACCCTCGTCATCGACCCCGGCGGCTTCAGCGAGCCGCACGCGGCCGCCGGGGCGGACGCGGTGCTCGTCACGCACGAGCACCCGGACCACTTCGACGCCGGCCGGCTGCGCGCCGCCCTGGAGGCGAATCCGGAGGCCGAGCTGTGGACACTGCGCAGTGTCGCCGAGCAGATGGCGGCCGCCTTCCCCGGCCGGGTGCACACGGTCGGGGAAGGCGACGCCTTCTCGGCCGCCGGTTTCGAGGTACAGGTGCACGGGCAGCTGCACGCGGTGATCCACCCGGACATCCCCCGGATCACCAACGTCGGCTATCTCGTGGACGGTTCGGTCTTCCACCCCGGCGACGCCCTGACCGTCCCCGGCGTGCCCGTGGACACGCTGATGGTGCCGGTCATGGCCCCCTGGAACAAGGTCGGCGAGATCATCGACTACCTGCGCGAGGTCGGCCCCCGGCGCGCGGTCGACGTGCACGACGCGCTGCTGACGGACCTCGCCCGCCCCGTCTACGACCGCATGCTGGGCCCGGACGGGCCGGGCGTGGGCACCGAGCACCTGCGGCTGGCGCCGGGGGACTCCCTGGAGCTGTGAACCGGGCGCGGTCCCGGCCGGGCCGGGCTGTCGTACCCGGCCATTAGGGTGGGCGCATGCGCATCGCGACCTGGAACGTGAACTCGATCACCGCCCGCCTGCCCCGGCTGCTGGCCTGGCTGGAGAGCAGCGGCACGGACGTCCTGTGCATTCAGGAGACCAAGTGCGCCGAGGGCGCCTTCCCGTACGCGGAGCTGCGCGAGCTGGGCTACGAGGCGGCCGTCAACGCCACCGGCCGGTGGAACGGTGTGGCCCTGCTCTCCCGCGTCGGCCTGGCCGATGTCGTGACGGGCCTGCCGGGCGGTCCCGACTACGAGGGCGCGCAGGAGCCGCGCGCGGTCTCCGCGACGTGCGGTCCGGTGCGCGTGTGGTCGGTGTATGTGCCCAACGGGCGCGAGGTCGGCCACGACCACTACGCGTACAAGCTGCGCTGGTTCGAGGCGCTGCGGGACGCGGTCGCCGAGGACGCGCGCGGTGAGCGCCCGTTCGCGGTCCTCGGCGACTACAACGTCGCGCCCGCCGACGAGGACGTCTACGACCCGGCCGTCTTCGAGGGCGCGACCCACGTCACCCCGGCCGAGCGCGCCGCCCTCGCCGCCCTGCGGGAGACGGGCCTGGAGGATGTCGTGCCGCGCCCGCTGAAGTACGACCGGCCCTACACCTACTGGGACTACCGGCAGCTGTGCTTCCCCAAGAACAAGGGCATGCGCATCGACCTCGTCTACGGCAACGCGGCGTTCGCCAAGGCCCGTACGGACGCCTTCGTCGACCGCGAGGAGCGCAAGGGCAAGGGCGCCTCGGACCACGCCCCGGTCGTCGTCGACCTGGACGTCTGAGGCGCCCCGGCGGGACGCCGGCTCCCCTTGCGCGTACAGCGGTTTCACACGAGCTGCCGCAGGTCGACGCTCTCGCTGAAGCGGCGCATGCCCGCGTCGTTGGGGTGCAGGTGGTCGCCGCAGTCGTAGCCCGGCAGCATCCGCTCGGGGTGCCGCGGGTCGCGGACCGCCGCGTCGAAGTCGAGGACGGCGTCGTAGAGTTCGCCCTCGGACTGACGGATGTGCCGGTTGACGGCCACGCGCTGCGCGTCGGCCGCCGCCGTGCAGTCGTGGAACCCGCCGCACGGGGCGATCGTCGCCACGAGCACCCGCAGGCCCCGCGCGTGGGCCTGCGCGGAGATCGTCCGCAGTCCGGCGATCACCTGCCGGGCCGTGGTGCCCCAGCGCACGTCGTTGACGCCCTCGAAGACGATCACCGCGCGCGGCGAGGTCTGCGCGAGGACGTCGCGCTCCAGCCGGTGCACGGCGCTCGGGCCGCTCAGCACGGTGCTGGTGCCGTCGCCCGGATACCGGTCGGTGACCACGTGGTTGCCGGAGATCCCGTGGTTGAGCACCCCGAAGGCCGGTACGGAGCGCTGGGCGCGCAGCCGCCGCCCCAGCAGGTCCGGCCAGCGCACGTTCGCGTTCGGCGTCGACCGCTCGCCGTCGGTGATCGAGTCGCCGAGCGTCACCACCGAACCCGGGCCGCCCGCCACGTCGACCCCGGTGAGCAGCGGCCAGGTCGTGAGCCTCCCGGTGTACGGGCCGGCGCCGGGCTCGCCCGTACGGTCGCCGCTGCCGTCGGCGGTCAGGTACGAGACCTGGTTGGTGTAGCTGTGCAGCGGCAACGCCCGTACCGTGCCCGGCAGATACAGGCTCACCAGCAGATTGGTGTCCTCGGGCACGGAGAAGCCCAGCGGGTCGCTGAACTGCTGGGCCCCGGCGGGGATTTCCGTGCCGGGGCGGCCCTCGAAGGCCAGGGTGCGGGGCCGGCCGAGGGCCGTCGCGCCCTGCCGCTGCACCGCGACCGTGGCGTGCCCGATGCGCACCGGCCGGCCCGCGAAGGCGTTGTCCAGCCGGATCCGGGTGCGGGGCCCGCCCGCGCTGGAGTGCACCACGAGCCGCAGGGTCCGGTCCGTCCACGGGCCGACCGCCGCATACCCGGAGGGGGAAGCCGCCCAGCTGCCGGTCCACCCGATCGAGGGACTGCGCAACGCCAGGGCGAACACGTGGAGTTCGCCCGCGGAACGCTCTCTCGGCAGCAGCACCGAGGCGACCTCGCGGCCGCGCGCGACCGGAACCGACAGCGCGTACAGCCGGGCGGTCTCCCCGCGCGCGCCGCCCCGGGTCATCAGGTGCGGCAGGGCGACGGCCTTCGTCGTCAGCGGGCCGCGCCGCCAGTCCGGCACGGTCAGCCGGTACGTGCTGAACGAGCCGTCTCGGTAGCGCACCCGGCCCGGCCCGGACACCTCACCCCCCGGCAGCCCCCGCGTGGTCGCCGTCACGAGGAACGTCAGCGCCTCCCCGCGCCCCGGCAGCCGCACCTCCTGCCCGTGGGCGCGCACATTGTCCGGCCGTCCGGCGCGGCAGTGCGGCCAGCGCAGCCGCGCCCCGTCGACCGTCAGCGTGCGGCCCGGGAGCCAGCCGGCGGCCCTGAGGTCGGCGGCGGACAGGGAGTTGCCGGCGCCGTCGAAGTCCGCGGCCCGCCCGGCACGGGAGTTGTCGCCGACCGCCGTGTTGTCGAAGAGCCGCTCCAAAGGGAGCGGCTCTTCGTAGTGCCCTGGGGTGGCGAGCGCCGGGGCGTGCGCGAAAGTGACGGCGCACAGGGCGCTCACCGCCGTGAGACCGGCGTACCGGCCGGGTCTGTGCCGCCCCCTGGCGGGCCGTGCGGATGTCCGGAGCATGCGTGTCATGCCTCCCAGCGATCCCCCCTTCCGTCAGTGGCGGGATGAAGCTAAGGAGACGTCGGAGCGACGTCAAGGAGGCCGAGCGGCAACGTCATGCGCCGCGCGCCTGTGGTGAGGCCATCCGTACGAGTGCGATCCTGGCCGGTATGAACATTCCCTTCCTGGACAGCTGGCGCAGGCGGCACAGCCCCGCACGCGGGGCGGCGCCGGCGGAGGCGGTGGACCGGGACCCGGAGGGTCTGGCCGAGCTGCTGTCGGAGTGCGAACTGCTGCGCACGCACGCGCAGTCGGCAGGCGTCGCGCTCGACGACACACCGTCGTCCCTGGAGGAGCTGGACCAGTTGCAGCCAGGCTGGCGCGAGGACCCGGAGCTCGTCCCGTGGCTCGGCAACGACGCGGGGCTGTACCTGGGCACGGTCGTGGTCCGTACGGTCCCCGGCGCGGGCTGGTGGATCCGCCCCGACGGCCAGCCGGTCGTACGCCTGGGCAACGGCCGCGAGATCGACGTCGTCGAAGCGGGCCGCACCTGGGCGGAGGACGGCGCCCCGGAGCTGTCGCAACTGTACGGGGAACTGGCAGAACCGTGACGGCCTGCCGGCCGGGCGGGTTTGCGTGGTCGGCCGCCGTACCCGAAGCCGTACCGGGTCGGTCAGCTCGTGAACGCGATGTCGTACTCCAGCCGCCAGCGGTCCGCGCGGACCACGATGTCGGAGGTTTCCACTGCCCGGCCGTCGCCGTCGAAATGCGTGCGCTCGATGACGGTGACGCAGCTGCCGGCCGCGCAGCCGAGCGCTTCCGCCTCGGGTGTGGTCGCCGGGCGTGCGCCGACCAGTTCCTGCGCGCGCACCACGCGGATGCCGATGGCCGCGAGCCGTCCGCGTACCCCGCGCCGGGCGTACGGGCCGCGTTCGGGCAGGGCGACGTCGGTGCCCTCGGTGATGGCCAGGGGCTCCCAGCTGGTGGCCAGCTGCACGGGATGCCGGTTGGCCAGGTACTCGTAGTGCGTGCACAGCACACGCTCGCCGGGAGCGATGCGCAGCCGCTCGGCGATGCGCTGCGGGGCGGCGCCCTCGCTGGAGGACGCCTCCCAGGTCACGACCGTCTCCGGGCCGGTGCGCGGCGCCGGGCGGCCGGGCCCGTCCGCCGCCCCCGCCGTGTGGACCCGGGCCGCGAACGGGGAGTCGACACCCCCGGTCGAGCGGAGCAGACTGCCCAGCGGCGCCCGGTCGGTGACGAACACCCCGCGCCCGAACCGGCCTTCCGCGTACCCGGCGGCCTTCAGTACGCGCACCGCCCGGTCCACGGTCTGGTCGCTGGCCGCGTACGCCCGCTTGAGCTCCGACCGCGAGGGGATGCGGTCCCCCACGGCGAGCGCCCCCTCGTCGATGCGGCGGCGCAGATCGTCCGCGATGCGCTGGTAGACGGGCCTCGCGTCGCCCACCTTGCCGTCCCCTCCCCGTGAACGCCCCCGGAAGCCTCCCGGAAGTCCCCCGGACCTCTCCCCAGGTCCGCCCCACAGGCTAGGTACCCAGGCCCGGACTGTGTACCTAGGGCGAACAGCGGCAAATGGCGGTGAATGCCCAAGGAATACCCCAGTGTGTGCGTGTCATCGGTGAAGTCCCTTATGCGGCGGATAGGTTGCGCGGAGCGCCTGCCGCCGCCGGACGGCAGCCGCGCGGGAGCACCGCGAGAGAGCCGGGAGTGGCAGGACGGGACATGGCCGGGGAACCCCTGATCGAACTGCGTGGTGTCAACAAGCACTACGGCACGCTGCACGTCCTGAAGGACGTCGACCTCACCGTCGGCCGCGGCGAGGTCGTCGTGGTCATCGGCCCCTCCGGCTCGGGGAAGTCCACCCTGTGCCGGACCGTCAACCGGCTGGAGACGATCGACTCCGGCACGATCACCCTCGACGGCCGTCCGCTGCCCGAGGAGGGCAGGGCACTGGCCCGGCTCCGGGCCGAGGTCGGCATGGTCTTCCAGTCCTTCAACCTCTTCGCCCACAAGACCGTCCTCGCCAATGTCTCCCTCGCCCCCGTCAAGGTCCGCGGGCGCTCCCGGGCCGAGGCCGACCGGCGCTCGCGCGAACTGCTGGAGCGCGTGGGGCTGCTGGCGCATGCCGAGAAGTACCCGGCGCAGCTCTCCGGCGGCCAGCAGCAGCGCGTGGCCATCGCCCGCGCCCTGGCCATGGATCCCAAGGCGCTGCTGTTCGACGAGCCCACCTCGGCCCTGGACCCGGAGATGATCAACGAGGTGCTGGAGGTCATGCAGCAGCTCGCGCGCGACGGCATGACGATGGTCGTCGTCACCCACGAGATGGGCTTCGCCCGGTCCGCGGCCAACCGGGTCGTCTTCATGGCCGACGGCCGCGTCGTGGAGGACCGCACGCCCGAGGAGTTCTTCACCGCGCCCGAGAGCGACCGCGCCAAGGACTTCCTCTCCAAGATCCTCAAGCACTGAACGGGCGGGCACGCGCAGATGAACGCGACGAGGAACCAGCGGCCGGCCGCGGCGCGGACGGGGACCGGACGCCCGGCGGCCGGGAGCGCGGACGGTCCGGGGCTCCCCGGCCCGTACCGTCGTCCGTCCGGCGTCGTACGCCCGTACCGCCGCCCGCCCGCGTACCCCCGCACCGTGCGCCGCGCCCTCGTGCTCGCGCTCGTGCTGCTCGCCGCCGCCTGCGGCAGGCCGGGCAGCCCGCCCGTCAAGGGGCCCAAGCCCGAGCAACTGCCCGTCTACCGCGTGGCGACCGGCTTCACCCTGGCCGACTCGCCCACCTGGCGCGCCGCCAGAAGCCGCGGCCATCTCGTCGTCGGCGCCAAGGAGGACCAGCCCTACCTCGGTGAGAAGGACCCCGCGACCGGTGTGTACTCCGGCTACGACATCGAGATCGCCAAGATGATGTCCGCCTCCCTCGGCTTCGACCCGAAGACGGTCTCCTTCCGCACCATCGCCTCCGCCAACCGCGAAACCGCCCTGCAGAACGGCCAGATCGACTACTACGTCGGCACCTACACCATCAACGACCTGCGCAAGAAACAGGTCGGCTTCGCGGGCCCGTACTACATCGCCGGCCAGTCCCTGCTGGTCCGCAAGGAAGAGAAGGGCATCGCGGGGCCGCAGGACCTGGCCGGCAAGCGCGTGTGCTCCGCCGCCGGTTCCACCCCGCTGCAGCGCCTGCGGCGCGACTACCCCAGGGCCCAGGCCGTCGCCTACGACACCTACTCGATCTGCGTCGACAACCTGCTCACCTATCAGGTGGACGCCGTCACCACCGACGACACCATCCTCATGGGCTTCGCCGCCAAGGCCCCGGACGAACTGCGCCTGGCCGGACGGCCGTTCTCCCGCGAGCCCTACGGCATCGGCGTGCCGCGCGGCGACACCGCGCTGCGCTACGCCCTCGACGACGCGATCGAGGAGCACGAGCGCAACGGCGACTGGAAGAAGGCCTACGACGCGACCCTGGGCCGCTCCGGCGTCCCCGCCCCCCAGCCGCCCGCCGTCGACCGCTACCCGCCCGCCGGCTGACGCCGAGGAGGACCCGTGAACGTCCTGACCGACAATCTCTCCCTCTACGGCAGGGGGCTGCTCGGCACCGTCGAACTCACCGTCTACGCCTCGCTGCTGGCGCTCGCGCTGGGCCTGGTGACGGCGGCCTTCCGGGTCGCGCCCGTCGCCTCGCTGCGGGCCTTCGGCACGCTGTGGGTCAACGTGCTGCGCAACACCCCGCTCACGCTGCTGTTCTTCGCGGTGCTGCTGGGGCTGCCGCGCTTCGGGCTCGTGCTGCCCTTCCAGCTGTTCGCGGTGCTCGCCCTGGGCTGCTACACCTCCGCGTTCATCTGCGAGGCCGTGCGCTCCGGCATCAACACCGTGCCCCTCGGACAGGGCGAGGCCGCCCGCAGCCTGGGCATGACCTTCACCCAGACCCTCGCCCTGGTCGTGCTGCCCCAGGCGTTCCGCGCCGTGATCCCGCCCGTCGGTTCCACGCTCATCGCCCTCGCCAAGAACTCCGCGATCGCCGGGTCGTTCAGCGTCACCGAGCTCCTCGGCACGTACAAGACCCTCGGCGAGCTCGGCTACGGCGTCGTGTGGTCCTTCGTGTGGATCGCGGTGGGCTATCTGCTGGTGACCCTGACCATCAGCGCGGTCTTCAACGTGCTGGAGCGGCGCTGGGGGATCGCCCGGTGAGCGCCCGCGAGGAGGAGCAGTGACCGAGAAGTGACCACCACCGCGCTGTACGACGTCCCCGGTCCGCTGACGCGGCGGCGGCACGCCGTCTACGGGATCCTCTCCACCCTCGTGATCGCCGCGCTCGTGGCCTGGGCGGTCCATCTGCTCTTCGCCACCGGACAGTTCACGGCCGAGAAGTGGCGGCCCTTCATCTATCAGGGCGTGCAGGACCTGCTGTTGCGCGGGCTCGGCAACACGCTGCGGGCCTTCGGGATCGCCGCCGTGCTCTCCCTGGCGCTCGGCGCGGTCCTCGCCGCCGGACGGCTGTCGGTGCACCGGGCCGCGCGCTGGCCGGCCACGCTGCTGGTGGAGTTCTTCCGCGCGATGCCCGTGCTGGTGATGGTCTTCTTCGTCTTCGTGGCCCTGAAGGTGCAGCCGCTGCCCGCGCTCGTGACCGGGCTGACGCTCTACAACGGCTCGGTGCTCGCCGAGGTCTTCCGTACCGGCGTCGACTCCGTCGACCGCGGGCAGCGGGAGGCGGCCTACGCGCTGGGGCTGCGCAAGACGCAGGCCATGGTGCACGTGCTCGTCCCGCAGGCGGTACGGGCCATGCTGCCGACGATCATCAGCCAGCTCGTCGTGGCCCTGAAGGACACCTCGCTGGGCTTCCTCATCACCTACGACGAGTTCCTGCACGCGGGCAAGCTGATCGCCGGCAATCTCGACTACGGGCTGCCGTTCATCCCCGTCGTCATGGTCATCTCCCCGATCTACATCGGGATGTGCATGCTGCTGTCGTGGTTCGCCACCTGGGTCGCGCGCCGCGAGCGCCGCAGCGTCAAGACACAGGCCGTCGAGGTCGCGCCGGCCGAGCCCGGCACCCTGCTGCCGGGTGCCGGGCGGCCGCACGAGGTGCCCGACGGGATGGAGCCCTGAGGCGCCGCCGTCAGTCCTGGCCGAGCCACAGGTCGGGGCCGAAGACCTCGTAGTGGATCGCCGAGGCCGCGACGCCCGCCGCGAGCAGCTGGGCGCGGCTCGCGCGCAGGAACGGCAGCGGCCCGCACAGATAGGCCGTGGCCCCCTCGGGGATGCCGAGGCCCGAGAAGTCGGCGAAGCCGGTGCGCTCGGCGGGCCAGTCGCCCTCGGGCCGCTCGTAGAAGACGTGGGTGGCCGCGTCCGGGAGCTTGGCGGCCAGCTGGGCGAGGTCCTCGCGGAAGGCGTGGGTGGACTCGCTGCGGTCGGCGTGCACGCACACCACGCGGCGCCGCGAACCGGTGGCGGCCAGGTGCGCGAGCATGCTGATCATGGGGGTGCAGCCGATGCCCGCGGAGGCGAGCAGCACGGGGGAGTCGCCCTCGTCGAGGACGACGTCCCCGAAGGGGACGCTGACGTCGAGGACGTCGCCGACGCCGACGTGGTCGTGCAGGTGGTTGGAGACCTCGCCGGGCACCACGCCGGCCGTGCGCTTGACCGAGAACTGCAGCGCCTGGTCGGGGCGGCCGGAGAGGCTGTACTGGCGTATCTGCCGGGCCCCGTCGGGGAGTTGGACGCGCACCGAGACGTACTGGCCGGGGCGCGGGGCGGGCAGCGGCCGCTCGTCGAGCGGCTGGACGAGGAAGGTGGCCACCTCGTCGGTCTCCCGCAGCCGGCCCACGACGCGGCAGGGGCGGAAGACCTCGCGGTCCGGGGTGCCGGCCTGCTCGTACAGGCGGTCCTCCAGGGCGATGAGGGCGTTCGCCATCAGCCAGTAGACCTCGTCCCAGGCGGCGGCGACCTCGGGGGTGACGGCCTCGCCCAGCACCTCGGCGATCGCCGCGAAGAGGTGCTCGTGGACCACCGGGTACTGGTCGGGGGCGATGCCGAGCGAGGCGTGCTTGTGGGCGATGCGCGCGAGCATCGCGTCGGGGCGGGTGTCCGGGTGCTCGACGAGCGCGGTCGCGAAGGCGGCGATGGAGCCGGCGAGGGCCTTCGGCTGGGTGCCTTCGGCCTGGTTGCCCCGGTTGAACAGATCGCGCAGCAGCTCGGGGTGGGCCGTGAACATCTTGTTGTAGAAGAGCGGCGTGATCTCGCCGATGGCTCCGCCGACCGCCGGGAGGGTGGCGCGGACGATCTCGGTCGACTGGGGGGACAGCATCGGCGACTCCTTGCGCTCAGTGGTGCGTGGTCCATGACCGGCTGAAATTTGCATTTCAGACTCGTATTTTCGGGTGTGCGGACTGTGCGGACGCAACCATGGGGGAGCGGATCCGTCAGCTTCCCGGGCCCGGTGTCGGGCTCAGGCTCAGCAGCAGCGGGCCGGTCGGCCTGCCGACGAGGTCCTCGACCGTGACGGGGTCGAGCGTGGCGTAGAACGCCTCCTGCGCCTGGCGCAGCACTCCGCGCAGCCGGCAGGCTCCGCGCAGCGGGCACGGCGGGTCGTCCTCGCAGCCGACGACGTCCCCCGTGCCCTCCAGCTCCCGCACCAGGCGGCCGATCGAGCCCGTGCGGCCGGCGGTGGTGAGCGCGAGCCCGCCGCCCCGGCCCCGGCGGGCCTCGACCACGCCCAGGTGCTGCAACCGGCTGACCACCTTCGCGGCGTGCGTGTAGGGCACGCCGACCGCCTCGGCCACCTCGCGGGTGGTCGGCGCGGCGCCGCCGCTGCTGGTCTCCGTCACCGCCAGGCGCATGGCGATGCGCAGCGCGATGTCGGTGCTCTTGGTCAGTCGCACACCCGCACCGTATCTAATTGGATTCCAGGAATCCAATTTTCCTGGTCGGTGGGTGTGCCGGTCAGGGGGTGTAGGTGAAGCGGTCCGCCGCGGTCCGCTCGCTGGTGCCGCCCGCCGTCTCCACGGTGACGTCGACGGTCCCGGTGCCCGCCGGGGAGGTCGCGCTGCAGAACTGCGGGCCGCACGAGCCGTGCGGCGCGAGCCTGTCGCCGAACCGGACGGTGCCGGTCCCCAGGTCCGTACCGAAGACGTGGACGGTGGTGCCGCCGCGCTCGGGCCCGCTCCGCACGGACAGATGCGTCACGGCCGGGGCGGGCGGCGGCGGGAGGGGTGCGCCGGTGTAGGCGTACGTGCCGGCCTGCACCGCACCGCCCGGGGTCACGACGTCGACCGGAACGGTGCCCGAGCCGCCGGGCGCGGTGACGGTGCACACGGTGTCCGCGCAGCTTCCCCTGGCCGGTTCGTCGCCGAACAGGACGAAGCCGTGGCCGAGTTCGCGGCCCCTGACGGTCACGGCGGTGCCGCCCGCGCCGGGGCCCGTGGTGGTGTCGAGGGACGTCACCACCGGCTCGGGCTGCGGAGTCGCCTGCCGGGACGGGTCGCCGAAGTCGTACATGGCCACGTTGTTGCCGGGATCGGTGTCCGCGGAGTTGGCGACGGTGGCGGTGACGGTCCCGGTCGGCAGCTGCGGTCCGGCGGCGAACTGGACCTTCATGAAGTGGCGGCGGCCGGGGGCGATGCTGCCGGTGAATGTGGCGTCGAGGTGCCGGCCGTCGGGGGAGACGGTCTCGCTGAACACGTAGTCGTAGGGCGTCGAGTACATCAGCGCGCCGTGCGTGGTGATGCCCGGCGGCAGATCGAGCGTCAGGCGGGTGACCCCGGTGACGTCCTCGGTGCCCACCGAGGTCCAGGAGACCGAGAAGTTGCCGTTGTCGCCCGGCTTCATCGGGTGGAGGCCGGAGAGGTCCACGGCGACGTCCGGACCGGAGGAACCGGGGGCCGGGCCGTCTGCCGCCACGGCGGCGGGGCCGGAGGTCAGGGCGAGGGCCGCGCACGCGGCCGTCAGGAAGGAGGCTGCCCATCGCATGCGTATCATCACGTGCTCTGTCATCGGCCGCCCCTCGCTGGACGTTACGGCGCGCACGGCACCCCGGCCCCAACAGGCGTCCGTAATCAGCCACTTGGAGAGAGTGGTGGATTGTCGCTCGATGTCCGTTTTGTCGATGTCGTGCCGTGGGTGACCGCTTTGACAGAAGGTCACCACGGGGTGAGTCTGACGTGTCGCATGGACCAGAGCTCTCGGAGGCAGCAGTGACACGGGCACACCACCGCACGGGAACGTACGCAAGAGCCGCGGCAGTACTCGGCGCCGCCGCGCTCGCCGCCGGGGCCGCCGCCGCGCCCGCGGCCGCCGCCCCCGCACACGGCGGCGCACGCTACGTCGCACTCGGCGACTCCTACACCTCCGGTCCCGGCATACCCCCGCAGACCGATACCAACTGTGCCCGCTCCGGGGTCAATTACCCCTCCCTCGTCGCCAAGGGCATGAAGACCACCTCCTTCAAGGACGTCAGCTGCAGCGGCGCGAAGACCGACGAGATGTGGCGCGCCCAGGGCACCAACGCCCCCCAGCTCGACGCCCTCGGCCGCGGCACGCGCCTGGTCACCGTCGGCATCGGCGGCAACGACATCGGCTTCGGCGACATCATCGGCACCTGCGCCCGGCTCTCCGCGGGCGACCCGGCCGGCGCGCCCTGCCGCGACCGCTACACCCAGGACGGCACCGACCTGCTCACCGCCCGTATCGACGCGGCCGCGCCGAGGATCGCCGCCGTGCTCAAGGCCGTTCACCAGCGCGCCCCGCACGCCGAGATCGCCCTCGTCGGCTACCCCGCGATCATGCCCGACAGCGGCAGCGGCTGCTTCCCGGCCGTGCCGATCGCCGCCGGAGACGTGCCCTACCTGCGCGAGACCGAGAAGCGCCTCAACGCGATGCTGCGCGAACAGGCCCGCACCGCGCACGTCCGCTACGCCGACACCTACACCCCCACCACCGGCCACGACGTGTGCGCCCCGGCGGCCGACCGCTGGATCGAGGGCGTCGAGCCCGCAAGCCCCGCCGCGCCGTTCCACCCCAACGCCAACGGCGAGGCGGCGATGGCCCGTTCGGTGCTGCGCGCCCTGCGCTGACCCCCGAGGGGGACATCGCGCGCGGCCCCCTGTGCGGACCGGCGGCCACCGGGTACGCTCCGCCCCTACTCGCCCGCAAGGAGGCAGGGATGGCCCGCGCGAGAAGGACCGTACGACAGCGTTCGCGGGCCGTGGCGCCCGCGCTCGCCGCGCTGCTCGTGGCGGCGACGGCCGCCCCGGCCGCCGCCGCGCCCGCCGGCGACGGCGGTGCCCGCACGCCCGCGAAGGCGCCGGTGGCCGTCGGCCACGGCGGCGCCGTCGCCACCGTCGACGCCAACGCCACGGCCGCCGGCATCGACATACTGCGCCGCGGCGGCAACGCCGTCGACGCGGCCGTGGCCACCGCCGCGGCCCTCGGCGTCTCCCAGCCCTACTCCGCCGGCATCGGCGGCGGAGGCTACTTCGTCTACTACGACGCGCGCACGCACCGCGTCTCGACCATCGACGGCCGCGAACGCGCCCCGCTCAGCGCCGACCGGACCCTCTTCCTGGAGAAGGGGCACCCCATCCCCTTCGACGAGGCCGTCACCAGCGGCCGCGGCGTCGGCACCCCCGGCACCCCCGCCACCTGGGAGACCGCCCTGCGCCACTGGGGCAGCCGCTCCCTGGCCCACGTCCTGCGCCCCGCCGAGCGGCTGGCCCGCGACGGCTTCACCGTGGACGCCACCTTCCGCAAGCAGACCGCCGACAACGAGGCCCGCTTCAAGGACTTCCCCGACACCGCGAAACTCTTCCTGCCCGGCGGCCGGCTGCCCGCCGTCGGCAGCACCCTGAAGAACCCCGACCTCGCGCGCACCTACGCCCTGCTGGCCCGGCGGGGCATCGGCGCGGTCTACCACGGCGAGCTCGGCCGCGACATCGTCCGCACCGTCCGCACCCCGCCCGTCGACCCCGCCGCCCACCGCGTCGTGCGCGGCGGCGATCTGACGGCACGCGACCTGCGCGCGTACCGGACCGAGGAGCGCTCGCCCACGCACACCACCTACCGGGGCCTGGACGTCTACGGCATGGCGCCCTCCGCCTCCGGCGGCACGACGGTCGCCGAGGCCCTCAACATCCTCGAACGCACCGACCTCTCCCGGCTCGACGAGAAGAGCTATCTGCACCGCTACCTGGAGGCCAGCCGCATCGCCTTCGCCGACCGCAACCGCTGGGTCGGCGACCCCGCGCAGGAGGACGTGCCCGTCAAGGGACTCACCTCCAAGCGCTTCGCCGCCTCCCGGGCCTGCCTCATCAAGGACGGTGCCGCGCAGACCAGCCCCGTCCCGCCCGGCGACCCCCGCCGGCCCGCGGCCTGCGGCAGCGGCGGCACGCCCGCCCCGACCGGCTACGAGGGACAGAACACCACCCACCTGACGGCCGCCGACAAGTGGGGCAACGTCGTCGCCTACACCCTCACCCTGGAACAGACCGGCGGCAGCGGCATCACCGTCCCCGGACGCGGCTTCCTGCTCAACAACGAGCTGACCGACTTCGACTTCACCCCCATCAGCCCCGGCACGCACGACCCCAACCTGCCCGGCCCCGGCAAGCGGCCGCGCTCCTCCATCTCCCCGACGATCGTCCTCGACCACGGGCGGCCCGCCTTCGCACTCGGCTCCCCCGGCGGAGCGACGATCATCACGACCGTGCTGCAGACCTTCCTGGGCCACGTCGACCGGCGCATGCCGCTCGTCGACGCGATCGCCGCACCCCGCGCCAGCCAGCGCAACACGGCCGCGACGGAGCTGGAGCCGAAGCTGTGGCACAGCGCGCTGCGGGGCCGGCTGGAGGCCCTCGGCCACGTGTTCAAGGAGAACCCGGAGATCGGCGCGGCCACCGGCGTCCAGCGGCTGAAGGACGGCCGCTGGGTGGCCGCCGCCGAACGCGAACGGCGCGGCGGCGGCTCGGCGATGGTCGTACGGCCCAGCGGGAAGCCGCCGACGGGCTGAGCCCGCGCCCCGCACCCCGGGCGTGATCACCGGCGCCGGGCGGGGCGCGCACGCCCGCGCCTCACCCCAGCACCGGGATCACGTCCCTGCCGTAGGCGTCGATCGTCGCCTCCTTCGCGTCGTGCATCGCGTACAGGGCGAACTGGTCCACTCCCAACGCCCGCAGCTCCTCCAGCCGTTCACGGTGCGCGGAGACCGGGCCGAGCAGACAGAAGCGGTCCACGATCGCGTCGGGGACGAAGTCCGCCGAGGGGTTCCCGGCCCGCCCGTGGTGGCTGTAGTCGTAGCCCTGGCGCTGCTTGATGTACGCGGTGAGGGCTTCCGGGACCATCCCGGAGTGCTCCCCGTAGCGGGCGACGAGATCGGCGACGTGGTTGCCCACCATGCCGCCGAACCAGCGGCACTGCTCCCGCGCGTGCTCCAGGTCGTCGCCGACGTAGGCGGGGGCGGCCACGCAGATCGTCAGGGAGGCGGGGTCGCGGCCGGCCTCCTCGGCGGCGGTCCGTACGGCCCGCACCATCCACTCCGTCAGGAACGGGTCGGCGAGCTGGAGGATGAAGCCGTCCGCCTCCGCCCCGGCCAGGGCGAGCGCCTTCGGCCCGTACGCGGCCATCCAGACCGGCAGCCTGCCGTCGCGCACCCACGGAATCCGCAGCACGGTGCCGCCGACGTCCGTCTCCCGCCCCTCGGCGAGATCACGGATCACGCGCATCGACTCGCTGAGCGCGGCCAGGGTGTTGGGCCGGCGCCCGGCCACCCGCATCGCCGAGTCGCCCCGGCCGATGCCGCAGACGGTGCGGTTGCCGTACATGTCGTTGAGGGTGGCGAAGGTGGAGGCGGTGACCTCCGGGGTGCGGGTGGAGGGGTTGGTGACCATGGGGCCGACGACGAGGCGTTCGGTGTGCTCCAGGATGCGGCTGTAGATGACGAAGGGCTCCTGCCACAGCACGGAGGAGTCGAAGGTCCAGCCGTAGCGGAACCCGGCCCGCTCGGCGCGGCGCATGAGCTCCACGACGGCGGTGGCGGGCGGGTCGGTCTGCAGGACGAGGCCGAAGTCCAACGGTTTGGCTCCTTGCGCGAGTTGCGGGGTGTGCGAGGGTTGCGGGGGGGGGCGGCGGCTCGGTCAGGTGAGGTACTGGCAGGTGGAGCGCGGCACATAGCGGCCGTGCCCGGCGCGCCCGGTGAACTCGCGGCCGTCGATGACGACTTCGCCGCGCGAGAGGACCGTCTCCACCCGGCCCGTGATCTCCTTTCCCTCGTAGACGGAGTGGTCGACGTTCATGTGGTGCGTCGCGGCGGAGAGGGTCTGCCGCGCGTGCGGGTCGTAGACGACGATGTCGGCGTCCGCGCCGGGGGCGATGGTGCCCTTGCGCGGGGCGAGGCCGAACATCCGGGCGGGCGCGGCGCAGGCGATCTCGATCCAGCGGCGGCGGCCGATGCGCCCCTCGACGACGGCCTGGTGCAGCAGGTCCATCCGGTGCTCCACGCCGGGCAGCCCGTTGGGGATCTTCGAGAAGTCGCCGCGGCCGAGCTCCTTCTGGCCCGCGAAGCAGAACGGGCAGTGGTCGGTGGAGACGACCTGCAGATCGTCGGTGCGCAGCCCCCGCCACAGGGCCGCCTGGTGCTCGCGGGGGCGCAAGGGGGTGGAGCAGACGTACTTCGCGCCCTCGAAGCCGGGTTCGGCGAGCTTGTCGACGGACAGGAACAGATACTGCGGGCAGGTCTCGCCGAACACCGGCAGCCCCGCGTCGCGGGCCCGCGCCAGCTCCGCCACGGCCTCCTCGGCCGAGACGTGCACGACATACAGCGGGCTGCCCGCGACGCGGGCGAGCTGGATCGCGCGGTGCGTGGCCTCGGCCTCCAGCAGCGCCTTGCGGACCTCGCCGTGGTAACGGGGGTCGGTGCGGCCGGCGTCGAGGGCCTGCTGGACGAGGACGTCGATGGCGATGCCGTTCTCGGCGTGCATCATGACCAGCCCGCCGTTGCCGGCGGCCCGCTGCATGGCCCGCAGGATCTGCCCGTCGTCGCTGTAGAACACCCCGGGATAGGCCATGAACAGCTTGAACGAGGTCACGCCCTCGGCGACGAGCAGGTCCAGCTCCTTCAGGGAGCTGTCGTTCACATCGGAGAGGATCATGTGGAAGGCGTAGTCGACCGCGCAGACGCCCTCCGCCTTCGCGTGCCAGGCGTCCAGACCCGCGCGCAGCGCCCCGCCGCGCGGCTGGACGGCGAAGTCGACGATCGTGGTGGTGCCGCCCCAGGCGGCGGCCCGGGTGCCGGTCTCGAAGGTGTCGCTGGAGGCGGTGCCGCCGAAGGGGAAGTCGAGATGGGTATGGGCGTCGACGCCGCCCGGGATCACGTACTTGCCGGTGGCGTCGATCGTGCGGTCGCAGCTCCAGCCCCGCGCGCAGGCGCTGTCGGGGGCGGCGAGCGCCGCGATGGTGCCGTCCTCGACCAGGACGTCGGCGTACGTCTCCTCGGCGGCGGTGATCACGAGGCCGCCGCGCAGGGCCGTGGTGGTCATGGTCCGTCCTTTCCGCCGATGGTGTACTGGGCTTCGCGCAGGGCCTGTTCGAGGATGTCCGCGCCCTCCTCGGCCTCCTCGACGGTCAGCGACAGGGGCGGGGCGATGCGTAGCGCGTTGCCCTCGCGGCCGCCCTTGCCGATGAGCAGCCCGGCCTCCCGGGCGTGTTCGAGGACGAGGGAGGCGGCGTGCGGCGAGGGGGAGCCGTCGCGCCCGACGAGCTCGACGCCGAGCATCAGGCCGCGGCCGCGGACCTCGCGGACGACCGCCAGGGGAGCGGCCGCGGCGCGCAGCCGCTCCAGCAGCAGGCCGCCGACGCGGCGGGCGTTGCCCTGCAGGTCGTGCTCCAGCAGGTAGGTGAGGTTGGCCAGGCCCGCGGCCATGGTGACGGGGCTGCCGCCGAAGGTGGAGATGGAGTTGGCCTCCAGGCAGTTCATGATCTCGGCGCGGGCGACGACTCCGCCGACGGACATGCCGTTGCCGATGCCCTTGGCGAAGGTCAGCAGGTCCGGCGGCCCGTTCTCCGCGTGGGCCTGCCAGCCCCAGAAGTGGTCGCCGGTGCGGCCCCAGCCCGTCTGCACCTCGTCGGTGATCCACAGGATGCCGCGTTCGGCGAGGACTTCGCGGAAGGCCGCGTAGAGCCCGTCGGGCGGGGCGGTGAACCCGCCGACGCCCTGCACGGGTTCGGCGATGAGCGCGGCGACATTGCCGTAGGTCTGGCCGAGGACATCGGTGAGGTCGGCGACGCAGGCCGCGGTGAAGTCCTTGTCGGACAGGTGGGCGTACGGGCCGCGGGAGCGCACACCGCCGTGCACGTACAGCGTCTGCAGCGGTGAGAGACTGGTCGGCGACCAGACGGAGTTGCCCGTGACACCGACCGCGGAGAAGGAACGGCCGTGGTAGCTGTTGCGCATCGCCAGGACCTGGTTGGAGCGGCGGTACGTGGTGGCGAGCAGCAGGGCCGCGTCGTTGGCCTCCGTGCCGGAGGTGGTGAAGAAGACGCGGGCGTCGGGGATGCCCGACAGCGCGGCGATGCGCTCGGCCAACTCGACCATGTGCCGGTCGAGATAGAGCGTGGAGGTGTGCAGGATGCGCCCGGCCTGGGCGCTGACGGCCTCGGTGACCTCGGGCAGGGCGTGGGCGGTCATGGTGGTGAGGATGCCGCCGAAGAAGTCCAGATAGCGCTTGCCCGAGGCGTCCCACACATGGCGGCCCGCGCCGTGGGTCAGCTCCAGCGGCTCGCGGTAGTACAGGGCGAGCCAGGCGGGCATCACCGCCCGGTGCCGGGCGTACAGCTCCCCGTCGGTCATGGCCGCACCAGCCCCTCGTAGGCGTCGGGCCGGCGGTCCCGGTAGAAGGCCCACTGGGTGCGCACCTCGTCCAGGACGGTGAAGTCCAGGTCGCGGACGAGCAGTTCCTCCTTGGAGTCGCTCGCGGGATCGCCGACGGTCTGCCCGTGCGGGTCGACGAAGTAGGACGTGCCGTAGAAGTCGTCGTCCCCGTACTCCTCGCGGCCGACGCGGTTGATCGCGGCGACGAAGTACTGATTGGCGACGGCCGCCGCGGGCTGCTCCAGCCGCCACAGATGGGAGGACAGGCCGCGCGAGGTGGCGGAGGGGTTGTAGACCAGCTGGGCGCCGTTGAGGCCGAGTTGACGCCAGCCCTCGGGGAAGTGGCGGTCGTAGCAGATGTAGACACCGACCTTGCCGACGGCCGTGTCGAACACCGGCCAGCCGAGGTTGCCCGGCTTGAAGTAGTACTTCTCCCAGAAGCCCTTGAGCTGCGGGATGTGGTGCTTGCGGTACGTGCCGAGGCAGGTGCCGTCGGCGTCGATGACGGCGGCGGAGTTGTAGTAGATGCCGGGCTGCTCGATCTCGAAGACCGGGGCGACGATCACCATGCCCGTCTCGCGGGCGAGCCGGCACATCCGGCGGACCGTGGGCCCGTCGGGGACCGGCTCGGCCCAGCGGTAGTGCTCGGGCTCCTGCACCTGGCAGAAGTACGGCGCGTTGAAGACTTCCTGGAAGCCGATCACCTTGGCGCCCTGCGCGGCGGCGGCGCGGGCGTGCTCCTCGTGCTTGGCGATCATCGATTCGGTGTCGCCGGTCCAGGTGGCCTGGACCAGCGCGGCGCGGACGACGTTGGCCATGAGTTGCCCCTTCGACTGGGAGGTGCACCAGGCGGACACGCGTAGATCCTCACACGGACCCCGGAAGATCCAGGTGAGGATGCCGACCGTAGGCCCCGGGGAGCCCGGCGGCAAGAGCGGATCGCCCGCGCCTGTGGACAACTCCCTTGGTGGACAACCCCGTCACCCTTCCGAGGGCGGGCGACCGGCCGGCCGCCGGCCGGATCCCGGGGCGGCCGCCGGTACCGCGCCCCAGGAAAATTCAACAGAGAGACTTGCAAGTTTTGCTGTCCTTCTCTAGCGTGGCGGCATGCCCGACACGCAACAGGAACGTGCCGCGGCCGACCTGGCCGCCGCTGTCTCGCAGCTCATGAGGCGCCTGCGCACCGCCTCCCCGCAGGGCGCCCTCACCCCCTCCCAGCGCGCCGTCCTCGGCCGCCTCGCCAACGACGGCCCCGCCGCCATCGCCGCCCTGGCCCGCGCCGAACTGGTCCGCCCCCAGTCCATGCGTGTGATCCTCGGAGTGCTGGAGGAGGCCGGGCTCGTCGCCCGCTCCCCGCACCCCACCGACGGGCGGCAGGTCGTCTTCTCCCTCACCCCTGAGGGCCGTGAAGCCGTCGCCTCCGTACGCCACTCCAAGCACAGTTGGCTCGCGGACGCCATCGCGCACCGCCTCGACGCCGGCGAGCGGCGCACGCTCGCCGAGGCGACCGAACTCCTCAAGCGCCTGGTCGAGGAATGAGGGGCGCCAGGGGTTTATGGGGCATACGAGGTGCCGCCGCGAGCCCGGCCTCCGGCGGGAGCCCGGCCTCCGGCGGGAGCCTGGGCGCGGGTGCAGGCGGCGCCCAGGCCCCGGACACCGGCACGGCTTCCGGCGCGGCCCCGGCCTCCGCCGCGTGCCCGGACGCGAGCCCGGACACGGGCGCGGGTGCAGGCGGCGCCCAGGCCCCGGACACCGCCCCGGCCTCCGACACCGCCCCGGCCTCCGACACCGCCCCGGCCTCCGACACCGGCCCGGCCTCCGCCGCGAGCCCGGCCGCCGGCACCGGCCCGGCCTCCGCGACAGCCCCGGCCTCCGACGTGACCTCGGACGCGGACGCCGGCGCCGGCCCGGGCGGCGCCCCGGCCCCCGACGCCGGCTTCGGGCCCCGGCTCATGACGCCCCTGCTCCTCGGCTCGGTGCTCAACCCCGTCAACACCACGGCCATCGCCACCGGGCTGGTCGCCATCGGCCAGGACTTCGGCACCGGCCCCTCCGGCACCGCCTGGCTCGTCTCCGTCCTCTACCTCACCAGCGCCGTCGGCCAGCCCGCGATGGGCCGGCTCGCGGACACGCTCGGCGCGCGCCGCGTCTTTCTCGCCGGACTCGTCCTGGTCTGCGGGGCCGGACTGCTCGGCACCCTCGCCCCCGGATTCGGCTGGCTCCTCGCCTCCCGGGCCCTGCTCGGCGTCGGCACCTCGGCCGCGTACCCGGCCGCCATGGCCCTCCTGCGCGCCGAGGCCCGCCGGGTCGGCCGCGAGGCGCCGCGCGCCGTCATGGGACGGCTCTCGCTGGCCGCGCTCGGCAGCGCCGCCGTCGGCCCCGCCCTGGGCGGACTGCTGACCGCCACCACCGGATGGCGCGGCATCTTCGCCGTCAACATCCCGCTCGCGGCAGTGGCGTTCGCCCTGGCCGTGCGATGGCTGCCCCGCGAACACCGCACGGCGGCACCCGCCGCAGGCACGCGGAGGCGCGCTGCGGACGCGGACGCGGATGCGGGCACGCCGGGGCGCGAGGCGTGCGCTCCGGCAGGGGCGGGGTCCTCCGTCCCCGGTGCCCGACCGCCGTCGTGCGGTCGCGCGAGCGCGGGCCGGGCGGGGCGCGGGGCGCTCCGCCGGCTCGGCGGGGCCCTGCCCTCGGCGCCGGCGGGGCCGCTGCGCGGCCGCGACCGTACGGACGCGTCGGGCATCCGCGCGGCAGGGCCGCGCGACCCGTCCCCCGACCCGCTCGGCATGCTCCTGTTCGCCGCCGTCCTCGCCGCGGCGATGGTCTTCCTGCTCGACCTCGCCCACCCGCGATGGCTCCTGCTGCCCGTCGTCGCGCTGCTCGGTGCCGCCCTCGCCGTCTGCGAACTGCGGCACGCCCGCCCGTTCGTCGATCTGCGCATGCTCACCCACAACCGCGCGCTCGCCTTCACCTACCTGCGGCACGGGCTCGCCTACCTCGCCATCTACTGCACCCTGTACGGGTTCACGCAGTGGCTGGAGGTCGCGCACGGCTACGACGCGCTGGGCAGCGGACTGATCATGCTGCCCATGTCGGCCGCGGCGGCGGCCTGTTCGCTGCTCGGCGCCCGGACGAAGGGGCTGCGTGCCCCGCTCACGGCGGTGGCCGCACTCCTCGTGGCGGGCAGCGGTGCCCTGCTGCTCACGGACGGCGCCACCCCGGTGGCCGTACTCCTCGTGGCAGCGGCGCTCTTCGGGATCCCGCAGGGCCTCGCCTCCACCGGCAACCAGGCCGCCGTCTACGCGCAGGCCCCGCCCGACGGTGTCGGCGCCGCCGCGGGCCTCCAGCGCGCCGCGCAGTACCTCGGCGCGATCACCGCCACCGGCCTGCTCGGCCTGTGCTACGGACAGCGGCCCACCGACGGCGGACTCCACCGGCTCGCCGCCGTGACCGGGGCCGTCAGCCTGCTGCTGCTCGCCCTGACCGTCACCGACCGCGCCCTGCGCGCCCGTACCCGCACCTGACCGATCACCGTCCCCGTACCGTCCTCATCACCCTCGTCACCCTTATCGCCCTTCCTGAACCAAGGAGTTGACCATGCCCGCCACGACGCTCGACCCGCGGACCGCCCTCGTCCTCGTCGACCTGCAGAAGGGGATCCTCGCCCTGCCCTCGGCGGTCCACCCCGCCGACGACGTCCTGCGGCGCGGCGCGCGGCTCGCCGCCGCCTGGCGCGAGCGCGGACTGCCGGTCGTGCTCGTCCGCGTCGCCGGCAGCGCGCCGGGCCGTTGCGAGGCGCCGCCGCGCGGCGGCGCGCCCGCCCCCGACTTCGCCGACCTGGCACCCGAACTCGACCGCAGGGAAGGCGACATCGTCGTCACCAAGCACACCTGGGGCGCCTTCCACGGCACCGACCTGGACCTGCAACTCCGCCGCCGGGGCGTCACCCAGGTCGTGCTCGCGGGTATCGCGACGAGCGCCGGTGTGGAGTCCACGGCCCGGGCCGCCCACGAACACGGCTACCACGTGACGGTGGTGACCGACGCGGTCACCGACCCGGATGCGCAGGCCCACCGCGTCGCCGTCGAGGTGATCTTCCCGCGTCTCGCCGAGACCGACACCACGGACAACGTCCTCGCACTGCTGGAGCGGTAGGCCCACCGCCCCCTACGGCACCCGCGCCGTCCACTCCCGCGAGGAGAACTTCGTCGCCGCCAGTTCCTCGGCCCGCGCCAACTCCTCCTCGGTGACGGCGCCTTCCGCCAGCCCGTACCGCGCCCGGAACGTGGCGATCATCCGCTCGATGACGGCGTCGCGCGGCAGTCCGGTCTGCCGGCGCAGCGGATCGACGCGCTTCTTGGCGCTCTTGGTGCCCTTGTCGGACAGCTTCTCGCGGCCGATGCGCAGCACGTCGACCATTTTGTCGGCGTCGATGTCGTAGGCCATGGTCACGTGGTGCAGTACCGCGCCGTCGCCGGAGACGACGCGTTTCTGCGCCGCGCCCGCGATCTTCCCGGCCTCGGTCGCGATGTCGTTCAGCGGCTGGTACCAGGCCTTGACCCCCATGCCCTCCAGCGCGCCCAGCACCCAGTCGTCCAGGTAGGCGTAACTGTCGGCGAAGGACAGACCCTGTACGAGGGCGTCCGGCACGCACAGCGAGTACGTGATGGTGTTGCCGGGCTCGATGAACATGGCCCCGCCGCCGCTGATCCGGCGTACGACCGTCATGCCGTGCCGGGCGGCGCCCTCCGGGTCGACCTCGTTGCGCAGGGACTGGAAGCTGCCGATGACCACGGCCGGGGCGCCCCACTCCCACACGCGCAGGGTCGGCGGGCGGCGGCCGGCGGCGACCTCGGTGGTGAGGACCTCGTCGAGGGCCATGTGCAGGGCGGGGGACTGGGGGCCGTCGTGGATGAGCTGCCAGTCGTAGTGGTGCCAGTCGGTGGCGTTGGCGAGCGCGCGGCGGACGGCGATGCCGACGGCCTCGGAGGAGAAGCCGAACATCACGGTGCCCTCGGGCAGGGCCGCGTCGATACGGGCGGCGAGCTGCGGGGCGGTCATGTCGGCGGGAGCGCCCTCCAGGGCGCGGTCGATGTCGAGAAGCGCCTCGTCCGGTTCGAGGAAGAAGTCACCGGCGACCGTCACGTCGCGCAGCACCCCGTCCCGGACGTCGAGGTCCACGACGACGAGCTTGCCGCCCGGCACCTTGTACTCACCGTGCACGGCGCATCCTCCTGCTTGCTTCCTGCTTGTTTCCCCGGGCCGGCCCACGCGGCCGACCGCCGCGTCAACCGTATCTCTGTCCTTGCTGGGCACGTCTGTCGCACTGTGTCCGCTGGGACTCGGCCTGCCCGTACACCACGGCGGTATTGCGCAGTGGCTGCCGGCCTGTCTTCCTGGAAGGCATGTTCACGACACGGCCCACCCTCCAGGGCACCTTCGGCATGGTCTCCACCACCCACTGGCTGGCCTCGCAGTCCGCGATGGCCGTCCTGGAGAGCGGTGGCAACGCCTTCGACGCGGCCGTCGCGGCCGGGTTCGTGCTGCACGTCGCCGAGCCGCACCTGAACGGCCCGGGCGGTGAGGTGCCCGCCCTGCTCGCCCCGGCGGGCGGGCCCGTCCGCGTGCTGTGCGGGCAGGGCCCGGCACCCGCGGGTGCGAGCATCGAGCACTACACCGGGCTCGGTCTGGACGAGGTCCCCGGCTCCGGCCCCCTCGCGGCCGCCGTGCCCGGCGCGTTCGACGCCTGGATGCTGCTGCTGCGCGACCACGGCACCAAGCCGCTCGCCGACGTCCTGTCCTACGCGATCGGTTACGCGGAGGCCGGGCACGCCCCTGTGGAAGCGCTCGGCGAGGCCGTCGCGCAGGTGCGCGAGCTGTTCACCTCCGAGTGGCGGGCCTCCGCCGCGCTGTACCTGCCCGGCGGGCGCCCGCCCGAGCCCGGCCGGCTGTTCAGGAACCCGGCGCTCGCGGCCACTTGGCGTCGGCTGCTCAAGGAGTCCGGCGCGGCCGGCGGCAGCCGCGAGAGACGCATCGACGCCGCCAGACGCGTCTGGCGCGAGGGCTTCATCGCCGACGCGCTGCTGCGTACGGCCGCCTGCCCCGCGCGCGACACCTCCGGCGAGCGCCACGCCTCGACGCTCACCGGCGACGACCTCGTCGCCTACCGGGCCCGCTACGAGGAACCCGTCACCCACGACTGGCACGGCTGGACGGTCTGCAAGGCGGGCCCCTGGTCCCAGGGGCCCGTCCTGCTCCAGCAACTCGCCCTGCTGCCCGAGGAACTCGATATGGGCACCCCCGAGTACGTCCACACGGTCGTCGAGGGCAGCAAGCTCGCCTTCGCCGACCGCGAGGCGTGGTACGGCGACGCCGCCGAAGTCCCCCTGCGCGCCCTGCTCTCGCGGGAGTACAACGCCGCCCGCCGCACCCTGATCGGCGACACCGCCTCCGACGAGCTGCGGCCGGGCAGCCCCGAGGGCCGTACTCCCCGGCTGCCCGAGCACCCGGGGGCCGACAGGACCGTCGCACCGGGCACGGGCATGCCCTCCCTCGGCCCCGCGGACGGCGACACCTGCCACCTCGACATCGTCGACCGCTGGGGCAACATGATCTCCGCGACGCCCAGCGGCGGCTGGCTGCAGTCCAACCCCGTCGTCCCCGAACTCGGCTTCCCGCTCGGCACCCGGCTGCAGATGGCCTGGCTCGAACCCGGACTGCCCAACTCCCTGACGCCCGGCCGCCGTCCGCGCACCACCCTCACCCCGTCACTGGCCCTGCGCGGCGGAGAACCCGTGCTCGCCTTCGGCACCCCCGGCGGCGACCAACAGGACCAGTGGCAGCTGCACTTCTTCCTCGCGGCCGTCCTGCGCCCGCCCGTGCGCGGCGGGCTCGATCTGCAGGGCGCCATCGACGCCCCCAACTGGCACCACGAGTCCTTCCCCGGTTCCTTCCACCCCCACGCCGTCCACCCCGGCGCCCTCACCGTCGAATCGCGCCTCGGCGAGGCGGCGATCGAGGCACTGCGGCGGCGCGGGCACAAGGTCACCGTCGGCGGGCCGTGGTCGGAGGGACGGCTGTGCGCGGTGGCGCGCGATGCGGAGACCGGTCTGCTGTCCGCGGCCGCCAATCCGCGCGGAATGCAGGGATACGCCGTCGGACGGTGACATGCCGGACACTCTTCACCTTCCGGATGCCGGGCGTTCCCCCCGGCGCCGCCGGTTGTCGGTGCGGCGTGGTTCGATGGACCTATGATCGAGCAATTTCTCGCAGGTGATCTCGCGGACGTGGAGGAGGCGGTCCGCAAGGCGGCCGCCGCCGAGATCCTGCCGCGCTTCCGGCAGCTGGCCGCGCACGAGATCGTCGAGAAGAACGGCCCGCACGACCTCGTGACCGTCGCCGACCGGCTCGCGGAGGAACACCTCACGCGCTCGCTGTGCGCCCTGCTGCCCGGCTCCGTCGTCGTCGGCGAGGAGTCCGTGCACGCCGACCCCTCCCTCCTCGGGGCCCTGCACGGCGACGCGCCCGTATGGATCGTCGATCCGGTGGACGGCACCCGCCAGTTCGTGCACGGCGACCCCGGCTTCGCGACCCTGGTCGCCCTCGCCCACCGCGGCGAGCTCCTCGCCTCCTGGACGTACGCGCCGGCCCTGGACCTCATGGCCGTGGCCCGCCGCGGCGGGGGAGCGCGCCTGGACGGGGTGCCGCTGCGCTCGGGCCACCCCGAGCCCGGCGAGCCCCTCGAAGTGGCCATCTCCCACTACGACTTCACCAACGACGAGCAGAAGCGCGTCCTGGCCACGCTGCTGACCGACGGCGTCTCCCCGCGCCCCTGCGGCTCCGCCGGGCTCGAATACCTGCATGTGGCGCAGGGCTCGATAGCCGCCGTGGCCTTCTCCTGGGAGAATCCCTGGGACCACGCGGCCGGTCTGCTGCTCGTCCACGAGGCGGGCGGCGCGAGCGGCACCGTCGCGGGCGAGCCCTTCCGGGTCACCGGCGGCAACGCCCTGCCGTTCAGCGCCGCGCGGGACGAGGCCACGCTGCGGCATATCCTTGGCCTGCTGGCGTCCGCCGGCCGACCCTGAGGGACCGAGGGGAGTTGCGCTGTCGTGCCCACCCTGCTCGACGCGGTCGTCGTAGGTGCCGGGCCGAACGGGCTCACCGCGGCGGTCGAACTGGCCCGCCGCGGACTGGCGGTCGAGGTGTTCGAGGCCGCTGACACCATCGGCGGCGGCGCGCGCACCGAGGAGCTGACCCTCCCCGGCTTCCGGCACGACCCCTGCTCCGCCGTCCACCCGCTCGCGGCGGGCTCGCCCGCGTTCACCAGGATGCCGCTGGCCCGGCACGGCCTGCGCTGGCTGCACCCCGAGCTGCCCATGGCGCACCCCTTCCCCGACGGCACGGCGGCGGTCCTCTCGCACAGCGTCGCCGAGACTGCCCTCTCGCTCGGGCCGCGCGACGCCGGGGCGTACCGGCGGCTCGTCGCGCCCTTCCGCGGCCGCTGGGACGAGATCGCCGCCGACTTCCTGCGCACCCAGTGGGACGGCCCGCCGCGCTCCCCCTGGCTCTACGCGCGTTTCGGGGCCGTCGCCGCCCAGCCCGCCGCCCTGCTCGCCCGCCGCTTCACCGGCGACAAGGCCCGCGGCCTGCTCGCCGGGCTCGCCGCGCACGGCATCGCCCCGCTCACCGGCTTCGGCACCGGCGGCATGGCACTGCTCTTCGCGCTCGCCGCGCACGCGGGCGGCTGGCCCGTCCCGCGCGGCGGTTCGCAGGCGATCGCCGACGCCCTCGGCTCGTACCTGCGCGAACAGGGCGGCGTCGTGCACACCGGCCGCACGGTCAAGCGCCTGGACGAACTGCCGCCCGCCCGGGCCTATGTCTTCGACACCTCGCCGACCGCGCTGGCCCGGATCGCCGGGCTCGGCAACGCCTACCACGGCTTCCCCTACGGCCCCGCCGTCTTCAAGGTCGACTACGCGCTCGACGGCCCCGTGCCGTGGCGGGCCCCGCAGGCCCGCCGGGCCGGCACGGTCCACCTCGGCCCCACCTACGGGGAGATCGACGCCGCGCTCGGCGCCGCGCTGAGCGGAGCGGACCCCTCCGTCCCCTTCCTGATCACCGCGCAGCCCAGCCTCCTGGACCCCTCGCGCGCCCCGGAGGGCAAGCACACGTTCTGGGCGTACGCGCATGTGCCGCGCGGCTGGGAGGGCGACGCCACCGAGGTGGTGGAGCGTCAGATCGAGCGGTTCGCGCCCGGTTTCCGCGACCTCGTGCTGGCCCGCGCCGTGGCCGGCCCGGCCGAACTCGCCGCGCGCAACGCCAACTACGTGGGCGGCGACATCGCCACCGGCTCCGTCGCGGGCCTGCGGCTGCTGATCCGGCCCAGGCTCGCGCGCGTCCCGTATGCCACGGCGCACCCGGCCGTCTTCCTGTGCTCGTCGGCCACACCGCCCGGCCCGGGGGTCCACGGCATGTGCGGCCACTACGCCGCGAAGGCCGTGTGGCGGCGGCTGAGCGGCCGCTGACCGGCTTCGTCCTGCTTCGTCGGCCCGTACCGGCCGGACTGCCCACTGGGTCGATTGGGGTATTTGTCGATATATGCCGGTTCTGTCCGGCTGTCCGGAAGACGGCCCGCGACCGGCCCGGGAGCGCTCCGGCGCACGCTGTCCGGCCCTCACCTCTCGGGTAAATCACCTGGTCGGCAGGTGTGTTGTGGTGCGGCCTCCCTCTGCGGAGTGATGCGGCGGCGTCATCCGGCGGCACGTCCCGGCCCGCCTCGGTACGGCGCTCTCATGCCTGTGTTGCTGTGCAGCTCTCGGGTTCCTGAGAGTGAAGGGAGCGATATGTCGCTTTTTGAGAGGCGGAGTGCGGCCTTCGTGGCAGGCCGGGGTGCCGCGAGTCTGGGAGTGGCGTTCGGGCTGTGCGCCTCGGTGGGTTCCGCCGCGCTCGCGGGCGGCGGGGGCGACGGGGTGCCCGGCAGAGTGGTCTCGCGCACCGGGCAGAACGTGCGCAACGGTCCCTCCACGCACGCGGCGATCGTCGGCAGCCGGGGGCCGGGGGAACGGGTGCGCATCGGATGCAAGGTCCACGGTGAGAACGTGCGCGGCAACGACCTGTGGTACCGGCTCGCCGACAGCCGTGGCTGGCTGAGCGCGCACTATGTGGACAACTACGGGCAGGTGCCCTTCTGCCGGGACCGGGGCCAGGAGATGTCACAGCGTCCCGGCAGGGACCCGGCCGGCAGGCCCGGACCGCCGGGTCCGCGAGGGCCGAGGGGCGAGAGGGGCCCGAGAGGAGAGCGGGGCCCCATCGGCCCCCAGGGGAATCCCGGTGAGCGCGGGCCCGCGGGCCCCGCCGGGCCGAAGGGCGACCCGGGGGATCAGGCCGACGCGCCTCCCGGGCCGCCGGGGCCCGCCGGTCCCGGAGGACCCAAGGGGGACAGGGGCGACCCCGGCCCGGCAGGTCCGCCCGGGCCGCCAGGACCGGCGGGTGCCCCCGCCGATCCGGTCCCGGGCCCGCCCGGTCCCCCCGGCCCCCAGGGTGACCGAGGGGATCCCGGGCCGAGGGGCCCGGCCGGTCCGAAGGGCGCTCCGGGGAACACGGGCCCGGCGGGCAGACCGGGCGATCGGGGCCCCGGCGGCCCGCCCGGTCCGCAAGGTGAACCCGGTCCCGCCGGGCCGCCGGGAGCGGACGGCTCCGCGGGGCCGCCCGGTCCGCCTGGTCCGTCCGGTCCGGCAGGGTCGGCGGGACCGGCGGGGCCCAAGGGAGACAAGGGCGACAAAGGGGATTCGGGCTCCCGGGGGCCCGCCGGTCCTCCGGGACCCCGGGGTCCCGGAGGTGGCACCGGCCCTGCGGGTCCGCCCGGTCCCCCTGGACCGGCGGGTGCCCCCGCCGATCCGGTCCCGGGCCCGCCCGGTCCCCCCGGTCCCAAGGGTGATCCGGGTGTCGCCGGACCTCAGGGATCCGCAGGCCCCGTCGGCCCTGTCGGTCCCGCAGGCCCGTCCGGTCCTTCCGGCCCCGCGGGCCCGACCGGCCCCGAAGGTCCCGTCGGTCCTGCCGGGCCCGTGGGCCCGCAGGGAGATCGCGGCGACACCGGTCCCGTCGGCCCCGCCGGGCCCACGGGCCCCAGCGGCCCTGCGGGCCCCGCCGGTCCGACCGGTCCGATCGGCCCCCAGGGGCCTGCCGGTCCCACCGGCTCCCAGGGCGACCGGGGCCCCGCCGGCCCGCCCGGACCTCCCGGACCCGCCGGAGCGGGCGGAACCCCGCAGATCGTGCAGCAGGACTTCCCCATGGGCCCGCAGCAGTCGGGCAGGGGCCCGGAACAGCCCCCCGTGGGCCGGGTCCAACTGTTCAGAAGCCCCGCGTGTCCCAGCGGCACCCATGTCGTCAGCGGTGGCTGGCGGCAAATGGGCGCCTCGCCCCACGGGTTGCAGATGGTCGCCGAGTACGCCGATCCCACCGAGAACGTGTACGTCGTGGGCGTCGTGAACAACACCAGCCCCAGTGGGGTCAATCTGCGGGTGTACGGCGTCTGCCTGCGCTGACGAACACGCCCTGCCGACACGGCAGTTCGCGCCACGCCGAGCTCCCGGACCTCCGGTCCCGGAGCGACAGAGAGCGACCGTGCCGGAACCGGGTACTGCGCCGCCCGGTCCCGGCACGGTCTTGCCACGCCCGAACGCCCGTGGAACGGCCGTCGGGCGACGGCGCCGTGCGGGCCGGCCTGTCGGCCGGGGGTGTCGCGCTTGCCCGTCTTGTGGGGCGGCCGCCGGGCGGCGGTGTCGTACGTGTGGCCGGGTCGCGTCGGGCGGTGTGCGGGTCGGCCCGTCGGCCGGAGTGTCGCGCTTGCCCGTCTTGTGGGGCGGCCGCCGGGCGGAGGCGTGCGCGTGGCCGGGGGTGGTCCGAGGCGGTGGTTGTGGCGCGGTCGTGTCGGGTGGTGTGCGGGTCGGCCCGTCGGCCGGGGGTGTCGCGTTCGCCCCTCTCACGGAGCGGCCGCCGGCGCGGTCCGAGCCGGCGGGACGGCGGTCCGGCGTGGTGGCTGTGGCAGGGGAGGGCGGTGCGCCCGGGGATCCGTTTCGTGGTGCGGCCGCCGGACGGCGGCACCGCTCCGTGCCGTACCCGTACAGCCGGAACCGTCCGCGTACGCCCTGGCCCGTGACGTCAGCCCTGTGGGCCGGAGCCCGGGCGCCCCTCGCTCTCCTCGCGTTCGCGGACGCTGTCGGCGACCCGGCGCAGCCGGTGGTGGCGTACCGGGCCCTGCTCGGTGAGGGCCTCCCCGACCATCGTCCGCAGTGCGTCCCGCAGCCCGTGCAGCGCGTGGTGGCGGGCCGGGCCCGCGCCCGGGTCCTCGCGCAGTTCCCTCAGCAACGACCAGCACAGCGCCAGCATCACCAGGACGAACGGCAGCGCCACCAGGATCGTCGCCGACTGCAGCGACTGCAGCCCCCCGGCCACCAGCAGCACCGCCGCGACCGTCGCCATCAGCACCCCCCACGTCACCACCAGCCACGTGCGCGGGTGCAGTGCGCCCCGGCTGGAGAGCGAACCCATCACCAGCGACGCCGAGTCGGCGCTCGTGATGAAGTACGTCATCACCAGCAGCATCGCGATCCACGCGGTCACCACGTCCAGCGGCAGCGTCTCCAGCAACGCGAACAGGCTTGCCTCCGCGCCCTGTTTGACCGTCCCGGCCATGTCCGCGGCCCCGGTCATGTCCAGGCGCAGCGCGCTGCCGCCCATCACGCAGAACCACACCACCGTCGCCCCGCTCGGTACGAGCAGCACCCCGACCAGGAACTGCCGGATCGTACGGCCCCGCGAGATCCGGGCGATGAACGTGCCCACGAACGGGGCCCACGACAGCCACCACGCCCAGTAGAAGACCGTCCACGCCCCCAGCCACTTGGCGTCCGTGAACGCCCCCGTGCGCGTGGCCAGGAGCAGCAGGTCGTGCAGGTAGCTGCCGGTGGCCGACGGGATGGTGTTGAGGATGAAGACCGTCGGCCCGAGGACGAAGACGAACGCCGCGAGGGCCGCGGCCAGCGCGATGTTGAGCGTGCTCAGCCACTTCACGCCCCTGTGCAGCCCGGAGAACGCCGACAGCACGAACGCGGCCGACAGCGCGGCGATGATGATCAGCTCCAGGGAGCGCGAATCCCGCACGCCGGTGGTGAGGTTGAGGCCCTTGGACACTTGCAGCGCGCCCAGGCCCAGGCTCGTCGCCGTGCCGAAGACCGTCGCGAAGACGGCCAGCAGGTCGATGGCCCGGCCCGGCCAGCCCGCCGCCCGCTCCTCGCCGAGCAGCGGCACGAACACCGAACTCAGCCTGTTGCCGCGGCCCTTGCGGAAGCCGGCGTAGGCCAGGGCGAGCCCCGCCATGCCGTAGATCGCCCACGGGTGCAGCGTCCAGTGGAAGAACGAGTACTCCAGGGCCGTACGCGCCGCGGCGGGCGTGTTCGCGGTCACCCCGCTGCCGGGCGGCGGGGTGACGAAGTGCAGCAGCGGCTCGCCGACGCCGTAGAACATCAAACCGATGCCCATGCCGGCGCTGAACATCATCGCGATCCACGCCAGATCGCCGAACTCCGGGTCGTCGTCGTCCCGGCCCAGCCGCACCCGGCCGAAGCGGCTGACCGCGATCACCACGCACAGGACGAGGAAGACATCGGCGCCGATCACGAAGAGCCAGCCGAAGTTCGACAGCACCCAGCCCAGGGCGGTCCGCGAGACGCGGTCGAAGGAGTGCTTGCCCAGCGCCGCCCAGGCGACCACCGCGAGCACGGCGATCCCGCCGATCGCGACGAGGGCCGTGTCCGGTGGCTCGCTGTCCGGCTCCCGCGACGGGCCGGAGGGGGCGGCCGGGTCGGGCGACTCGTGTGCGTCGGTGCTCATGACGCCCCACTATGGCCGGGATGCCCGCCTTTGGTGGGCCTGGCACGCCGCACCGCGACCGCCCGCGCGGCGGGCAGGACCCGCACGGGGCATGGGCAAGGCCCGCCCGCGCGGATAGGGTCACGGCTGCGCCGACGGGACGGTGCCGACGGGACGGCGGAGACGAGGGGGACGCGACATGACCGACCGGGCCGCGCGGGTGCTGATCGCCGCCGACAAGTTCAAGGGCTCGCTCACGGCCGCCGAGGTCGCCGCGCACCTCACCGCCGGGCTGCGGCGTGCCTCCCCGGACCTCGCGGTGACCGCGCTGCCCGTCGCCGACGGCGGCGACGGCACCGTCGACGCCGCCGTCGCGGCCGGCTTCGAACGCCGCACCCTGCGCGTGGCCGGGCCGCTCGGCGACCCCGTCACCGCCTCCTACGCCCTGCGCGGCCGCGACGGGCTCGCCGTCGTGGAGATGGCCGAGGCCTCGGGGCTGGGCAGGCTCCCCGAGGGCGTACGCGCGCCGCTGACCGCCGGCACCTTCGGCACCGGCGAACTGCTGCGGGCCGCCCTCGACGCCGGTGCCCGCAGCCTCGTCCTCGGGGTGGGCGGCAGCGCCTCGACGGACGGTGGCGCGGGCATGCTCAGCGCGCTGGGCGCCCGTTTCCTCGACCGTACGGGCGCGCCCGTACGGCCCGGGGGCGGCGGGCTCGCCGGCCTGGCCACCGCCGATCTCTCCGGCCTCGACCCGCGGCCGGCGGGCATCGAGGTGGTGCTCGCGAGCGATGTGGACAATCCGCTCACCGGGCCGATGGGTGCCGCCGCCGTGTACGGGCCGCAGAAGGGGGCTTCGCCGGAGGAGGTCGCGGTGCTCGACGCGGCGCTGGCCCGCTATGCCGAGGTCCTGGAGAAGGCGGTCGGGCCGCGTGCGGCGGAGTGCGTACGGGCGCCCGGGGCGGGGGCGGCCGGGGGCCTGGGCTACGGGGCGCTCGTCGGGCTCGGGGCGCGGTTCCGGTCCGGGATCGCGCTGATGCTGGACGTCCTGGGCTTCTCTGCCGCGCTGGAGCGGGCGGATCTGGTGATCACGGGGGAGGGAGCGCTGGACGCGCAGACGCTGCGGGGGAAGGCGGTGGCCGGCGTCGCCGGCGCCGCCCTGGAACGGGGGGTTCCGGTGGTCGCGGTGTGCGGGCGCCTGTCCCTGCCGAGGGAGTCGCTCGGGGCCGTGGGCATCGAGCGGGCCTACGCGCTCACGGATCTGGAGCCGGACGTTGAGCGGTGCGTGGCGGAGGCGGGGGCGCTGCTGGAGCGGGTGGGGGAGCGGATCGGGAAGGATCTGGGTCCGGGGACATCCGGCCGCTCCGAAGGCACCTCCCGGGGGTATCCCCTCCGGGGGAGGTAGCCGGGGGCCCTTGAGGAGCGGGTCGGGGACAGAGCCGCACCCGGGGGCGGTGGGCCCAGAACGGGGCGGTGGGCCCAGAACGGGGCGGTGGGGGGGGCCCGGACCGTCACGGTCCGGGCCACCCCGCTCGGGGTCATGCACGGCTTACGGCAACTGCGCGGCGCGCGCCTCGCGCCGGTTGTCACGGAAGGTGTTCACGCGGCGGGCGGTCGCGAAGAGGGGGATCACCGCGCCGAGGACGACCTGGAGGGCACAGCCGGTCTGGAGGAGGAGTTCCCCGCCGGGGGCGTCGAAGGCCCAGGCGGCGAGCAGGCCCATGCTGAGCACGATCCAGGTGAGCATGGCCACCGCGAGGCGGCCGCGCGGCTTGGGGTACTCGACGCGGCTGACCATCAGCCACGCCACCCCGAGGATCGCGAGCAGCGTCGGGAGGAAGGGCAGCTCCAGCAGCACGATGGAGATCACCGTGAGCGCGCCGAAGGGGCTCGGCATCCCCTGGAAGATGCCGTCGCGCATCGGCACGCAGGAGAAGCGGGCCAGCCGCAGGACGACGGCGAGGAGGACCACGATCGCGGCCACCACCGAGACCCGCTGGTGCGCGTCCTGGGCGACGACGCCCCAGACGACCACGAAGTAGGCCGGTGCCAGCCCGAAGCTGATCAGGTCCGAGAGGTTGTCGAGCTCCGCGCCCATGGCCGAGCTGCGCAGCTTGCGCGCCACGAGGCCGTCGAAGAGGTCGAAGACCGAGGCGAGCAGCATCAGTATCACCGCCGTGGCCGCGCTGTGGCGGGCCATGCCGCCGTCCTCGGTGCCCGTCAGATGCGGGATGAGGACGCCGGTGGTGGTGAAGTACACCGCCATGAAGCCGCAGATCGCGTTGCCCAGGGTGAGGGTGTCCGCTATCGACAGCCGGGTCGACAGCGGCATGTCGTCGCCCTCGTCGGCCTCCGCTTCGGGGACCCAGGCGGCCTGTGTGTCGGGATCAATCACGGTCAAGACGTGTCACCCCTGCCGTGGTGGTCTGGCCGACCTCGACCGCGGCCTCGACGCCCTCGGGCAGATAGATGTCGACGCGCGAGCCGAAGCGGATCAGTCCGATCCGCTCGCCCTGCTCCACCTTGGTGCCCTGCGGGACGTACGGGACGATGCGCCGGGCCACGGCCCCCGCGATCTGCACCATCTCGATGTCGCCGAGCTCGGTGTCGAAGTGCCAGACAACGCGCTCGTTGTTCTCGCTCTCCTTGTTGAAGGCCGGCACGAACCCACCGGGGACGTGCTCGACCGAGGTCACCGTGCCGGCCAGCGGGGCGCGGTTGACGTGGACGTTCAGCGGGCTCATGAAGATCGCGACGCGGGTGCGCCCGTCCTTCCAGGGCATGATGCTCTGCACCACGCCGTCGGCCGGGGAGAGGACCCGGCCCTGCGCGATCTCCCGTTCGGGGTCGCGGAAGAACCACAGCATGCCCGCCGCGAGGGCGGTGGTGGGCACGGCCAGCGCCGCCCAGCGCCCGGAGCGCCGGGCGCGGGTGAGGCTGACCGCCGCCGTGGCGACGGTCGGCAGGAGCCACGGCGACGCCCCGCGCGCGAGGCGTACGCCGAGGAGGCTGTCGCGTGGTGCAGAGGATGAGCTGTGGGGCATGGGTGACCTTCGTAGCGGAGGGTGCCGCGTAACGATTCGGGGGACGGCGGCTTTCCGGGGATGCTATCGGTTGCGGGCGGCAACTGGCCAAGCGCCAGGGCCAGTCACTGGCCGAAGAGCAAGGACAGGGTGTGATCCAGGTCTCGGTCGAACATCCCCAAACTGGGACATTTACCCCTGGAGTCGGTAGTCCTCCAGGAGTCGTCGGCCAATGATCATTTTCTGGATCTCGGCCGTGCCCTCCCCGATGAGGAGCATGGGGGCCTCGCGGTAGAGGCGCTCGATCTCGTACTCCTTGGAGAAGCCGTAGCCGCCGTGGATGCGGAAGGCGTCCTCGACCACCTCCTTGCAGTACTCGGCGGCGAGGTACTTGGCCATGCCGGCCTCCAGGTCGTTGCGCCGGCCCGAGTCCTTCTTGCGTGCCGCATTGACCATCATGGCATGGGCGGCCTCGACCTTTGTCCCCATTTCCGCAAGTTTGAACTGGATGGCCTGGTGGTGCGCGATGGGTTTGCCGAAGGTCCGCCGCTGCTGCGCATAGGCCACACCCAGCTCGAAGGCACGCTGCGCGACGCCGCAGCCACGCGCCGCGACATTGACCCGGCCCACCTCGACGCCGTCCATCATCTGGTAGAAACCGCGCCCGGTAACCCCGCCCAGCACGCGGCCGGCCGGCACCCGCAGCCCGTCCATGATCAGCTCGGTGGTGTCGACGCCCTTGTAGCCCATCTTCTCGATCTTGCCGGGGACCGTCAGCCCCGGCAGGACCTGCCCGAAACCGGGCTCCTTCTCGATCAGGAAGGTCGTCATCGACTTGTGCGGCGGCGTTCCCTCGGGGTGTCCCTCGTCGGTACGGCAGAGCACCGCGACGAGCGTGGACGAACCGCCGTTGGTCAGCCACATCTTCTGGCCGGTGAGCACGTACTCCCCGCCGTCCCGGACACCCTTGGACGTGATGGCCGACACATCCGAGCCCAGCCCCGGCTCCGACATCGAGAACGCGCCGCGCACCTCGCCCGTCGCCATCCTCGGCAGGAAGTGCTCCCGCTGCTCCGCCGTCCCGTGCTGCTTCAGCATGTAGGCGACGATGAAGTGCGTGTTGATGATGCCCGACACGCTCATCCAGCCGCGCGAGAGTTCCTCCACGCACAGCGCGTAGGTGAGCAGCGACTCGCCCAGCCCGCCGTACTCCTCGGGGATCATCAGGCCGAACAGGCCCAGTTCCTTCAGCCCGTCGACTATCTGCGCCGGGTATTCGTCGCGGTGCTCCAGCTCGTTCGCGACCGGCAGGATCTCCTTGTCGACGAACTCCCGGACCGTGGCGAGGATCTCCCGCTGCACATCGGTCAGTCCGTCGGTCTGAGCCAGACGCCCCATGCTCTCACTTCTCCTGTGCGATCGGCTCGGGGCGGCCCGGCTGCTCTCCGCCCCGCTTTTCGATGTACTCGGCGGTGGGGACCATCACCTTGCGGCGGAAGACGCACACCAGCGTCCCGTCCTGCTTGTAGCCCCTGGTCTCGACCTGGACAACCCCCCGGTCGCTCCTGGACTTCGAGGGCGTCTTGGCGAGCACCGTGGTCTCGCCGTAGATCGTGTCGCCGTGGAAGGTCGGCGCGACGTGCTTGAGCGACTCGACCTCCAGATTCGCGATCGCCTTTCCGGAGACATCGGGCACGGACATGCCCAGCAGCAGCGAATAGACGTAATTGCCGACCACCACGTTCCGCCCGAAGTCGGTGGTCCGCTCCGCGTAGTGGGAATCCAGGTGCAGCGGATGGTGGTTCATGGTCAGGAGACAGAAGAGGTGGTCGTCGTATTCGGTCACCGTCTTCCCCGGCCAGTGCTTGTACACCTCGCCGACGGTGAACTCCTCAAAAGTACGGCCGAACTGCACGGCTCACGCCTCCGGAATCTCGAACTTCGACGTACGGGTCATGCCCGCCGCCCGCCCCTTGCCGGCCACCACCAGCGCCATCTTGCGGCTCGCCTCGTCGATCATCTCGTCGCCGAGCATCGCCGAGCCCTTCATCCCGCCCGCCTCGGACGTGCAGTAGTCGTAGGCGTCGAGGATCAGCTCGGCGCGGTCGTAGTCCTCCTGCGAGGGCGAGAAGATCTCGTTGGCCAGCGCCACCTGGTCGGGGTGCAGGACCCACTTGCCGTCGAAGCCGAGCGCCGCCGAGCGCCGCGCGACCTCCCGGTAGCCGTCGGGGTTGCGGACCTGGAGGTACGGGCCGTCGATGGCCTGCAGGTCGTGGGCGCGCGCCGCCATCAGGATCCGCATCAGGATGTAGTGGTAGGCGTCCGCGCCGTAGCCGGGCGGCTGTTCGCCGACGACGAGGGACTTCATGTTGATGGACGCCATGAAGTCGGCCGGCCCGAAGACGATCGTCTCCAGCCGGGGCGAGGCCGCGGCGATGGCGTCCACGTTCACCAGGCCCTTGGCGTTCTCGATCTGCGCCTCGATGCCGATCCGGCCGACCTCGAAGCCCATCGTCCGCTCGATCTGCGTCAGCAGCAGGTCCAGGGCGGCGACCTGCTGGGCGTCCTGCACCTTGGGCAGCATGACGCAGTCCAGGTTCGGGCCCGCGCCCTCCACGACCGTGATCACGTCCCGGTAGGTCCAGTGCGTCGTCCAGTCGTTGACCCGCACCACGGTGGTCTTGCCGCTCCAGTCACCGTTGTTGAGCGCGTCGACCACCGTGTGCCGGGCCTTCTCCTTGAGCAGCGGCGCGCACGCGTCCTCCAGGTCCAGGAAGACCTGGTCGGCGGGCAGGCCCTGGGCCTTCTCCAGGAAGCGCGGGTTGCTGCCGGGCACCGCGAGGCACGAGCGGCGCGGGCGCAGGCGGTTGACGGCGGCGGCAGGGGTGCCGGTCATACGGGGACCTCCAGAGGGTCGAGGTGGTTCGCCTTGCGGATCTCGTCGACGATACGGCCGATGATCTCCGTGATACCGAAGTCCTTGGGGGTGAAGACGGCCGCGACGCCCGCCGAGCGCAGGGCGGCGGCGTCGGCGGACGGGATGATGCCGCCGACGATCACGGGCAGTTCGCCCGCCCCGGCGTCCCGCAGCCGCGCGAGCACGTCCGGCACCAGCGCCGTGTGCGAGCCGGAGAGGATCGACAGGCCCACGCAGTGCACGTCCTCGGCGACGGCGGCCGCCACGATCTCCTCCGGGGTCAGCCGGATGCCCTGGTAGACCACCTCCAGGCCCGCGTCGCGCGCCCGTACGGCGATCTGCTCGGCGCCGTTGGAGTGCCCGTCCAGGCCCGGCTTGCCGACCAGCAGCCGCAGCTTGCCGCAGCCGAGCTCGGCCGCGGTACGGGCCGCCTTCGCGCGGACCGAGGCGAGCGGCCCGCCGGGCTCCGCGGCGACCGCGACGGGCGCCCCGCTCACCCCGGTGGGCGCGCGGTACTCGCCGAAGACGTCGCGCAGCGCCCACGCCCACTCGCCGGTGGTCACCCCGGCCCGTACGCACTCCAGCGTGGCCGGCATCAGGTTCTGCGAGCCGGCCGCCGTCTTCTTCAGCTGCGAGAGCGCCTCCTGGGCGCGGACCTCGTCGCGGTTGTCGCGCCAGGAGTGCAGCGCGGCCACCACGCGCGCCTCGTCGGCCGGGTCGACGGTCATGATGGCCGTGTCCAGATCGGCGGTCAGCGGGCTGGGCTCGGTGGCCTCGTAGCAGTTGACGCCGACGATCCGCTCCTCGCCGGACTCGATCCGGGCCCGGCGCTCGGCGTGCGAGGCGACCAGCCGCGACTTCAGATAGCCGGACTCGACGGCCGCCATCACCCCGCCCATGTCCTCGATGCGCGCGATCTCCGTGAGGCAGTCGGCCACCAGGGCGTCCACCTTGGCCTCGATCACGTGCGAGCCGGCGAAGATGTCCTCGTACTCCAGCAGGTCGCTCTCGTGCGCGAGCACCTGCTGGATGCGCAGCGACCACTGCTGGTCCCACGGACGCGGCAGCCCCAACGCCTCGTTCCAGGCGGGAAGTTGAACGGCCCGGGCGCGGGCGTCCTTGGAGAGGGTGACGGCCAGCATCTCCAGCACGATGCGCTGGACGTTGTTCTCCGGCTGAGCCTCCGTCAGACCCAGGGAGTTGACCTGGACGCCGTAGCGGAAGCGGCGCTGCCTGGGGTCCTCGACGCCGTAGCGCTCGCGGGTGATCCGGTCCCAGATCCGGCCGAACGCCCGCAGCTTGCACATCTCCTCGACGAACCGGACGCCCGCGTTGACGAAGAAGGAGATACGGGCGACGACGGCGCCCCTGCGCTCCTCGGGGATCCGGCCGGAGGCGAACACCGCGTCGAGCACGGCGATCGCCGTGGCCATCGCGTAGGAGATCTCCTGAACCGGGGTGGCCCCCGCCTCCTGGAGGTGGTAGCTGCAGATGTTGATCGGGTTCCACTTCGGGATCGCGTTCACCGCATAGGTGATCATGTCGGTGGTCAGCCGCAGCGACGGGCCCGGCGGGAAGACGTGCGTCCCGCGCGAGAGGTACTCCTTGACGATGTCGTTCTGCGTCGTCCCCGACAACTCGGTGATGTCCGCGCCCTGTTCCTCCGCGACGACCTGATACATCGCCAGCAGCCACATCGCGGTGGCGTTGATGGTCATCGAGGTGTTCATCCGCTCCAGCGGAATCCCCTCGAACAGCCGCCGCATGTCCCCGAGATGGGCCACCGGCACCCCGACCCGCCCCACCTCGCCGCGGGCCAGGACGTGGTCGGGGTCGTAGCCCGTCTGCGTCGGCAGGTCGAAGGCGACCGAGAGCCCTGTCTGGCCCTTGGCGAGGTTGCGCCGGTACAGCGCGTTGGACGCCTCGGCCGTCGAGTGGCCCGCGTACGTCCGCATGAGCCAGGGGCGGTCCTTGTGACGCTCGCTCATGCCGCGGTCCTGCTGTCCCGGCGGGCCGGCTCCGCCGGGGCGTCGCGGAAGAGGTTGATGGCCGGCAGATGACGCTCCCTCAACTGAGGGTCGGTCACGCCCAGTCCTTCCCGTGGGGCCAGCGCGAGCACGCCCACCTTGCCGTGGTGGAGGTTGCGGTGGACGTCGTGGGCGGCCTGTCCGGCCGCCTCCAGGGGGTAGGTCCGCGACAGCGTCGGGTGGATCCTGCCCTTGGCGATCAGCCGGTTGGCCTCCCACGCCTCGCGGTAGTTGGCGAAGTGGGAGCCGATGATGCGCTTGAGGGACATCCACAGGTAGCGGTTGTCGAACTGGTGCTGGTAGCCGCTGGTGGAGGCGCAGGTGACGATGGTGCCGCCCCGGCGGGCGACGTAGACGGAGGCGCCGAAGGTCTCCCGGCCCGGGTGCTCGAAGACGATGTCGGGGTCCTCGCCGCCGGTCAGTTCGCGGATGCGGGAGCCGAAGCGCTTCCACTCGCGCGGGTCCTGGGTGTGCTCGTCCTTCCAGAACCGGTAGTTCTCGGCACTGCGGTCGATCACGGCCTCGGCGCCCATGCGGCGGCAGATCTCGGCCTTCTGCGGGGAGGAGACCACACAGACGGGGTTGGCGCCGCCGGCGAGCGCGAACTGTGTCGCGTACGAGCCGAGTCCGCCGCTCGCACCCCAGATCAGGACGTTGTCGCCCTGCTTCATCCCGGCACCGTTGCGGGAGACCAACTGCCGGTAGGCGGTGGAGTTCACCAGGCCCGGGCAGGCGGCCTCCTCCCACGTCAGGTGCGCGGGCTTGGGCATCAGCTGATTGGCCTTCACCAGCGCGAGCTCGGCCAGACCGCCGAAGTTGGTCTCGAAGCCCCAGATGCGCTGCTCGGGGTCGAGCATGGTGTCGTCGTGCCCGTCGGGGGACTCCAGTTCGACGGACAGGCAGTGGGCGACGACCTTGTCGCCGGGGTGCCAGGCGTTCACGCCCGGGCCGGTGCGCAGGACGACACCGGCGAGGTCGGAACCGATGACGTGGTAGGGCAGGTCGTGCCGGGCCGCGAGGGGGGACAGCCGGCCGTAGCGCTCCAGGAACCCGAAGGTCGGCATCGGCTCGAAGATCGATGTCCAGACCGAGTTGTAGTTCACCGAGCTGGCCATGACGGCCACCAGGGCTTCGCCGGGGCCGAGTTCGGGGGTCGCCACCTCCTCGACGTGCAGTGACTTGCGCGGGTCCTTCTCCCGGCTGGGCAGGCCGGCGAACATCCCGGCCTCGTCCTTGTGCACGGTGACCGCGCGGTACGACTCGGGGACGGGCAGGGCGGCGAAGTCCTCGCCCTTGGTGTCGGACGCCAGGATCGCGTCGCGTATCTGGTTCACGGTGGGGCCTCCGGCGAAGCGCGTGCGGAACGCTTGAGGGAACGTCGGGGGTGGAGCTACGGCGGTGCGGATCGCGTACGGGGTGGTGCCGTCGGTTCGGCAGGTGGAGCTCAAGCGGCGCCGGTGGGCGCCGAGTTGCCTGTGTGACGCAGGCGTCCGGGCGCACAAGGTGCTTGTGGGGACAGCCGGCGCACGACAGCTGGGTCAGCGCGCCGGCCGCCCGGACACGCACAAGGTATGGCACCGCGTGCCAGGCGGCAAGACACTGCGTGCCAACAATTTCTCTCAGATGTCATCGGAGCGACACGTTTGAGCGCCCTTCGGGGCGCCTGCCGGGGCGTCAGAAGGACAGCGGAGGGCGGCAAAAGACAGCAAAGGCCGCCTCCGACGCCGGAGGCGGCCGCTGGGGGCACGCAGTGCCAAATGGTCTGCGGACGCGGTCAGTTGTCCTGATCACGCTCCCGCTTGAGCACCTTCTCGATCGCCCGCATGACCTCGCCGAGCGGCGCGTCCGTCCGCGCGACCGCGACCAGGACCTCGTCCCCGGCCCGTACCGAGGCCGGCGGCCCGCCCGGCCGGGACAGGGCGGCGGCCCGCCCCGCCCCGACGCCCGCGCCGAAGGTCTCCCGCACGATGGCGAAGGCGTGGTCCAGCTGGGCCTCCACATCGCCCTCGCCGCCGCCGCGCAGCCAGCGGCGCAGGACGTGGTTGTGCGCCGTGACCACCGCCGAGGCCGCGACCTCGGCGAGCAACGGGTCGTCGGCGCCCACGTGATGGTCGGTCTCGTCGAAGTGGCCCAGCAGATAGCGGGTGAACAGCCGCTCGTAGCGGGCCACCGAGGCGATCTCGCGCTCGCGCAGCGCGGGCACCTCGCGCGTGAGCCGGTAGCGCTCGACGGAGACCGCGGGGGAGGCCGCGTACATCCGCATGACCTCCTTGATGCCCCGGCAGACGGTGTCGAGCGGGTGCTCGTGCGCGGGCGCCGCGTCCAGCACCCCCTGGGCCCGTACGAGCGTGTCGTCGTGGTCGGGGAAGATCGCCTCCTCCTTGGAGCGGAAGTGGCGGAAGAAGGTGCGGCGGGCCACCCCGGCCGCGGCCGCGATCTCGTCGACGGTCGTCGCCTCGTAGCCCTTCGTCGCGAACAGCTCCATCGCGGCGGCCGCCAGCCGGCGGCGCATGGTCAGGCGCTGGGCGGCGGCACGGCGGCCGCCCGCGCCCTCGGGGCCCGCGGCGGACCGGCCGGCCGGGGCGGCGGAGGCCGAACCCCCGGACGCGGCGGAGGACTTGGCGGAGTCGGAGGAACCGGTCGGGCCGGAGGGCGGTGCGGCGGCCGGGCGCGGGACGCGGGCGGCCTTGGCGGGCTGGGGCATGTGGGGAACGTAACACGCCTCCGAGTGCGTGTGCCGGGGCGGACGGCCCTCCGGCGACAGCAGTCCGCCCCAGCTCGCGTCGGACTCAGGCCTTCGCATACTCGCGGAAGCCGCGGCCCGTCTTGCGGCCCAGGCAGCCCGCGGCCACCAGGTGCTCCAGCAGCGGGGCGGGCGCGAGGCCCGGGTCGCGGAACGCGCGGTGCAGCACCTTCTCGATGGCGAGGGAGACGTCGAGGCCCACGACGTCGAGGAGTTCGAAGGGGCCCATCGGATAGCCGCCGCCGAGCTTCATCGCGGCGTCGATGTCGTCGAGCGTCGCGTAGTGCTCCTGCACCATCTTGACCGCGTTGTTCAGATACGGGAACAGCAGCGCGTTGACGATGAACCCGGCCCGGTCGCCGCAGTCCACCGGGTGCTTGCGGATCCGGGCGCACACCGCGCGGGCTGTCGCGTGCGTGTCGTCGGCGGTGAGGACCGTACGCACCACCTCCACCAGCTTCATCGCGGGCGCCGGGTTGAAGAAGTGCATGCCGATGACGTCCCGCGGCCGGGAGGTGGCCCGCGCGCAGGCCACGACGGACAGCGACGAGGTCGTGGTGGCGAGCACCGCTCCCGGCCGGCAGACCTTGTCCAGGGCGGCGAACAGCTCCTGCTTGACGGCGAGTTCCTCGGCGACCGCCTCGACGACCAGGTCCGCTTCGGCGAGCGCGTCGAGGGTGTCCGCCGGGGTGATCGCCGCGAGCGCCGTCCCGCGCTCGGCGGGGGTCAGCCGGCCCTTGGCCACCGAGCGGGCCAGCGACTGGTCGATCCGGGCCAGCGCCGCCTCGGCCTTCGCCGCCGAACGCGCGGCGAGCACCACCGGATACCCGGCCTTCGCGAAGACCTCCGCGATGCCCGCCGCCATCGTGCCCGAGCCGACGACGCCCACCCCGCGCACCTCGCGCGCACCTGCGGCGGCCCCGCGCGAACCCCCGCCGTCCGTCTGCCCGTCGGGCACGACGCGGGCCGAGTCGGGGGCCTCGTAGGTGTAGAAGCCCCGGCCGGCCTTGCGGCCCGTCAGCCCGGCCTCGGCGAGCTGGCCCAGGATCGGCGCGGGCGCGTGCAGCCGGTCGTGCGAGGCCGCGTACATCGCCTCCAGGACCGTACGGGCGGTGTCGACGCCGATCAGGTCGAGCAGGGCGAGCGGGCCCATCGGCAGCCCGCAGCCCAGCCGCATCGCGGCGTCGATGTCCTCGCGCGTCGCGTAGCGCGACTCGTACATCGCCGCCGCCTGGTTGAGATAGCCGAACAGTAGCCCGTCGGCGACGAATCCGGGCCGGTCGCCGACCGCCACCGGCTCCTTGCCCAGCTCGCGCGCGAGGGTCGTGACGGCCGTGACCGCCGCCGGTGCCGTGAGCACGCTGGAGACCACCTCGACGAGCCGCATCGCCGGGGCCGGGTTGAAGAAGTGCAGGCCCAGCACGCGTTCGGGGCGGGCCGAGTCGGCGGCGAGCCGGGTCACCGACAGCGCGTTGGTGCCGGTCGCCAGGATCGCCCCGGGGCGGACGACCGTATCGAGGGCGGTGAACACCTGGTGCTTGAGCGCGTAGTCCTCCGGCACGACCTCGATCACCAGATCGGCGTCGGCGGCGGCCGACAGCTCGTCGAAGACACGGAAGCGGGCCAGCGCCGCCCGCCGTTCGGCCTCGGTGATCCGCTCGCGGCGCACCGCGCGGGCGGTGGACGCCTCCAGGGCGCGCACGGCGTGCGCGGCCGCGGCGTCGTCGACGTCGATGCCGATGACCTCGCGGCCGGAGCGGACCAGCACATCGGCGATGCCGGTGCCCATCGTGCCGAGGCCGACCACGGCGACGGTCCTGATCGCCGCGGCCGGAGCACCGGTGCCGGCGAGCGGGGCGGCCGCCGGGCCGGCGGGCGCGGGGGAGGGGCCGGGGCTGTACGGGTGGCCGAGGCCATTGCTGCGCGGACGGTCCATCGCGAGACTCCAGAGGATGCTCCCCGGCGCGGCGGGGAGTCGTCGGTCGGTTGCGGTGGCCCACGGCGTACGGACCCGGGCTGACGGGCCGCGACGACCGCGGGTTTTCCGGGTACGGGTAAGAAGCGCCCACGGAAAAGGAGTTGCCACCGGACCGGCCCTGTCCCGGGGCCGTTCCGTACCCGGCACTCGACGTGCCGAACCGACGAACCGGTGCCCCGGGGAGCGGAGAGGACCACGATGGACCACGCGAACCGGAGCACGAGGGCGGCTGCGTCACCAGGCCGCCCGAGCGGGATGCCGCTCTTGCCGGGAGATTAACTCACGGGTAACCAAGAGCGCCAGGGGGCGACAACGCGACTTACGATGTGGTCCGGGCCACTCGGGGAGGAGAGCGGGCAAATGGATCAAACGGAAGAAGAATTCCGCGCGTTGCTCAAGCGGGTGCGGGCCGAGCTGGTCACCCCCGCCGAGTTCACGGCCTTCGAGAAGCTGCTCGCGCTCGTCCGCGTCACCGACCGCGTCACCCTGGCCGAGCGGCGCGACACCCTCGCCCAGATACTCGTCGCCCCCGAACAGCCCCTGTGGGCCCGGGAGATAGCCGCCTTCGTCCTCGGGGCCGAGGGCGACCGCCGCGCCTTCGAAACCCTCGTCCTCCTCCTGAACTACCGTGAACCCGTGCGCTGCGCCACCGCCGCCTTCGTCCTCGCCCGGCTGAAGGACCCGCGCACCGCGCGCGCCGCGGCCGCCCTCGCCACCAACCCCCTGCGCACCGCCTACGCCCTGCACCCGGTCCGGCTGCTGACCGAACTGCGCGCCCCCGAGTCCGTACCGGCCCTGGTGGCGACCCTGGAGCGGCTGCTCGTCGCGCCGGACCACTGCTGGCCGATCGCGCGCGCCTGCGTCGAGGGCCTGGGCCGGCTCGGCGACCGCCGCGCCGAGGACGCCCTCGTCGCCGCCCGCCACCACGAGCGCCTGCGGGCCGCCGCGGGGGCGGCCCTGGCCCGCTTGTCCTGACTTCTTTGTCCCCACTCGGGAGGTTTGCCGGACACCGGTCGCAGGGGTGTCGAAGCGGTGTCGAGGGGGCGGTGACGGGGTGTCGTGGATTTGGGCCGGTGCGGGCTTGGTGGTTGGCTGGTGGACGGCAGATTCAGCCAAGCACGACGTCCGGGAGGACAAGCCATGGGCCAGGTCGAGGCCACGACGGAGCGGATCATCGCGGCGGACCCGGAGGAGGTGTTCGACGCGCTGGCGGACTACACCGGCACGCGCGCCAAGCTGCTGCCCGAGCACTTCAGCGGGTACGAGGTGCGCGAGGGCGGCGACGGCGAGGGCACGGTGGTGCACTGGAAGCTGCAGGCCACCAGCAAGCGCGTGCGCGACTGTCTGCTCGACGTCACCGAGCCCACCACCGGACAGCTGGTGGAGAAGGACCGCAACTCCTCCATGGTGACCACGTGGACCGTCACCCCCGCCGGCGAGGGCCGGGCCAGGGCCGTCGTCAGCACCGTGTGGAACGGCGCCGGCGGCATCGGCGGTTTCTTCGAGCGGACCTTCGCGCCCAAGGGCCTCGGCCGCATCTACGACACCGTGCTCGCACGCCTCGCCGCCGAGGTCGAGAAGAGCTGACCCCGCCCTGTCGCAGACCGCTCCCACGCAACCGCCCGGAGACGGGCGCCCGCCCCGCGCGCAGCGGTACCGGCGGTACAGATCGAGCGAAGCCCGGACCGGCAAACGGTCCGGGCTTCACCGGTTCGGGTGGATTCCCGGGTGCCGCTCCGGGCCCCCGTACGCCTCCGACCGGCACGAAAGCCACAAGGGGCGCGCTCCCCGGCGAATGCCCCGGTTGCCCGCCGTTGTCGCGTAATGACAGAAATGGGCGGCGACGCAGGTGAGATGAGGGGAGCGGGTACGTGGGCGGCAGCACACTCGATGCCATCCTGGACCGGGGCGACGGGCCGTCACACCTGCCCGAACCGGCCCCGGGGACAGGGGAGTCGGGTGAGCCGTGGCCGGACGGCCCCGGCGAGGAGGAGACCGTCCCCGGCGACGAGCGCCACGAGGACGCGGACCCCGAGCAGGTCCCCCTCTCCCCGGCCCGGGTCCGCTGCGTCTTCACCGGCCTGCTGCTCGCCCTGCTGCTGGGCGCGCTCGACCAGACCGTCATCGCCACCGCCCTGCCCCGCATCGCCGGTGAACTCCACGGACTGCCGCGGATGTCCTGGGCCGTGACGGCCTATCTGCTCGCCTCCGCCACCGTGCTCCCCGTCCTCGGCAAACTCGGCGACCGGCTCGGCCGCAAGCCCGTCTTCCTCTTCGCGATCGGCGTGTTCGTCCTCGGCTCGGCCCTCGCCTCCCGCGCCCACACCATGGACCAGCTCATCGCCCACCGCGCCCTCCAGGGCGTGGGCGGCGGCGGGCTCGTCATCGGCGTCCAGGCGATCATCGCCGACATCGTGCCCGCGCGGCAGCGCGGCCGCTACCTCGGTGCCGTCGGCGCCGTCTTCGGCATCGCCTCCGTCGCCGGCCCCCTCCTCGGCGGCTACCTCACCGACCACGCCACCTGGCGCTGGTGCTTCACCCTCAACCTCCCCCTCGGCGCCCTCGCGTTCGCCGTCGTCGCCCTCGGACTGCGCCGCACGCGCCCCGAACCCCACGGCCACTTCGACACGTTCGGCGCGGCACTGCTGATGGCGTTCTCGATCTGCCTGATTCTGCTGGTGAGTTGGGGCGGCACCGTCCACCCCTGGCGCTCGCACCTGATCGTGGGACTCGCGGCGGGAGCCCTCGGTACGGCCCTGCTGTTCGTCGCCGTCGAGCACGTCGTCACCGACCCCGTCATCCCCCCGTACCTCCTGCGCGACCCGGTCTTCGCCGTCAGCGCGCTCATCGGCACCACCGTCGGCGCGGGCCTGTCCGCCGCCGCGAGCTATCTGCCGACCTACCTGCAGATGGCCGGCGGCGCCGACGCCACCACCTGCGGGCTGCTCATGCTCCCCATGATGGGGGCCGTCGTCCTCGCGTCCGTCGTCACCGGCCAACTCGTCAGCCGCACCGGCCGGTACAAGATCTTCCCCATCGCCGGCGGCGCCCTCGCCACGACCGGCACCTGCCTGCTCTCCCGGCTCGACACCGACACCCCCCGCGCGCTCACCGGCCTGTGGACGGCCGTCCTCGGACTCGGCATCGGACTCACCCTGCCCGTCCTCGTCCTCGCCGTGCAGAACTCCGTCCACCCCGCCGAGCTCTCCACGGCCACCAGCGCCAACAACTACTTCCGGCAGCTCGGCGGTTGCCTCGGCGCCGCCGTCTACGGCACCCTCCTCGCCCACCGGCTCACCACCGGCCTCGCCCGCGAACTCCCCGCGGCGGACGGCCCGCCGCGCCCCGACTCCCTCACCCCGCGGCTGCTGCGCGCCCTGCCCGAGGCCCTGCGCGAGGCGTACGAGCGGGCCTACGCCGACGCCATGCCACGGATCTTCCTCTACCTCGTGCCGGTGCTCGCCCTGGGCTTTTTACTCGCCTTCCTGCTGAAAGAGAAACCGCTGGTGTCCCACAACGCCTCCGAGGCCCCCGTGATCCCGTCCGCGCGCCCCGCACCCCCCGACACCGCCACTCCCGTCCTGGCCGGCGTCCCCGTCACCGGCACCGTCCACCACCACGACGGCTCCACCGTCCCGCACGCCGCCCTCACCCTCATCGACGTACGCGGCACCCAGATCGGACGCGGCGCCAGCGACGAGGGCGGCCGGTACGCGCTGAGCACCCCCGGCACCGGCTCCTACGTCCTCATCGCCGCCGCCGGGGGCCACCAGCCCCAGGCGGTCACCGTCACCGTCGGCGAACGGCCCGTCGAACTCGACGTCGTCCTCGGCGGCGCCGGACGCCTGGCCGGCTCCGTCCTCACCGCCGACGGCAACCCCGTCCGCGACGCCCTGGTGACCCTCACCGACGTGCACGGCGAGGTCGTCGCCTCCACCCGCACCGGACGCGAGGGCGGCTACGTCATCGGCGAACTGGTCGCCGGCGAGTACACCCTGGCCTCCAGCGCCCCCGGCTTCCGGCCCGCCGCCCTGCCTGTGTCCGTGCACTCCTCGCGCGAGACCCGCCAGGACATCGAGCTCGCGGGCGGCGCCGTGCTGCGCGGCATCGTCCGGGGCGGCGGCGGACGGCCCGTCGAGGACGCCCGGGTCACGCTCCTGGACGCCGCCGGCAGCGTCGTGGACTCCGTGACCACCGGAGCCGACGGCGCCTTCCGCTTCATCGACCTGTCCGCCGGCGAGTACACCGTCATCGCCGCCGGCTACCCGCCGGTGGCCACCGTCCTGCGGGTCGCCGGCGGCGGCCGCACCGAACGCGACCTCCAACTCGGCCACGCCGACCGGCCCGAGGAACCGTGAGCGCTCCGCCGGCGGCCCGCCCGGGCATCCGCGGGAACGTCGCACCCGACGCGCGGCCCGTCCCCCGGATGCACCGGGGCGCACGCCACGGCACGCGAAATGCGCCCGGCGCACGGCCGATTCGGGCAATGCCGCCCGCCCGCACACCCCATGGCCCTACCGTGGTAGACGGCGCAGATCTTGCGCACAGGCAACCCAAGGAGCAGCCTCCCATGGACCGTGGCACGCCGGAGCCAGCCCCCGCGCAGCGGCACGCCGTCCCCGGGCGGGTGCCGCTCGCCGTGGCCGTGGTGGACCGCGCGGGCCTGGTGACGCACTGGAGCTCGGGAGCCCGCAAGCTCTTCGGACACCCCCGCGAGGAGGCCGTCGGCAGGCCCGCCGCGGACCTGATGCCCATAGCCGGGGCGCTGCGGAGCCTGGCCGGGGCGGACCACGACTCCGGCCGCGTGCCACCGTTCACGGAGCCGCTCCCGGGGCAGGACGGCCGCCTCCCGGTGCCGGCCGTCGACGACGTCAGCGCGGACCTCGTCGACGGCCTTGCCCCCGGCCCCGGTTGGCCCGGCGCCGGCCGGGCCCGCTGCACCCGCCCGGAGCACGGCCCGCTCGACGTGCTGTGGTGGTCCTACCCCCTGGCCGGCCCCGGACCGGAGCGGCTGCTGGTCCTGGCCGCCGACGCGGAGCGGCTGCGCGCGGGCAGCGGAGCCGCCGCCGGAGCGGACGGGCTCACGCCCGCCTTCGCCCCGCACACCGACCTGCCCGGCGGCGAGGAGCTCGCCGAGCGGCTGTCCGACGTCCTGCCCGGCATGGGTCCGGCCGCCGCCGGCCGCATCGTCTCCCAGATCCTCGAACTCGGCTATCCCGTCCTGGAGATCAGCCAGCGCGAGCGCGTACCGGTCACCCACGACTGGGGCCTGCCCCGCCACGCGGCCCGCCGCCGCACCCCGCGCCCGTACGCCGGCGCAGGCGAAGCGGCCGCGCTCCCACCGGAGCCGGAGGAAGCACCCGACCTCGAACACGCCGCCGTGCGCGAACGGCTGGAGTTCCTCAACGAGGTGAGCAGCGGCATCGGCACCTCCCTCGACCTGGAACGCACCATCCGCGAGGTCACCAGCGCCGCCGTGCCCCGCTTCACCGACTTCGCCGGTACGCACCTGCGCGCCGCCGTCCTCGCCGGCGAGGGCTTCCCCGACGGCCCGCCCGACGTCACCACCGTCTGGCACCGCGTCTGGGTCGAGCACAACGACGAACCCGGCCGCTGGGACGACACCGTGCCCGTCGGAGAGGCCATCGCCTTCCCCGAACGGACCCCGTTCTTCCAGTGCATGGTCACCGGCGAGCCCGTCCTCATCCCGCACATCAGCGAGGAGCTCGGCAACCGCATTTCCGGCCAGTTCGAAAAACGCGACCTGCGCCCCCTGATCAACGGCCGGTCCATGCTCGTCGTGCCGCTCAAGGCCCGCAATGTCGTCCTCGGCTTCATGGTCCTCATGCGCCGCCCCGGCCGCGAGCCGTTCAACGACATGGACCGCACCACCGGCGCCGAACTCGCCGCCCGCGCCGGGCTCGTCCTCGACAACGCCCGCATGTACACCTACCAGGAGAACGTCGCCGACACCCTCCAGGACAGCATGCTCCCGCAGCTCGCCCCGCACATGGCCGGCTGCGACACCGCCACCCGCTATCTGCCCGGCACCCGCCTCGGCCGCGTCGGCGGTGACTGGTTCGACTGCGTCAAACTCCCCGGCTCCCGCACCGCCTTCGTCGTCGGCGACGTCATGGGCCACGGCCTGAACTCGGCCGCCATGATGGGCCAGTTGCGCACCGCCGTACAGACCATGGCCGCCCTCGACCTGCCGCCCGAACAACTCCTGCGCAACCTCGACGACCTCGCCCAGCGCCTGGGGGAGCACTATCTGGCCACCTGTGTGTACGCCGTCTACGACCCCATCCGCGGCGAGTTGCGCATCGCCAACGCCGGGCACATCCCGCCCGTCCTCGTACGCGCCGAGGACGGCCGCAGCGAACTGCTGGACCTGCCGACCGGCGCCCCCATAGGCGTCGGCGGCGTGCCCTTCGAGACGGCGACCGTGCCCGTGTCCCCCGGCGACCGGCTCGTGCTGTGCACCGACGGACTCGTCGAGGTCCGCGGCCAGGACATCGGCACCGGGCTGGCCGCCCTGTGCGAGTCCGCCGCCCACCCCGCCGCCTCCATGAACGACGCCTGCGACACCATCATCCGCGCCCTCAACCCGCGCGGCGGCCGCAAGGACGACGTCGCCCTGCTCATGGCCCGCCTCAACGGCATCCCGCCCCGACACGTCGCCCACTGGCGGCTGGAGCGCACCCCCGCCGAGGTCCGCCGCGCCCGCACCCTGGTCCGTGACCGACTCGCCGCGTGGGGACTTCACTCCGCGAGCGAGAACGCCGTGCTCTGCGTCAGCGAGCTCGTCACCAACGCCGTGCGCCACACCGACTCCCGGCAGCTCCAACTGCGCCTGGTACGCACCGACGTCCTGCTGTGCGAGGTCACCGACGAGGAGCACACGCTCCCCACCCTCCTGGGCACCGCCCTCGACAAGGAGTCCGGGCGCGGACTGCGCGTCGTCGGCGCGCTCGCCCGCGAGTGGGGTGCCAGCCACGGCCGGCAGGGCAAGACCGTATGGTGCGAACTGCCCCTGGCACGCACCGTCCGCCCCCGCTCGAACACCGGGTGAAGACCCCGGTCCAGGACGCGAAGGTAACGGTCGAGAACGCGAAGGTAAGGGTCAGGGAGGCGGGCACGCCCTTGCCCGCGCGGCACGACGACGGTACTCAAGATCTCGACGGTCCGGCATCCACGGACCGCCGCACCGTACCGCCACGCACCGTCGTACCGCGACCCGGGGAGGCGCCCATGACCGGAACCGAGCACTACACCGCCTGGGAAGGGTACTGGCAGGACACCTCCGACACCGAGGGCGAGGCCATCTGGGACGCCGACCCCTCGCTGACGGCCGCCGTCCATCTCGCCCTCCTCGAACCGCACATGGACCCCGCGCTGCCCATCGTCGACGTCGGCTGCGGCAACGGCACCCAGACCCGCTACCTCGCCACCCGCTTCGCGCACACCGTCGGCGTCGACATCTCGCACGCCGCCGTCGAGCACGCCCGCCGCGCCGACACCAAGGGCTCGGCCGCCTTCGAGCAGCTCGACCTCACCGACACCGACCGCGTCCGGGCCCTGGCCGCCCGGCTCGGCGACAGCAACGTCTACCTGCGCGCCGTCATCCACCAGAGCCCGCCCGAGAACCGGGCGCCCGTCGCCGAGGCCGTGGCCCACCTGCTGGGCAGGCGAGGCCGCGGCTTCGTCGTCGAACTGACCAACGCCGCCAAGGGCGTGCTGCAGGAGCTCGCCCAGCGGCCGGAGGGCCCCTCGGAGAAGTTCCAGCGCGTCGTCGCCCACGGGCTGCGGCCCGCCGACACCGCCGACGGGGAGGTCGCCGCCCTGCTGCGCGGCGCGGGCCTGGAGATCCTCGCCGAGGGCGCCGTCGCCCTGGCCATGACCGAGTTCCACCCCGACGGCCGCCGGGTCGAGCTCCCGGCGGTCTGGTTCGTCGTCGGACACCCCACCGGACGCCCCACCGCACAGCCCGCCGGATAGCGGGTCCGGAAGGCCAGATTCCACCGCCGAATCCGCAGGTCAGGCCCCGGGTATGAAAAATCCATACCCGGGGCCTGCCGTCTTTCATCCCCCACTCGTGCCCGGCTCACTACTCGGCGCGGGCCCCCGCGTGCGACGGTCGAGCAGGACACCGGGACCGCGCTCGCACCACCGGGCCGCCGCCCGACCGGCACGCGGCCCCCAGCGCCCACCAGTGCGTCCACACAGCCGAGTTGGGGGAATCCGATGAGTGGTCTTGCTCTGTCTGCGCGGAGCGGTCAGCGGTCGCAGCCCGCCCCCGTCGCCCACCCGGGAACCCACGACGTGGTCCTGGCCGAGCTGTGCGCGGCGCTGTTCGCGTCCCTGCCGCGCAGCGACCAGCGGCGGCGCGGCGAGGCGTACGTACGCGGCCTGCTCGGCGCCGAGGGCCGCAAGTCCATCAGGAACATCGCCGCGTTGATCGGCGGACAGGCCGCCGAACAGAGCCTGCACCACTTCATCTCCAGCTCCACCTGGGACTGGATCCCCGTACGGCGGGCGCTCGCCCACTACCTGCTGCGCGTCGCGCCGCCGCAGGCCTGGGTGGTACGGCCCATGGTGATCCCGAAGGCGGGCGACAACTCCGTCGGCGTGGACCGGCGCTTCTGCGCCTCCGTGGGACAGGTCCTCAACGCCCAGCAGGCCGTGGGCGTCTGGTCGGCCTCGGCGGACCGCAGCGCGCCCGTCAACTGGCGGCTGCACCTGTCGGACGCCTGGCTGGAGGACGAACTGCGGCGCGGCCAGGCCTCCATCCCGGACTCGGTGCGTTCCGAGTCGCTGGGGGAGTGCACCATCGAGGCGTACGTGGGCATGATGCGCGACTGGGGCCTGCCGATCCGGCCGCTGGTGCTCGACGCCCGCGAGTCCGACGCGCTGGCGGCCCTGCACCGGCTGCGCGCGACCGGCGTGCCGGTCCTGGCGCAGGTGAGCAGCTCACTGCGGCTGACGGTGGCCGAACCGCCCGTGCCGGGACGCCCGGTGGAGGTCCTGCCCGCCCACCAGATCATGGGCGCGGCCCGGGACCTGCGGCGCCCGGTCATGTGGCGCGACCACACCCCGGCGCGCGCCGTCCGCACCTCGCTGACCGCCGCCGTACGGGTCGGGCTGCCCCTGCACCGCGCCCCCGGGGGCCGTCCGCCGCGCCGCCGGGACCTGCTGCTCATCGGCATGGGCGAGAACGGGCGGCGCTGGCCGGCCGAGCTGTGGCTGACGGACCTGGTCAACGTCCCCCCGGCGGCGCTGGTACGGCTGAGCCGCCTGGTGCAGCGCGTGGACCGGGACTTCACCGAGATCGCCGACCGGGTCGGCATCCGTGACTTCGCGGGACGGTCCTTCACCGGCTGGCACCGGCACGTCACCCTCGCCTCCGCCGCTCACTCCGTCCTCGCGCTCACCACGCCCGCGGCCGAGGAGCGCCCGGGAAACGTTTTCTGACGTGTCCTATGAAATCTTCATGCCCCGGGCATGACTGAGTGGCTGTCTTCGGGAACGACGGCGGTCGCATACTCGACCACGTCCCAGCGCCAGGGAAAGAGGGGCCATGTCGATAAGCACCGGACACCGAGTGCTGCACCTGTGGTCACTGTGCGAGGACGTGGTCGTCGAACAGGGGGAGAACCGCAACGAGCTGGTCGTCAAGGGACGTTGGGGGACGGAACGGATCGACCGCCCCGCCCCCGAGGTCCGCGAGGCCCTGCGCAGGATGGAACTCGGCCCGGTCCTGCTGGCCAACGTCGCCTCCCGCCCCGGGGAACCGACCTCCGGGGCCGCGGGCTGCCTGCTCCTGATGCCGGTGGTCAGCCGTCTGTCGCACCTGGTCGTACGCACCCTCGGCGTCGACGACCTCAAGGGCCCGCTGCTGTCGGTCTCCCCCCTCGCCCCGGACGCCTCGTTCGCGCCGGTACGGCTGCCCTCCCGGCTGCCCGTCCGGCTGCCGGAGGACGCCGCCCTCACCCCGCAGGAAGCCGGCTTCGCCCTGGAGACCCCCGCCTCCCCGCACCAAGTGGTGCTGCACCGCCCCGAAGCGGCCTGGGTCGTCGGCATGCTGGCCTGGCCCGTCACCCCGGACGCGGCCTCGGCGGCGCTGCCGCTGCCGCCGGAGGTGACCGAGGAGATCCTGGCCTATCTGGCCGCGGCGGGCATGGTGGCGCCGGCGAACGCGGAAGAGTGCCGCAGACTGCGGGCAGGATGAGGCAGCGTTGAAGGAGCACGCACGCATGCGCGCGGAAACGCTTCTCCCGGACTCGTACCTGTACGTGCTAGAGCAACCAGCCGCTCTCCCTCGCGATTCTGATCGCGTCGACTCTGTTGCGGGCGCTGAGCTTGGTGACGATGGTCGTCAGGTAGTTGCGTACGGTTCCGGTCGACAGATGCAGCCGGGAAGCGATCTCGGCGGCCTCCGCGCCTTCCGCCGCCAGCCGCAGCACCTCCGTCTCCCGCCCGGTCAGCGGGCTCTCCGTACCGCCCCACGCCGCCAGCGCCAGCTTCGGATCGATGGCCCGCTGCCCGGCGGCCACCCGCCGGATGGCGGTGGCCAGTTCGTCCGGCGGCGCGTCCTTGAGCAGATACCCGTGCACGTGCGCCGCCAGCGCCCGGCGCAGCGTACCGGGCCGGCCGAGATTGGTGAGGATGAGCGTCCGGCACTCCGGCATCCGCTCCTGCAACTGCGCGGCCGCGCTGAGCCCGTCGAGCCCCGGCAGATCGATGTCGATGATCGCCACATCGGGCCGGTGCTTGAGCGCCGAGTCCACGATCTCGTCACCCCGTTCCAGCTCACACACGACCTCGATGTCCTGCTCAAGGTTCAGTAGTGCCACCAGCGCTCCGCGGACCATGTTCATGTCCTCGGCCAGAAGTATCCGTATCACCGGGCTGCCCTCATCTGTTGCCGTCTGCGGGTCGGGTGTGGGGGTTGCTGTTGGGTGTGGTGCGTTTGTGGAACGGGTGTGGTGCAGTGGTGCGGGTGTGCTGTGGGGGGTTGTGGGATCTTACCAACTTCTACCAACTGCGTGATCATGCGGTGCGAGGGGGACGCGGAGAGTCATGCGGATTCCGGGGTTTTCCCCCTCAGGATCGTGAACTCCTCGGCCCGCACGGTCGGTTCGCCAGTGTGCCGTGCGGGGGCCTCGGCTTCCAGGCGGAATTGGCCGTTGTCGGTCCGGGCGAAGGTCAGGGTGCCGCCGATGGATTCCAGCCGGGCTGCGAGATTTCCGAGGCCGGTGCCGGTTCCGGTGCCGGTTCCGTGGGGGTGGGGGGTGGATCCGGCGCCGTCGTTGGTGACGGCCAGGCGGACGCGGTCGTGGACGGGGCCGCCGGTCACGGCGATGGTGCAGCACGTCGCCTCGCTGTGGCGAAGGACGTTGGTGACGGCTTCACGGAGGACGGTGGCGAGGACGGTGCCGGTGCGCGGGCTCATGCCCTGGGGGACTGTCCCCGTCCGTACGTCGACCTGGGCAGCGGTCAATACCGAGCGGGCCGAGGTGATTTCCTCGTCCAGACACATGTGCCGGTGCCCGGCGGCGACGGTGCGGACGTCGGCCAGCGAGCGGCGGGCGATGGCGAGGACGTCGTCCACTTCTTGGAGGGCACGGTCGGGGTGGGCGGGGATGAGCCGGCGGACCAGCTCGGTCTTGAGGGTGATGGAGGACAGGCTGGAACCGAGGAGGTCGTGGAGGTCGCGGGCGAAGCGGAGGCGTTCTTGGGTAATGGCCGAGCGGGCGAGTTCGGTTCGGGTGCGGTCGAGTCGCTCGATCACGTGGGAGAAGTGCGCGTGGCCGTAAATGACGAGGCCGCAGAGCATGGAGGACTGGGAGAAGTAGAAGCTCCACTCCCATGTCCGGTCGCCTACGAGGGACGCGGAGAGCGAGAGGCCGGTGCCTGCCACGAAGTAGAGGGGCCAGGCGAGGCGTGGCGACAGGAGAAGCAGCACCGAGCCGCAGAAGGAACCGGCCATGGACCCCCACCACTGGCCCCACACCACGATGGGCAGGTAGCTGAGCAGGCCTTGGACCGCGAGGGTGGCGTATATGCCTCGCCCAAGGCGCCGTTGGAATCTCGGGGTGAAGTGGACGTACTGCAGCGCGGAGGTCGCGGCGAGTCCGGCGAGAGAAAGCGCCAGTATGTCTGTGCGCAACTTCAGGTTGAGAACGTTGCAGAGGATCAGGAACGAGTAGAGCAACCATGTCGTGACGAGGATGCCCCGTGCGGTTCGGGGCGCGGGTGTATGGAGACCGCTCTGATGAACGGCTGTGCTCCTCCGGCCGATCCTGGAACGCATCAGGACGGCCAGCCGACGGGCTTCCCCGATGCTCGGACGCTGACCGGCTTCGACGTTCCCGGTCGGTGTAGCCGGTCCGTCCTGCTGCGCCGGTGCCTCGGCCATGAGGAGGAACTCACCGTCGCCGGTGTGCCGGGAGATCAGCCGACCACCGATCGACTCCAGCCTGACGGCCAGAACACTGAGGCCGTTGCTGTGGTCCGGAGCGGTGCTGCGGTGGCTGGGGCGAGCCCCGTTATTGACGACGGTGAGTCGCACCTGTCCACGGTCGGACCGTGACACGGTGATGGTGCATCGGTCGGCCTGGCTGTGGCGGAGGACATTGGTGACGGCTTCGCGGAGGATCGCTGAGAGGGCAGTGTCGACGGCGCGGCTCACCTCTCCTGGTGAGAACTCGGTCCGTAAGGTGATGCCGGCGGCACCCAATATCGAGCGAGCGGAACCCAGTTCCTGCGCCAGCGGAATGTCACGGTAGCCGCTGGCGACAGCACGTACGTCGGTGAGCGACTGCCGGGACAGGGCGAGCACCGCGTCGACCTCTCGCGTGGCCCGGTCGGGTTCATTGGCCACGAGGCGGCGGACGAGTTCTGTCTTGAGGGCGATGGAGCTGAGGCTGTTGCCGAGGAAGTCGTGCAATTCACGGGCGAAGCGCAGACGTTCCTCGGACACGGCTGTGCGGGCGAGGTCGTGCTGGGTGTCCCGTAGCCGCTGGATGACCTGGGACAGGTGCGAGAGGCCATAGACCATGGTGCCGCTGATCTGCGTCGAAATGGCTTTGTAGACGCTGTTGGTCCAGGTCTCGCCGCTTGTGACGGCGAAGGCGAACATGCTGACCACCACTGCTCCGTACAGCGTCCACGCCGGTCGTGGGGGCAGCAGCAGGAGGCAGGAGCCGGCGACGAATCCTGTCATCCCCCACCAAGGCCCGTACATCACGAGAAGGATGTAATTGAGCGCAGCCTGCGCCCCCAGAGTCAGATACTTGCGCCATCGCAGCCGGAGTTGGGCTTCCGGGGTGGAATGGACGTACTGGATGAGGGCGATCACCAGGAGCCCTGCCAGGGCTGTGGGTAACGACCTCGATCTCAACACCCCGTCCAGGAGGTTGAGTACGGTCATGGCCGCGTAGGACAGCAGTGAGGCCAGGAGGATTCCCCTGGCCAGCCCGGGAGCAGGGACATGGAAGCCCCTGGCTCTGTCCGACACCCCGGGCGCACCGGGCCCCGGGCAGACCGTTCGGTCGCGTCGCTCGCGGACTGCCATCCTGCGTCGCCGCCCCCCTCGTCGTCACGTCCTCGTGGCCACGGCAGCATAAGCGCACTATGTGTAGATGGCAGGGAAGTTGTCCGAGAGGCGATGGGTAACCGTTGGGATTCAGACAGCGGGGCGCGGAACGAGCTGCTCCGTCGGTGCCGGGGGCTCCCCGGCGTACTCGGCCGGTGCCTCTGCCTCCAGACGGAACGTGCCGTCGGCGGAGCGACTGAAGGCCAACCGGCCGCCGATCGCTTCGAGCCGGGTGGCGAGGTTGCCGAGTCCGCTGCCGCTGTCGGGGGAGACGTCGCGGTGGGCGGGGTCGGCGCCGTCGTTGGTCACGGTCATGCGGATGCGGTCGTCCTGGGGGCGGTTCACGGTGATGGTGCAGCGGGTGGCTTTGCTGTGGCGGAGGAGGTTGGTGACGGCTTCGCGCAGGACGGTGGCGAGGGTGGTGTCGACCTGTTGGCCGACGGTTCCCAGGGCGATGTCGGTTCGGATGTCGACTTCGGCGGCGCTCAATACGGAGCGGGCGGAGGCGATTTCCTGCTCCAGGGACATTTCGCGGTAGCCGCTGGCGACGGTGCGGACGTCGGCGAGGGACTGCCGGGAGATGGTGAGGACTTCGCCCACTTCTGCTTCGGCCTGTTGCGGCTGGATGGGGATGAGACGGCGGATGAGCTCGGTCTTGAGGGTGATGGAGGAGAGGCTGTAGCCGAGGAGGTCGTGGAGGTCGCGGGCGAAGCGGAGGCGTTCTTGGGTGACAGCGCGGCGAGCGAGTTCGGTTCGGGTGTCGTGGAGTTGCTGGATGACGTGGGAGAAGTGGGAGAGGCCGTAGATGATGACGCCGCAGAGCAGCGATGACTGAGAGTAGTAAAAACTCCACCGCAAGCTGTGCCCGGTGAGGAGCGGTGCGATGAACATGCTGATGCCTACGACACCGTTCAATGTCCAGGCAGGACGTGTCGGCAGGAGAAGCAGGAGCGAGGCGCAGAAGAATCCGGCCATGGAGCCCCACCACGGTCCCCAGATCACGATCGGCAGAAAGCTGCACAACGCCTGAACAGCCAAGGTGACGTACTTGCGCTTGCCCAGGCGTCGTTGGGCCTCAGGAGTTGAGTGAACGTATTGAAGGGCGGCACTCACGGCAAGGCCGGTGAGAGCGACCACAAGTGCATGCGTCGGCAGATCTTCGATGAAGATGTTGCTCAGCATGACGATCAAGTAGCTCAGCCAAGCTGCCAGCAGGATGCCTCGGGCCACCCCGGGGGCAGGCAGACGGATGCCGGTCCGGCGGATCGTCACTTCATCCCCGGCGCCTCCGGGGCGGATCGTGGCGTCGGGTCGCTCGACAACGTCCATCCTGTGGTGCCACCCCCTCCATCATCAGTTCCTCGTGGCATCGGCAGCATATGCCGGGGTGAGCACGGGCCGGCAGTCGTGTGTCCCCCATGCGCGTGGGCACCTTCGCGATTCGAATGGCGGACCGTTACGTCACGAACTCCGCTGTCGGGGAGGCTGTTTTGCCCTCGTGCTCCGATGGAGCCTCGGCCTTGAGGCGGAATGTCCCGTGGCTGGAATGGCCGAAGTTGAGTTGGCCGCCGATGGCCGTGAGCCGGGTGGCGAGGTTACCGAGCCCGCTGCCGCTGTGAGGGGACAGATCTCGATGGGACGGGTCAGCACCATTGTTGGTCAGCGTGAGCTGTACTCGGCCGCGACGGGCTTGTGTGACGGTGATGGCACACCGGCTGGCTTTGCTGTGCCGCAGCACGTTGGTAATGCCTTCGCGCAGAACCGTTGCAAGGACGGTATCGACCTGTGGGCTCACCTTGCCCAGGGAAATGTGGGTGTCGAACTCGACCTCGGCCGCGCTCAATACCGAACGTGCAGCTGCTATTTCCTGTTCCAGCGACATGTCACGGTAACCTCTGGCAACTGAGCGAACGTCCGCGAGCGACTGCCGGGAAATGATCAGCACCTCGGCCACCTCTTCCGCCGCCCGGTCGGGTTGATGGGGAATGAGGCGCCGGATCAGCTCCGCTTTGAGAGTGATGGAGCTGAGGCTGTATCCCAGGAGATCGTGCAAGTCGCGGGCGAAGCGAAGGCGTTCCTCAGCCACTGCTGTACGAGCGAGCTCTTCCCTGGTGTCGCGCAGTTGCTTGATCACTTGGGAGAGGTGCGACAGCCCGAAGACGACGATGCCCGAGAGCAGGGACGTCTGACTGATGTAGAGACTGTTCAGCCAGGTCTGGCCGTGTGTTACCGAGAAGGCAAAGGTGCTGACGCCTGTGGCGCCGAACAGCGGCCAAGCCGAGCGTGGTGGCAGGAGAAGGAGAAGGGAGCCGGCGAGGAAGCCGGTCATCCCCCACCAGGGTCCGTACACCATGAGGGGCAGGTATGTAAGCGCGGTCTGGACACCCAGAGTCAGGTACTTGCGGCGCCCCAAACGCCGTTGAGTCTCCGGAGTGGAGTGGATGTACTGAAGCAAGCAAATGACAATGAGGAACACGAGGCCGACGGCCAGTGCTCCCCCGCGGAATCCCCCGTCCAGGAGGTTGAAGACGATGTTGACCTCGTAGGACAGGATCGTGGCAATCAGGATGCCCCGAGCCAGCCGGGGGGCGGGAGGCCCGGGGCTGTGCGACTGCTCGGCCCCACTCTCTGCTTCGCCCCCCGGCAGGGTCATCCGGTTGGACCGGTCACGAAGGTCCATCCTGCGTCGCCGCCCCTTCTTCATCACGCGCCCCATGGTGGTGTCGGCAGCATAGGTGAAGTATGTGCAGGTTGCAGGAAAGCTGACCAGCTACACGAACAACGGGATGGGGTTGAGCCCCTCATAGGGAGTCGGCTCCGCGAGCCGGCCAAGAGTGACGGGCACATCGTACAGGCGCCCGGGAGCCAGCCGGGCCCAGAAGTGCCGGAGCCCGGGCACGATCACCTTCACCACCGGGAGTCCCAGATCGGGCCTGCTCTGATCGAGTACCAGCAGCTCCATGCCGTGGGCGCGGACGAGTTGAGTGATGGCGGTGACATCGTCGAGCAGATCCGCGCGGGGTACATAGGACCAGCTTTGAGGTGTACGGGCGCACTGGGCCGGGTCAGCCCGGAGATAGGGCTGGTTGGCGAGGGTTGCTCTGGTCCACCAGGTCAAGGGCTCGGGATCGTCGATCCCGTAACCCACGCCGTTCGGTGGGACGTTGCAGACCGCCGGGAGCAGCTGGCCCATCTCGGTCAAGGCCCTGCGGAGGGCCAAGCGAGGGTCGAAATGGGCACCGAACCCGAAGACGATGTCCTCTGTCGGCTTGTCAGTGCGTCGGGACAGCGCGGCCATGACAGGGATGCCGAAGTCGGAAGTGAGGTCGAGCACCCATAGCTCACGGTGCAACTGCCGGTAGCCATCACGGAGCCTGTCGACGTAAGGCTCGGCGAACGCGTCGAGATCGACAGCGGCTTGCCTGGTGCGGTTGTACCACCACAGAGCCACCGCGTCCCGCTCGACGAGTTCCAGGAAGCCCTGTACCAAGGCATCCTCCGGACTGCTGCCGGCAGCGTTGCCGTTGGAGTCCGCGCGGAGTCCGTCCGGCAGGCTCTCGCCATTGGCGTAGTACAGCATCGAGGTTGGGAGCAAACGGTGTGTGTTGTGCGTGAGGGACCAGACGGGCGTCCACTCTGTCGGCTTGCTCTCGTCGAACGGCTCACTGACGTACTGGAAGCTGGACCCCCGCGCGTTCCACTGCTTCCGGTCGCGGAACTGCCACTCGTGGTAGAGCTGGCAGGAGTTGGGATGTACAGCAGCCGACCCCAGAGCTCGGTAGGTGTCCCGTACCACGGGCTCGTCCCCGTGCCGTGTGCCGCTGTATCGTTCGACGGCCTCGCACAGGGCTCCGGCCCGAGCCTCCGTCTCCGTCAGCCCCTTGCCGCCGCTCAGCGCGCGTAGCCCCGCACGTAACCCCGCCAGTGTATGGGGGGCGACGGCGAGATTGTGTCCTGATACATAGGCGTCGACGAACCCCGGAGCGTTCGGCGCACGATGGACCTCCTTGACGATCCCGGTGACGGGATCGACAAGGTGGCCGTAGCGTTCCAGGGTTTGCTCGGCTGTCAGAGAGCGGTGGCTGTTCAGGACTTGGTGGGTCTTGGGCTGTGAACGGACCGCGAAAGGCGCGCGTACACGGTCGGCGACCAGCCCGGGGTTGCCGCACACCGGGCACTGCGGCAGCCGGGAAACCGGGTGCGCGCTGATCTGCAGCAGCAGCGTGTCCATCGTGTGCACGGCATCTTGCGCGGAATACCGCATGCCGGCAAGCCACTTTGCGGCTTCGAGGACCGTGGACTGTACGGCGATCGACTTGCCCGCTGCCAGGGAGGTAGCCGGCTTGGTCACTGGCCCGCTCAGGCCGAGAGCCCGTTCCACGAGCCGCTCGGAGCGCCGGTGCCCCCGCAGCCGGTGGGCCAGGCAGGACCAGCACGGGCCGTCGCCGGGTCGGAACAGCGGTCCTACCCAGGGGTCGACGCCACTGGGCTTGGCAAGCAACCAGGGCCTGCCCTGCGCCCGGTGAGCGGCATCCACCTCACGCAACTGCGGTGACAGGTAGTCGTCGCAGAGCACGAGGGAGAGATCTGCGTCCTCTCGCGATTCCACGACTGTGATGCCGCAGCTGTGGCACGCGGCGAGAATCGGTTCCGGATCGACGTCGCCAAGTACTTCGATCCGGACGGAGGACATCGCAACCTTGTGGGCCGCTTGTCCGCCGTCCAATCCTGCCAGGTCCCAATACGCCTCTGCGGCGGGGTCGATGGGAGTCCTGCGGGAGCCTGCCGACGGCGACACTGCCCGGTCGAATCGCAACAGTCCTGCGTCGTCGAGCGTGCGCAAGGCCTCCTCGGCCCCTTCGGGGGTGAGAGCCGGGGCCGCGGCGCTGACCACGGCGTTGACACTCAGGGTGCCGTCCAACAGTGGCACGAGCACCCCGGCGTGTTCACCGTGCAGTGCCGTCACTCCTCGGTGCGAGACCAGATATACCGCTTCCCCCGGTACGACGGTGGGTCGCAGGTGGCGCTTGAAGCCCACCAGCAGGCTCGTGTCCCGCTGCGGCGACCGCACGTGGTTCCCCCCATGCCTCGTCATGCCGCGAGCCACCCCTGACCGGCGGGGTCACCCGTGACCGGGAAGAGGGAAGCAACGCTCAGGCTGCCTGATACGTACCCCCGATCCGCCACCCCCTCCAAGTCCTCGATCACGAGCCGCAGCCCCCCAGTGCGAGCAGCGGGTTGAGCAGTGGTGCCGGTGGACCTGGTCCCGTTGTGGAACACGTGGTTCATGACGTTCCTCCCCCGTTCGCGTCGTGCTCGTGAAAATCGCGTGCCTGTTCGTCATCGATTCTGTGGGGGTGAGGGAACGGCGGAAAGTGCTCCGTTCATCAGCCGAAGATGAAGACTTCACACCCGAAACCGGGAACAAGACTCCGCCCTGGTGCGTACCCCTTCCCCCCTGAGATAGGACTGACGCATGGTGAAGATCCTGATCTCCGCCGACATGGAGGGCGCGACCGCTGTGACCTGCCCCGCCGACGTGCTGCCGGGCACGCCGCAGTGGCAGCGCTGCCGTGAGATGTTCATGTCGGACGTGAACGCCGCGATCGCCGGGTTCTTCGACGGCGGAGCGGACGAGGTGCTGGTCAACGAGGCGCACTGGAACATGCGCAACCTTCTGCTGGAGGAGCTGGACGAGCGGGCGACGATGCTCACCGGCAAGCACAAGGCGCTGAGCATGGTGGAGGGTGTGCAGCGCGGGGACGTCGACGGGGTGGCCTTCGTGGGCTATCACACGGGGGCCGGGACCGAGGGGGTCCTCGCGCACACCTATATGCCGAACACGATCACCGGCGTATGGGTGGGCGGCCAGCGCGCCAGCGAGGGGCTGCTCAACTCCCTCGTCGTCGCGGAATACGGTGTGCCCGTGGTGCTGGTGACCGGCGACGACCGCACGTGCGAGGACGCCAAGGGGTACGCCCCGGCGGCCCGTTCGGTGGCCGTGAAGGACTGCGTGTCGCGGTACGCGGCGGTCTGCCGGCCCCCGGCCCGTACGGCCCCCGCGATCCGGCGGGCCGCCCGGGAGGCCACCGTGCTGGCCGTGCGCCACGAGCCGGCGCGCGGTGGCTCCTTCGAGGTGGAGGTCGAGTTCGACGCCGAGCACCTGGTGACGAACTCGACCTGCGTGCCGGGCGTGGAGCGTTCCGGCGAGCGGCGCGTGTCCTTCCGGGCGGCGTCGATGTACGAGGGCATCCGGTGTTTCAAGGCCGTCACCACCATGGCGTCGGCCGCGATGGAGGAAGAGTATGGCTGACCCCCTTCAGGGGCGGGTGGACGAGCGGGCGCTGGACGAGGTGGTGCGGTTCACCTCGGACCTGATCAGGATCGACACCACCAATTACGGCGACGGGGAGTGCCGCGAGCGCCCCGCCGCCGAGTACGTGGCCGAGCTGCTGGCGGACGCCGGTGTCGAGCCGACGCTGCTGGAGCGGACCCCGGGCCGCACGAACGTGGTGGCCCGGATCCCGGGCACGGACCCGGCGGCGCCCGCGCTGCTGGTGCACGGCCATCTGGACGTGGTGCCGGCGGAGGCGGAGGAGTGGAGCGTGCCCCCGTTCTCCGGGGAGGTGCGCGACGGGGTGGTGTGGGGGCGCGGCGCCGTCGACATGAAGAACATGGACGCGATGGTGCTGGCGACCGTACGGGCCTGGGCGCGGGCGGGGGCGCGCCCGCCCCGGGACCTCGTGCTGGCCTTCACGGCCGACGAGGAGGACCGCGGCATCGAGGGCGCCCAGTTCCTCGCCGGCAAGCACGCCGCGCTCTTCGAGGGCTGCACGCAGGGCATCGGAGAGTCCGGCGCGTACACCTTCCACGCCGACGGCGGCCGGCGGCTGTACCCGGTGGCGGCGGGGGAGCGGGGCGTGGCCTGGCTGAAGCTGACCGCGCGCGGTACCGCCGGACACGGCTCCAAGATCAACCGTGACAACGCGGTCGCCCGCCTCGCGGCCGCCGTCGCCCGGATCGAGGCGCACCAGTGGCCCGTACGGCTGTCGGGGACGGTCAAGGCGGCCCTGCGCGGGCTCGCCGCCGAGTACGGCATCGAGACCGACCCGGACGCGCCGGACTTCGATGTGGACGTGCTCCTCGGCAAACTCGGCCTGGCCGGCAAGCTCGTCGCCGCGACCGTCCGCAACTCCGCCAACCCCACGATGCTCAGCGCCGGTTACAAGGTCAACGTGATTCCGGGCAGCGCCGTCGGCTACGTCGACGGGCGGCTGGTGCCCGGCGGCGAGGAGGAGTTCCGTACGACCGTGGACCGGCTGACGGGAATGGACGTGACCTGGGAGTACCACCAGCACGGCCACGCCATCGAAGCGCCCGTCGACGTACCGCTGTTCACGCGGATAAGAGAGGCGATCGAGGCCTTCGACCCGCGGGCGCGCGTCGTGCCGTTCTGCATGACGGGCGGCACGGACGCCAAGCAGTTCGCCGCGCTCGGCATCGAGGGCTACGGCTTCTCCCCGGTCGAACTCCCCGAAGGCTACGACTACCAGGCCCTCTTCCACGGCGTGGACGAGCGCGTACCGGTCGAGGGGCTGCGTTTCGGAGTCCGTGTCCTCGACCACTTCCTGATGCACTCGTTGTGATGGGATGGTTTCGGCTGGACCGTCCCGAGGAGGAGCAGACAATGGTGTCCACGGCGCCCTACGGAGCCTGGCAGTCCCCCGTCGACGCGGAGCTCGCGGCCTCGCACGGCGGCCGTCCCGACTTCGTGGGAACGGTCGGTGACGAGGTGTGGTGGCTGGTGCCCCGCCCCGCGGAGGGCGGCCGCAGCGCGCTGGAGCGCCGCCGCGCGGACGGCGGCACGACGACGGTGCTGCCCGTGCCGTGGGACGTGCGCAACCGGGTCATGGAGTACGGCGGCAGGCCGTGGGCGGCCGTCCCCCGGCAGTCCGGCGGCCCCCTGCTGGTCTTCACGCACTTCGCCGACCAGCGGCTGTACGCGGTCGAGCCCGACGTCCCGCACAGCGAGCCGCGCCCGCTGACCCCGGTCTCGACGGTAGGCGGCGGGCTGCGCTGGGCGGATCCGGTCCTGCTGCCGGAGCGGGGCGAAGTGTGGTGCGTACTGGAGGAGTTCACCGGCAAGGGTCCGACCGAGCTGCGCCGGGTGCTCGCCGCCGTCCCCCTCGACGGCTCGGCCGCCGAGGACCGTACGGCCGTACGCGAACTGGCCGACGACCGGCACCGTTTCGTCACCGGCCCCCGGCTCTCCCCGGACGGGCGGCGGGCGGCCTGGATCGCCTGGGACCATCCGCGCATGCCGTGGGACGGCACCGAAGTGAAGGTGGGTCGGATCGGCCCGGACGGCCGCTTCACGGACGTGCGCACCGTGCTGGGCGGGCCGCGGGAGTCCGTCTCGCAAGTCGAGTGGGCGCCCGACGGCTCGCTGCTCGCGGCCACCGACCGTACGGGCTGGTGGAACCTGCACCGCGTCGACCCCGACACCGGAGCGGCCGTCAACCTGTGTGCGCGGCAGGAGGAGTTCGCGGGACCGCTGTGGCGGCCGGGCGCGCGCTGGTTCGCCCCGCTGACGAACGGTCTGATCGCTGTCGTGCACGGCAAGGGCGCCGCGGTCCTCGGGATACTCGACCCGACGACGGGCGAGGTGGCCGACGCCGCCGGACCGTGGACCGAGTGGGCGTCGACGCTCGCTGTCGAGGGCACGCGCGCCGTGGGCGTCGCCGCCGGCTCGCGGCGCGCGTACGAGGTGGTGGAGCTCGACCTGTGCACGGGCCGGGCGCGCGCGATCGGCGCCGTCCACAGCGACGCCGTCGGTCCGGCGTACTGTCCGGAGCCGGTGGCGCGTACGTTCACCGGGCCGGACGGGCGCGAGGTGCACGCGCACCTGTATCCGCCGCGCAACCCCGCGTACGCGGCGCCCGAGGGCGAACTGCCCCCGTACGTGATCTGGGCGCACGGCGGGCCCACCTCCCGCTCGCCGCTCGTCCTGGACCTGGAGGTCGCCTACTTCACCTCGCGCGGCATCGGCGTCGCCGAGGTCAACTACGGCGGTTCGACGGGCTACGGGCGCGCCTACCGGGACCGGCTGCGCGAGCAGTGGGGCGTGGTCGATGTCGAGGACTGCGCGACGGTGGCCCGCGCGCTCGCCGCCGAGGGCCTCGCGGACGGTGCGCGGCTGGCGATCCGCGGCGGCAGCGCGGGCGGCTGGACGAGCGCGGCGTCGCTGACCTCCCCGTCCTGTGCCGGGCTCTACGCGTGCGGCACGATCCTCTACCCCGTACTGGACCTGGAGGGCTGGACCGCCGAGGGCGGGACGCACGACTTCGAGTCGCAGTACCTGGAGTCCCTGATCGGGCCGTCGGCCGAGGTGCCCGGGCGGTACCGGGAGCGGTCGCCGCTGCACCACGCGGACCGGGTCACCGCCCCGTTCGTCCTGTTGCAGGGGCTGGAGGATCCCGTCTGCCCGCCGGAGCAGTGCGACCGCTTCCTCGCGGCGCTCGCGGGGCGGGGCGTGCCGTACGCGTACCTCGCGTACGAGGGGGAGGGGCACGGCTTCCGCAGGAAGGAGACGATCGTGAGCGCGCTGCGGGCCGAACTGTCCCTGTACGGGCAGGTTTTCGGGGTGGAGGTGGCGGGGGTGCCGGTGCTGGCGCTGACGAAGTCGTAGGGAATAGTTCCTTCCGGGCCGCCGTCGAGTGCTGTAAGGTAAGGCTTACCTTAGTTCGTGTGGCCGGGGTTCCGGCCACCGGACCCGACACACGCGACCGGCGGCCCCGCCGGAGGAACGGAGCAGCAAGGTGACCACGGCTCACGACCTCGCCGAGAGGACGGGCGGCCGCCGGGCCGTGGGCCCCGCCGACGCAGGACCGTCCGGCCTGCCGCTGACGGCCGCCCAGGCGGCCCTGTGGGACGTACGCACCGGCGCCGCCCCGGCCGCCAACACCGCCGAGTGCCTGGAGATCCACGGCCACCTCGACCCCGTCCTGTTCGCCGAGGCCCTGCACCGCACCGTCGGCGAGGCGGACGCCCTGCGCGTACGCCTCGTCAACACCCCCGACGGACCACGCCAGTTGCCGATCGCCGTCGAGGCGCCGGGGCACGGCTTCCCGCTGTACGCCGCCGATCTGCGCGACCAGGGCGACCCCGACGCCACCGCGCACGCCTGGATGCGCGCCGACCTCGACACGCCCTTCGACCCGCGGACCGGGCCGCTGTTCGCGCACGCGCTGTTCCGGGTCGGCGAGCGCCGCTGGCTGTGGTACCAGCGCGTGCACGGCGCCGTCCTCGACGGCTACGGCTACTGCCTGGTCGCACGCCGGGCCGCCGAGATCTACACGACCCTGACCGAGGGCGGGACCCCCGGCCCGAGCCCCTTCGGACGCCTCGCCGGGCTCGTCGCCGAGGACACCCTCTACCGCGCCTCCGAGGCGTACGAGCGCGACCGCGCCTACTGGCGGCGGAAGTTGACGGACTTTCGGGGCGCCCCGACACCGGCCGGACGCACGGCGCCCGCTTCCCCCACCGCCCTGCGCCGCACGGCCCGCCTCGACGGCCGCACCAGCGAGCGCCTGCGCGACCTCGCCGGGGCGGTACGGGCCACGTGGACCGACGTCGTCCTCGCGGCGCAGGCGTACGACCTGGCGCGGGCCACGGGCGCCTCGGACGTCGTCCTCGGGGTGCCCATGATGGGGCGTACGGCCTCGTCCGCGCTGCGGGTGCCCGGCATGGTCCGTACGGTCCTGCCCCTGCGGCTGACCGTCGGCCGTGACACGACGTTCGCCGAGCTCACCCACCAGGCCGCGCAGTCCGTCCGCGCCGCGCGCCGCCACCAGCGCTACCGGCAGGAGGACATCCGGCGCGACCTGGGCCTGCCGGCCGGGGTGCCGCTGGTGGGGCCGGTGGTCAACGTGGTGCCCTTCAACAGCGGCCTGCTGTTCGGACAGGCCCCGTCGCGGGCCCTGAGCCTGGCCCCGGGCCCGGTCGACGACCTCACCGTCACCCTCCACGACCGCGCCGACAGCACGGGCCTGCGCGTCGACCACGAGGCCAACCCGGCGCTGTACGGGGAGGACGAACTGGCCACTCACCAGGAGCGTTTCGTGGAACTGCTCGCCCGCGTCGCCGACTGGGACCCGCACCGCGCGCTCGCGGAGCTCCCCGGGCGTACGGAATGATGGACTCCGGCCTCGGCGGATGCCGCCGCCGAGGCCGGCTGAAGGCTGGGTGAGTGGGGCGGATGGTGAAGCCGTGGGTGCTGGGCAGCGATCCGCTGCCGGGGACATGGACGCCGGGCGGCCCGCCCCAGGTGTGGCTCCTGCGGATCGCTTCGGGCGAGCCGGAGGCGGGCGAGGTCCTCGTCCTCGACGAGGCGGAGCGGGCGCGGGCGGCGGGCTTCGTTCGCGACCTGCACCGGACGCGGTACGTGGCCGCCCATCTGGGACTGCGGCGGCTGCTCGGGGCGTACCTGGGGGTGCCGGCCGCCGACGTCCTGCTGACGCGTGAACCCTGCCCCCTGTGCGGCGGCCCGCACGGGCGGCCGGCGGTGACCGGGGCGCCCCTGCACTTCAACCTCTCCCACGCCGGGGATCTGGCGCTGTTCGGCTTCGCGGACGTGGCGGTCGGGGTGGATGTCGAGGAACTGCCGGGGGCGGATGTGGTGGCGGACGTCGCCCGCACCCTGCACCCTCACGAGACGGCCGAGCTCGCGGCGCTGCCCGAGGCGGAGCGGGTCCTGGGTTTCGCCCGGTGCTGGACGCGCAAGGAGGCGTACCTCAAAGGAACGGGGACGGGGCTCGCGCAGAGCCCGGCCCTGACGTATGTGGGGACAGGGGCGGAGCTGGCGGGGGTGCCGGCGGGGTGGGCGCTGCGTGACGTGCCGGTGGACGACGGATACGTGGCGGCCGTGGCTACACGTTCGGCGTAGCCACGGGTTCGCCGGGCGCTCCGCGCTGCCATCGTGGACGGTATGAGCGCTTCCCGGAGCAAGGGCCGTCGCCGTGGCGGGGGCCGGATGTCGGCGTGGGCGGGCCGCGTACGGGAGTCGGCCACGACGGGCCGCGTCGTGCTGCTCTTCGTCCTGATCCTCGCGCTCGTCTTCGTCTTCGAGAACACGCGGCAGGTGAGGATCCGGCTGATCGGCCCGGAGGTCACGTCACCGCTGTGGCTGGCATTGGGGGCGATGCTGGTGGTGGGGTGGCTGCTGGGCCGGTATGTGACGGTGCGGAGGAGGTAGCCGAAGGAGGGCGGCCATGAAGCGAGCTCCGGGCCCTGACGGCCCGTCCCGGGCACCGGCCCTCCCTCACGCGTCACGCGGGCTCACGCTCGCCGCCTGGGCGCTGCTGGGTGCCGCCGTCGCCCTCGACCTGGTCATCGATCCCCGGGTGACCCTCGCCCCCGTGCTGGCCACCGCTCCCGTGCTCGCCAGCATCGGCACCCGGCGCGCCGGCGTCCCGCTGCTCGCGGGCCTGTGCGCACTGTTCTTCGTGGCCCTGATGGCCCTCAACGACACCAAGGTCCCCCTCGTCACACACATGACCACGGCGTGCACCGTGCTGGCGATCACGTGCATCAGCACCGCGAACGTGGTGCTCGTCGCGACGCGGGAGAGCGAACTCGTGCACTCCCGCTCGGTGGCCGTGGCAGCGCAGCAGGCGCTGCTGCGGCCGGTCCCCGAGCGCGTCGACGGACTGCGGGTGGCCGTGCGCTACCGGGCCGCCGCAGCCGAGGCCCGCGTGGGCGGCGACCTGTACGAGGTACTGCGGACACCGTTCGGTGTCCGGCTGCTCATCGGTGACGTACGCGGCAAGGGGCTCGGCGCCATCGAGGCGGCGGCCGATGTGCTCGGCACCTTCCGCGAGGCCGCCCAGGTGGAGGCGGAGCTGGCAGCGGTGGCCCGACGGCTGGACGCGACCGTGCGCCGGCGCGGTATCGGCGAGGACTTCGTGACCGCCGCGCTGCTGGGCATCCCGCGCACGGGAGGCCCGGTCGAGGTGGTGAACTGCGGGCACCTGCCGCCTCTCGTCCGCCACGAGGGCCAGGTGACCGCGGTGGAGACCGGGGCGGACCGGACCGACCCGCCCCTGGGGCTGAGGGAGCTGGTCGCCGGCCCGTACCACCTCGGCACCTTCCCCTTCGGCAGAGGGGATCTCCTGCTGCTGTGCACCGACGGCGTGACCGAGGCCCGCGACACGTCGGGCTACTTCTACCCGCTGGAGCGGCGGTTCGCGGCCCTGAGGGAGAGCACGCCCGCCGCCCTGGCCGACCAGCTCGTATCGGACCTGCTGGCCTATGCGGGTGGGGAACTGGCGGATGACGCGGCGCTGTTGGTGGTGCGGCGGGAGCATGGGGGGTGAGAGCGGGGCTCGGCTTGTACCACGTGGCCATCGGTCGGATCAACTGCCGCTCCCCTGCGCGGGGTGCGCCTGTAGGGTCGGGGGAGCGGAGTCCGCCATCATCGCAAGGAGGCAAACGCGTCATGAGCGGCCAGCCCGTAGAACCGCCTGCCGCAACCCGCTATCCGGCCAAGACCCTCGCCGCCATCCGCGAAGCACTTCCGGCCGACCAGCGTGCCGCCTTCGACAAGGCCCGTGATCACGTCGACCTGAGCGACCTGGCGGCTGTCGCCGCTTTTCGGGACAAGTGGTGGGGACGGGCGTTGGCGGCCATGGACAGTGAGCTCGCCGCCGACCGCATCGCTGCCATGAACGGCGAACTTGAGCTTGCCGAGCCGTGGCCCCTGCGAGGAGCGAGGTGACCGACCCCTGGCCCTGGGCGCCCGCCAAGGAAGCCCTTCAGCAGTACGACGCACTCGCCGGGCATCCTGCAGCGCCTGTACCGCAGGACGAGGTCCTTGCGTTGATCCAGTGGATCACTGCGGATCCTTATGGTGCCGGTTCGACCGAGTCCGACATCGGCCCTGAGTGGGACCGTGTAGCTGCCTTCGGCAACGTCATGATCCCTTACCAGGTCCACGACCCGGACCGGAACCCGAACGCCTCGCAACGGTGTGTGCTCATCCTGCGCGTGGTGTGGGCAGACTGACCGGTTCTGTTCACTGACCGTGCCGCCGGGCCCAACTGGGCCCGGCGGCACGGTCAGTGTCTTTCACGGGTTGAAGGGCCGGTTCACTCAGCGGTCTTCCGGCGGCGGGCGAGCATCTGCCGGACTTCTTCCTCGGTGTGGGTCCTGAGCTTGCCCTCGTGGGCGAGCCGGGCCTGTTCGGCGAGGTGGGTGTCGTCGGCGTCGTGGAGCATCGTCCCCCACAGCAGGAGGACCCGGCCGCGTTCGGTCGGCGTCGAGGCGTCCTGGAGGGCCTGGTCGAAGTCGGCGCGGCGATCCGCCGGGAGCGCACGGCTGATCCCGGCGGCACGGCGAGTGAGCGTGTCCGCCGGTGGCTGCGGGGTGAGCAGCGCCGCGTACCCCATGTAGCGTTCCGTGCCGCAGCCGCTGGCGCATGTGGTGACGCCGTCGTGTGTCTGCCAACCCTCCGGGTGCGCACACTGGTTGACCAGTCGTCCGACGGCTCGGCGCGTCATGCGTGCTCCAGCCACAGGTGCCGGCTCCGCGCCGTCTTCCACTTCAGGCCCTCTTCGCCATCTCCTTTGAGCGCGGCCGCGATGTAGCCGTCGTAGATGCGGTGGCACTCCTCGCAGCGCGGTGGTTCGGGGCGCCTCTCGTCGAAACTCTCGTCGTACGTGGTCACTTGTCGCCGCACTCCCGCCTGCTCGTCGCGTTCCGCGCCGCGACCCTCGCGCTGAGTTCTTCCGCGCGCGTGGCCTTCCGGATACGGTGGGGTGCCGCGTCCCACTCGATTCCCCCGCCGGGTGGGCGCAGTTGGTACCGGGACCACCTGTGGTCCCGGACCTCTCCCACGCGATTGGTCGCGCTGTCCCAGACGAGGTCGCCTACGGCGGGTTCGTAGGGGCGGGGTTCGCCGGGGCGGTCGGGGGTATGGGGCATGGGGGACCTCTGTTCGTACGTTCGCCCGTGCGGGCGGTGCCTTTCGGGTACGCCTCCAGGGTTCCGGTTCCGCTCATAGCCTGAACAGGTCGGATACCTAGACGCTGTGACGTGTCCAGCTGTGTTCGGGGGTTTGTGTGAGTACCGAAGAAGAGTCCGTTGACCCGGCCGACCCGAGGGCGTTGCCTCTGGCCCATTTTGGGCAGGAGGTTCGGCTGGAGCGGGAGCGGTTGGGCATCTCGCGGCGGGAGTTGGGCGCGGAGGCGCATGCCAGCTACGCACTGGTGGCGAAGATCGAGGCGGGGGAGCGGGTGCCACGGCTTGAGTTCGCGGAGGCGTGCGATCGGTTGTTTCCGGATGCGCATGGGCGGTTTGTCCGGCTGTCGAGGTTGGTGGTGAGATTCGCGTTCCCGCCCTGGTTCCGGAAGTACGTGGAACTGGAGGAGAGGGCCGAGGCCATCAGGATGTATCACTGCCAGCTCGTGCCTGGGCTGTTGCAGACGGAGGCGTATGCAAGGGCCATCATGGCTGCTGGCCGTTACGCGAACGCCGAAAATTACGTGACGGCACGCATGGAACGCCAGCGAATTCTGGCGAGTGAAGCTCCGCCGCACCTCTGGGTCATCCTGGACGAGGGGGTCCTGCGACGCGTCGTCGGAAGCCGTGAGGTGATGAAGGAGCAGTTGGAACGGCTCAAGGGCATTGCCGAGACGCCGCAGCACGTGATTCAGGTCATTCCCGAGGACGGGAGGCCCTACAACGGCAGCTGTGGGCCGTTCGGCCTGCTGTCGTTCAGCGACGAGCCGGACGCACTGTACGTGGATGGCTATCCCCGAGGGTATGTACTGGGGGATCGGGCGGACGTTGCTGGAGGGGCACACTCCTACGATCTGCTTCGTGCGGATGCGCTGTCGCCCGAAGAGTCTGCCCTGTTGATCGACGCGATCCTGAAAGAAGAGTACTCATGAGCAATCCGCCTCGAATACCGGACTCGGCATGGCGCAAGTCGGGCTACAGCCACGGCAACGGGGGTGAGTGCCTCGAAGTTGCCGATCGTGTACCTGACTTGATCCCCGTCCGGGACAGCAAGCGTCCCGGACGCGCAACCCTGTTCGTCCCCGCTCCGTCCTGGAAGGACTTCCTGGCCGCTCTCCAGGACGGCGCCTTCGGCGCGTAACTCCTGCGCAGCCGGGGCGTACAGCGAACGCCGGGCCTGCGCTGTGCCGCGTACCCGGTACGAGCACGCCGCACGGGCGTGTCCACCGGTACCGTTACAACCATGCCCGACCGTGCGCACGAAGAGCCCACCGTCCTCCAGCGCTACATCGACGCCTTCAAGCAGTCAATGGCCCGCAGCGGCACCGCATTCGCGGAAGCGGGCAGCCTCACCGACCCCACCCCGGCGCAACGCACCGCAGCCCGCGAAGCACTCCGTGAGTTCGACCCCGGCGAACCGGGCCGCGCCCACTGACCCGGCCCGTTCCGCCGCTGCTGTCCCCGTCAATCCGACGGCGTCAACGCCACAAAATCCGCCCCCGCGAGGTCCGTACACACGGCCAGCCGCCCTACCCCCTCCACATCCACCGGCCCCATCTGCACCGCCCCGCCGCCGCCCGTGACCTTGTGCACCGTCACATCGCAGTCGGCCGAAGCGAACACCGGATGCCAGTAGGCCCGCCCGTCCGTCACGGGCAACTGTTCCGGAGCCAGTTGCATCAGCCCGCCGTGCCGGCGCTCCTGCCCGAGCCCCGACGGCGCGAGGAGCGTGTACGTCATGCCGTCGTCGCCCGGCAGCGGGATGTCCTCAGTCGCCCACCCGAAGACCGAGCCATAGAACCGCTTCGCGGCGGCCGCGTCCGTCGTGTACAGCTCGGTCCAGCACAGGGCGCCCGGCTCGTCGACGGCCTCCAGGCCCGCGTACGCGCGGGGCTGGAAGACGGCGAACTGTCCGCCCTGGGGGTCCGTGTACTGGGCCATACGGCCGCGCTCACCCGCGTCCCTCGGGGGCACCCGGACCGTACCGCCGCCCTGCCGCACGGCGGCATCCGTGGCGTCGACGTCGTCGGTCCGGAAGTAGATCATCCAGGCGGACCGGGCCCCCTCCTCGGTGAGCGGCCCGAGGCCGGCGGCCGCTTTGCCGTCCACCTGGAAGATGCCGTGGTCGGGCGCGTGCGGGGCCATCGACTGGAAGTCCCAGTCGAACACGGCGCTGTAGAAACGCACGGCGGCGGGCACGTCGGGCGCGCCGAGGTCGAGCCAGCAGGGGGAGCCGGGGACGTAGTCGGTGGTGATCACGGAGGAGGTCTCCCTTCGGGGTGGGCTTCGCCGGGGCCCGGGACGGGCCGGGTGCGTGCGGGCGAGGCCAGCCTTGCACTCCTCGCGGAAATTCATGGGTATTGCCGCTGTTCCGACCGGACCGCGCCTTGCGCTCATGGGTTCCGCGTGGGGTCATGGAGGCCGAGGACTGGTTACGCGTGATGCGGGAGGCCACGGAGATCGGGGTGCGGACGGTGGTGTTCATCGGCGGGGTACCGCTGCTGCATCCATTGCTGCCGCGATTCATGGAGTACGCCCTCGAACTCGGGCTGCTGGTCCGGGTGGTGAGCAATTTCGTCCATGTTCCGGAGCGGCTGTGGCAGCTGTTCAGGGTGTTCGTCTCGGTCAGCTACTACTCCGCCGAGCCCGGCCCTCATGACGCGATGACCCGGCGCCGGGGCAGTCACCGCCGTATGTCGGCCAACCTGCGCAAGGCCGCGGGCCTGGGCGTACGCCTGGCCGGCCTGGTGATGACCACGGAGTCCGCGCCCGACCCCGAACCGGCCCGGGCGGCCCTGAGGTCCCTGGGCGTACGGAACGACAAGGTGGCGCCGTTACAGGCGGTGGGGCGCGCGGCGGGCGGACGGGTTTCGACGGTGGCCGACCTGTGCGGCCGGTGCTCGGGGGAACTGCTGGCGGTCACGCCGATCGGGGATGTCTTTCCGTGCACTATGGCTCGGTGGTTGCCGGTGGGGAATGTGCGCGGTGCGTCGCTCCGGGAGATTGTGGGCGGGGGGAGGGTGGGCGAGGTGCGGGCAGGGATCCAGGCCGCCTTGAGCGAGCGCGAGCTGTCCGTGGATTGCAACAGCAGTGGCACTGACGGGGGTTGCATGCCGTAAGCGGCGCCCGGAGAGCGTCAATGGGCCCCTCCGGGGAGCACGGGGATACGGAAGTCCTCCACGGACGTGCGCAGTTCGGCAGACAGCGCCGCACTCCGAATGCTCGGCAGGGCCAGGACCCTGGCGAACTCGACGAGCATGGCCCGCATGTGGTCGCTTCGCATGTTCACAGGAATGTCAAGCACGGGGCGCAGCGTCTCCTGCGCGGCTTCGACATCGCCTCGGAGGAGCCAGGATGTGGCGAGCGTGATGCGTGCACCGGCTTCCTCGCCACGGCCCAGGCTGATCATCCCGGTTGAGACGGTGTGGAACTGCCGGGCTCGGTCAGCTGTGAAGATCCCTCCTACCTCGTCGAAGAAGTCGTCCAGCCCACTCATGCGATCCCGCGCTTCCTCCGCGAGCCGGAAAGCCCGAAGGGCACCGTCCACGTCTCCCATAGAGGCAAGCGCGGTGCCTTCCATGGAGTACAGCCGTTGCTTCGACGCCTCGTTCCGGCCCGCGAACCGCTGCCCGGACCGCGCCAGCGCGGCCGCCGCCTGCGGGCGCTGGTCACGGTACGCGTACCAGGACTGTGCGGCCCTGCACCAGACCCTCATCGAGTCGTGCCCCACGATCTCGGCATAGGCCCAGGCGGCACGCGTTTGCTCAAGCGCTGCGGAGTAGTAACCGAAGGTGTGGCTGACATCGGCCAGGAGACAGCAGAGCACTCCGGCGAGGAAGTACAAGTCTGCTGTCTGCTGGGGGCGTTGGTTTCCTTCCAGGATGCGGTAGATACGGTCCCGGGTGGCGACCATATGACCGAAGAGCGGCAGGGGATCGCTGTGGACCAGTTCGCGGGAGAGACGGACCACGTCGTCGCGTAGCGTGTCCAGGCCGGAAGGGCCGATGTTGCTCGTCTCCGCCGAGGCGGCGTGATCGCTGGATTCGTGAGCCGCTGCCATGACGGCTGCCTCCTTGATTTCCCGTGTGTGCACTCGTGGTTCGGATCCCCGATCGGGGACAGCAATGACATTCCTTTGGGACTCGCCGTCCTCAGGGGACGTATGAGAGCGAGATCACCGGTCGTGCGGAGCAGTTCAAGCTCCTCAACGGGGTAAGTGCATCCGATCCAGCAGATCTGTGGGCTCGTTGGGGCTGGTCTCGTACGCATGTCCCAGTCGACGCAGCAGCTGTACACCAGGCTGCGACCTGGACGGCGGCCACAGCCCGTACTCGCTGATCCGCTTCCCGGTGAGCAGGTATTCGCCGTCCCGCGTCAGGGAATTACAGCGCTCGGCCGCTTCGTCCTGGGTCATTCCGTGGGCGTACCGCCACGCCTGCTTGCATCCGGGCTTGCCCTTGCGCGTACGTGTCATGGTTCCCCCAGCCACGGTCTGTACCGTAGCGCTCTACGGAGCGTGGCGGAACTCCGTGCCCGGCAGGGCGGGAAAACGTCCCGGAGTTACGGCGAAGGTGCACGTCAGCGCGGTGCCAGTGGCGGAGAAACCGCCCGCCGACGGGAGTTCATCGGCGGGCGCTCGGCGCCGACCCTGAAGTTGCGACGCGGAAGAGCGTCGCGACTACGGGAGGCGGACATGGACAAGGCCGGTATCGCGTTGATCGCCGCTGCGGTGGGCATCGCGGTGTTGGTGCTGCTGAGCACGGCGGGGTTCCCTGAGGCGCTCGGGATCGCGCTGATCGACTTGCTTCGCGTGGCCGGCGATTGGGCGGTGCGCAGGGGGCGTGGTGCCCGTTCGCCCGCTTCTGAGCCTGATCATCGAAGTGGTGGCCGTTGCCCTGGTGGCATCTGCTGAAGGGAGCATGAGGCAGACGTGCCGGTGGCGGTGAGCCCGCCATTGGGTGCGCTCGCCCCCCCCAGTCATCAGGGTGCGGGCCGCAGCAAGACGGGGGCGTCGGTCGCCAGGTTGTGGGTGAAGCCGCCGCTGTCCGCGCAGAAATCCGTGCCCGGCGCGTACAGGGGGGGATCGGCCCCCTGGGCGCGTACGAGGAGGCAGCGCAGCGTGTCTTCGCGGCTCATGCGCCGACGAAGTAGAGGTAGCCGTGAGAAGCGATGGCGAACTCGGCTGCCGCCACCAGCTTTCGAACCGTGCTGTTCTGCTTCTCTCTGGGAAGCTGTTTCAATTCGTCCACGAACCCCCTCAATTGGAGTTCGTTCAGCATCGTGTCGCCGTGGCGCTGTACACCGTTCAGAACACTGTCTTCCGGGGCTGCCTCGCACAAGGCCAGGAATGTCTCCTTGTGGTCTTCATGAGTCTTGGCCATGCGCCCGTGGACCTGGTCTTCCACGTAGATGACGAGGGGCATGCGGTCCGCCTTCTTCTAGTCCCCGGAGATGAACAGGTAGCCACGGCAGGAGAGCGCCTGCTGCGTCAGCTCCTTCACCTGACGGATCACGGCTGTCTGCTGGTCTTCGGGGAGGCGGTTCAGCTCCTCCGCGAACCGCTTCAGTTGGGGCTCGTTGAGCATCGTGTCACCGTAGCGCTGCACTCCGCCCATGACGCTGCCCTCCGGGGCGGCCTCGCAGATCGAGATGAAGCTTTCTTCGGGGTCTTCTTCGATCTTCTCCGAGATGCGTTCATGCAACCGGTTCTTCGAGTAGATGTGCATCTCTCACGCCTCCTTGTCGCACACTGGACTCCCTCACCCAAGGTCGCAGTGAGACACTCTGGCACCGCTACCCCCACCGGTGCCACGCTGCCAAGATTGCAAATCGCCGCGTTTGGGCCCATCTTGAAGTCGCGCGACGGTCGGGGGTGGCCCACGTGGGAAACGTCGTGGACGTTCAGCTTGGCCTGGACATCGTCCAGCAGGACGCGCAGCAATTCGGTGAGCACCTCGTGCTGTTCCTCGGACGGACCGTCGAGGAGCTCCACTTCGCGTTCCAGGACACGGTCGACGGTGCGCTCGACGAGGTCGTGGCCGGCGGCGGTGAGCTCCACCAGTACGGCTCGGGACCGGTCGGTGGCCGGGCGCCTGACGATCAGGCAGGGTCGACATCTGCCTCGGCCAGTACCCGGCGGCGGTCGTCGCCGAAGTGTTTGGGCGCCCCATCTCGCACGGTATTGTGGTCGTGGCAGTGCGTTACAGTGCAAGCCTGGAGGGGGCACCCGTGGCCCGAGCCTGGGAAGCCGATCCGTCTGCGTTATTCGTCAAGCGCCTCGGTAAGTCGGCGGCGGAGCTGGGCAACTCCAAGAACGACGACGAGTGCCCGGACATCTGGCAGCTGAGCAACGGTGACGTTGCCGTGATCGGCCGCGATCTCACCGCGCACTACCGGTCGCGCCTGCCGGGCGAGGTGAACCTGGGGCCGGACGAGCGGTTGGTCGTCATCCCGGGCAACATGCTGAGTGCGGCGAAGGTGGACATTCCCGATGCTTGATCTCCTCGCTCCCGGGCTCCCGGACGAGTTGGGTGAGCGGCTCACACGCCAGGACTACAAGCGGGACTTCCGAGAGCGGTGCGCCGCGATCCGCGATGGGGAGTCCTGGAAACTGGAGCGGTTGCAGCACTTCGAGGAGACGAACGACGACAGCCGGGAGGCGCTGCGTCAGGGGAACTGGCCAGCAGTGTTGCGGCTGTTCGAGGCCGACCGTGACGCCTTGGTTCGACAAGCCAGGGATGCAGTGTCGCGCGGGGCGGTCTTTCACCGTATTCGTGTGGTTGAGGAGCCGCTTACGCCGTATGTGCAGTGGGAGCTGCACTGGCTACGACTGAGCGCGGAATGCGGGCATTCCGTTCGCGTCCTGCCTGCTTCCGCGGTCGCCGCCGCGGAGGCCGATGCGCTGCTGCCGGAGTTGAACCTTCTGGACAGCCGGGTTCTCTACCGTGTGCTGTACACCGCTGCCGGTCGACCGGACGGGGCGATTCGCTTCACCGATCCCAGCACCGTGAGGAACTGGGCGGACCATCTGCAGGAACTGTACGCGGCTGCGGAGGACGTCCAGGCGTACTTCGACCGTGCCGTGGCCGACCTGCCTCCACCGCCCGCGGCCTGACCAGGGCGCATTGATCGACGTGCCTACAGAGGGCAACAGGCGACCCGGAGACTCGCAGAACGACCTCTCCGGGTCGTCTCACGATGTCGTACAGGCCGGGAGCATCGCTGGTGACATCCACTTCCACCACGTCGCCGCCTCGGGGCCATCGGGGCCCGTCCCACGCCAGCTCCCGGCCGACGTGAACACCTTCGTCAACCGCTCCGACGAACTGGGACAGCTGAACGCGGTGCTTGCCGACCGAGACGGCGGGCGCGTCGTCGTCTCCGTTCACGTGGTGGCCGGCACGGCGGGCGCGGGCAAAACCTCGCTGGTCCTGCACTGGGCGCACCAGGTCAAGGACCAGTTCCCCGACGGCCAGCTCTTCGTCAACCTCCGCGGGTACGATCCCGGAGAACCAGTCACAGCCGCGCAGGCACTTCAGCGCTTCCTGCGGGCCCTGGGCGTGGCCCCGGCCGAGGTTCCTCAGGACGTCGACGACGCAGCAGCGATGTACCGATCGCTGATCGCCGACCGCCGGGTCCTGATCCTCCTGGACAATGCGGCCACCGTCAGCCAAGTCCGGCCGCTGCTCCCCGGCGGAGGAGACAGCCTCGTCGTGGTCACCAGCCGCAGCCGCCTGGCGGGTCTCTCGGTGCGTGACGGCGCCCACAGGATCACCCTGGGCACGCTTCCAGAGCCGGAGGCAGTCGCTCTGCTGCGCGCGGTCACGAGGGGCTATCGCCCCGAGGACGACGGCGACAAACTTGCAGAACTGGCGCGCCTGTGCGCCCGTCTGCCGCTTGCCCTGCGGATCGCCGCCGAACGGGCCGCCAGCCACCCGCACATGCGACTCGACGATCTCATCAGCGACCTGCGTGACGAGTCCACCCTCTGGGACGCCCTCAGCACCGGCATCGATGACGAGGCCGAAGCCATCCGTTCGGTCTTCACCTGGTCCTACCGCGCTCTGTCCACGCACTCGGCCCGCCTCTTCCGCCTCCTTGGCCTGCACCCTGGAGCGGCGTTCAGCCTCCCCGCTGCCGCCGCCCTCGGCGAAGTCACTCCCAGCCGGACACGCCAGCTGCTCGACGATCTGGTCGGGGCCCACCTGCTGGAGCAGACCGCTCCGGACCGGTTCCAGTTCCACGACCTCCTACACGCGTACGCCACCGACCTTGCGCAGGCAGAGGAGTCGTCCGACCACAGGCAAGCTGCGCGACGACGCGTCCTGAGCTGGTACCTCCACACTGCCGACGCCGCCCAGACGTGGCTCTATCCGTCAGAGGACCACTTGCCACTGCCTGGACCCCTGCCGGAAGTCACGCCCCTCGTCTTCACCGACTACAACGCCGCCGCCGACTGGTCCGAACGGGAACAGGGCAACTTCCTCCCCGTCGTGCGCGACGCCGTCCGAAATGGAATGGACGACACGGCTTGGCAGTTGGCCACCGTCCTGTGGTTCGCACGTCCCGCCTCCTCGTCGGAGCGGGACTGGCTGGAACTGGGCCGAATCGGATTAGAGGCAGCGACAAGACGAGAGGACCAGAGAGCGCAGACACGGCTGCTCATCAACACGGGCATCGCGCACAGGGCTCTGAACAATTTCTCCGAGGGCCTGGACGCTCTGGAGCGAGCCGTCACGTTGGCTCGCAGCTCGCAGAGCCGGTTCGACGAGGCCCAGGCCCTCAACCTCATGGGCCTGATCCATCTACGACAGCGCGAACTCGACTTGGCGGACGCGTATTTCGGGCAGGCCATGTCCGTCTTCCGAGACCTGGGAAATGGCCAACGAGTCGCCACCGCACTGTCCAACATCGCCAGCACTCGCCTGAGCGCCGGCCGCCTGTCCGAGGCCGCCTCGGTCATCGACGAGGCGCTTGCCGCGCACCGGGCCCTGGCCAATCGTGGCGGTGAAGGCAACCTCCTTCGGATCGCAGCCGCCCTGCGACTCGAAGAGGGCGACACGGATGCCGCCCAGCGATCCATCGACGAGGCGCTCGACATCGCGCTCGCTCTCCGCGACCACACCCGGGAAGGCTTCTGGCTCCTCACCCTCGGAGACATCCAGCGCACCGCCGCCCAGCACGGCGACGCCCTGGTCTCCTACCGTCGGTCGGCCATGCTCCACCGGCGCCTCGGCGATCGCAGTCGGGAAGCCCTGGCCTGGCGCGGTACAGGGCAGACGTACGTCGCGCTGGACCGGCACGGCGAGGCTGCCGCCTTCCACCGACAAGCCGTAGCCGTCCACCGCAACCTCGGGGACGAGTGGGAGCTCGCCTTGGAGCTCGACCACCTGGCCACCGCCGTCCACCCACAAGACCCCGAGGCGGCTCGCACCCACTGGGCCGAGGCCCTGACCCACCTGACTCCGTACACTGATCCGCGGGCCACGGCCATGCGCTCACGCTTGGAGAGGCGGCTGGCTGAAGCCGGCGACTGAACAGCCTCCCTATCGCACACAGGGCTCCCTCACCCAAGGTCACAGCCAGACACTCTGGCACCCCTGCCCCCACCGGTGCCACACTGGCAAGATGATCAAGCGAGCCACCGCCCCAACCGCCCACGCCTGGGCCGCCCTTGGTGGTGACCCCGCTCACCTCGGCGCCGTCGAGTACGGCGGCCCCGGTGCCGGAGTGCTCCCCGCTCGGCTGCCCGTGCGGGAGATGGCGCGGGCCAGTGTTGCCGTGTGTGCGCTCGCTGCCGCCGAGTTGGCGGCCGTACGGAGTGGGAAGCCGCTTCCCGCCGTATCCGTCGACGACGGCGCCGTCGCCACCGCCTTCGTCAGTGAGCGGCATCTGCGCATCGACGATCGCGCCGCCACCACCTTCGCGCCGTTGTCCCGGTTCTGGCGGGCCGTCGACGGGTGGGTGCGGACGCACGCCAATTATCCGCACCATCGGGAACGGCTCCTCGCCGCGCTCCGCATCCCCGACGACGGCAGCGATGAGGCGCTTGTGGACCGGGTCGCCCGTGTGCTCGCCGAGCGGCCCGCCAGCGACATCGAAGATGCCGTCTACGCCGCCGACGGCCTCGCCGTCGCCGTCCGTACCCCGCAGCAGTGGGCCGCTCACCCCCAGGGCCTGGCAGTGGCCCAACGGCCCCTGCTCACCCTCGACCGTATCGCCGACGACGGGCCCACCCGGGATGCAGGAATCTCACCCGAACCCGGCCTCCCCGCAAAGGGGCTGCGCGTTCTCGACCTGACCCGTGTCATCGCCGGGCCTGTTGCCACCCGCACCCTCGCCCTGCTCGGCGCCGACGTGTTGCGCGTCGACTCGCCCCGCCTTCCCGAATTCCAGGACGCGCACAACGACACCGGCTTCGGCAAGCGGTCGACCGTGCTCGACCTCGACGACACGGCCGACCGTGCCACCTTCCACGAGCTCCTCGCCACCGCCCACGTCGTCGTCACCGGCTACCGCCCCGGTGCCCTCGACCGTCACGGCTTGGTGCCCGAAGCGCTGGCCGAACGGCACCCGGGCCTGGTCGTCGCGCAGTTGAGCGCGTGGGGGGACTACGGGCCGTGGGGCGGGCGGCGCGGGTTCGACAGTCTTGTGCAGGCCGCCGTCGGGATCGCCGTCACCGAGGCGCACGACGACGGCACCCCCGGGGTCCTCCCCGCCCAGGCCCTCGACCACGGCACCGGCTACCTCCTCGCCGCCGCCGTCCTGCGCGCCCTCACCGAGCAGCGCACCCACGGCGGCGGTACGCGCCTCGCCCGGCCGGCCCTCGCGCAGACCGCGTGCTGGCTGACGACCGCCACCGGGCGGGACACGGGCGACGGCGGCGACCCGTACAGCCCCGACCCCCATCTCACCGAAGCCGAAATCGAAGTCGACGGCGAAGCTGACGGACTCCCCAGTCGGATCCGCTACGCCCTGCCGCCCGTCTCCTTCGCCGGCGGGCCCCGGGACTGGGCGCGGACGCCCGGGCGCCTGGGAACGGATCCCGCCACGTGGGCGTGAGGCCCTCCCGGACAACCGGCACCCCCGGCCCGTACCATGACCCGATGCCGCACCCACCGGCCGCAGACGGCACTCCGGAGCCCGGCCCGGACGCCGTGCCGCCAGGCCCCCGCGTCCGCCTCCAGGCTGTCACGCCCGGCGACTGCGCCGAGTTCACGCGCCTCGTACGGGCCAGTACGCGGCTGCACCATCCCTGGGTCGAGATGCCGGCCACCGACGACGCGTTCGCGACATACGTGGCCCGTTTCGACGGAGAGCGGTCCGTGGGGCTGCTCGTCCGGCTCTGCGAGAGCGGCGAACTCGCCGGGTTCATCAACATCAACAACATCGTGCGCGGCGCCTTCCAGTGCGGAGTCCTCGGCTACGGCGCCTTCGCCCCCGCCGCCGGGCGCGGACTGATGAGCGAAGGCCTCGGACTGACGCTGCGGTACGCCTTCGGGCCGCTGCGGCTGCACCGTCTGGAGGCCAATATCCAGCCCGGCAACAGTGCGTCGGTCGCGCTCGTGCGGCGGCACGGATTCCGGCTGGAGGGCTTCTCGCCGGGATTCCTCTTCGTCGACGGCGCGTGGCGCGATCACGAACGCTGGGCCGTCACCGCCGAGATGACCTCCGTCCACCCCAACTGAGCGACAGAAGACCGAGGGAGCCGCGTGCCCACCACCATCCGCCGAGCCGTGCTGTCCCTGCCCGCCGCCCCGCTGGGGCCCGGGAATCCGCTGCCCGCGCTGCTGCTGCCCGTCGAGACGCACCGCTTCGACCCCGCGCAACGGGCCGGTCTGCCGGCCGACATGGCGCGGCAGCTCGGCCACGAGCCGCTGCGTACCGCGATGCCGGCCCGGCGCCACGACGCCTACACCCGCCACCGTGCCCGTACCGACGTCGAGGCGGTGGTCGTCGAGAACGACCGGCTGCGGGTGACCGTGCTGCCCGGGCTCGGCGGGCGGATCCACGGGATCGAGCACAAGCCGAGCGGACGGCAGCTGCTGTACAGCAACCCGGTGCTCCAGCCCGCCGAGTTCGCGCTCAACGGGGCGTGGTTCTCCGGCGGTGTCGAGTGGAACATCGGCGCCACCGGGCACACCCCGCTGTCCGTCGCCCCCGTGCACGCCGCCCGGGTGCCCGCGCCCGACGGCGGGGAGATGCTGCGGCTGTGGGAGTGGGAGCGGCTGCGCGACCTGCCGTTCCAGGTGGACCTGTGGCTGCCCGAGGGCTCGGACTTCCTGCACGTCGGAGTGCGCGTGCGCAACCCGCACGACAGACCGCGCGCCGTGTACTGGTGGTCCAACACCGCCGTCCCCGAGACCGACCGCACGCGCGTGCTCGCGCCCGCCGGGGCGGCCTGGCGCTTCGGGTACGAGCGCAGTCTGCTGAGCGTGCCCGTCCCGCGGTGGGACGGCGCCGACCGTACGTACCCGCTCAACAGCCGTTACCCGGCCGACTTCTTCTACGACGTGCCGGACGGCGCCCGCCGCTGGATCGCCGCGGTGGGGGAGGACGGGCACGGGCTCGTGCAGACCTCGACGGACGTTCTGCGCGGGCGCAAGCTGTTCGTGTGGGGGGCGGGGCCCGGGGGACGGCGCTGGCAGGAGTGGCTGACCGAGCCGGGCACCGGCGGCTACGCCGAGATCCAGGCGGGGCTGGCCCGTACCCAGCTGGAACACGTACCGCTCGAAGCCGGCGGGGAGTTCGCGTGGCTGGAGGCCTACGGGCCGCTGGCCGCCGACCCCGCCGCCGTGCACGGCGAGGACTGGGGCGCGGCGCGCGCGGCCGTCGAGCGCGAGCTGGAACGGGCGCTGCCGCGTACCGCCGTCGACGACGCGTACGCGGCCTGGCGGCCGTACGCCGACCTCGACCCCAAGGGCGACGAGGAGATCCTGGCCACCGGCTCCGGCTGGGGCGCGCTGGAGGTCGAACGCGGCCGCTACCGGCTGCCGGGCACCCCCTTCGACCCGGCCACGCTGGGGGAGGAGCAGCAGCCCTGGCTGCACCTGCTGCACACCGGCACCATGCCCGACTGCGAGGACGCCCTGCCGCCCGAGCCGTCGCTCGTCTCGCCGTACTGGCGCGACCAGTTGGAGATGGCCGAGAGCGGCGCGGGCGACGCGCGTCTGTGCTACCACCTGGGGGTCGCCCGCTGGCACGCCGGTGACCGTTCGCAGGCCGTGCGCAGCTGGGAGCAGGTGGCCACCGGCCACTGGCCGTCGATGCGCTGCCTCGCCGTCGCCGACCAGGTCGACGGTCATCCCGAACGGGCCGCCGACCGCTTCCTGCTGGCGTTCGCGTCGGTCCGCGACGAGCATCGCGCGGGGCCCGCGTGGACGGCGGCGACGGCCGCCCTCGCCCGGGAGACGGTGGAGGCGCTGCTCGCGGTCGGGCGCGCGGACGAGGCCCGCGAGGTGCTGTCGGGGCTGCGTCCCGGGACGCTCGACCGGGGACGCTTCCGGCTGCTGCTGGCGCGCGTCCTGCTCGCGCAGGGCGACGCCGGCGCGGCACGCGAGATCTTCGACCAGGGCTTCGAGGTCGAGGACCTGCGCGAGGGCGACGAGGTGGTGGGCGAGACCTGGTACGCGGTCGCCGAACGGCTCGTCGCGGGGGACGGCCCGGTCACCGACGAGGTACGCGCGCGTGCCCGCGCGCTGCATCCGCTGCCGTCGCGGTACGACTTCCGGATGCGCCCGGAACGAGGGTAGGGACAGGGGAGGAAGAGGAAGGGGCGGTATCGATCGGGTGGCGTCCCGGCACCGTCCACCTGGCCCCGCCCCGCCAACTAGCCTTGCTCCCATGAAGATTCTGGGGACTTCGCTACGGGTGTGCGTGGACGACTTGGAGCACGCGATCAGGGTCTACGAGCGGCTGACGGGAGCCGAGGCGCTGAGGTTTCAGCGGGGCGGGGTCGCGGTCGCGGCGGTCGGCGCGTTCTTCCTCATGAGCGGGCCGGAGAAGGAGCTGTCGATCCTGCGGAGGATCACCGCGACGATCGCCGTGGAGGACGTGGACGAGGCCGCCGAGGATCTGCGGGCGGTGGGCGCGGAGATCGTCGCGGGTCCCGTGCCGACCCCGATCGGCCGCAATCTGGTGGCCCGCCATCCGGACGGGCTGGTCCTGGAGTACGTGGACCGCAAGCCGGGCTGAGGGGAGGGGAGCCGGCGGCGTCCCGTGCCGTCCCGTGCCTCGGCCCGGCTTGCGGTCCGTACCGAAGCCGTCGGCTCCCCTCCCGGGCGTCGCGCGAGCTCGGGTGTCGTGCGAGCTCAAGCGTTGCGCGAGCTCAGGTGTCACACCTGCTCAGGTGTCGCGCGAGACCAGGCGTCGCGCGAGCGTCACCTCTCAAGCGTCACACGCGGCACAGGAGTTCGCCGCTGAGGATCGCGATCCACGCGTCCTCGTGCTGCCCCCACTCCCGCCACGCCGCCGCGATCCGCTCCAGCCCCGCCCGGTCCGTGTGCCCGCCCTCCACGGCCTGGCAGGCGAACGCCGACGCGAGCGCGCGGTCCGCCCACAGGCCGCTCCACCACGCGCGTTCGTCCGCGCTCGCGTAGCACCAGGCGCTCGCGGAGGCGGTCACGTCGGTCAGGCCCGCCTGCCGTGCCCAGGACAGCAGACGGCGGCCCGCGTCGGGCTCGCCGCCGTTCGCGCGGGTCACCCGCTTGTACAGCTCCAGCCATCCGTCCAGAACGGGCGCGTCCGGATACCAGGTCATGGCCGAGTAGTCGGCGTCGCGGACCGCTATCAGCCCGCCCGGGCGGCACACCCGGCGCAGCTCGCGCAGCACGCCCACCGGATCGCCGACGTGCTGCAGCACCTGGTGGGCGTGGACGACGTCGAAGGAGTCGTCCGGGAAGTCCAGGTGCTGTGCGTCCCCCGTGGTGAACTCCACGTTGTCCAGGCCGCGTTCGCGCGCGTACGCGCGGGCCTTGTCCAGGACGTCCGCGGCCGCGTCCAGCCCCGTCACCCGGCCCTGCGGCACCAGCGCGGCCAGATCGGCGGTGATCGTGCCAGGGCCGCAGCCCACATCCAGGATGTCCAGCCCCGGGGTCAGTTCCGGCAGGAGATAGGCGGCGGAGTTGGCGGCGGTGCGCCAGCTGTGCGAGCGGAGGACGGACTCGTGGTGGCCGTGGGTGTAGACGGCGGTGCGCCCGGCGGGCGAGGAGGACGGGCTGTGCTGCTCGTGCTGCGTCTCGTACTGCGTCTCGTACTGCATGAGGCTCCCTCGGACTGCGGGCGGGTGGCTCCTCGCCCGGCGTGCGTCCACCGTAGGCGGGAGTACCGGATGGTGAGAGATCTGTCTCAGGATGTGGGAGTGGGCGGATCTGTCGTAGTCGGACGGGGTCGCCGCGCGGCCGCTCGGCTCCGACAATGGCCGTATGACACACGACACGCTGCTCGCCCGGCACGGCGAGGCCCTGGAGCTGTTCACCGAGCACGTGCACGCCATCGGCCGCGACCAGTGGCGGGCGCCGACACCGTGCGCCGACTGGACCGTGCGCGACCTCGTCAACCACCTCACCGCCGAACAGCTGTGGGTGCCCTTCACCGTCGGCGGCGCGACCATGGCCGAGGTCGGCGACCGCTTCGACGGCGACCGGCTCGGCGACCACCCCACCCGCGCCTGGGACCACGCCGTCGCCGGCGCCCTCGCGGCGTTCCGTGAACCCGGCGCCCTCGACCGCACCGTCCACCTCTCCTACGGGCCGAGCCCCTGCGCCGCGTACTGCTCGCAGATGACCGCCGACGCCACCGTCCACGCCTGGGACCTCGCGCGGGCCATCGGCGCCGACGAGACGATCCCCAAGACGCTGCTCGACTTCACGCAGGGCGAATTCGGGGCGTATGCCGATGACTTGGCCGGAACCGGACTCTTCGCGCCGCCCGTGGAGCCGCCGCCCGGCGCCGACGCGCAGACCGTCCTGCTCGCACAGCTGGGCCGCCGGGTCTGACGCACACCCGTCCCGCGTAGTGACCGAAGTGGGCGCCCGTTTCGCACATTTGGCTTCCCCCCGCGCTCAACCGGGCAGGATGGCCCCATGACCTCCCTCTTGACACCACGCCTGCTCACGCCCCGGCTGACCCTGCGCCGCTGGCGCGAGGACGACGTCGAGCCGATGGCCGCCATCCACGCCGACCCGGAGGTGATGCGCTGGATCGGGGACGGCTCGGTGCGCGACCGCGACCAGACGGCCGCCGGGATCGCCGGCTGGGAGAGGGACTGGGAGGAGTGGGGGCTCGGACTCTTCGCCGTCGAACTGCGCGAGAGCCGGCAACTCGCCGGATTCGCCGGGCTGTCCGTGCCCGGCTTCCTGCCGGAGATCCTGCCCGCCGTGGAGATCGGCTGGCGGTTCGGCCGCCCCTACTGGGGGCAGGGGCTCGCCACCGAGGCCGCCCGCGCCGTCCTGGACTTCGCGCTGCGCGAGCGGGGCCTGGCCCGCGTCGTGAGCATCAGCACCGTCGGCAACGACGCCTCCGAGCAGATCATGCGCAAGCTCGGCATGCGGCTGGAGCGCGAGACGCGGAACCCGGTGTACGGGACGCGGGTGCGGGTGCACGTCCTGGAGCTCCGCCCGTAGGGACCGCCGACGGAGCCCGTGGGGCGGGTGGCTCCCGCGGACGCGGCGGCCGGGTGTCACGGCCCGGCCGTGGCCACCGGGTGCCGGACCGGCGGCAGCACCCGGGAGCCGCCGACCGGCAGGTCCCACAGGTCCTCGCGCGGCCGCCCCGACCGCTCCCAGGCCCTGCGCACCCGCGACAGCGGTTCCAGCGGCGGCTCCGCCGAGAGCAGGAACGCCCCCCAGTGCATCGGCGCCATCGCCCGCGCGCCCAACTCCTCGCAGGCCAGCACCGCCTCCTCCGGGTCGGTGTGCACGGCACCGAGCATCCGGCGCGGCTCGTACGCGCCGATCGGCAGCAGTGCCAGATCGATCCCGCCGTAGCGGCGGCCGATCCGGCCGAAGAAGTGCCCGTAACCGGTGTCCCCCGCGAAGTACACCCGCCGCCCGTCCGGCGCCGTCAGCACCCAGCCGCCCCACAGCGTGCGGCACGTGTCCAGCAGCGTCCGCCTGCTCCAGTGGTGCGCGGGCACGAAGTCGAAGCGCACCGGGCCCGCCGGGCCCGGCAGTCGGGCCCCCTCCCACCAGTCCAGCTCCGTCACGCGCGTGAAGCGGCGGCGCCGCGCCCAGCCGCCCAGGCCCGCCGGGAGGAACAGCGGGGTGTCGCGGGGCAGCCGCCTGAGGGTGGGGGCGTCCAGGTGGTCGTAGTGGTTGTGGCTGATGACGACCGCGTCGACGGGCGGCAGATCCTCCCAGCGCACCCCCACCGGGGTGATACGGGCCGGGGTGCCCAGGATCCGCCGCGACCACACGGGGTCGGTCAGCACCGTCAGCCCGCCCACGCGCAGCACCCAACTCGCGTGCCCCGCCCACGTCACAGCGATGTCCGTGACGCGGGCGGCGGGCAGCGGACCCGGCTCGACCGGCAGCCTGGGGATGTCCCGCAACGCGTACGGGGCCGGCCGCAGCCGCCCCTCCCGCGCGAGCCGCGCCAGCGCGCGCACGCCCGGCGCGGGGGCGGTGAGCCGACGCGCGAACGACCGCGGCCAGCGGCGGAGTTCGTACAGGGGACGCGGAGCGGGCAGGCGGGGCGACCCGTCCGGGGAGGTCTCCGGGCAGCCGGGACACACGGCGGGCCGGGGGCGGTGCGCACCGGGCAGTCCGCCGTGGCCGCCCGGGATGCCGCGCAGGTGCTCCGGCCAGACGAGCGCGAGGTCGGCCGGACCGCAGTCCTCAACGGCCGCCGGGGCGGTGGCCATGAGGACGGGGGCCGGGTCCGGCGGCCCGGCGTGCGGCGGCAGGGGTGGTGTCCCCTCGTCCGGATTCTGCGTGCGTTCGATCTGCTCGGTCATGGAGGGTGCTCCAATCCGTGGAAGCGAAGTCCGCTCAGCCGCCCGCGAGTTCGGTCAGGGCAGCGGTGAAACCGGCCAGTTCCCGGGCGACTTCGGGCACGGCCGGCGGGTCCGGGGCGTACAGGACGTGCTGCCTGCGCGCGTCGTCCCCGCCCAGCAGCGGCGGCACCGAGAACCGCAGCCGCAGCTCGTCGGGGGCGTCGCCGAAGCGGTGCCCGCCGGGCACGGGGCGGCCGAGCGCGGCGCTCAACCGGTCCTCCAGCTCGACGGAGTCGGTGATCCCCCGCGCGGCCAGCGCCTCCCGCAGCTCGCCGAGGTCGGCGTAGAGATACGGGCCCGCCTGCGGGGGACGGCACAGCGCCCCGGCCGCCAGCAGCCGCTCCCGGACCGCGCCGGCCAGCGCCCCGTACACCCGCGCGGCCGCCGCCGCCCGCGCCCGTACCGGCTCCGGCTCGGCCAGCGCGTAGGAGGCGGCGACGGCCACGGGCGGCGGCAGTTCGGCCCGTACCCCGGCGAGCGCCGAAGCCACCCGCTCCCGCAGCGCCGCGCCCCGCCCGGCGGCCGGGAAGCGGGCCACGGCCGCCGGCCAGGCGGTGGGCAGGAAGGCGCCCGCGAGGTCGGTGAGCACGACCACGTGCTCCGGCCACATCTCCGCCGGCACGGGGAAGACGGTCTCGCGGGGGGCGTGCCGCACGTCCCGCCAGGTCTCGTCGCTGACGACGGTCAGCCCCTCGGCGACGGCCGCCTCGCCCGCCTCGTGCAGCAGTTCCGGCGGGGCGACGGTGCCGGTGGGGTCGTCGGCGACGGAGACCACCAGCACCCGGGGCCGGCCGCCCTCGTCCCGGACCCGCCGCACGGTCTCCAGCAGCGCCACCGGGTCGGGCACGCCACCGCACTCGGCGGGCACCGGCACGTGGTAGGCGGGGCGCCCGGCGAGCCGGGCCAGTGGCGCGTACCAGGCGGCGCACGGCCGGGTCAGCAGCACGTCGCCGCCCGCCGAGGCCAGCAGGGCCAGCAGCAGCGGCGCCGCCCCGGAGGCCGCGAGGACGTCCTCGGGGGAGGTGGGCAGTGCGCGCCGCGCCCAGTAGCCGCAGGCCGCCGCGCGCAGTGCCGCTCCGCCGCCGGCGGGCTCGGGCTCGCTCGTACGGGCGGCGGCGGCCAGCCGCTCGGCGAGCTCGGGCAGGACCGGCAGTCCGCGTTCCGGTGCGGTGACCGCCGGGAGCGCCGCCGAGCTCGCCCGCATGCCTACCTCCGCCGCCGCACCGCCACTGGCCGATCCGCCCCCACCTTCGCAGATCAGCGGGTGCGCTGCGGTCCGACGCGGGCGGCCGGGTGACGGGCGGCACCCGCTCCGGGGGCACCGCGGGCCACTCCCCAGAATTCTTGACCGAACGTTCTCGATATCGCTACAGTCGATGACGTGGCCAGGACCAAGGAATTCGACCCTGACGCCGCACTGCAGTCGGCCCTGGAGCTGTTCTGGCAGCGCGGCTACGAAGCCACGTCGATGGCGGACCTCGTCGCGCACCTGGGCATCGCGCGGGCGAGTCTGTACGCGACGTTCGGCAGCAAGCGCGAGCTGTACCAGAGGGCTCTGGAGCGGTACGGGGAGCTGTACGACCCGCGCATCGTGGAGGAGCTCTCGCGGCCCGGGCCGGTGCTGCCCGCCGTGCGCGCCCTGGTGCTCCGCTTCGCCGACGAGGCCGGCTGCGACGAGCTGCGGCGCGGCTGCTTCGTGACCAATACCGCCGTCGAGCTCGCCGCGCACGACCCGGCGGCGGGCCGCGCGGTCGAGGCCAGCTGGCACTGCGTGGAGACGGCCCTGACCTCGGCGCTCATGCGCGCCCGCGCGCAGGGCGAGCTGCCCGGGGAGCGCGACCCGGTCGCGCTCGCGCGGATGCTGCTCGTGCTCATGCAGGGCATCCGGGTCGTGGGCAAGGCGGCGCCCGGCAGCCCGGCCCGGATCCGCGACGCCGCCGCGCAGGCGCTCGCCCTGCTCGACTGATGCCCGGTCCCCTCGGCCAGGGCATCGGGCCCTTGTTCAAGACTGATCGTTCTTTGGGGAGTAGCTCATGACGCACCGCTTCACCGGCAGGACCGCCCTCGTCACCGGTGGCGGCACCGGCATCGGACGGGCCGTCGCCCTCGCCTTCGCCCGTGAGGGCGCCCGGGTGGTGGTCGCGGGCCGCAGGGAGGGGCCGCTGAAGGAGACCGTGGCCCTGATCGAGGCCGAGGGCGGGGAGGCCCTCGCGGTCACCGCCGACGTGACCCGTTCCGAGGACGTGGCGGGACTGGTGGCCTGGACCGTCGAGCGCTTCGGCGGACTTCACGTGGCGGTCAACAACGTCGGCATGCTGGTGCCGGCGGCCAGGGTCGGCGACATCGACGAGGCCGACTGGGACCGCGTCATGGACACCAACCTCAAGGGCGTCTGGCTGTCCATGAAGCACGAGATCGGCCACATGCGCGAGCACGGTGGCGGCGCCATCGTGAACATCGCCTCCAACATCGGCGCCCACATGCGCAAGGACGGCTTCGGCGCCTACACCGTCAGCAAGGCCGCCGTCTCCGCCCTGACCCGCAACGCCGCCCGCGACCACATCGGCGAGGGCATCCGCATCAACGCCGTCAGCCCCGGCCCCACCGAGACCCCGATGTCCACCCGGCCCGGCGAGTCCGCGGCCGAGAAGGCCGAGCGGATGCGGCGGGACGTCCCGGCCGGCCGCACCGGCAGTCTGGAGGAGCTCGCCGCCGCGGTGCTCCACCTCGCCTCCGACGAGGCCGGCTTCACGGTGGGAGCCGACCTCGTCGTCGACGGCGGTGTCACTGCGTGACGGACGCCGCGGCCGGAGCGGTCTCCTGCCGCGCGTCTGCGGGCGCGGCGGCGGCCGGCTCCGTACCGGCCCGTCGTCCGGCCTCCCCCGCCGGGCGGCGGGCCGCCATCCACACATACACGAGGATGCCCGCGAAGAGGAAGAGCACGCCCTGGTAGATCGCCTCGTACCCGGCACCGGCGACGAGCCAGAAGGAGAAGCCGAAGGCGGCCAGGGCCAGCACCATGTCCCGCGCCATCCGGCCCGTACGGACCTTCTCGCGCTGCCCGGTCAGCAGGAAGTACACCTGGGCGGCGGCCGCCAGCAGGTAGGGCACGGTCGCGGAGAACGTGGTGATCAGCACGAGGATCTCGAAGACCCCGGCCGCGCCGACCGTGTAGTTGACGACCGTCAGCAGGGAGGCCAGAACAGCCGCCGCGAGCACCCCGGCGGTGGGCACCCCGCGCCGCTTCCTGGCGAACATGGCCGGGAACAGGCCGTCCTTGGCCGCCGCGTACGGGGCCTGCGCGCTCATCAGGGTCCAGCCGTTGAGCGCGCCCATGATCGAGACGACGGCGGCGGCCGCGATCAGGGTGCCGCCCCACTGGCCGCCGAACCAGGAGTTCACCGCGTCGGAGAACGGTGCCGTGGAGGTCACGAGCCGGTCGTGCGGGACGCTGCCGAAGACCGACAGTGTGCCCAGCAGGTACACCAGCGCGGCGCCGACCGTGCCGAGCACGCTCGCCCGGCCCACGTTGCGCTCGGGGTCGCGGACCTCGCCCGCGCTCATCGCCGCCGACTCCACGCCGACGTAGCTGTAGAGCAGGATCGCGGCCGAGGCCGACAGACCGCCCAGCCAGCTGCCGCCGCCCGCGGTGAACCCGCCGAGGTTGGCCGGGTCGAAGTAGAACAGCCCGACGACGGCGACGAACAGCAGCGGGGCGAACTTCAGCACCGTGGAGACCAGCTGGATCGCGCCGACCCAGCGCGTGCCGGCCAGGTTCGACAGCGCCGGGAGCCACAGCGCGGCCAGCGCCACGACGAGGTCCTCGCCCTTGGAGGAGGAGCCCCCGGTCAGCACATGGAAGTAGCCGACGCCCGCGACGGCCAGCGCCGCGTTGCTCACCCACGTCATCGTCCAGTACGACCAGGCCGACAGGAAGCCGGCGAAGTCGCCGAAGGCCTCGCGCGCGTAGACGTACGGGCCTCCGGTGCGCGGGTCGCGCTCGGCGAGCCGGCCGAAGACCAGGGCCAGGGCGATCGCGCCGATGGTGAGCACGCCGAAGGCGAGCAGGCTCACGGTGCCGAACGGCGCGACCGAGGCGGGCAGCAGGAAGATGCCGCCGCCGATGATGTTCCCCATCACCAGCGCGATGGCGGTGGGGAGGCCGAAACGGCGACTGCGGGCGCCGTCGGTGGTGTCGTGCATTGCGGGAATGTGCCTCTCGTCCTGCGGGCAGGTCGCCGGATCTGTGCGACAGCACATGGTCACCGCCCGGCCCGGGTCCTCCAAATCGGAATTCTTTGTTCCGTCGGGCGGGTCCGGCAGCCGTAAAAGGTGCTGTCGACCGGCCGCCCGGCCGGGAATCGTTCACTGATCACGATCAGGAGGAAACCGGGGGAAAGCAAGAGGTGGAGATCAACAGGAATCTGTAGTTCCGGTCTCCGGTGCGGCCCGGGCCGTGCCTCCCGTCACACGTGCCTCCCGTCACACGTCGAAGAGGTTCGGCAGGCCCAGGGAGAAGCGCACCTCGTCGTCCCAGCGGGCCGCCTCCAGCTCCGGCGCCCGGTACAGGGAGGTCACCGCGCACCGCTCGGCGTCCGAGCCCGCCGCGTCGAGCAGGGCGTTGACCGCGAGGCGCGCGGAGGCGTTGGCGCCCTCCATCGTCGCCAGGTCCACATCGGTGGCCACATAGTCGCCGGCCAGGAAGAGATTGGGGATCCTGGTACGGGCCGTGGGGCGGTCGAACCAGGTGCCGACGGGGTGGATCAGAAGCTGCTCGTCGTTCTCCGGATGCCCTCCGCCGAGGGAGACGGCCGGGTCCAGGAACCACGAGTGCAGCTTCGCGTCGCTGAGGACCGTGCGCCCGCCGGTGTTCAGGCCCGCCTTCAGCTGGGCCCACACCTCGCGCACGACCTCCTCGCGCGTGCACTGCTTGGCGGTCTTCCCATACAGAATGCCGGGCTTGTCCCACTCGGAGGCGATCGCCGACAGGCACTCCGTGACCGTGCCGTCGCCGTAGTCCCGGCGGAACTCGCGCCCCGGCCAGAACTGCGCCTGGCTGATCGAGGTGACCGACCACGGGGTGTCCACGTGGTCGACGTGCCCGCGCACGAGGGGCAGCGGTTCGGTCAGATAGAACTGAATGCCCGTCATCCAGTCGGTGCGCAGCCGGTCGCACCGCGCCAACTGCGGGTCGGCGGCCCGCAGTTCGGCGTTCCAGGTGGTCCGCGCGTGCTCGACCGGCATCGCCTGGACGAAGTGGTCCGCGCCCACCGTCCGCCGCGCCCCGTCCTGGGTCCGTACGACCGCCGCGGCGATCCGGCCGTCCGCCAGACGCAGCTCGCTCACCGCGTGACCGACCCGGAACTCGACGCCCAGGGAGCGCAGATGGCTCACCCACGGGTCGATCCAGGCCTCGTTGGTGGGGGCGTCGAGGACCCGGTCGAGCTCGCCGTCCGCGCCCAGGCGCAGGAAGTTGTGGACGAACGCCTCGCTGTACGTGCCCACCGTGCGGGTGCTCGCCACCTCCGCCTTGGTCGCGACGATGTTGCGGGTGATGCCGACGCACAGCAGACGCTGGTAGTCCCGCGACATCCGCGCGGCGTGGGTGAACTCCCACCACGGCACGCGCTCCCACTGCTCCAGCCGCCGCCGCTCGCAGCTGGTGAACCACACCAGCAGCCGGCCCACGAAGTGCGCTATCTCCTCGCCCGGGAGCCCCGTCAGCGTGTCGAAGAACCCCTTCAGCGCGCGGGCCAGCGCGTCCGGGGTGAGCACCGGCAGCGGTGTGCCGATCGTGGCGAAGGGGACGCGCAGGGCCTCCCGGCCGTCCATCCGCGTGATCATCACCTCGCGCGAGTCCACGAGGTTGTCGTGGCAGCCCTCGGCGTTGCCGGGGAAGGGGATGCGGCGCAGCGTGTCGGGGAGGTTGCGGTACCAGCCGGGGAAGAAACGGAAGCCGTGCTCGCCCGGCAGCGGTCTGCGGCCGCCGCGCGCGCTGCCGGGCACGTCCATGCTGCGGGCCTTGCCGCCCAGCGCCTTGCGCTCGTACACCGTCACCCGGAAGCCGCGCTCGGCCAGTTCGTGCGCCGCCGTCAGCCCGGCGACGCCGCCGCCGAGCACCGCCACGGTGCGCCCCGCGCGGGCCGTGCCGCCGGGTGGGCGGGCCGGGCGCGGGGCCGCGGCCGCCTGCTGCGCCGCCGTACCGGCCAGGGCCACGGTCCCCGCCACGGCCGCCGCCCCGCCGAGGAACGCCCTGCGGGTGCCGTGGGCCGGGCTCGTGGCCGGGGGTTCGCCCGTGCCGTTGCTGCCGGTCGTGTCCGGGCGTTCCGCCCCGCCCGTCTCCGTGCCGCCCGTCTCCGCCATGCCACCGCTCCCGCCGTCGCCCGTCCGGTCACGTCCGGCGCAGGAGGATAGGGGCGCCCCTGTGTACTCGGAAGAGTGCGGCCGGCCCGGGCGGGTACCGGTCCTACATTGACGCGAAACCGTCCCTGCCCCGTGGGACGCTGGGGCCACAGGCCGGCACGACAAGGGAAACCGGCACGACAGGAGAAAGGAGCCGGCGCCATGGCGGTCGAGCCGCTGTCGCAGAAGGACATCGAGGAACGCCTGGAGGAGCTGCCCGGCTGGAGCACCGACGGGCTGCGCCTTCGCCGCACCTACACCTTCGACGGCCACTTCGCGGCGGCCGCGATGGTCGTCCATGTCGCGGGGATCCAGGAGGAGTTGGGACACCACGCGGAGCTGACGCTCGGTTACCACACGCTCGCGGTGTCCGTGAACACGCACAGCGTCGGCGGCAAGGTCACCGGCCTCGACATCGAACTCGCGCGCCGCGTCGAGGAGATCGCCCCCGGGCACGGCGCGCGCTGACCCGCCGCCGGGCCGGGGCGACCGTCAGGTCCAGGGGATGTTGGCCCACGGGCTCGCCGCGTCCGCCGTGAGCACGCGGTGCGCGGCCAGCGCGGACGCGTACCGGGCATCCCGCTGCCCGCCCCTGGGATCGTTGCGCTCCCGCTCCCGCAGCGCCAGCCCGAGCAGGAAGCCCGCCGCGAACTCCTGCCAGGACCCGTACGCCGCGCGGGCCCGCTCCCCGGCGCTCACCACGAGGTACTCCGCGTCCGCCGGAGCACACAGCCGGGCCGCGAGCCCCAGCCGGGCCAGCAGGACCGCGCACCCGTGGTCGAAGGCGGCCGCCGAGGCGACGCGGCCCCCGGGCGGCAGTACCGCGTCCGCCCGCAGCCGCTCCTCGCACGCGAGAATCCGGTCGACCGCCGACGTGAACGCCTCGGTGTCCCCGTCCGACGCCGCGCGGTGCAGCAGTACCCGCCGTACGGCGTCCCGCCACTCCTCGGCCGTCGGCGCCTTCCCCGATGCGTGCTCCGACAGACCCTCGCGGGCCCGCAGCGCGAACTCCGCCTCGCGCCCGGCGCCCGCACCGCTCAGCAGACGTTCCGTCAACTGCCGCCAGGACACGGGGTCGTTGACACCCCAGGTCTCCCACAGCTCCGCCCGGTCCTGCTGGTAGTCGCGGTGGACGGCGCCGAGTTCGTTCCAGGGCACCCCGTCCCGTACGGCCGACGGCGCCCCGCACGCGAGCCCCCGCGCGAGCGGCCCGTGCAGCGGACCCGTCATCAGGCCCACGAGCCGCCCCGCGCCCGCCCTCGGGGTCTCCGCGCACACCTCCAGCCACGCCTCGCGGTCCAGGGGCGTCGCCTCGATCACGGCCGCGCCCGGCGTCCCCGGATTGACGGCGAGCCGCCACCTGTCGTCCGGCCACACCCCGGCGAGCTCCGCGAGCGTCATCCGCTCGAAGACCCAGTCCGGCTGCCACGGCGGCAGCCCGCCGCGCGTCACCACCGGCAGACAGGGCCTGCCCGTTGCCGGATCCCGGTAGGGGGCCGGGGGAGTGGGCGGCACGAGGCCGTCGGCCTCCGCCCGGGGAACCGCCACATACAGCTCGCCGGCGGCCAGCGCCGCGATCTGCCCGTCCCAGTCCCCGCGTGCTGTCGCCTCGTACAGCAGACGTTCGGTCTCGGTGGGCGCGATCCAGGGCGTGTAGTACATGGTCGCCGACCCTATAGAGCGCGCGGACGAGCGCGGCAGGGGGTGCCCCCTCGGGGCGGCACCCCCTGCCGCGCTCAGTGGCGACGGACGGTCAGTTCCAGTCGAAGTCCTCCGGGTCCGGGCCCAGCCGGGTGCCGTTGTCGAGGGCGGCCAGCGCCGTCATGTCGTCGGCGTCCAGCTCGAAGCCGAAGACGTCGATGTTCTCGCGGATGCGCGAGGGGGTCACCGACTTGGGGATGACGACATTGCCCAGCTGGATGTGCCAGCGCAGCACGATCTGCGCGGGGGTACGGCCGTGCTTCCCGGCGAGCCGCGCGACCGTGGCGTCCTCCAGGACGGCCTTGCCCTGGCCCAGCGGCGACCACGCCTCGGTGGCGATGCCGTGCCGCGCGTGGAAGGCGCGCAGCCCGGACTGGGCGAGATGGGGGTGCAGCTCGATCTGGTTGACCGCCGGCACCACCGAGGTCTCGGCCAGCAGCCGCTCCAGGTGGTGCTGGTGGAAGTTGGAGACGCCGACGGCCTTCGCGCGGCCGCTGCGCGCGATCTCCTCGAACGTGCGGTAAATGGTCAGGTAGTCGTCGCGCATCGCGCGCGGCCAGTGGATGAGGTACAGGTCGACGTAGTCGAGGCCCAGCCGCGCGAGCGAGGCGTCGAACTCGCGCAGCACGCTCTCGCGCGTCCACGTCTCCTTCGCGCTGTTCCACAGCTTCGTGGTGACGAACAGCTCCTCGCGCGCGATGCCCGAGTCGGCTATCGCCTTGCCCGTACCCGTCTCGTTCTCGTAGACGGCAGCGGTGTCGATGCTGCGGTAGCCGGCCTCCAGCGCGGTGCCGACCGCGGCCGCCGCCTCGGCGTCCGGGACCTGCCACACACCGAAGCCGAGCTGCGGCATCGCGACGCCGTTGTTGAGAGTGATGGTGGGAACCTTGCTCACGAGCGCTCGATCCTTGTGACGGAGACATCTTGCGGAAGGACGACAGCTGACATCCTTCCGTCCGGCGTCAACCCGGGCTCCCGCCCGGGCATTCCCGAATCCGTCGAAAACGTGCGGATCACATGCGGGTCACCTTGCGGACCACGCGTGGATCACTGCCGGTGACGTGCGCTCACGTCCCGTACAGCGGTGCCTTCGACGACCCGTACAGCGCCGCTATCTCGTGCGCGTACCGCCGCTCGACCGCCTTGCGGCGCAGCTTCAGCGAGGGCGTCAGCAGACCGTGCTCCTCGGTGAACGAGCTGCCCAGGACGCGGAACGCGCGGATCGACTCGGCCTGCGAGACAAGGGTGTTGGCGGCCACCACCGCCCGCCGGATCTCCGTGTGCAGCTCCGCGTCGCCCGCCGCCCCCGCCAGGTCGGCCGCAGGTCTGCCACGCAGATACAGCCAGTGCGCGACCGCGTCCGCGTCCAGGGTGATCAGGGCGGCCACGTACGGACGGTCGTTGCCGACGACCAGACAGTGCGCGACCAGCGGGTGCGCCCGCACCCGCTCCTCCAGCGCGCCCGGTGCCACGCTCTTGCCGCCCGACGTCACCAGGATGTCCTTCTTGCGCCCGGTCAGCGACAGATAGCCCTCGCCGTCCAGCGCGCCCAGGTCACCGGTGGCGAACCAGCCGTCGACCCGGGCCTCCCCCCGCCCCGCGTCGCCCAGGTAGCCGGAGAAGACCTGCCCGCCGCGCAGCCACACCTCGCCGTCCTCGGCGATGCGCACCGCCGTGCCCGGCACGGGCCGGCCCACGGTGCCGAAACGCGGGCGCCCGGGCGGGTTGGCGGTCGCGGCACCGGTGGTCTCCGTCAGCCCGTACCCCTCGTAGACGGTCACACCCGCGCCCGCCAGGAACAGCCCCAGCCGGCGGTCCATGGCCGAGCCCCCGGACATCGCGCAGCGCATCCGCCCGCCGAGCGCCGCCCGCAGCCTCGCGTACACGGTCCGGTCGAAGAACCGGTGCCGCACCCGCAGCGCCGCCGACGGACCCGGGCCGATCCCGAACGCCTTGTCCTCCAGCGCCATCGCGTAGCGCACCGCGACCTTCACGGCCTGCTCGAAGACCTCGCCCCGGCCCTCGCTCTCCGCGCTGCGCCGCGCCGCCGCGAAGATCTTCTCGAAGACGTACGGGACGGCGAGCACGAACGTGGGCCGGAACGCGCGCAGCGCCGGCAGCAGCGCGCCCGCCGTGAGCTCGCTCTCGTGCCCGAGCCTGATCCCGCCGCGCACCGCCGCGACCTGCACCATCCGCCCGAAGACGTGCGCCAGCGGCAGGAACAGCAGCGTCGCCGCCTGCTCGCCGGGGCGGGAGCGGAAGACGCTGTCGTAGTGGGCGACGAGATTGTCCGCCTCCGCCATGAAGTTCGCGTGCGTGAGCACACAGCCCTTGGGGCGGCCGGAGGTGCCCGAGGTGTAGACGACGGTGGCCGGGGACCGCGGGGTCAGCGCCCGCCGGTGCCGGTGCACCACCTCGTCCGCGATCCCCGCCCCGGCCGCGCCGAGCCGGCCCACCGCGTCCGCGTCCAGCTGCCACAGCCGGGCCAGCCCCGGCAGCCGGCCGATCACCGAGCCGACGGTCATCGCGTGGTCGGCGTGCTCCACGACGCACGCGGTCACCCCCGCGTCGCGCAGGATCCAGCCGACCTGCTCGGGGGAGGACGTGGGGTACACGGGCACCGGCTGCGCGCCGACCGTCCACAGCGCGAAGTCGAACAGCGTCCACTCGTAGCGGGTCCGCGACATCACCGCGACCCGGTCGCCGAACCGGACGCCCTCCGCGAGCAGTCCCTTCGCCAGCGCCAGCACCTCGTCGCGGAAGACCGCGGCGGTCACGTCCCGCCAGGTGCCGTCCGTCTCGCGGCGCGCGAGCACGACACGGTCGGGCTCGTGCCCGGCACGCTCGAAGACGGCGTCCGCCAGCCCTCCGGCGTGGGGCGTCGCCACCAGGGGTGGGACCGAGAACTCGCGCACTGGACCGCTCCTCGCGCCGCTCCGCACAGCGCGGTGACCGTACCCGGCCGACAGCGGCGGCGAACCCGAATCCGGCCCGCGCGGCCCCGCTTGCGTGCGGTCTGCACACAATCTCTGCGGGGTGCGCACGGGGGCGTCACGGACGCGTATGCGCCACGGGTATGCGCCAGGGTGTGCGCGGGGCGGGGCTCAGGCCGCCGACTGCAGCCGGTCGCCCGCCGCCAGGATCGCCTCCGCCAGCGCCTCCGCCGGGCCGCGGGCCGCGCTGCCCGGGTCCGCGCCGTAGAGCAGGACCACGTCGATGCCGCCGAGCTCCGGCAGCCCGGCGCGGGCCGGGACGCGCGTCAGCCCCGGCGGGATCATGCCGCGCGTGTGCGCCATCACCCCCAGCCCGGCACGGGCCGCCGCCACCAGCCCGTTGAGACTGCCGCTCGTGCACGTGACACGCCAGGTACGGCCCTCGCGCTCCAGGACCTCCAGGGCGCGCGCCCGGGTCACCGCCGGCGGCGGGAAGACGACCAGCGGCACGGGGCGGCCCGGCTCCAGGCGCAGCCGCTCGCTGCCGATCCACACCAGCCGGTCCCGCCACACCAGCCGCCCGTGCGGCTCCTGCGGGTGCCGCTTGGCCAGCACCAGGTCGAAGTGCCCGGCCGCGAGCCGCCGGTGCAGAGTGCCGGAGAGGTCAACGGTCAGCTCCAGATCCACCTCGGGGTGCTCGCGCCGGAAACCCTCCAGGATCTCCGGCAGCCGGGTCGCGACGAAGTCCTCCGAGGCCCCGAACCGCAGCCGCCCCCGCAGCCGCGTCCCCGCGAACCAGTGCGCGGCCCGCTCGTTCGCCTCCAGGATCGCGCGGGCGAAACCGAGCATCGCCTCGCCGTCCTCGGTCAGCTCCACCCCGTGCGTGTCCCGGACGAACAGCGGCCGCCCGGCCGCCGCCTCCAGCCGCCGGACCTGCTGGCTGACCGTGGACTGCCGCACCCCGAGCCGGCCGGCGGCCTGCGTGAAGCTGAGGGTCTGGGCGACCGCCAGAAACGTCCGCAGCTGTATCGGATCGAACACCCATCCAGGCTATCGCGATCCGTGATAACAGTCAGAGCGGTGAACAGGGTTCCCGATGAGCCGGCGCCGGGGCCACCCTGGAGATCATGCGACGCCCCGCCTTCCTGACCCGAGTCCCGGTCGACCCCTACATAGCCGCCCTCCTCGCCACGGTCGGCCTCGCCGCGCTGCTGCCCGCGCGCGGCGCGGCCGCCCCGGCCGCCGACGGGGCCGCCACCGGCGCGGTCGCCCTGCTCTTCTTCCTCTACGGAGCCCGGCTCTCCACCCGCGAGGCAGTGGCGGGGCTGCGCCACTGGCGGCTCCATCTGACCGTACTGGCCTGTACGTTCGTCCTCTTCCCCGCGCTCGGGCTGGCCGCCCGCGCCCTGGTGCCCACCGTGCTGAGCCGGCCGCTGTACTCGGGGCTGCTGTTCCTGTGCCTGGTGCCCTCCACGATCCAGTCCTCGATCGCCTTCACCTCCATCGCGCGCGGCAACGTGGCGGCGGCGGTCTGCGCGGGCTCCTTCTCCAGCATCGTCGGCATCGTGCTGACCCCACTGCTCGCGGCACTGCTGCTGGGCGGCAGCGGCGGCGGCTTCTCCCTCGACTCGCTGGTCTCCATCGTGCTGCAACTGCTGGTGCCGTTCGCGGCAGGGCAGTTGCTGCGCTCCCGCGTCATCGGCTTCCTCACCCGGCACAAGAAGATCCTCGGCTACGTCGACCGGGGCTCGATCCTCCTCGTCGTCTACGCGGCGTTCAGCGAGGGCATGGTGCGCGGCATCTGGCACCAGGTGACCCCGCTGCGGCTGCTGGCCCTGCTCGGCGTGGAGGCCGTCCTCCTCGCGGTGATGCTCACCGTCTCCTCCCTCGCCTCCCGCAGACTGGGCTTCTCCCGCGAGGACCGCATCGCGATCGTCTTCTGCGGCTCGAAGAAGAGCCTGGCCGGCGGACTGCCCATGGCCGGCGTGCTGTTCGGCGCGCAGGCGAGCCTGGCGGTGCTGCCGCTGATGCTCTTCCACCAGATGCAGCTGATGGTGTGCGCGGTCCTGGCCAAGAGGTACGCGCGGGGGGTGCCTGCGGCACCGGAAGCGGTGCGGGGGAGGCAGGAAGCGGTTCCGGCTCAGGGGAGTTGAGGGCGGGGTGCCACGCGGGGGCCCTGCCGGGCCGGGCAGCCCCCGTCGGCCGACGCGGCCCCCGGCACCGGGGCGTTCCGGTCGCCCGGCCCGGCCCGGGAGCTCCGAGCGCCCGGGCACGGCCCGCCGGAGCCGAGCGGTCGGGCCGGTGGGTGGGCGGTGGGTGCCCCGAGCGGTAGGCCGGAGCCGGGCGGTTCGGGGCCGGTGCGGCGTGCGGGCACCCCAGGCATTGCCTGGCTGCCCGGTCGGCGGCGCTGTGGGCAGACGCCCCGTCACCGTCGGTACGTCCCGCCGCCCCCGGCCGGTACCCCTGTGCGTCGACGCCCCGTCACCACCCCCTACGTCCCGCCTCCGCCCCCGGCCGCACCCGGTCCAACGGCAGCCACAGCAGCAGGTCCCGGTGGGCGGCCGCCGCGTCCGGCGTCCGTAGGCGCGTCAACTCCCCGTCCGTCAGCGCCCGTCCGTACAGCCGCACATCCCGCAGATCCCCCGTCAGATACGCCCGCCCGTCCGGCCGTTGGCCCACATGCACCCCGAAGGTCGACGTGCGGCTGACCGTCCCCGGGACGTCGGGCACGGACGTGGAGGTGCCGTCCACGGTCAGGGTGATGCGGCCGCCGCCGCGCCGCAGTGCCACGTGGTGCCAACGGCCGTCGGCGTACGGTCCGTTGCCCGCCGTGGACGTGGCCGTGGCCGTACGGGCCGGGCCCGTGCCCTCGACGGCGGTCACCGTCCCCGAGAAGCCCCGGCGCGGCGCGCGCAGTACGGCCTTCGGGGCGCCCCCGGGCCCGCCCATCCACAGCAGCGGCTGCTCGCCGGGCTCCGGGCGGGCCCCGGGCCGCGAGCGGAACCACAGCGACGCCGTGAAGTCCCGGGTGCCCAGCGGAAGGCCCGTACGGAACGGCACCCGGACCGCCGCGTCCACACCGTCGAAGGCCAGCGCGCCACCGGACCGGCCGGCCACCCGCCGCACCCCGCCCAGCACCTCCGCGCCCCGTGTGCCGCGCGCGCCCGGCGCCAGGTCCGGCGTCGTGGGGCCGGGGCCGCGGCGCGGACGCCCCAGCCACTCCTCCGTGAAGCGCGCGAAGCGGATCTCCTCGCGCGCGTCCGCCCTCCCCGCCTCGAACAGCAGGCCCGCCGTGCCGGGGGCGAGGAGCGCGAGGTCCGAGTAGCCGGACCAGTCCGCGCTCACCCGGCGGCCGCGCTCGACGGGTTCCCAGGCGCGGCCCTGGTCGTAGGAGGACCGCAGCGTCATCGCGCGCCGCCGGTCCGGGTCGGCGGGGGAGGCGAACAGCCATCGGCCGGGCCGCAGTTGCAGCACGGACGCCTGCACCGTCGGCGCGTACAGGTCCGGCAGGGCCCGGAACGGCGCGGCGAAGCCCGCGCCGCCGTCACGGCTCACCGCCTCGTCGCGGTTGCCGAGGTCGGTGCCGTTCTGCTCACGGCCGTTGACATAGACGCTGCCGTCGCGCCGTTCGGCCAGGGCCAGTTCGGAGGGCATCTGACGGTACGTGCCGTCGGGCGCGACCGGAAAGGAGTCCACGGCGCCGAGCCGCCAGGTCGCCCCGCCGTCGTCACTGAGCGCGAGCGCCGCGTGGTTCGCGGCGGCCCGACTCCCTTGGCGGCTCTCGGCGTTGACGCCGACGAGCAGCCGGCCCCGGTGCGGACCGTGCGTCAGCTGGATGCCGTGGCCCGGCCCGGTCGCGTACCAGGAGTTCCAGGCGCGCGGCCGCAGCGCCGCCGTCAGCTCGCGCGGGCGCGACCAGCCGGCCCCGTCGTCGTCGCTGACCTGCGCGTACGGGGTGCGGTCGCAGGGCACCGCGCAGTTCGCGGCGTCGCGGCGGCCCGCGTTGCGTGTGGAGAGCAGCACGATCCGGCCCGTACGGCGGTCGACGACGGGGGCCGGGTTGCCGTGCGTGTCGCCCCGCCCGGCGTCCACGACCCGCAGCGGATCCCACGAACGGCCGCCGTCCGTCGAGCGTTTGACGACGATGTCGATGTCGGTGGCGTCCCCGCAGGTGCCGCGCCGGCCCTCGGCGAAGGCCAGCAGTGTGCCGCGCGGGGTGGCCGCCAGCGCGGGAATGCGGAAGCACGCGTAGCCGGAACCGGGTTCGTCCCCGGCCTTGAACAGCACCTGTTCCGCGAAGCCCGGCGCCTGCCGGGCCACGCCCGGCGGGGCGGACAGGACGAGCAGCAGGCCCGCGAGCACGGCGGAGCCGCCGCGCAGGAGCGCACGGCCGGCGGGAAGCCGGAAGGGGACGGCGGGGAGGAACGGCACCATGGACCGGCCCTTTCGCGTCGGGCGTCGAGGCGCGTCCGAAGGTAGGGGCCCGCGTGCCCGCCCCACAAGCTTCCCCGGCGCGCCGCGCGCCGAAGAGCGCCCACGCGTCACGCGACCCCCCCGCACCTCCCCGACGCGCCCCCGGCGCACGGCGTCACTCCGGTGTCACTCGTGTCCCACCCCGGCCCCACCCCGGCCCCACCCCGGTCCCACCCCGGTCCCACCCCGGTCTCACTCCAGGGCGATCCGGTGGTCCCCCGCGTACACGTTCATGGACGAGCCGCGCAGAAAGCCCACCAGGGTCATCCCCGCCTCCTCCGCGAGCTCCACCGCCAGCGAGGACGGCGCCGAGACCGCCGCGAGCACCGGGATGCCCGCCATCACCGCCTTCTGCACCAGCTCGAAGGACGCCCGCCCCGACACCAGCAGGATCGCCCCCGCGAGCGGCAGCCGCCCCTGCTGGAGCGCGCGCCCGACGAGCTTGTCGACCGCGTTGTGCCGCCCCACGTCCTCGCGCACGTCCAGCAGTTCGCCGTCGGCGGAGAACAGCGCGGCCGCGTGCAGCCCGCCCGTCCGGTCGAAGACCCGCTGCGCGGCGCGCAGCCGCTGCGGCAGCCCCGCCAGCAGCCGCGGCGTCAGCCGCAGCGGCACCGGCCCGTCCGAGACGGCGTGGCGGGCCGTCGTGCGCACCGCGTCCAGGCTCGCCTTGCCGCACAGCCCGCACGAGGACGTGGTGTAGACGTTGCGCTCCAGCGTGATGTCGGGGACGGGCACGCCGGGCGCGAGACGGACGTCGACCACGTTGTAGGTGTTGCCGCCGTCCTCCGTGGCGCCCGCGCAGTAGACGATGTTCGCCAGTTCCCCGGCGTCGGCGAGCACCCCCTCGCTGACCAGGAAGCCGGCCGCGAGCGCGAAGTCGTCGCCCGGGGTGCGCATGGTGACCGCCAGCGGCCTGCCGTCGAGCCGGATCTCCATCGGCTCCTCGGCCACCAGCGTGTCCGGGCGGGCGCCGGCCGCGCCGTCCCGGATGCGGATGACGCGGCGGCGTGCGGTGACCCGTCCCATGGCGAATTCCGTCCTGCTGCTCGAAAGTTCGGCTGACCTGGCCAATTGTCGTCGACGGGGCCGGGGCGCGGGCCATGGGGTGCCGACGGCCCGAGCACCGCGGCGCCGTCTGCGAAGTCCCGCCCGTGGGGCGTCACGCGTGACGCGCGCCTCATGTCCGGCGTCCCCGCCCCCAACTCCCTTCCCGGTGGCTACGGTTCAGTAGGTACGTGCTGTCCGACCCGCCCCGCGCAGAGAGCGGAGACCGAGACCATGGCACCCACCCCCCTGCTCCTCAAACCCGGAACCGAGTGGTCCGCCGCCTGGCAGCGCTGCCTGGCCGCCGCCCCCGAGGCGTTCCGCGACGACCGCGTCCTGAATCTGTGGGCCGGCACCTGGCACGCCGACGGCCGCCCCCTCGCCACCGTCACCCCCGTCGACGGCACCCCCGTCGCCGGCCCGCCCCGCCTGGACGCGGCCACCGCCCGGCAGGCCGTACGCGCCGCGCTCGACGCCCACCGCGTCTGGCGCGAGGTCCCGCAGGCCGGCCGCACCGCCCGCGTCGGCGCCGCCCTCGACGCGCTGGAGGCGCACCGCGAGCTCCTCGCCCTGCTCCTCGTGTGGGAGATCGGCAAGCCGTGGCGGCTCGCGCTGGCCGACGTGGACCGGGCCATCGACGGCGTCCGCTGGTACACCGCCGGCATCGACGCCATGCTCGACGGGCGCGTCCCGCTGACCGGGCCCGTCTCCAACATCGCCAGCTGGAACTACCCGATGAGCGTGCTCGTCCACGCGATGCTCGTCCAGGCCCTGGCAGGCAACGCCGTCGTCGCCAAGACGCCCACCGACGGCGGCCTGGCCGCGCTGACCCTCTCCGCCGCCCTCGTCGCCCGCGAGGGGGTGCCCGTCACGCTGGTCAGCGGCAGCGGCGGCGAGCTGTCCGAGGCCCTGGTGCGCGCGCCCGAGATCGGCTGCGTCTCCTTCGTCGGCGGCCGCGACACCGGCGCCCGTGTCGCGACCGCCGTCGCCGACCTCGGCAAACGGCACATCCTGGAACAGGAGGGCCTCAACACCTGGGGCGTGTGGAACTTCAGCGACTGGGGCGCGCTCGCGGCGCGGATCCGCGGCACCTTCGACTACGCGAAGCAGCGCTGCACCGCCTACCCGCGCTTCGTGGTGCAGCGTTCGGCCTTCGCCGACTTCCTCGCCTGCTACCTGCCGGCGGTACGGTCCGTACGCTTCGGCCACCCGCTGGCCGTCGCGGACCCCGGCGACGAGCCGCCCGCCCTCGACTTCGGCCCGCTGATCAACGCGGCCAAGGCCAAGGAACTCGGCGACCAGGTCGCCGAGGCCATCGGCCGGGGCGCCGTCCCGCTGCACCGGGGCTCGCTCGCCGACGGCCGTTTCCTGCCGGGGCAGGACACCGGCGCCTACCTGCCGCCCGTCACCCTGCTCGGGCCGCCGCCGTCCTCGCCCCTGCACCACGCCGAGCCCTTCGGGCCCGTCGACACCATCGTGCTCGTCGACACCGAGGCCGAGCTGCTGGCCGCGATGAACGCGAGCAACGGCGCCCTCGTGGCCACCCTCTCCTGCGACGACGCGGCCGCCTACGAGCGGCTCGCCCCGCAGATCCGCGCCTTCAAGACCGGCCACGGCAGGCCGCGTTCGCGCGGCGACCGCGAGGAGCTCTTCGGCGGCTTCGGCGCCTCCTGGCGCGGCGCGTTCGTCGGCGGCGAACTGCTGGTACGGGCGGTGACCCGGCCGGTGTCGGCCAGGGCGGCGCGCGCGGAGCGGCTGCCGGGGAACTTCCCCGACTACCACCTGATGCCGTAGCCGGGGGCGGGGCCGGCGCGGGGTGCGGCCCGGTCTCAGCCGATGCCCTGCCGGTCCGGCTCCAGCGCGAACGCGCGGTCGGCGCCCTCGGGGACCCTGCGCGTCACGGCCTCCGTCAGCAGCGCGCGATGCCGCTCCAGCGGCTCCCGCCGTTCCTCGGGCGCCAGGTGCCACAGGTCGTCGAGGCCGGCCACGAGCCGCCGCGTCACCTGCGGACTGCCGGTCGCGCAGCCGCGGATCTCGGTGAGGCCGAGGTCGACCAGGTCCGTCCAGCCCGGCAGGTCCTGCACCAGCCGCACCCGGCCCCGGCGGTCGCGGTGGTGCAGCGCGCCCAGCGGCCGGTGCGCGAGCGCCGCGAGGAACTGCACGATGCGGTCCAGGCACTGCACGGCCGTCGTCGGGTCGTTGACGGCCGGGGACAGGGCGCGCTGCGCGATGTCGGAGAGCTGCCGCAGCCCGAAGCCCAGATCCTGGTGGAAGGTGCGCTCCACCCCCACCGAGACCGTGTACCGCAGGGCCCGGCGCGGCGGGGCCGCCCCGCCGTGCACCGCGAGCACGGGCGTCCCCGGCACCACGTAGTCCCCGATCCGCGGGATCAGCCGCAGCACCACCCCGTGCCGCCGCGCCACCCGCACCAGCCGCGCGATGTGCACGTCCCGCAGCACCCCGGCCCGCCCGGTGTGCGCCACCTCCGCCCGGGCCGCCGGCAGCGCGGGCGGCTCCGGCTCGGCCGCCCCGTGCTTGTCCAGGACCCGGAACGACTCGCGGATGACCCGGTCGATGACGTGGCTGACCCGCATCAGCCGCAGCGTGGAGTTCACGTACGCCACGAACAGCGCCAGACTCACCAGCACCATCAGCACGCACAGGACGGCGGAGGCGAACGGCACCGTCGTCACGGTCCGGGGGTCGGTGTTCGCCTCGTACGCGGTCTGCACCAGCAGCGCGAACAGGAACGTGGCCAGGAACACGGCGAACGTGGCCTTCGTGATCCTGCTGCGCACGTACAGCCGCACCACGCGGGGCGAGAACTGGCCGCTGGCCATCTGCAGGGCCACGAGCGAGATCGAGAAGACCACGCCGATGAAGGTCAGCATCGCCGAGCCCACGGCCGTGATGATCGACTTCGCGTCGTCGGCGAGCGTGATCAGCGTGCCGATCGTGTCGTAGTCCCCTTCGGTGCGCAGCCACGCGATGAGCCACGCGTCGAAGTCCAGCGCGAGCGCCGCCAGCACGACGGCCCCCACCAGCCCCAGGCCGGGGGTGAACCAGAAGGTGTCCCGCAGGTGCTCGCGCAGCGGGGAGAGCGGCCGCGGCCGCGCCCGGACGGGGACCGGTCCGGGGGCCTGCGCTGCGAAGTGTCCGGGATTGCCCATGAACGGACCGTATGTGCCGGATGAACGGGCTGGTCAACGGCACTCCGAAACCTTGATAGAGTTGTCCATGTCGCCGCGGGGAACACCGTGGGAGACAGACACCTTGTCCGGGTGGCGGAATGGCAGACGCGCTAGCTTGAGGTGCTAGTGCCCTTTATCGGGCGTGGGGGTTCAAGTCCCCCCTCGGACACCAGCGGGAAGAACCCCAGCTCTGTGAGCTGGGGTTCTTTTGTTTATGGGAACACCGTGTCACTGTGTTCTGGCGCCGGGTCTCCCGTCGCAGCCCTTTTGCTGCACCGCTCAAGAGATCCACTGCACCATCGTTCAGCCGCTGAGCAAAGGGGCTCCTTCATGGCCAGACCCACCACACCACCCCTTGTCGACGAGCAGGCCGGCACCGCTCCCGCAGGTCGCGCTACGCGCGTAGCCGTGCTGGTCACCGCGCTGCTCACGGCCTGCGTCGCCTTCCAGCTCAACGCGAGCATGCTCAGCCCGGCGCTCAAGAGCATCGAGGACCAGCTGCACGCCAGCTCCGCGGAGATCGGGCTGACGCAGACCGCGTTCTTCACCTCGGCGGCTCTGTTCTCGCTGTTCCTGCCCCGGCTCGGGGACATCGTCGGGCGGCGCAAGGTGCTGGTCGGGATGATGGCGCTGATGGCCGTGGGGTGTGTGGTCGCGGCGCTGGCGACGAGCGTGCCCGTGCTGTTCGTGGGCCGTGTCATCCAGGGCGCGTCCGGGCCGACCGTGCCGCTGTGCCTGATCATGCTGCGGGTGGAGGTCACCGAGCCCAAGAAGTACGGCACCCTGCTCGGCGTGATCACCGCGGTGAACGGCGGCATCGCCGGCGTCGACTCCCTCGCGGGCGGCTACCTCGCCGACAACCACGGCTTCCAGGCCGTCTTCTGGGCCATGGGCGCCGTCGCGGTGATCGCCACGGCGCTGGTGGCGACCATGACCCCGGAGACCAGGGTCGCCGCCGCGACGCGGATGGACTGGCCGGGCGTCGCCCTGCTCGTCGTCTCCGTCGGGGCGCTGCTGATCGCCCTCAACGAGGCCGGGAAGCTCGCCGCCGCGAACTGGCCGCTGGTGGCCGGGCTCGTGGTGCTCGGGGCGCTGGCGTTCGCCCTGTTCTGGCGTGCCGAGGACCGCTCGTCCCACCCGCTGGTCGCCACCCGGCACCTGCGGCAGCGCGGGACCTGGGCGACCCTGCTGACGACCGTGCTCACCATGACCGGTGTGTTCGCCGTCATGAACGGACTCATCCCGGCGTTCGCGCAGGACGGGCAGGCGGGCCTGGGCATGTCCGCCGAGGCCTCGGCCTGGTGGACGCTCACCCCCTACGCGCTCGCGGGCCTGGCGATGGGCCCGGTCGCCGGGCGGCTCGCCGCGACCTTCGGCTACGGGCGGGTGCTGCGGCTCGGCCTGATCGGCTCCGTCGCCTCCGTGATCCTGATGATCGTCACGATCCCGGCGCACTCGAAGGTCCTGCTGCTGGTGATCTCGCTCCTGGTGGGCATCACCTACGCGGGCGTCGCCAACATCGTCCTCAACGGCCTGGGCATCGTGCTCTCGCCCAGCGAGAACCCGGGCTTCCTGCCGGGGCTCAACGCCGGTGCCTTCAACCTCGGCGCCGGGCTGAGCTTCGCGCTGCTGTACGCGGTGAAGACCGCGGCCCTGCCCGACGACCCGGCCTCGGCCACCGGCTACACCGCCGGCATGATCGCGGGCGTCGTCATCCTGGCGGCCGCGCTCGCGACCTCCTTCCTGATCCCGAAGCCGGTGGCGGCCGAGGCGCAGCACTGACATCCGGCACGGCCGGCACACCCGTGGCCCCGGGCGGAACACTCCGCCCGGGGCCACGGGCGTGTCCGGGCTACAGGTTCGCCGTCGCGATCCGCGCGTTGACCTTGATCGGGGCGCCGCCGTCGGGGTCGCCCTCGATCGGGTCGTTGTTGGGCACCGTGAACCGGTCGATCAGCCCGTTCTCGAAGAGCACGCACATGCTGGAGCCGCCGTAGCTGAACCACCCCAGCTCGGTGCCCTTCTCCACGCGCTTGCCCTGCAGGCCCTCCGCGAACCGGACCGAGGAGATCTCGGTGATGCCGATGGGCATCACGCAGACCTGCTTGCCGAAGTCGCTGTCGATGAAGACGAGTCCGCGGGTGTTGACCGACGCCTGGTAGCCCTGCGAGTACGTGCCGGCCGTCGGGTCGGGCCGGACGGTCTCGCTGAACATCAGGGCGGGTACGAGCTCCACGCGCGAGACGGTGCCGGCGACGGGGGAGCGCCAGCGGTGGTAGTCGGCCCCCGAGAGGAAGGACTGGAACACCCAGCCGCCGACGAAGGGCCGCGCGCGCTCACGGCCCCGCACCATGTCCGTCAGCGAGTACGACTGTGCCTTGAGCCAGAACCGGTCGTCGGGCGAGGTGACCTGTGCGTAGCGGTAGACCTTGCCGTCGTTGGGGGAGACGATCCCCTCCCGGGACGGGTCGACGGGCCGTTTGTCCGGCTTGATCTCGCGGTGGAAGAAGGCGTTGAAGCACTTGAACCCCCCGTACTCGTCGTGGGGGTCGGGAATGTCGAAGTCGTCGAGCCTGAATTCCCGCCAGGCGTCCCGGGACAGCCAGCCGGTGTCCTTGTCGAGAACCGTTCTGCTGGCGGGCGAGTCGAGGTGGTCGCACCATTCCTTGAGGATGTCGCGGAGCGCGTTGTTGAATTCCGTCAGCCGGAAGGCGACTTCACCGGCCTCCGTCTCCATCATGTGCACGAACAGGGCCGACATCGGGAAGAAGTTCCGCTTTCCCTTGGGCGCGTACTGCGGGGCGTGCCGTCCGATGTGGTCGAGGCAGGCGAGAAGCTGGGGAATGTCCGCGGGGCCCGCGCAGTTCACGGGCACCTGCTCGATCATCTCGGTCACGTACTGCCGGACGGTCCCGTCGCGCTGGATCAGCGCGTCGAGTCTCTTGACCGCCGTGCTCCAGTCCTGTGTGGAGTCGGCGGCCGTCCGTACGAGGCCGGCCAGCCACTCCTCGACCGCCTCGCGGTCCTCCGGCAGATACCCGGCCAGCCGTCCGAAGGACCGCTGGTAGCGGGCCTCCAGTACGGCCTGGGGGATCGCGTCGCTCATGCGGTGCTTCCCTTCGCGTCGCCCGGCACTCCCGTCGTCCGGTCCGTGGACGCGAACCTACGCCGTCCCATGCCGCTGGCATATCGCCCGAAACGGTTGTCCCCGGTGCCGGTTCCGGCGCCGGGACCGGATCGGGTGACGGACACCGGGCCGGGCGGTCAGGCGCCCGTACGGATCACGAGCCGTTCCGGGCCGTGGAAGACCAAGTCGTCGGCGTAGCACACGGTTTCGTCCGGGTCGAGGCGCAGTCCGGGCAGCCCGCGCAGCAGCTCGGTCAGGCCGAGTTCCGCCTCGGCGCGGGCGAGCGGGGCGCCCAGGCAGTAGTGCGGGCCCAGGCCGAAGCCGGTGTGCCGGGCCGCGTCGCGGCGCAGGTCCAGCCGGTCCGGGTCGGTGAAGCGGCGCGGATCGCGGTTGGCCGAGCCCAGCACGAGCACGATCCTCGCGCCCCGGCGCACGCGCCGGCCGCCCAGTTCGGTATCCGCCCCCGCCAGCCTGCTGATCATCTGGACCGGGGAGTCGTAGCGGACGAGTTCGTCCACCGTCCCCTGCGGCAGCGCCGGTCCCGCTCGTAGCAGGGCGAGTTCCCCGGGGTGGCCGAGCAGCGCCAGCAGCCCCTTGGCCAGCAGGTTCGTCGTCGTCTCGTGACCGGCCGTCAGCAGGTGTACGCAACTGCCCACCAGCACGTCGTCGTTGAGGTCCTCCTCGCGGGCGCAGCGCAGCAGCCGCCCGATCAGATCCGTGCCCGGGCCGCGCCCCGGTGCGCGCCGCCGGTGGAGTTCGGCCCGGAAGTAGGCGTCCAGGTCGCGGGCGGCCGCGTCCGCGAGCGCGTACGCCTCCGGCCGGCGGGCGGTGCGCGAGCCGGTGGCCAGTTGCAGGTCCAGGGCGCGCGAGCGGAACCAGCCCCGGTCCTCCGCCGGTACGCCCAGCAGCTCGCCGATGACGAGCAGGGGCAGGGGCGCGGCGAAGTGGGTGACGAGGTCCACGCGCTCCTTCTCGCCCATGGCGGCGACGAGTCCGGCCGCCAGCCGCCGGATGCGCGGCCGCAGCGTGTCGACCACGGGCGGGGTGAAGCTCCCGGCGAGCAGCGCGCGCACCCGCGTGTGCTCGGGCGGGTCCAGGAACACCAGCCAGTGCGCGGTGGTACGCCGCAGGTGCGCGCAGCTCTCGGGGATCCGGGCGGGCGGGCCGCCGCGCACGTACCGCCGGTCGGTCAGCACGCGCACGACGTCCTCGTGCCGGAAGACGTACCAGGCGCCGTCCGCGCCCCGGTGCACGGGGTCGGCCTCCCGGTAGCGCCGGTAGCAGGGGTACGGGTCCGCCGGCGGCACGTCGGCCGTACGGAACGGGCCCGGCGGCCGCGTGCTCACCGGGCTCCCCGCAGCCGGTCCGCCAAGGTCCCGGCGTCGAAGGGGAGTTCGCCGCCGCGCCAGGCGACGTGCCCGTCGGGGCGCACCAGCACGTACGGGCGCCCGTAGCAGGCGGCCACCCGCCGGTCCGGGCAGCGGGTCGTGGTCAGCGGGACGTGCCGCCGCGCGAACGCCGCCGTGAACGCGGTCAGCCGCACGGACTCCGTGAAGCGCAGCAGATGGAAGGCGGGCCCGAACAGATCGAGCGTCGAGGTGCCGTCGGCCAGCCACACGTGCGGGGCGCGGCCGCCGGGCAGCGCCTCGCCGCGCCACGCGTCCCTGCCGCGCGGGCGCCGGTCGTCGGCGGCCGGCCCGGGGTTCCTCTCCGGGGCGTCGGGCACGACCAGCGGCGAGGTGTAGCGGTGGCCGAAGTGCACGTCGGGGCAGTCGAATTCACGCCGCACCTCGCTGCCGGACAGCTGCTCGGCCAGTTCGGCGCGGGCCTGCTTCCCCTCGGCCGAGTCCAGCAGGAGCGCGGCGGGCAGCTCGCGGCGCAGCGTCCGCACCAGATGCGTCCTCGCCACTTCCAGGCCGGCCTCGGCGACCGGGCGGCGCTCGGTGTCGTAGCTGTCGAGCAGCCCGGGCCCGGCCCAGCCCGCGACGGTGCCGGCGAGCTTCCAGCCCAGGTCGGCGGCGTCGGCGAGGCCGATGTCCAGGCCGAGGCCGCCGGAGGGGGACAGGGTGTGCGCGGCGTCGCCGCACAGCAGCACCCGGCCGGCGCGGTAGGCCGAGGCGACCCGGTGGGTGAGATGCCACACGTGCTCGGAGAGTGTCTCCAGCGGGGTGTCGAGCGCGACGGCCGCGCGGACCAGCGCTCCGGCGTCGAGGCCCTGCGCGCCGTCCGCCGGGACCAGCAGCCGGTACAGCTCCCGGCCGTCCAGGGCCCGCAGCGGGAAGCGCAGCGCGGGCGGCCGGGTCAGGAAGTACAGCAGGGCGGCGCGCGGCCCGAGTTGCTCCCGCAGCCGGGGCGCCCGGAAGACGATGTCGCGCAGGACCCGCGTGGTGTACCGGTCCGGGGCCTTGATGCCGGCGGCCTCGCGGACGGCCGACGACGAGCCGTCACAGCCCGCCAAGTACTGCGCGTCGACGGTCAGTTCACCGCCGTCACCGAGGTCGGTGGCTGTCACCGTGACCCCGTCGGCGTGCTCGGTGAAGGCGTCGAAGCGGCACAGCCGGCGCAGCGGCCCGCCGGGGTGCGTGCCGACGGCCTCCGCGAGCAGCGGCAGCAGGACGTCCTGCGGGCAGATGTGGCCGGGTTCGGGGGTCCACGGCTGCGCCGGCCGCTCGTCGCAGGTGCCCAGCCGCAGCCGGTGGATCTCGTGCCCGCCGAGCGCGGTCACCCACGCGACGTCGAGCGGATGGTCCCCGGGCCACCCCGCGGCGCGGACCCGGCCCGCGAGTCCCCAGCGGCGCAGCAGTTCCATCGACCGGGGGCCGACGGTGGCGGTCCTGGGACGGGTGACCGTTCCGTCGGACGCCTCCAGCACCAGCGTGCGCACCCCCCGCCGCCCCAGGTCGCGGGCGAGGGCGAGCCCCACCGGCCCGCCGCCGGCCACCACCACGTCCGTCTCCAGCCGTGCTCCGGCCATGACGCCTCACACCCCCTCCGCGCGCCGGAAGTACCCGGCGTAGTACTCCATCAGGTCGGCCACATGGCCCGGTACGTGCCCGCAGGCGCGGGCCGCCCGCGCCTGGTGCGCGAAGCGCAGCGCCAGCGACCGGCGGGCGACGTCCGGGCGGGGCACGCAGCAGGGCGCGGCCTCCAGCTCGAAGGGCGGCCCCGCTGTCCTGCCCCGCCGCCCCGAGTCCAGGGTGACCAGCACTTCGGCGAGCGGCCGCAGCATGCCGGTCATCACGTCGATCGACGCGTTCATCAGCTTCGAGCGGCGCAGGCTGGTGTCCGCGCCCTCCCCGAAGTGCTGGGCCATCAGCTGGAGCGACAGGTAGTAGGAGCGGTCGCACAGCCGGGCCACGGCCCGCGCCCCGGGGTCGGTGATCGCGTCCTTCGCGCCGTCCTCCCCGCGCAGCGTGGGGTTGCGCAGCACCGGGTAGGCGGGACTCCAGGGCAGCTGCCGCCCGTACGGGCCGGGAGCGTGCTCGGCCGTCAGCTGCTCGCCGATGCGCAGGAAGGTCCGGAAGTGCGACACCTCCGCGCCCTCGTCCCGCTCCGGGGCCTCGGGTGCGAGCCGGCCGCCCTCGCCCTGTTCGGTGATCAGGTCGACGGCGAACAGGGCGCTGGAGACGTCGTCGACCTCCAACTGGTAGTCCGGGTGGCGGGAGTTGACCGACTCCCGCAGGAACAGATGGTGCTCGCCGCCGCCGCGCCCCCGCTCCACGAGGAACAGCTCCGGCACCCGCTGGATGCCTTCGCGGATCCCCGCGTACAGCTCACTGGCCGACCTCCACACGAAGCTCTCGCCCCGGGTGTCCGCCGCCGGCCCTTCCTCGCCCTCCCGGCGCAGCGCGGGGACCAGTGCGGCCGGCTGCTCGATCGCGACGAAGCGCTGCACGCTGCCCGCGCTCAGCGGCTCCAGCGCGAAGTCCACGGGCACCGGCAGCTCGCCGCCGATCGCGGGGAAGTCGACGACAGGGACGCAGAACGCCTCCCCCATCGCCATGATGATGTTGTTCACCAGCAGGAAATGGACCATCTCCTCGCGGGCCACGGCCAGCAGCGCGCCCCGGATCCCGTCGTCGCGCCCCGCCCCGCCCCCGCCGCACGCCAGCGCCAACTGCCGCTCGGTCCACAGCCCTTGACGCACGTACGCGAGCCCCGCCCCGTACGTCGGCACCGAGAACGCCGCGTACAGGTACTGCAGCATCACGGCCAGCTCCAGCGCCGCCGCCTGCCGCAGCGCCGACCACAGCTGCGCCCGCGTGGTGATCACCGGATCCGTTACGGGCACGGCGGGCACCGGCAGCGGAGGGCGCACGCGGGCCTGGCAGTTGCGCAGATACGCCAGCAACAGCCGTGCCTTGGGCTCGGTCAGGTCGCGGGTGGACGGCATGTGGTACGTGCGGTCCCTGTTGCGCGGATCGCACATCTGCCAGATCAGCTCCGCGTACGTACGTACCTTGCAGCTGTCGGCGAGGCTGAAGACCTCCGAGCGCATGAACGACGACAACTGCTCGTAGGGGGCGAACACCTCACGGTGCAACAGCTCGAAGTCCACGTCCTGGCGGGGGACTTCGTCCAGGTGCCAGTCGTCGGGCAGCACCCGCGCGTGCAGCGTGCCCACCCCCGCCCAGTGGCCCAGCGCGTCGGCGTCGTCGTAGGCCGCCCACGCCGAACCCGGCGCGTCCTCGTCGACGGGCGGCACGTCCTGGGGGCCGGTGCCCAGCAGGACCCGGCAGCTGCCCGCCCGCCGGCCGCGCACGGTGAGTACCCCGTGGCCCGCCTCGTCGGTGCGCACCACGCACTCCTCGGCGTACCCGCCGTCCTGGCCCCGGACGTCCAGGACCACCGCGTCCCCGCACCGGGCCCCGGGCGCGCCCGCGCGGGGATCGGCGGGCAGGGCACGGGGGTTGGCGTACTGCCGCACGCGCACCGTCGCGCCCGCCGGGCGGCCGTGCACGTAGCTGCGCAGCGGCACCCGCACCGCGTGGTCGCGGCCGCGCGCCCGGTCGGGAGGGTGCACGAACAGCAGCGCCTCGTCGCTGTCGACGCGCACCTCCCGTTCGGTGAGCAGGGGCACCGGCCGCCCCTCGCGGCCGGCGGCGGTCAGGCACAGCGCCTCGTCCTCGGCCGCCTCGCACGCGCCCGGCGCGGCGGGCACGGTGACGATGCCCGAGGTGGCGTCCCCTGGGTACGCGCCGGACGGCAGCCGGGCCAGCAGCCGCCCCGAGCCGGCCGTCCGCAGCTCCAGGTCCCCCGCGTCCAGGGGCGGGCCCAGCCGGTGCAGCGGTCCGGGGCCGGGGTGCTCGGCGCGGTGCGTGAGAGGGACGGCGGTGACCAGGTTGAAGACGGCCGTGCCCTGGGCGAGACGAACGGTGAGGTGATGCAGCGGGGGACCGGCGGCCGGAACCTCCCCGTCGCCTCCCGCGCGGGCCGGGAGCCGCCTGCCGGTGGGGACCAGGAGCCGGCCCGCCGGGCAGGAGCGCGGCTCGTGGGCGTGCCAGGGCGCGACCGTGCCGCGCACGCGCCAGACGTCCGGGGCGTCCGGGACGCGCGGGGAGGCCATGTTGTCCAGCGCGAGCTGCACCACCAGACCGTCCGCCCCGCCGTCGACGGCCGCGCGCAACGCGCCGACGGCGGGGGAGAGTCCGGCGTCCGGCAGCCAGCGCCCCGCGCCCTTGTCCACCACGAACTGGTGCACCGCGCCGTAGCGCAGCTGCGGGGCCAGCACGTGCTCGCCCACGTCCAGGATCCGCCGGAAGTCCACCCAGCGGGGCGGGTGGCAGCCCTCGACGTCCCCCAGGAGCATGTACCCGCCGTCGTGCGAGCGGCCCGCCCGGCCCAGCCCGAACTGACCCACCATCAGCGCGGTCGTCCACCGCGAGGCCGGGTCCAGGTCGAAGACCCGGGCACGGTTGACGGTCGTGCGCAGATACGGGTTGTAGTGCCCCCACACGTCGACGGCCCGCCCCAGCACGGGGTCGCCCGCTGTGGCGCGGCCGTCGGGGCCCTCGGCGCATACGACGCGGGCGTCGAGCCGGAAGTGGCCGTTGCCGCCGAAGTTCCAGCCCTGGGCGAGGCTGAACGCGCCGTCGGGGCAAGGGAGTCCGTCCGCGCCGAAGCGCGGCCCCAGTTCGTACAGGTACGCGTGGTACTCGGACGCGGGGCGCTCCGGCGGGAAGGGGAGCCCGTCCCCGCCCAGCGCCCGCCCCGACGCCAGGTCGAAGCGCCCCGACCGCGGGCCCGTGGGCAGCCGGGTCGTGGCGGTTCCCGCGAAGTGCAGCCGGGGGAGGTCGAAGACGCTCACACGGCGGCTCCCCGGCGTCGCCGGACCGGGGGGTCGGGGGCGGCGCCCCCCATGCCGGCAAGGAGCGGGGAGCGGACCCGGCCCACCGCGGACGCCTCGCGCCGGCACCGGCCGGATATGGGCGCGCCGGGCCGCCCCCGCACCGTCGTCAGCGCGGGAACCGCCGCCCCCGGGTGCCCCGCAGACACCTCCCCGCCCGCGATCGCCTCCACCGCGGCCAGCGCCGACTCCACCGCCCCCTCGATCCACGCGGGACGTGCCGCGCAGTGCTCGCCCGCGAAGAACAGGGGGCCCACCGGCCGGGCCGCGCGGGCGCGTTCGCGTTCGCACGCGGCGGGGCTCTTGCCCCAGCGGGTCGCGCAGCCCGCGCTCCACGGCGCGGACCCCCACGCCTCGCTGACCGCCGCGAGCACCATGCCGGGACGGCGCAGCTCCGGGTGGAGCGCGCTCAGCTCCTCCAGTACCAGGGCGTGCCGTACGTGCGCGGGCAGCCGGCCGAGCCGCGCGGCCTCCTCGCCGATCGTGTAACTGGCCAGCAGCGCAGCCCCGCGCCGGGGATCGCCGTCCACGGGCGGGTAGTACGTCTGCCGGATGCCGCCGCCGGTGAACGACGCCCCGCCCCGGATACCGCCGTCCCACCAGAACGGCTCCCGGCAGTGGAAGGCCACCTTCGTCGCCGGGCAGTACTCGACCTCGTCGAGCACCGCGAGCTTGTCCGCGTCGAAGCCGGTCAGCCGTACCCCCCGCAGCGCGGGGAACGGCAGGGTGCACACGGCGAGTTCGGCACGGTGCAGCAGCGTGCGCGCCCCCGCCCGGATATGGACCAGCACCCCCTCGTCCCGTACGTGCAGGCCCGTCACCCGGTGGCCGCAGCGCACCGCGCCCCGCAGCCGGGACGCGAGCGCGGAGGTGAACAGGTCCATGCCGCCTTCCAGGCGGAGCAGGCCCGGACCGGTCTCGGTGAGGATGTCGTCGAGGAAGCCGCCCAGCCGGGCACTGCATCCGGCGCGCAGATCCGGGTGCGCGGAGAACAGCGCGTGCAGATCCACCCGCTCCCCGGCCGCTCCCCGTACGTACCGGGAGAGGTCGATGTGCTTGACGAGGTCGAGGAGTTGGCCGTGCAGGTCCTCGCGCAGCGCCGCCCGCATGTCGGGGGGCGCGATCGCGTCGACGACGGCCGCCAGCCACGCCGCGAAGGCCAGGGCGGGCTCGCTGTGCCGGCGGCCGGGCCCGAGCCGGGCGAGCTCCCGCCGGAAGTCCTCGCGCAGCGGCCGCGCCGCCTCATGGACGCGGACGAAGCCGCCGGTGGTCCGCACATAGGCGTTCTCCTCCGACAGCAGGGTGGCGAACTCCCGGAGCCGGCCCTCCAGCCGCAGCCGGCGGACGAAGCCGAGCGTGCGGTGGTGGTCGGAGGGGATGCGCATGGCCCCCAGCTCCACGGCCGGCGCCCCCGGGCCCGCCCCGAAGCGGTGGGTGCGCACCCGTCCCCCGACGCGGGTGCCGCTCTCCACCACCTCGACCCGGTAGCCGAACTGTTCCAGTTCGTACGCCGCGACGAGTCCGGCGACCCCGGCGCCGAGGACGATCACGCGGGGTCCGGTGGCGCGGACCGCCACGGGACGGGGGCCGGCCCGGGCTCTGGGGCGGGGGCCGGGGGCGCGGCCGGGAAGGCGGCCGGGTGCGGGCCGCTCGGACCCCGTCGGGGATGGTACGGACATGGGCGGTTCCCCCCGTTGATATGGATCGATAGGCGTCGATATGCATCAGTCGGTGTTTGGGAGCTTGACCGGCTTCATGGAGATTTCCTCTACCCCGGGCGGAACGGGGTGATGCTTCGGGAATCTTGTCAATTGGGCAATTGATGCGGGGAGTTCGGGGGCGGTGCGGTGTTATGCGTAGAGGAGGTACGCGTGTTGGGGGAGGGACGGACGGCGAAGGCGGCGCCCCGGTACCGGGACGCCGCCTTCGTGTGCGGTGGTGCGGTGGTCACGGCCCGGGGGCCGGAACCGTCCGCGTCAGCGTGTGCTCAGCTCCTCGGGCCAGCTGATGGTCTGCGTCTTCGTGCTCAGCGGACCACCGACCTTGTCCAGGAACTTGGTGAACGGCTTGCCGATCCAGTCCTCGTACGTCTTGCGGAAGATCGGCGGGTGCGTCAGCGAGTTGAAGTCGGTCGTGTTGGACAGCGTGATCTGGACCTTGACCTTCCCCGATTCGCGCGAGAGCACCTTGTACTTGTAGTTGTACGAGCCCATGAACACCGCGGCCGAACCGCCGTAGCGGCCGTTGGTCGCCCACTGCTGGATCCTGCCCGACAGCCCCATGGTGGCGGCGTCGGTGGCGTCCAGCAGCATGCGGCCGACGCCGTGGAAGTCCTCACTGCTGACCGAGTAGCCGCCCGCCTGGCAGTTGGCGGGGTTCTTCTTCTTGCAGCCGTTGACGATCTCGTCGACGATCTCCGAGCGGACCTTGTCCATGGAGTGGTCGCCAGCGATCTGCTTGGTGAACGGGTCGTCGGGCCCGAAGCTCTCGTCCCTGGTCCCCATGCCGAGGAAGAAGTTCATGAGGAGCTCCTTGGCGTACTTGCCGTTGCCCTCGCTCCCGCCGCCGCCGAGGAGCGCGTTGACCAGGCTCTGGTACTGCGCGCGTGCCGCGTCCGACAGCTGGGCCTGCGCGGCCCGCAGCTTCGCGTCGGCGATGCGCCGCTGCCGCTCCTCCTCGACCTTCTTCTCCACATAGGCCCGGTAGGCGTCCTCCTTGGCCGCCTGGGCGGCCGAGGCGTCCTTGCCGGCCGCCACGGCCGAGGCACGGGCCGACTCGGCGTAGGCGTAGGCCTCGTTGGCGGAGTTCTTCGCCATGGTCGCCGAGATCGAGGCGCGGGACGCCGAGTAGGCGGCCGCGTCCGCGTCCCGTTCGGCCTGCGCCGCCGCCTGGTCCGCGACCCGCGCGGACTTCTTGGCCGCCTCCGCGGACTCCGCGGCCTGCTGCGCGAAGGACTTGGCCTCCGCCGCGAACTTCTTGGCCTGGCCCGCGTAGTCGGCGGCGTCGGCGGCCGCCTTCTTGGCCACGTCGGCCGCGTGCGCGGCGTTGGCGGCGGCGACGGCCGCGTCCGCGGCGTTCCTCTGCGCGTCGGCCGCGGCCGACGCGGCCTCGGAGAGGTACTGCTGGACGACCGCGATGTGGGCGGTGGTCAGCTTGTCCTGGCGCGCGGCGGCGTACTGGCCGCTCTGGACGAACTCGTGCAGTGCCTCGGGCGTCGACTCCAGGGCGACCTTGGCGGCCGCCTGGGTCTCCGGACCCCCGCTGCTGATGAGCTGCGAGGCGCGGATGCGGTCGTCGGTCTCCTGGGCGGAGTACTGGCCCTCGTTGATGTACGCGCGCAGCTGCTCGTTCGACCCGCTCCGCAGGGCGTCACCGGCGGTCTGCTTGACGATCGGACCGCCGTTGGTGCCGATCTGGGTGACCCGCATGCGGTACGCGGTGAGCCCGGCCTCGTACTGGCCCGAGGCCAGGAACCCGGCGATCGCCTTGCTGTCGCCCGTCAGGGCCTTGCCGGCGGCTTCCCGGACGTCCGCCAGCTCACTGTCGACGGCGATCATCTGCACGGTCTCGCGCTGGTCCTGCTCGACGGCCTGCTGCCAGCCGGTACGGACGTACGCGACGACGTCGTCGTCACTGCCGGCGAGGGCGGTCCTGGCCGCCGCCTGCCCCCACGGACCGGTGACCCGCACGGCGGTGACGGCGAGCCTGCGGCCCTTGGCGGCCACCTCCTCGCGGTCGGTACCGGCCGCCGCCTCGGCGGCCAGGCGCGCGGTCTCGGCGCCCAGCTCCTTGCGCTGCTTCGCGTCGGCTTCCGCGTCCGCCTTGCGCTGGTCGTAGGCCAGCTTCTCGGCCTTGGCCAGCTGCATCCGGCCCGCGGTACGGGTGTTGAGCTCCTCGGCCTCGACCTTGCGCGCGTTCTCGAAGACCTTGTTCGCGGTCTTGACGGCGTTGGACGCCTCGTCCGCGGCCTGCTTGGCGGCCTTGGCGTGACCGTCGGACTCCTGGGCGGCCTTGGCCGAGTCCCCCGCGTACTTGGCCGCGCGGTCGGCGGCCTCGGCAGCCCTGCGGGCGTGGTCGGCGGCCCTCCCGGCGGCCTTGGCGGCGTCGTCGGCGTCGTCGGCGGCCTGGTAGGCCAGATCGCGGGCGGCGGTGGCGGCGCGGCGCGACTCCTTGGCGTTGGCGCGGGCGGTGTACGCCCACTGCCGGGCCTTGGCGGCCTCACGGTCGGCCTGGCCCGCGTATCCGGCGGCCTCGTCGGCCGCGTCGGCTGCCGTGTCGGCGTTGCTGCTGGCGCTGAGCGCGGCGTTCGCGGCGTCACCGGCGGCGCGCGCGGCCTTCTTCACCTCGACGGCCGCCTGCTCGGACTTCTCCGCGGCGCGGGCCGCGTCCCGGGCGTTCTCGGCGGCCTGGCGGGCGACCGCCGCGCCATTGGCGTCAGCTGCCGCGCCGGCGGCGGCGTTACGGGCCCGGGCGGCCGCCTGGGCGGCACCGGCTGCCGCGGCCGCTGCGTTGGCGGCGGCGTTGGCGGCCATACGGGCCGCGTAGTTGGCGGCGTTCGCCGCGCTGATGGCCTCCTGCGCGGCCTCGGCCGCGTCCTGGGCCGCGTTCGCCGCGCGCTGCGCGGCACCGGCCGCCTTGTAGGCCTCGTCGCCGGCCGCCTTGGTCTGCTCCTTGGCGTCGTTGGCCGCCTGCACGGCGTTCTGCGACGCCTTGATGGCCTTGTCGGAGGTCTCCTTGGCGGCCTCCGTCTGACGCTTGGCCTCCTGGCCCGCCCGCTCGGCCTGTTCGGCGAGCTGGGCGACGGTCGCGCGCTCCTGGTCGCGGGAACGGGCGATGTTCTGGCCGACGTTGAGGAACTCGCGGATGTCGTCGATCGAGCCGCTCAGGGCGACCTTCGCGGCTTCCTTGGTGGCCGGTCCGCCGGACATCAGGATCTGCGAGACCCGCATCCGGTCGTCGGTCTCCTGGGCCGAGTACCGGCCCTGGGTCAGGAACGTGCGGACGTCGTCGATCGACCCCTTGAGCGCGGTCCCGCCCTCCGTCTTGACGGTGGGTCCGGCCGAGTTGACGATCTGCGCGAGGAGGAGGCGCTGGTCGGTCTCCAGCGGCTCCTGCCAGCCCTCCTTGAGGAAGTTCTGCAACTGCGAAGGCTCACGCAGGGCTTCGAGGGCGGCCGCGCGCAGCGTCGGGCCCCCGAGGTTGCCGAGCTGCCCCGCGCTCATGCGGTCGTCGGTCAGCTCCGCGAAGTCCTTCTTGGCGTCCAGGAAGGTACGGATGTCGGCGTCGGTGCCCTGCAGGGCGGCCTCCGCCAGGGCCTTGGTGGTCGGACCGCCCTTGGTCCACAGCTCGACGACAAGGGCGCGGTCGCCCGGCGTCACCTCGTCGGTCCCCGCCGCCAGCGCGGGAGTCGCACCGGGCAGGCCGAGAACCAGGGGTACGGGAAGCAGGCTCAGGCACAGCAAACGTATGCCCACCACCAACCGTCCCCCGGTTCTGGTCAAGTGAAGGTTATGTCTCACTCTTCGGTTCTTTCCAGTCGGTTGTGCGGTGCCGGTTTCCGGCACGGTGAGCATAGCCATGACGATCACCGGGCCGAAGTGAGAACTTCTGGGAAATGTCCCATTTGTGATGGGGTGTTGGGGGGTGGGTGTGTCGCGTACACGACATATGCGTAACCCGCGGTAAGGCTTGAAGTTCCGGCAAGGCGGCGGTTGATTTCGGATCAAGATCCGGCAAAATTCGGGCAGATGATAAGTTGCCGCCCAACGTCTTTATTCGGCCATTACGCACGGCATTGCCGTCGTTGAACCCGTAAGGAACCTTTAGTGATACAGCGCGCACGCAGGGTGCTTTCCGTCGGCGTCGTCGGCGCGGTTTCGGCCGTTCTGAGCACCTCCGCGCTCGGTGTCGCGGTGGCGGCCCCCGCCGACGACACCCCGCCCCCGGCCGTGGAGACCTTCGACTACCCGGACGCGGCCAAGATCCTCAAGGAGCAGGGCATCGCGCTCCGCAAGGGCGACGGGCACGTCCTGCTCTCCGACTGCCGCAAGCCCAGCGACATTCAGCTCATGACGGCCTTCAAGCACCCGGGCCAGACCCAGCAGGGCATGTACTGCTTCAAGGTCACCGGCGCCGGCAAGACCGGCTGGCTGACCCTGGAGGTCCCGCAGGTCTACATGATCATGACCGGGGACCACTCCCTGGACGTGAAGCTCGACTCCAAGGCGGGCAGCCAGCAGGTCAAGGTCGGCAAGAACGCCTACCAGGGCGTCGGCATGGGCGTCGACCCCAACAACGACCCGACCACGCTGGTCGAGATCCGCGTCACCGGCTGACGCGCCGTCCGGCCCGCCACGCTCTGACCGACTGCCTGTACACGCGTTACTGACTGCCTGTAAAGGAACACAGATGCCTGCCATACGTCCGCGCGCGGCATGGGGGACCGTGGTCACCGCCACGGCCGTCGCCGCCGGACTCCTGACCGCCGCCCCGGCCAACGCCGTTGTCGGGGACAAGGTCAAGGACGGTTCGTACACGTTCACCGCGAAACTCGACATCGGCGGCGAGCGCGCCTGCACCGCCACCCTGGTCGAGCAGCAGTGGCTGCTCACCGCCGCGAGCTGCTTCGCCGACACCCCGGGAGCCAAACTCGCCCCGGGCGCGCCGAAGCTGAAGACCACGGCCACCGTCGGACGTACCGACCTCACACGCGGCGACCAGGGCGCGGTCGCGCAGGTCGTGGAGCTCGTCCCGAGCGAGGGTCGCGATCTGGTCATGGCGCGGCTGGACAAGCCGGTCCGGGGCGCGACCCCGGCCGCGCTGTCCTTCAACGCCCCGCTCCAGGGCGAGGACCTGCGGGTCACGGGCTTCGGCCGGACCAAGGACGAGTGGGTTCCCGACCGGCTCCAGCAGGCGCCGTTCACCGCCGGCACCGTGCAGAACGCCGTCTTCCGCCTCACCGGCAAGAACCCCGACGCGACCACCTGCAAGGGCGACAACGGCGGCCCGGTCTTCCGGGAGACCGCCGGCCGTGCCGAACTCGTCGGCGTCAACACCGGCTCGTGGCAGGGCGGTTGCCTGGGCGCCGACGAGAACGAGACCCGCAAGGACGTCGTCGCCACCCGCACCGACGACATCGCCGGCTGGGTGCAGTCCGTGGCCTCGCGCACCCTGCTGCCGCGCTCCAACTGGAAGGACGTCGCCTACATGACGTCCGGCCACTTCACCGGCAGCGGGCCCACGGGCAAGCGTGGCATGGACCTCTTCGTCGTCTGGAGGGACGGCGAGGCCACCCTCTACCAGGGCTCCGACGGCAACGACCCCGACACCCCCTTCTCCGCCGAGTACCAGATAGAGAAGCCGGGCAGTTACTTCAAGGACGCACGCGCCATCGCCGCCGGCGACTTCGCCGGCAGCGGCAGCGACGGCCTGACCGTGCGTTGGGTCAACGGCAAGGTCTCCACGTACCTGCACGTCGACCAGAACGGCGTGCACGACGAGAAGACCCTGCGCGAGGGCGGCGGCAGCAACCCGTACTGGAAGAACGCCCGCCTGATGACGGCCGGCAAGTTCACCGCCAACTCCCAGCGCGACGACCTGCTCGTGGTGTGGGAGAACGGCTCCACGTCGATGTACACCGACATCGGCACCAAGGGGCTCGACGGCTGGGTGCAGCTGACGGAGGCGGACAACGGCTGGAAGGACGCCCTGCAGATCAGCGCCGCCGACTTCAACGGCAAGGCCACCAACGACCTGATGGTGATCTGGAAGGACGGCCAGGTCCAGGTCATGCCCGGTGTCGACACCAAGGGCTACCACGGACGCACCACGCTGCGTGAGAAGGGCTCGGCGTTCAACAACGCCAAGGCGGTGACGGTCGGTTCCTTCACCGAGGGCGCGCACGGCAACGACATCCTCTTCGCCTGGAACAACGGCAACGTGGGCCTGTACGCGGGTGTCGACAGCAAGGGCGACCACGGCGGCAAAGAAATCGTGAAGGTCACCAACTGACGACAGTGGTCCTCGACCGCAGCACGACAGACAGGTGACAGGACCTGCCGGGGCACTTCCCCGGCAGGTCCTTGTTGTGTCCTCCATCATCAACTCACCGAAAGAGACTGACATGTTCGGCAGACGTACGCGTCTGAAGCGGGTCGCGGGCATTGCCGCGGCCGTGGTGCTCTCCGGGCTGCTGGCCGGGGCTCCGGCACAGGCGGCAGCGGGGGCTCCGACCGCGCAGGGCGGCGGAGGGATCTCGCTCGCCGGGCGGGACTGGAAGAACGTGGCGCACATGGTGTCGGCGAACTTCTCGGCAGACAGCTTCGGCGAACGTCCTGATCTGTTCGTGGTCTGGAAGGACGGCTCCGCCAGCCTCTTCGAGGGCGGGGGCCCCTCGGCGGCCGCTCCCTTCGTTGCCGAACACAAGATTGCCGAGGCGGGCAGCGTCTGGCAGTACGCGCGCGCCATCACCGGCGGCGTAGTGACTCACGTCGGCAAGTCGGGCTTCGGCTCCACCGGCCTCGTAGTCCGCTGGTCCGACGGGGAGCTGACCGAGTACCAGCAGCTCGACCACAAGGGCGTCCACGGTGAGAAGACCCTTGCCCCGGGAGGCGGCGACAACCCGGTCTTCAAGAAGGCCAGGCTCATGACGCTCGGTGGGTTCGTGGACGAGAGCAGCGACCTGAACAATGACCTGCTCGTCCTTTGGGAGGACGGTTCGACCTCGCTGTACCCGTACATCGACTACCAAGGCCTCAGCGGGCGGATCCAGCTGACCCAGGCCAACGACGCCTGGAAGAACGCCGCTCAGATCAGCTCGGGCAGGTTCTCCGGCAAGAAGACGGACGACCTGCTGATCCGCTGGAAGGACGGCGACACCAGCCTCTTCCCCGGTGTCGACGACAAGGGCTTCCACGGCCGCGTCAGGATCCAGCCGACCGGCTCCTCCTGGAAGAGCGCGCAAGCGCTCGTGACCGGGTTGTACGGCTCTTCCATGACCGACAGGTACAACAACGACATCCTCGTCAACTGGCCCGACGGCAGGCTCGTCCTCTACCCGCGCGTCGACGACAAGGGCATCCACGGCGAGGTCCAGCTCGCCGGCTGAGCCCCGCACCACCCGCACGGACGACTCCCTCAACTCTCCCAGGAAAAAACATGATTGACAGCCACTCACGAGCCAAGTGGGCCACCGCCCTCGTCGCCACCGCCGTCTCCGGCGGCCTGCTCACCGCCGCCCCCGCCCACGCGATATCCGGCGACCCCGTCAAGGACGGCGAATACGCCTTCACCGCGAAGGTCGACATCGAGGGCAAGGCCGGCTGCTCCGGCGCGCTCGTCGACACGCAGTGGGTGCTCACCGCCGCGAGCTGCTTCGCCGACGAGGCGGACAAGGGCGCCAAGCTCAGCATCGGCGCCCCCAAGAGCAAGACCACCGTCACCGTCGGCCGTACGGACCTCTCCGGCCAGGGCGGCACCGTCGTCGACGCCGTGATGCTCTTCCCGCACGAGCAGCGTGACGTGGTGATGCTCAAGCTCGCCGCCCCCGTCAAGGGCCCCAAGCCGCTGGGTCTGCGCTTCGGTTCGCCGGAGGGCCTGAAGGGGCTGCGGGCCACCGGCTACGGGCGTACCAAGGACGACGCGGCGGCCGGGCGCGTACGGACCGCCACCTTCGCCGCCGGAGCGGTGAAGGGCGACTCCTTCGAGCTGGTCGGCGAGAAGCCCGACGGCGCGGCAGTGTGCGAAGGCGACCTGGGCGGCCCGGTCTTCGAGCCCGTCGGCGGCCCGAAGGGCTTCACCGGCTACGACCTCGTCGGCATCAACGGACCTGCCCCGCAGGGTGGTTGCTCCAACGGCGGCGGTACCGCGATCCGCCTCGACGACATCGCCGACTGGATCCAGGGCGTCCACGCCTACAGCAACGTGCCCGCCGGCGCCGACTGGAAGGAGGCCAAGTACATCGCCTCCGGAAACTTCGTCAACAAGCCCGGCCACGACCGCATGGACCTGTTCGTGGTCTGGAAGAACGGCGCGGCCAGCCTCTACGAGGGCTCCTGGCACGACAAGGTCGGCTCCCCCTTCTGGAAGGAGCACAAGATCGCGGACGCGGGCAGCTACTGGACGCGCGCCGGCGCCGTGACCGCCGGCAACTTCACCGGCGAGGGCAGCGACGGCCTCGTCGTGCGCTGGACGACCGGCAAGGTCTCCGAGTACCGGCACCTGGACGAGAACGGCGTCCACGACGAGCGCACCCTGCGCGAGGGCGGCGGCGACAACCCCTTCTGGCAGCGGGCCCGTCTGATCACCGCCGGCAAGTTCACCGAGAACTCCCTGCGCGACGACCTGCTCGTGCTGTGGGACAACGGCTCCACCTCGATGTACACCGACATCGACTCCAAGGGGCTGAGCGGCTGGCAGCAGATGACGAACGCCGATGACGGATGGAAGAACGCCGTCGCGATCGGCGCGGGCTCGTTCTCCGGCAAGGCGACCGACGACCTGCTGATCGTCTGGGACGACGGCCAGGTGCAGACCTTCCCGGGCGTCACCCCGAACCCGAACGGCTACCCCGGCGGCCGCACCACGATCAAGGAGACGGGCTCGGGCTGGAAGAATGCCCAGGCCCTGACCGTCGGCAACTTCACCGCCGGCAAGAACCGCGTCAACGACATCCTCGTCAGCTGGAACAACGGCAACCTCGGCTACTTCCCGGGCGTCGACGCGAAGGGCACGCACGGCGGCTGCGAAATCCTCAAGGGCAACGGCGCGCCGCCCGCCTGCTGAGCCGAGCGCTCCGCCGGAAGTCCCACGCGTCTCCGAGCCCGCTCAGGCCGCCGAGTGCGAGCATCCCTATCGCGTCCGGGTACGCCCGAGAACGCCAATCTCCCCAGGAATCAGCATGTTTGACAGAAAAACGTGTGCCAAGTGGGCCGCCGCCCTCACCGCGGCCGCCTTCTCCGGCACGCTCCTCGCCGCCGGCCCGGCGCACGCCGTCGCCGGTGACCCGGACGAGGACGGACGCTACGCCTTCGCCGCGAAGATCGACGTCGCGGGCAAGCGGAGCTGCTCCGGCGGCCTCGTCGAGCGGCAGTGGGTCATCACTGCCGCAAGCTGCTTCGCCGACAACCCGGCGAAGAGCTTCAAGATCGCAGCCGGCGCGCCGCAGCAGAAGACCACGGTCACGGTCGGCCGTACGGACCTGCCGGACGGCAAGGGCGCCGTCGTCGAGGCCGCCGAACTCGTCCCGCACCCCGACCGCGACCTCGTCATGGTCCGGCTCGCGACCCCGGTCACGGGCGTCGCCCCCTTCCGCTGGGCCGACACCAGGCCGCCGCACCGGGGCGACGAGATGAAGGTCGTCGGCTACGGGCGCACCAAGGACGACGCGGCACCGGGGCGCCCGCACGCGGCCACCTTCGAGGTCACCTCGGCCAAGGGCGGCGACGTCTCCCTGGCCGCGCGGAAGCCCGACGGCGCGACGCTCTGCGAGGGCGACACCGGCGCCCCGCTCTTCGACACCACGGGCGTCGACGCGAGCGGCACCACGGGCTACGCGCTCCTGGCCGTCAACGGCTACTCGACGGAGGCCGCCGGCTGCGCCGGTGCCTCCTCGTCGGCCTCCCGCAAGGGAATCGTCGCCACGCGCATCGACGCCGGCATCGACCAGTGGATCCAGAAGACCTACGCCGGCACCGTCATGGACCGCAGGGACTGGAAGGAGGCCAAGTTCACCACCTCCGGCTACTTCATGGGTGCCCCGGGCCAGACCCGCACGGACACCTTCGTGGTCTGGAAGGACGGCTCCGCGAGCCTCTTCGAGGGCTCCTCCTACAACAGCACCAAGCCGTTCGTCGCCGAGCACAGGATCGCCGAAGCGGGCAGCCAGTGGCAGTACGCCAAGGCCGTCACCAGCGGAAAGCTCGCCTACGCCGACTGGGTCGACGGCCGTTACGGCCTCGTCGTCCGCTGGTCCGACGGTGAACTCACCGAGTACGGCCGTGTGGACGCGAGCGGCGTCCACGAGGAGAAGACGCTCAAGGAGGGCGGCGGTGACAACCCCTTCCTGAAGAAGGCCCGTCTGATGACCCTCGGCCGCTACACCGACAACGCCCTCTCCGACGACCTGCTGATCCTGTGGGAGGACGGCTCCACGTCGATGTTCACCGACATCGACAGCAAGGGCCTGGGCGCCCCCGTGCCGCTGTCCAAGGCCAACCCGAAGTGGAACGACGCTGCGGAGATCGTCGGCGGCGACTTCTTCGGCAAGGAGACCTCGGACCTCCTCATCCGCTGGTACGACGGCGGCGTGAGCGTCTTCTCGGGTGCCAAGCCGGGTGGTTTCAGCGCGCGCACGGAGCTCAAGGGCACGGGCTCCGCGTGGAAGAACGCGCAGGCGATGACGGTGGGCGTCTTCGCCGACAGCGCCGACCGCCGCCGCAACGACCTGCTGATCAGCTGGAACAACGGCAACGTGGGCCTGTACCCGCGCGTCGAGGCGCCCGACCCGAGCGGCTTCGAGGTCGTGAAGGTGGCATAACCCCGACCGCCGCGCCCCGCCGGCGATTCCGTACGTACCGTCCCTGGCCGGCCCATACCCCACGCCCCTACTCCTGCGGCAGTACACCCAGGTCCGTCCGCAGGGACGAGGACGCGGCCGCCCGCAGGGGGCATGGTGGAGGTATGAACGGCACAGGGGGTGCACGGCCCGGCGCGGGCCCGGCGCGGCAGGGGGCGATATGAGCGCCCTCGCTCCGGCGGTGCTGCTCTGTCTGGTGTCCGCCCTCTGCTACGCGGGGGCGGCCATCGTGCAGGAGCGCATCGCGGCCACGCACGCCGGCGGGCTCTGGGCTGCGCTGCGCAGGCCCGCCTGGTGGGGAGCGGTGGTGCTGACCGGAGTCGGCGCGTCACTGCACGTGGTCGCGCTCGCGTGGGGGCCGCTCAGCCTGGTGCAGCCGATGGGCGCGCTGACGATCGTCTTCGCGCTGCCGATGGCCGCGCTGCTCGTGCGCCGCCCCGTCGGGGCCGTCGGCTGGCGGGGCGCGCTGCTCGCGACCGGCGGGCTGGCCGGGCTGCTGGCGCTCACCGGGCCGCCGCACCGCGAGGTGCTCGACAACGCCGAGCGGCCGGTGCTGGCCGCCACGGTGGTCGCCGCGACAGCCGTGATCGTGCTGGTGTCACGGCTCGTGCGCCGGCCCGTCGTGCGGGGCGTGGTCGTGGCGACCGCCGCCGGTATGGCCTTCGGGATGGCGTCGGTGTTCACCAAGGCGGCCGCGCAGGACTGGACTTCGCGCCAGACGGCCTCCCTGGTGCCGACCGCCGCCGCGACCCTGCTGCTCGCGGCCGCGGGCATGCTGCTGTCGCAGGCCTCGTACCGGGGCGCGGGGCTGGCCGCGCCGCTGGCCACCCTGACCGTCGTCAACCCGGCCGTGGCCGCGGCCGTGGGCATCGCCGTCCTCGGCGAGGACTTCCGCTACGGGCCGGCGGGCGGGACACTCGCCGTGCTGTGCGGGCTGGTGGCCGCCTACGGTGTGGTCGTCCTGACCTTCCGGGACGGCGGGCGCAGAGCGGGACTGGTGGTGGGGGAGGGGCGCGGGCGCGATGCCGGTGAAGTCCACGGGGCGGCGGGTGGTGCCGAGCGCGCCGTTCCGGGTATGCCCCAGGGGGCCGAAGGGCGCGGCAGCCCGCCCGTGACCCCTCGTGATGCCGCGTAACCGCACGTAAGTCGAACGTGACCCCGCGTGGAATTCGCGTGACCCCGTGAACCGTTCCTAGGAGGATTGGCCGATGCCGGCCAACACGCCCTCTCCCAGACGTAACGGTCTGGTGCCCCGCGAACGGTCTTCGGGGGCGCAGGAGCCGGGATCCCGCTCGGGCTGCTCGCGTCTTCTCCGCTCGCTGCGGTGCGCGGCATCCTCGTAGTTCCGGTTGTTCCTGCCTGCCGTGGCCATGGGCTCAAGCCCGCGGGGCAGCTCTCTCGGCGCGATCTCTCTGGTCACGCCCAGTCACACCTACGCGATAGCAGCCGGAGCCCGGATCCACGATCGAGGCCGACCCTAGTGCATGATCCCGCCCATCCGCATCACCCACACGGGCGGGCGCCGACCGACAATGGCCAACGCTCTGGCCAACTGCTGCTAACCGTAAAGACCGGTGACCGCTGCCCCCGGTCATGCGGTACAAGGGGGCATGGTCACCACTGAGCGTCCGGCCGGCGCGCCGGCCGCGCGCACCGCCGGCCCCGCCGCGCTCCGCCGCCCGCCGGTCCTCGCGGCGGTCGCCGTCGGCTATGCCGTGCTGCAACTGTGCTATGCCGTCGCGCACATGGGGCTCGGCTGGGACGAGAGCGTCTACCTCTCCCAGGTCGACCCGCGCCATCCTGCCGCCTTCTTCAGCGCCCCGCGCTCGCGCGGCATCACCTTCCTCGTCGCGCCCGTCGTCGCGCTCACCCCGTCCACGCCCGTCCTGCGCGTGGTCCTCGCCCTGCTCTCGGCGGCCGCCCTGTACGCGGCGTACCGGGTGTGGGAGCCGCTCGTGGGCCGGGGGCGCCCCGCGCTCGCGGCCGCCCTGTTCGCGGGGCTGTGGGTGACGGTGCTCTACGGGCCGCAGGCGATGCCGAACCTGTGGCTCGCGCTCGCCGCGGTCGCCTCGGCCGGGTGGTTCCTGCGCGCGCACACCGGCGGGGCCACGGGGCGCGAACGGCGCAACGCCCTGCTCCGGCTGGCCGGTTCACTCGCCGCGGCCACCCTCTTCCGCGCCCCCGACGGCGTGTGGCTCGCCCTCCCCCTGCTCGGCGGCTGCGCGGCCGTACGGGCCTGGCGGCGCCCCGGCACCGTCGCGGCCGTCCTCGGCGGGCTCGCGCTCGGCGGGGCGCAGTGGGCCGTCGAGGCGTACGTGCGCTTCGGCGGCGTCGGAGCGCGGCTCGCGGTCTCCAGCGAGACCGAGGGCGGCATGGGCGAGCGCCTCGGCGCGGGGCTGAGCGCCGCCTACCGCAGTCTCGACGGGCCGCAGCTGTGCCGCCCCTGCCACATCGCCGCACCCCCGGTCGGCCACTCCCTGTGGTGGCTGCTGCTGCCCGCCCTGACCGCCGCCGCCTGCGCCCTGGCCGTACGCGAGGGCCGTCGCACGCCCGGCCGCGGCAGCCCCCGCGCGGCCCTCACCCTGCTGCCGGTGGCCTGTGCGCTCGCTCTGGCCGTGCCGTATCTGCTGCTGCTCGACTACTCCGCGCCCCGCTTCCTGCTGCCGGTCTACGCGCTCCTCGCGCTGCCCGTCGCCGGGCTCGCGCAGCGCGCGGCACGGGCCGTACGGGCGCTGCCGCGCGCCCCGTACCGCTTCGCCGTGGCGGGGGTGCTGTGCGCGGTGCTCGCCGCGCACCTCGCCGTGCAGCTGCGGGAGTTGCGGGTGAACACCGCCGACGCCCGTGACACCACGGTCCGTTACCGGCGCGCGGCCGACGCGCTCGCCCGGCTGGGGGTGGCGCCGCCGTGCGTGGTCACCGGGCCCCGGGCACAGCCCATCGCCTACGCGGCGGGCTGCGCCTCCGAGCAGACCATGGGCAACAACCGCTCGACCACCACCGACGCGCTGCTGCGCACCGCCTCCCGCGTTCCCCTCGCCGTGCTGCTCGACCCGGCCGACGCCTCCGTGCCCCCGTACGCCCGGACCTGGCACCGCCACCCGCTGCCCGGCACCGACTGGAGCGTGCTCCTCCCCCGGTAGCGGCCCCTCACGCCCTGCGGAGCAGCGCGGCCAGGGTGCCGTCCAGATCGAGGTGGGCGCCCTCGCAGCCCGCCGGCACCAGGGCGTACGAGCGGGCCAGGAAGCTGCGCAGCTCGGCGGTGTCGATCTGGACCATCGCCACCCCCTCGCGCGCGTGGAACTCCAGCACGGTGCGCTCCGGCCCGCACGGCCACACCTGGACGTCCCCCGCCCCCATGGGGGTGATCAGCCCGCGGGCCAGCAGCTCACGGGCGAAGGCCCACTGCACGTCCGCACCGTCCAGGGAGGCCGCCGGCGGGAAGGAGATCTGCACGGCGAAGGGGTCTGCGGGCTCGTAGCGCAGCTGGGCGGGAACGGCGCGGTCCTGCGGGGCCGACGCGATGAGCCGTGCCTGGACGGCGTGGTCGATGACAGTGGACAACGCGTGCTCCCTCGGTGTTGGTCGGTGTTCGGCCGGTGGGGGTCGGTGCTCATGGCCCGTCGCTCTGCTCAGCGGATGAGACGGCGGATCGCCCCCGGGAGTGCACACGAAAATGACGTGACCTGCGTCACGGTTGCCTTCGAAAGCGAAGACATTTGCCGTGTCGGGTTGCGAAGTTGAAGGAATGCGGTCAAGAGCGGACGGATATCCGAAGAGTGCCGCAGAGCGCCGCAGAGAGGCGGGGACCGCCACCGTCAGGAACGCACCGGGGCGTTCGCGTGCGCCCCCGGGCAACCCACCGGAAGCACCGCGAGAACTTCCCAGCCGCCGCCGGGAATCGGGCCCGCCGTCAGCGAACCGCCGATCGCGTCGGCCCGTTCGCTCAGGCTCACCAGCCCCAGCCCGCCGCTGTCCTCGGGCGACGGCGCGTGCCGCGCGCCGCGGCCGTCGTCGCGGACGGACACGAACAGCCGCTGCCCGGCGGCGCGCAGGGTGACGTGCACGGCGGAGGCGTCCGGGCTGTGCCTGCTCACGTTGGCCAGCGCCTCGGCGACGATCCGGTGCACGGAGGAGGCCAGTTCGGGCCGCAGGTCCGCGTCGAAGCACGGGTCGACGAAGAGCGTGACGTCACCGATGCGCGGATGCTCGTGGCGGAAGCGGTCGACCGACTCCCGTACCGCCGCCAGCCCCGGCAGCGGCTCGCGGGGCGCCTGGTCGTGCTGCAGGACACGCAGCAACTGCCGCGCCGAGGACAGCGCCTCGTCCCCCGCCACCTGGATCTCCCGCAGCAGCGCCGCCACCCGCTCGTCCCGCGCGAGCGGACCGGTGGCCTTGGCCAGGACCGTCATCGCGGCGACGTGATGGGCGACGAAATCGTGCAACTCGCCCGCCACCTCCAGGCGTTCCGCCTCGCGCGCGGCGGCCACCGCACGTTCCCGCTCGGCGTCGCGGTAGCGCAGACACAGCCCCAGGGCCGTGACCCCGGCCACCACGACGGCGTAGGCGACGACCGTGGTACCGGTCACCTCCGCGTCCCGTACGGGCACGGCCAGCACTCCCGCCGCCAGCGCCGTGCCCAGCGGCATCGCCACCCCGATCGGCGCGCGCCACGCGACGAGCGCCAGCAGCACCAGCAGGGCCGCGCTCTCCGTGACGCCCCACACCGGCAAGTGCTCCCCGGCGGCCAGCAGATAGCCGGTCGCCGACCACGACACCCCGACGGCGGCCGTCGCCCGCGCCTTCAACTGCGCCCACGGCAGCACGCACGCCGCGACCAGCAGCCCGGCGAGCCACACCACCAGATGCGCGTGCCCGCCCGACTGCCCCGGGTAGGCGGCGCCGCGGCTCAGCAGCCGGCCCTCGACCACCCACAACCCGCACAACACGGCCGTCAGCCAGACCGGTCCGCGCCGGAACCGGCGGGAGCGCCGGGCTCCGGCGGGAGACCCGGAGGGGGCGAAAGCCGTGGTCATCGGGGGCATGAGCCCACGCTAGAAGTCCGCGACGGGCCGCGGCTCGGCCGTACGTCCACTCTTGCACCGGCCAAAAGGATGAAACTTGGACTGTTCGGCTTTGGACAGGCGCGGCGCGCGGCAGCGCCGGGATCCTGATGGACGCCCACCGCACCACTCCGCTAGCTTCGCCGTTCATGAAACGGACGACGCGGACGACGCGGACGACGCGGACGACGCGGACGACGCGGACGGCGCGGACGGTACGGACGACCGGGAAGCGGGCGGCTGCCGGCAGGCCGGTCCTGCGCGGCATGGCCGCCGGGCTCAGTGCCACGGCGCTCGCGCTGACCGGGACGGCCCCGGCCCAGGCCGCGCCCCGGCCCGCCGAGCGGCACCACCCGGCCCACCGCTCCGTGCCCCACCCGGCCTGGAAGCCGCGCCCCAGCGGCACCGACGCCCGGCTGCGCGGGCTCGCGGCCGTCAGCCGCTCGACCGCCTGGGTCGCCGGCACCCACGGCACGGTCCTGCTCACCCGCGACGGGGGACGGCGCTGGCACGACGTCTCCCCGCCCGGCGCGGGCGCCCTGGAGTTCCGCGACATCGAGGCCTTCGACGAACGGCGCGCGATCGCCCTGGCCGCCGGCCCGGGCGAGGCCTCCCGGGTCTTCCGCACCGAGGACGGCGGCCGGCACTGGGCGGAGAGCTTCCGCAACCCCGACCCGCGCGCCTTCTACGACTGCCTGACCTTCTTCGACACCCGCCACGGCATCGCCCTCGGCGACCCGGTCGAGGGCCGCTTCCGCATCCTCGCCACCGACGACGCCGGCCGCAGCTGGCACCCGCTGCCCGGCACCGGCATGCCGCCCGCGCTGCCCGGCGAGGCGGCCTTCGCCGCGAGCGGCCAGTGCGTGGTGAGCACCGGCAGCCGCGACGCCTGGATCGCCACCGGCGGCGGCCCCGCCTCACGCGTCCTGCACTCGGCGGACCGGGGCCGCACCTGGACCGCCGCGACGACCCCCGTCCCCGCGGGCGCGCCCTCGCGCGGCGTCTTCGGGCTCGCCTTCCGCGACCGCACCCGCGGCCTCGCGGTGGGCGGCGACCACCGCGCCGGGCAGCCCTCGCCGCGTGCCGCCGCCGGCAGCCCGGACGCGGGCCGCACCTGGACCGCCGCCGAGCGGGCACCGGGCGGCTACCGCTCCGGCGTCGCCTGGCTCCCGCACAGCCGCGGCACCGCCCTAGCCGTCGGGCCCACCGGCTCCGACCTCACCACCGACGCCGGCCGCACCTGGCGCCCCTTCGACTCCGGCTCCTACGACACCGTCGACTGCGCCCCCGACCTCGGCTGCTGGGCCGCCGGCGAGCACGGGCGCGTCGCCCGGCTCAGCCGCTCGGGACGGTGAACGGGCGACGGGGCCTTCCCGGGAGGGCGGTTCCTCTCCAGGAGGGCAGTTCTCAGGAGGGCAGCTCCTCGCGGTACTCCTCCAGCGCGGGCGCCGTCTTCGTGGCGTAGAACTCCGTGACCGTGTACTCGCACACCCCCGCCACGCTGAAGGGGTCGCTGCGGACGATCTCCTCGATCTTCGCGCGCTCCTCGCCGACCGCGATGATGATCCCGCCGTCGCGCGGGTTCTTGCGGCCCGAGGCGATGAACACCCCGGAGGCGTAGTGCGCGTCGAGCCACTTGACGTGCTCCGGGAGGGCTGCGTCGATACGGTCGATGGGCGCGATGTAGGTCAGCTCCAGTACGAACATGATCACAAGGCTACGCCCCGGGCTCCCCGCGCGCCGGACCGGCGGCGCCCTCGCGTAACGTGACCACCGCCATGACCCAACCGCACCTCCAACTGCCGCCCGCCCGGCCCGCGAACGAGGCGGAGGCCCGCGCCGTGCAGGACGCGCTGCGCGACCGCGTCGTCCTCGACGAGCCGGGCCCCTCGCCCGCCGAGCCGCTCGTCGCGGTCGGCGTCGACGTCGCCTACGACGACGCGCGCGACGTCGTCGCGGCCGCGGCCGTCGCCCTCGACGCCGACTCGCTGACCGTCCTCGCCGAGGCCACCGCCGTCGGCCGGGTCGCCTTCCCCTACGTGCCCGGGCTGCTGGCCTTCCGTGAGATACCCACCGTCCTCGACGCCCTCGGCCGGCTGGCCGTCACCCCCGGTCTGGTCGTCTGCGACGGCTACGGAGTCGCCCACCCGCGCCGCTTCGGCCTCGCCAGCCACCTCGGGGTACTGACCGGGCTGCCGGTCGTCGGCGTCGCCAAGAACCCGTTCGCGTTCCGGTACGAGCCGCCCGGACCGCACCGGGGCGACAGCTCGCCGCTGCTGGACGGCACCGAGGAAGTGGGGCGCGCGCTGCGCACCCGCGACGGCGTCAAGCCCGTCTTCGTCTCCGTCGGCCACCGCGTGGGTCTGGAGACGGCGTGCGCGCAGGTACTGCGCCTGACCCGGGGCTACCGGCTGCCGGAGACGACGCGTGCGGCCGACACGCTGTGCCGGCGGGCGCTGAAGGACGCCTGACGCCTGTACGGACCGCGACGGCCGGCCGGGCCGCGCGGGAGTGACGGGAGCGAGGCGCGGGTAAGCAGCCACCGTCCGTGCCGGTCGACCGCGGCGAAGGAGCCCGCCCGTGACCCTGCCCGAGCAGCTGACCGGTGTCGTCCCTCCGCTGTGCACCCCGCTCACCGCCTCCGGCGAGGTCGACACCCGCTCCCTGGCCGCCCTCGTCGAGCACGTGGTGCGGGCCGGCGCCGGCGCCGTCTTCGCGCTCGGCTCCTCCGGGGAGGCCGCCTTCCTGACCGGCGAGCAGCGGCGGACCGTCCTTGAGGCCACGGTGGAGGCGGCGGCGGGCCGGGTGCCCGTGCTGGCCGGGGTCATCGACACGACCACGCCCCGCGTGCTCGAACACGCCCGCGCCGCCGCCGCGCTGGGCGCGGACGCCCTGGTGGCCACCGCCCCCTTCTACATGACCCCGCACCCGGCGGAGACCGCCGACCACTTCCGGCGGATCCGCGCCGCCGTGGACCTGCCGCTGCTCGCCTACGACATCCCGCCCGCCGTGCACGGCAGGCTCGCGCCCCAGACCGTGCTCGCGCTCGCCGGGGACGGCACCCTCGCCGGGCTGAAGGACTCCAGCGGTGACCTCGAAGGGCTGCGCCGGCTGCTCGTCGCCCTGCGCGATACGGGCCGGGACGCCGCGTTCTCCGTGCTCACCGGTTCCCAACTGGCCGTCGACGCGGCCCTGCTGGCCGGCGCGCAGGGCGTCGTGCCGGGCCTGGGCAACGTGGACCCGGCCGGCTATGTGCGGCTGTACGGGCACGCGCGCTCCGGCCGCTGGGAGGAGGCGGCCGCCGAACAGGACCGGCTGGCGCGCCTGTTCGCGATTCTGGAGGCCGGCGACCCGGCCGAGGCCGGCCCCACCGCCCGTGCCATCGGCGGCTTCAAGGCCGCCCTGCACCTGCTGGGCGTCATCGCCTCCCCGGCCACCGCCACCCCCCAACACCCCCTGTCCCAGGCGTCGGTGCGCGGGATCGAGCGCCTGCTGAAGCAGGCCGGACTGCTGTGACGCGGAGGGACAGCGGCTCGGCGCGGGGCTTGTGCAAACCCCGCCCCGTTCCTAGCATCTCGGCTGTTACAGCGCTACTGTCACGGTGATCGCGGGGTCCGCTCACCAGACTTGGGGGCCGTATGACGAGCACGGCAAGGACGGCGGCCCCGCGCGGCGGACCGCTCACCGGGGTACGGGTCGTCGAACTCGCGGGCATCGGCCCCGGCCCGTTCGCGGCGATGCTGCTGGGCGACCTCGGCGCCGACGTCGTCCGGATCGACCGCCCCGGCGGCCCCGGACTGCACATCGACCCCGCCTACGACGTCACCAACCGCAACAAACGCTCCGTCATCGTCGACCTCAAGACGCCCGCCGGACCGGCCGCCGTCCTCGACCTCGCCGAGCGCGCCGACATCCTGCTGGAGGGCTACCGGCCGGGCGTCGCCGAACGCCTCGGCGTCGGCCCCCGGGACTGTCTGGCCCGCAACTCCCGCCTGGTGTACGGGCGGATGACCGGCTGGGGACAGGACGGGCCGCTCGCCGCCACCGCCGGCCACGACCTCGGCTACATCGCCGTCACCGGCGCCCTCGCCCTCACCGGCCCTGCCGACGGCCCGCCCTGCGCCCCCGCCAACCTCCTCGGCGACTACGCGGGCGGCGCCCTGTACCTGGCCGTCGGCGTGCTCGCCGCCCTGCACCACGTCCGCGCCGGCGGCCCCGGCCAGGTCGTCGACGCCGCGATCGTCGACGGCACCGCCCATCTGACCGCCATGCTGCACGGCATGCTCGCGGCCGGCGGCTGGCAGGACCGCCGCGAGGCCAACCTCCTCGACGGAGGCGCCCCGTTCTACGGCACGTACCCCACCTCCGACGGCGGGCACATGGCCGTCGGCGCCCTGGAGCCGCCCTTCTGGGCCGAGTTCACCCGGCGCCTGGGCATCGCGCACCTGGCGGGGCTGCGCGCGGACCCCGCCCGCTGGGCCGAGCTGCGCGCCGCCGTCGCCGAACGGTTCGCCCGGCGCACCAGGGCCGAGTGGACGGAGGTCTTCGCGGACAGCGACGCGTGCGTGGCGCCCGTACTGACCCTGCGCGAGGCCCCCGGCCACCCGCACCTCGCCGCACGCGGCACCTTCGTCGAGACCGCCGGCATCACCCAGCCCGCCCCCGCCCCGAGGTTCTCCGCGACCCCCGCGGCACCGCTCCGCCCGCCCGCGCGGCCCGGCGCCCACAGCGCCGAGGTCGCCCGTGACTGGGGCGTCCCCCGACTCGACCCGTCGTCCGCCGAACCCCCGAAAGGCACGAGAACGTGACCACCGAAGCGACCCCCGAAGCGTATGTGTACGAGGCGATCCGCACCCCGCGCGGGCGCGGCAAGGCCCACGGCTCGCTGCACGGCACCAAACCCGTCGACCTCGTCGTCGGCCTCATCGGCGAACTCCGCCGCCGCCTGCCCGGCCTCGACCCCGCCGCCGTCGACGACATCGTCCTCGGCGTGGTCAGCCCCATCGGCGAGCAGGGCTCCGACATCGCCCGGATCGCCGCGATCGCGGCCGGACTGCCGGACACCGTGGCCGGCGTACAGGAGAACCGCTTCTGCGCCTCGGGCCTCGAAGCCGTCAACCTCGCCGCCGCCAAGGTGCGTTCGGGCTGGGAGGACCTGGTGCTCGCCGGCGGCGTCGAGTCGATGTCCCGGGTGCCCATGGGCTCCGACGGCGGCGCCTGGTTCGGCGACCCCATGACCAACCTCGCCACCGGCTTCGTCCCCCAGGGCGTCAGCGCCGACCTCATCGCCACCCTCGGCGGCTTCACCCGCGCCGACGTCGACGCCTTCGCCGCCCGCTCCCAGGAACGCGCCGCCACCGCGCAGAAGGAAGGCCGCTTCGAGCGCTCCGTGGTGCCCGTGTACGACCGCAACGGACTGCTCGTCCTCGACCGCGACGAACACCTGCGGCCCGGCACCACCGTCGAGGCCCTCGCGGCCCTCAAGCCCTCCTTCGCGGAGATCGGCGAGGCCGCCGGCTTCGACGCCGTCGCCCTGCAGAAGTACCACTGGCTGGAGCGCATCGACCACGTCCACCACGCCGGCAACTCCTCCGGCATCGTCGACGGCGCCGCCCTCGTCGCCATCGGCAACCGTGGGACCGGCGAGCGCCACGGACTCGTCCCGCGCGCCCGCATCGTCTCCGCCGCCGTCTCCGGCTCCGAGCCCACCATCATGCTCACCGGCCCCGCGCCCGCCTCCCGCAAGGCCCTCGCCAAGGCCGGACTGACCATCGACGACATCGACCTGATCGAGATGAACGAGGCGTTCGCCGCCGCCGTACTGCGCTTCGCCGCCGACATGGGCATCGGCCTGGAGAAGATCAACGTCAACGGCGGCGCCATCGCGCTCGGCCATCCGCTGGGCGCCACCGGGGCGATGCTGCTCGGCACGGTCATCGACGAACTGGAACGCCAGGACAAGCGGTACGGGCTGATCACCCTGTGCGTCGGCGGCGGCATGGGCGTCGCCACCGTCGTCGAACGCCTCTGACCCCCGCGCCATGACCGCCCCCGCCCCGCGCCCCGACCCGATCTGGAGACCCCCGACCATGAGCGACAGCGTCATCCGCTGGGAGCAGGACGGCGACGGCGTCGTCACCCTCGTCCTCGACGACCCCGCCCAGTCCGCCAACACCATGAACCGCGCCTTCCAGCAGGCGCTCCACGCCACCGCCGACCGCCTGGAGGCCGAACGGGACTCGGTGCGCGGCGTCATCGTCACCTCCGCGAAGAAGACCTTCTTCGCCGGCGGCGACCTGCGCGACCTCATCGCCGTCACCCCCGAGGACGCCCAGGCGGTCTTCGACGCCGGCCTGGCCGTCAAGCGCGACCTGCGGCGCATCGAGACCCTCGGCGTGCCCGTCGTCGCCGCCGTCAACGGCTCGGCCCTCGGCGGCGGTTACGAGATCGCCCTCGCCTGCCACCACCGCGTGGCCCTGGACGTGCCCGGCTCGCGGATCGGCCTGCCCGAGGTCACCCTCGGCCTGCTGCCCGGCAGCGGGGGAGTGGTGCGTACGGTCCGGCTGCTCGGCATCGCCGACGCCCTGCTGAAGGTACTGATCCAGGGCACCCAGTACGAGCCGCGGCGGGCCCTGGACGCCGGACTGGTCCACGAGCTCGCCACGAGCCCCGAGGAACTCCTCGCCAAGGCCCGCGCGTTCATCGCCGCCCACCCCGAATCCCACCAGCCCTGGGACGAGAAGGGCTACAAGCTCCCCGGCGGGACGCCGTCGAGCCCGCGCCTGGCCGCCGAACTGCCCGCCTACCCCGCCACCCTGCGCAAGCAGACCGCGGGCGCCCCCTACCCGGCCCCCCGCAACATCCTGGCCGCCGCCGTCGAGGGCGCGCAGGTCGACTTCGAGACCGCGCAGGTCGTCGAGGCGCGCTACTTCACCGAACTGGTCTGCGGACAGACCGCGAAGAACATGATCCAGGCGTTCTTCTTCGACCTCCAGGCCGTCAACACCGGCCGCAGCCGACCGTCCGGCGTCGAACCGCGCACCGTACGCAGGGCCGCCGTCCTCGGCGCGGGCATGATGGGCGCCGGCATCGCCCACGTCTGCGCCAAGGCGGGCATCGAGGTCGTCCTGAAGGACGTCACCCTCGACAACGCCCGCAAGGGCAAGGAGCACTCCCGCAAGCTGCTCGACGCGGCCGTCGGCAAGGGCCGGATGACCGAGCAGCGACGCGAGGAGATCCTCGCCCGCATCACCCCGACCGCCGACGCCGCCGACGTGGCCGGCTGCGACGCCGTCATCGAGGCCGTCTTCGAGGACCCCGCCCTCAAGCGGAAGGTGTTCCAGGAGGTCCAGCACCTCGTCGCCCCCGACGCGCTGCTGTGCTCCAACACCTCCACCCTGCCGATCACCTCGCTCGCCGAAGGCGTCGAGCGGCCCGCCGACTTCGTGGGCCTGCACTTCTTCTCGCCCGTGGACCGGATGCCGCTCGTCGAGATCGTCAAGGGGGCCCGCAGCGGCGAGGCGGCCCTCGCCCGCGCCTTCGACCTCGTCCGGCAGATCCGCAAGACCCCCGTCGTCGTCAACGACTCGCGCGGCTTCTTCACCTCCCGCGTCATCGGCCGCTTCCTCAACGAGGGCGTCGCGATGATCGGGGAGGGCGTGCCGGCCGCGACCGTCGAGCAGGCCGCCGCCCAGGCCGGGTACCCCGCCAAGGTGCTTTCCCTCATGGACGAGTTGACGCTCACCCTGGCCCGCAGGATCCGCGAGGAGACCCGGCGCGGCGTCGAGCAGGCCGGCGGCACCTGGACGCCGCACCCCGCCGACGCGGTCATCGACCGGATGGTCGACGAGTTCGGACGGCCGGGCCGCAGCGGCGGCGCCGGATTCTACGACTACGCCGACGGCAGGCGGACGGGCCTGTGGCCGGGCCTGGCCGAGCACTTCGGCTGCCCGGACGCCCCCGCGGTCCCCTTGCGGGACCTGCGGGAGCGGATGCTTTTCGCCGAAGCCCTCGATACCGTGCGGTGCCTGGACGAGAACGTCCTCACTTCGGTCGCGGACGCCAATATCGGATCGATCCTGGGCATCGGCTTCCCCGGGTGGGCCGGCGGCGCCCTGCAGTACATCAACGGCTACGAGGGCGGGCTCGCGGGCTTCGTGGCCCGGGCGCACGAGCTGCGGGCGGCCTACGGCGAGCGGTTCACGCCCCCGGAGTCGCTGGTGGCCAGGGCCGCGAAGGGCGAGGTCTTCCGGGACTGAAGCACGACCGAGGCACGACTGAGGCACGACCGAAGGACCCGGCCCCCGGGGCGGGTGCGGTCGCGGACGGCCGGGTGCCGGCCGGGAGAGCGAGGAGGTGGCGGTGGAGACACGGTCGAAGACGGTGGCGGAAGCGGCGCAGGCGAGGGAGGGAGGCGCCGGGGAACCGGCCCTGACCGTCGACGAGTTGGCGGCCCGCGCCGGGGTGACCGTGCGCACCGTGCGCTTCTACGGCACGCGCGGACTGCTGCCGCCGCCCGAGCTCGGCCCCCGCCGGGTCGGCCGCTACGGGCCGGGCCACCTCGCCCGCCTCGCCCTCATCGAGGAACTGCAGCACCAGGGGCTGACCCTGGCCGCCATCGAACGCTATCTGAGCCGGCTGCCCGCCGGCCTGAGCCCGCACGACCTGGCCATCCACCGGGCCCTGGTGGCCTCCTGGATGCCGGACGAGGCCGAGGAGATGCCCCGCGCGCAGCTGGAGCGGCGGGCCGGGCGGCCCCTGACCGAGGAGGACCTCGGCCGGCTCGCCGCGATGAACGTCGTCGAACCCGACCCCGACGGCCGGGGCGGCGGCGCCGCCTTCCGCGTCGACCCCGCGCTGCTGGGCCTGGGGCTGCAACTGCTGGACGTGCCCGTCGCGTTGGAGACCATCCTCAAGGCGCGCACCGTGCTGATCGACCACTCCTGCGCGGCCGCCCGCGAGCTGAGCCGCCTCTTCCGCGAGGAGGTGTGCCGGGCCGTCGAAGGCGAGGCGGCCGCGATGAAGTCGCTGTCGCGGCACATGCAGCCGCTCGTCGTGCAGGCCCTGGTCACCGCCTTCCAGCGGTCCCTGACCCAGGAACTGCGGGCGGCGTACGCGCAGTAGGGAAGTGCCCCGGCCCGGCCGCGGCCGCGCCGGGGCACCCCGGAAGGAAGAACTCAGTGGCCGTGGTGGCCCGCCAGCGCCGACTGGATCTTCTTCCAGGACTTGGGCTCCTTGACCACCGGCGCCGCCAGGCCGTGCGCCCGGCTGCCCGCCGCCTGCGCGCCGCCCGGCCCCACGGCCGGCTTGGCGGTGGTGAACAGCCAGGTGTCGAAGAGCGCGCCCAGCTTCTTGCCCGAGACCTTCTCCGCGAACGCCACGAAGTCCTCGATCGAGGCGTTGCCGTAGCGGTGCTGCTCCGGCCACTGCTTGAGGATCGTGAAGAACGCCTGGTCGCCCACGGTGGTGCGCAGGGCCTGGATGGCCGCCGCGCCCCGGTTGTAGACCGCGCCGTCGAACTGCCGGTCGGCGCCCGGGTCGCCCGGCTTCACCTTCCAGAAGGGGCTGTCCGCCGGCTGGGAGTAGACGTAGTCGGCGAGCTGCTGGGCGGTGCCCTCGCCCTCCTTCTCCGACCACAGCCACTGCGCGTACGTCGCGAAGCCCTCGTTCAGCCAGATGTCCCGCCAGTTGTTCACCGACACATAGTCGCCGAACCACTGGTGCGCGAGCTCGTGCACGACCACCGAGGTGTTCGCGCCGTTCGCGAACTGCGCCGGGCTGTAGAACGGGCGGGTCTGGGTCTCCAGCGCGTAGTGGGAGTTCACGTTCGGCACGTAACCGCCCAGCGCGGTGAACGGGTACGGGCCGAAGACGCTGCTCTCCCAGTCGACGATCTCGGCGGTGCGCTCGATGCTCGCCTTCGCCGGGGCGTAGTTGTCGCCCAGGTCCTTGCTGTAGGCGCTGATGACCGGCAGGCCGCCCGCCGTCCGGTCCTCGGTGATGTCGAACTTGCCGATGGCGAGGGTGGTCAGATAGCTCGCCTGCGGCTTGGTGGAGCGCCAGTTGTAGCGGGTCCAGCCGAACCGGGAGGTCTTGGAGGCGAGGACGCCGTTGCTGATCGCCTGCACGTCGTCCGGCACGGAGACGGAGATGTCGTACGTGGCCTTGTCGCGCGGGTGGTCGTTGCTGGGGAACCACCAGGCCGCCCCCTCCGGCTCCTGGGCCGCCACCGCCCCGTCGGGGGTGCGCGTCCAGCCGGTGAAGCCGTTCACCTTCACCTGCGAGGGGGTGCCGCTGTAGCGGACCACCACGCTGATGGACTTGCCCTTCTCCAGCGGCGTCTGCGGGGTGATCTCCAGCTCGTGGGTGCCGGACCGGCCGACCGCCGCCTTCTTGCCGTTGACCAGGACCTCGCTGACGTCGAGGAGGAAGTCGAGGTTGAAGCGGGACAGATCCTGGGTCGTGGTGGCCAGCAGGGTCGCCGTGCCCTCCAACCGGTCCGTCTTCGGCTGGTACTTCAGCCGCAGGTCGTAGTGGGACACGCTGTATCCGCCGTTGCCCGCTTCGGGGTAGTACGGGTCCCCGATGCCCGGCGCGCCCGGGGTGGGGCCGGCGGCCGAGGCCGGGATCGCCAGCAGCAGGACGGCCGCGGCGGCGCTGGGGACGATGAATCTGTGACGCACGAGCCACTCCAACTCGTAGGAGGAGAACGGTGAACCGCAGCCTATGAACTCACCGGGGGAGAGGTCATGTCCATGGTGCGTACCGACATGTGATCGACACGAGCGCGTCACCATCGGTCGCTGTCACTCTCTTGTTTCCCTGCTTTCTCTCTTCTACAGGGGGAGTTGACTCCGCTACGGTCCCCGCGTGCCGAAGCGAGCGGGCCGTACCCGCATACCCTGGACCGCGTCCGTCCTGGCGGCTCTCGCCGCCCTGCTGGCCGTCCTGGCCGCGCCGCCCGGCGCGGCCTCGGCCGCTCCCGCCGTGCGCGGCGAGAGCAGACCCGTCTACTCCTACGAGCGCGCGATCCGCGAAACCGTGTGGGTCGACACCGGAATCGAGCACTCCGCCCCGGAGGGCGAGGACCGCGCCGTACGCGTCGCCGTCGACATCGTCCGCCCCCGCGAAGCGGCCGAGTCCGGACGGCGGGTGCCCGTCATCATGGACGCGAGCCCGTACTACTCCTGCTGCGGACGCGGCAACGAGAGCCAGAAGAAGACCTACGACGAGCACGGCCGGCCCGTGCAGTTCCCGCTGTTCTACGACAACTACTTCGTGCCGCGCGGCTACGCGGTCGCCCTCGTCGACCTCGCCGGCACCAACCGCTCCGACGGCTGCGTCGATGTCGGCGGACGCTTCGACATCCGCTCCGCGAAGGCCGTCGTCGACTGGCTGGGCGGCCGGGCCCGCGGCTACTCCTCCCGCACCGGCCCGCAGACCGCCACCGCCGACTGGACCACCGGCGCCGTCGGCATGATCGGCAAGAGCTGGGACGGCACCATCGCCAACGGCGTCGCCGCCACCGGCGTCGAGGGCCTGCGGACCATCGTGCCGATCGGGGCCATCAGCTCCTGGTACGACTACTACTTCGCGCAGGGCGCCGCCCTCTACGACGGCGGCCCCGACAGCCTCGCCCGCTACGTCCAGAGCCCCGAGGCACAGACGAACTGCCAGGACGTGCAGGCCGAACTCGCCGACGGCGCACCGCGCGACGGCAACTGGACGGACCTGTGGCAGGAACGCGACTACGTGCGCGCCGCCGGCCGCGTGCGCGCGAGCGTCTTCGCCGTCCACGGCATGCAGGACCTCAACGTCCGTACCCAGCACCTCGGTCAGTGGTGGGACGCGCTGGCCCGCAACGGCGTCGAGCGCAAGATCTGGCTGACGACGGCCGGGCACGTCGACCCCTTCGACGTCCGCCGCGAGGCATGGGTGAGCACCCTGCACCACTGGTTCGACCACTACCTCCTCGGCTACGACAACGGCATCGAGCGGGCACCCATGGCCGACATCGAACGGGCCCCCGACCAGTGGTCCACCGACCCCCTCTGGCCGCCGCGCTCCACCGCCGCGACCGCCCTGCACCCCGCCCCCGGCAGCGGGGACGGCCCCGGCCGGCTCGGCACGCGGCCCGCCCCGGCCGGCAGCAGCGACTCCTTCACCGACGACCCGGCGACCGGCGAGAGCGACTGGGCCGCGAGCGCCGACCGGCGCACACCCGCCAAGGCCGCGTTCACCACCGTCCCGCTCGCCCGCGACCTGAGACTGTCCGGTTCCTCCCGCGTGCGGCTGACCGTCACCCCCTCCACCACCTCCGCGCACCTGACGGCCGTCCTCGTCGACCTCGGCCCGGCCGTCATCCGCGACTACGGGGCCAAGGGAGAGGGCATCACCACCCTGACCGAGCGCACCTGCTGGGGCAGCAGCACCCCCGGCGACAGCGCCTGCTACCGGCGTACCGTCGCCGACACCGCCCGGGTGGACCGCACCGTCTTCAGCCGCGGCTGGGCCGACCTCGGCCACTGGGCCGGACTCGACGAGCAGCAGCCCCTCGTCCCCGGCCGCCCCTACACCCTCACCCTCGGCCTCGCCGCCACCGACCACGTCGTGCCGGCCGGCCACCGGCTCGCCCTGATCGTCGCCGGCACGGACGCCGGACTCCTCGAACCCGCCGACACCACACCCCGCTTGACCGTCGACCTCAGCCGTACCACCGCCGAACTCCCGCTCGTGGGCGGCCCGGCCGCCTTCGCCCGCGCCACCGCCGGGGGCCGCCCCGCGGCCCCGGACGGCGGCGGCCGTACGGTCCGTACCCCCACCGCGCTCGTCCACCTGCCCTGACCCCGCCGCGCCGGTCCCGCCCGCGCGGCGGGACCGGCGCCGGAATCCGATTGCCGTCCGCCGCCGCCCGCCGGTTAAGGTCGACGGGTTATGAGCGCCACCCTCGTCGCGAAGGACCTCGCCGCCGGCCACGGCGAGCGCACCCTCTTCTCCGGGCTCGACCTCGTCGTCGCCCCCGGTGACGTCATCGGACTCGTCGGCGCCAACGGCGCCGGCAAGTCCACGCTGCTGCGCCTCCTCGCGGGCCTGGAGACGCCCGCCGAGGGCGGACTGCGGCTCAGCCCGGCCACCGCGACCGTCGGCCACCTGCCGCAGGAGCCCGAACGCCGCCCCGGCGAGAGCGTCTTCGCCTTCCTCGCCCGCCGCACCGGCGTCGCCGCCGCCCAGCAGGCCCTCGACACCGCCACCGAGGCCCTCGTCGCGGGCGCCCCCGGCGCGGACGACGCCTACGCGACAAGCCTGGAGCGCTGGCTCGACCTCGGCGGCGCCGACCTGGAGGAACGCGCCACCGAGGTCACCGCCTCCCTCGGCCTGGCCATCGGCCTCGACCGGCCCATGACCGCGCTCTCCGGCGGCCAGGCCGCCCGCGCCGGCCTCGCCTCCCTGCTGCTCAGCCGCTACGACGTCTTCCTCCTCGACGAGCCCACCAACGACCTCGACCTCGACGGCCTGGAGCGGCTGGAGCGCTTCGTGACCGGACTGCGCGCCGGCACCGTCCTCGTCAGCCACGACCGCGAGTTCCTCACCCGCACCGTCACCAAGGTCCTCGAACTCGACCTCGCCCAGCGGCAGATCAACCTCTACGGCGGCGGCTACACCTCCTACCTGGAGGAGCGCGCCCGCGCCCGGCGGCACGCCCGCGAGGCGTACGAGGAGTACGCGCAGACCCGGGCCGGCCTGCAGGAGCGCGCCCGCACCCAGCGCAACTGGATGGAACACGGCGTGCGCAACGCCCGCCGCAAGGCCACCGACAACGACAAGACCGGCCGCAGGCACCGCGCCGAGACCACCGAGAAGCAGGCCGCCAAGGCCCGGCAGACCGAGCGGCTCATCGAGCGCCTGGAGGTCGTGGAGGAGCCCCGCAAGGAGTGGGAGCTGCGTATGAGCATCGCCGCCGCCCCCCGCTCCGGCGCCGTCGTCGCCACCCTCAGCGGCGCCCGCCTGCGGCGCGGCTCCTTCGCCTTCGGCCCCGCCGACCTGCGGATCGACTGGGCCGACCGCGTCGCGATCACCGGCGCCAACGGCTCCGGCAAGTCCACCCTCCTCGCCGCGCTGCTGGGCCGGCTGCCGCTGGACGCCGGCTCCGCCGCGCTCGGGCCCGGCGTCGTCGTCGGCGAGGTCGACCAGGCCCGGGGACTGTTCCTGGGCCCCGACCCGCTGCTCGACGCCTTCGGGGCCGCCACCCCGGAGCTCGCGCCCGCCGAGGTCCGTACCCTCCTGGCGAAATTCGGCCTCACCGCCGATCACGTCCTGCGGCCCGCCGTGACCCTCTCCCCGGGCGAACGCACCCGCGCCGCCCTCGCCCTGCTGCAGGCCCGCGGGGTCAATCTGCTCGTCCTGGACGAGCCCACCAACCACCTCGACCTGCCCGCCATCGAACAGCTCGAATCCGCACTGGCCTCCTACACCGGCACCCTGCTGCTCGTCACCCACGACCGCCGCATGCTCGACGCCGTGCACACCACCCGCCGTATCGAGGTCGAAGGCGGCCGCGTCACCGAGCGGTGAGCCGCACCGCCCTCCGCCGCCCGGCCGGAACCCCTTCTCGTACGGGTGAATGGCTGTCCGAAAACAACCCCAGTTGAAGGCCAAACCTTTCTCAAGCGGGCGCCATCGGACGATCCCCTTCCGGTAGCGGTTCCCCCGTGGCGTCCCGCGCAGGACAATGGGAATCACGGTGCCCGCGCCCCGAGAGGCGCCTGTTCGATTTACGGAACGTTGGGCTCGGCATACGAACCCGGGGGCGCGGACCGGCGTCTGTGGGTGCGGACGTGCGAAGACGAAGAGCGTCCGCACCACCGACGTCGAATTGAGGCGTATCCATGTCCCCGACCCGTCCCGACCCCACGCCCGTCCCACCGGGCCCGCCGGCGGGGAAGGCGCTCTACGGCAGCGCACCTCCCGCACCCGCGCGCACCCTGCTCGACGTACTCGACGCCACCGCGCAGCGGTACCCGGACGCCCCCGCCGTCGACACCGGCACCGAGATCCTCAGCTACCGCGAGCTGCTCGCCGCCGTCGCCGTCCGCGCCGAGCGGCTGCGCGCCGCCGGCATCGGCCCCGGCGACCGGGTCGGCATCCGCGTCCCCTCCGGCACCGCCGAGCTCTACCTCGGCGTGCTCGCCACGCTGCGCAGCGGAGCCGCCTACGTCCCCGTCGACGCCGACGACCCCGACGAGCGCGCCGCCACCGTCTTCGGCGAGGCCGCCGTCTGCGCGGTCCTCACCGCGGACGGCACCCTCGCCCCCGGACCGTCCGCACCCCTCGGCCACCTGGAGCCGCCCCGGCCCGTCCTGCCCGAGGACGACGCCTGGATCATCTTCACCTCCGGCTCCACCGGCGCCCCCAAGGGCGTCGCCGTCACCCACCGCAGCGCCGCCGCCTTCGTCGACGCCGAGGCCCGCCTCTTCCTGCGGGAACGGCCCCTCGCCCCCGGCGACCGGGTCCTGGCCGGCCTGTCCGTCGCCTTCGACGCCTCCTGCGAGGAGATGTGGCTGGCCTGGCGGCACGGCGCCTGCCTGGTGCCCGCCCCCCGCGCCCTGGTCCGCGCCGGCCACGAGCTCGGCCCCTGGCTCGTCGAGCGCGGCATCACCGTCGTCTCCACCGTCCCCACCCTCGCCGCGCTGTGGCCCGCCGACTGCCTGGACCGCGTCCGGCTGCTGATCGTCGGCGGCGAGGCCTGCCCCGCCGAACTCGTCGACCGCTTCGCCGTCCACGGCCGCGAGATGTGGAACACCTACGGCCCCACCGAGACCACCGTCGTCGCCTGCGCCGCCCGCATGCTCCCCGGCCGCACCGTGCGCATCGGCCTGCCCCTGGACGGCTGGGAACTCGCCGTCGTCGACGAGGCCGGGCAGCCCGTCCCGCACGGCGCCGAGGGCGAACTCGTCGTCGCCGGCGCCGGAGTCGCCCGCTACCTCGACCCCGTCAAGGACGCCGAACGCTTCCGGCCCTGCGCCGCCCTCAACACCGGGCGCGCCTACCGCACCGGCGACCTGGTGCGCGCCGACCCCGAGGGCCTGGTCTTCGCCGGCCGCGCCGACGACCAGATCAAGCTCGGCGGCCGGCGCATCGAACTCGGCGAGATCGACGCCGCGCTCTCGGCCCTGCCCGGAGTACGCGGCGCCGCCGCGGCCGTCCGCACCACCCCCGCCGGCGGACAGCTCCTCGTCGGCTACGTCGTCCCCGCCGCCGACTACCACCGCGCCGACGCCAGAGCCCAGCTCGTCGAACGGCTGCCCGCCGCCCTCGTGCCCGTCCTCGCCGAAGTCGACGACCTGCCCACCCGCACCTCCGGCAAGGTCGACCGCAACGCCCTGCCCTGGCCGCTGCCCGCCGCGCAGACCGCCGCCAGCCCCGACGCCGCCCACGCCCTGCACGGCACCGCCGGCCGGCTCGCCGCCCTGTGGGAGCAACTGCTGGGCACCCGGCCCACCTCCGACTCCGACTTCGTCACCATGGGCGGCACCAGCCTCACCGCCGCCCGCATGGCCTCCGCCCTGCGCAAGGACCACCCCGGCGTCTCCGTCGCCGGCCTGTACCGGCACCCCGTGCTGCGCGACATGGCCGACCACATCGACAGCCTCGACGGCCACCACCCGCAGGACCACCCCGTCCGCCGCGAGGTCCGCCCGGTGCGCCGCCGCACCGGCGCCGCCCAGATCCTCGTGCAGTGCGCGCTCTTCGGCGTCACCGGACTGCGCGGCCTCGTCGGCCTCGCCGCCGCCGACAACGTCCTGGGCCTGCTGATGCCCGAGAGCTGGGCCCCGCACACCTCCTGGTGGCTGGTCGCCGTCGGCTGGTTCGTCCTCTTCAGCGCGCCCGCCCGGTTCGCCATCGGCGCCGCCGCCGCCCGGCTCCTCACCCGCGGCATCACCCCCGGCAGCCATCCGCGCGGCGGCCGCGTCCACCTGCGGCTGTGGGCCGCCGAACGCGCCGTCGCCGCCTTCGGCGTCCCCGCCCTCATCGGCACCCCCTGGGCCGCCTGGTACGCGCGCGCCCTCGGCTGCGAGGTCGGCCGCGGCGTCGCCCTGCACACCATGCCGCCCGTCACGGGCCTGGCCCAGTTCGGCGACGGCAGCAGCATCGAGCCCGAGGCCGACATCGCCGGCTGGTGGCTGGACGGCGAGACCCTGCGCGTCGGCAGCATCCGCATCGGCTCCGGCGCCCGCGTCGCCCACCGCACCATGCTCATGCCCGGCGCCTCCCTCGGCCCCGACGCCGAACTCGCCCCCGGCGCCTGCCTCGACGGCCACGTGCCCTCCGGGCAGACCTGGGAAGGCTCCCCGGCCCGCCACGCCCCCACCGCCCGGCGCGGCGAGCCGGACGCCCCCGCCGACCTGGCCGCCGCCCGCCGCCGGCACGGCAGCCACGCCCGCCACGACCGCGGACCGCTGCGCTGGCGCCTGGCCTACGCCGCCTCCCTCCTCGGACTGCCGCTGCTGCCGCTCCTGGCCGCCGTACCCTCCCTGGTCGGCGTCTACCACCTCGTCAAGGGCGTGCCCACGCTCGGCTCCGTCGCCTTCATGGTCCTGGGCGCCGCACCGCTGCTCGCCCTCGCCACCACCGCCTGCTGGATCCTGCTCCTCGCCGGCGTCGTACGGCTCCTCGGCCGCGGCATCACCCCCGGCGACCACCCCGCCGACGGCGGCGTCGCCTGGCGCGCCTGGCTCGTCACCCGGCTCCTCGACGGCGCCCGCACCAGCCTCTTCCCGCTGTACGCGAGCCTGGCCACCCCCGTGTGGCTGCGCCTGCTCGGCGCCCGCGTCGGCCGCCGCGCCGAGATCTCCACGGTGCTGCCCCTGCCGTCGCTGCTCACCGTCGACGACGGCGCCTTCCTCGCCGACGACACCCTCGCCGCCCCCTACGAGCTGCGCCACGGCCGGATGCGGCTGGGCACGGCCCGCGTGGGCCGGCGGGCCTTCCTCGGCAACTCCGGCATCGTCGGCCCCGGCCGCGCCGTGCCCGACCACGCGCTGATCGGCGTGCTCAGCGACGCCCCCGAGCACAGCGAGCCCGGCACCTCCTGGCTCGGCCGGCCCGCGATGCCGCTGCCGCGCGTGGCGACCGTCGCCGACGCCGGACGCACCTTCGAGCCGCCGCGTCGGCTGATGCTGGCCCGCGCCGCCGTCGAGGCCTGCCGGATCCTGCCGCTGATCTGCGGCTTCCTGCTCGCCGAAGCCGTGCTGCTGGCCCAGCAGGACGCCCTCGACGCCGGCGGCCTGTGGCTCGCCGCCGCCGTGGGCGCCCCGCTGCTGCTGGGCGCGGCCGTGGTCGCCGGACTGACCGCCACCGCCGCCAAGTGGCTGCTCATGGGCCGCTTCAAGACCGGCGAGCACCCGCTGTGGTCCTCGTTCGTGTGGCGCAACGAGCTCTACGACACCTTCGTCGAGTCCTTCGCCGTGCCGTGGATGGCCGGGCCCTTCACCGGCACCCCGGTCCTCAACTGGTGGCTGCGCAGCCTGGGCGTGCGCGTCGGCCGCGGCGTGTGGTGCGACACCCACTGGCTGCCCGAGACCGACCTGATCACCCTCGGCGACGGCGTGAGCGTCAACCGCGGCTGCGTCCTGCAGACCCACCTGTTCCACGACCGGATCATGCGCATGGACACCGTGCACCTCGCCGAGGGCGCCACCCTCGGCCCCCACGGCATCGTCCTGCCCGGCACCACCGTCGGCGCCCACACCTCCATCGCGCCCTCGTCGCTCGTCATGCGCGGCGAGAGCGTCCCGGCCGGCACCCGCTGGGCCGGCAATCCCATCGCCGGCCAGCGCCCGGCCCCCGTCCAGGGGCAGGCCGAGCACGAGCACGCCGCGTGAGGGGGCGGCCGAAGTGACGTTCCGGAACCGGTTCTGCTGCAGCCGGCGCGCGCTTCTGACGGCCGCCGCCGTCCTGCCCATGACCGCCGCCACGGCCCTGTCCGGCCGTGGCGGCGGCCGGGCCCCGGCCCGTGACACGCCCGCCGCCGCCCGCCGCCGCTACTTCCCGCGCCACGGCTCGTACGGCCACCGCACCCTCTCCTACGACCTGCGGCTCGACTACGACCCCGGCGAGGGACGGCTCGACGGGCACGCCCGTATCCAGGCCGTCGCCGCCGAGCACACCCGCCGCGTCGAACTCGACCTCGCGGGGCTCACCGTGCACGCAGCCGAGGTCGACGGCCGCCCCGTGGCCGTGCACCGCCGCGACGGCAAGGTCTTCCTCACCACCGGGGAACCCCTCGCCCCCGCACAGCCCTTCGTCGCCGACATCCGCTACGGCGGCAGCCCCGGCCCCCTGCGGACCCCCTTCGGGCCCATCGGCTGGGACCGCACCGGCGACGGCCACGACGGCACCCTCGTCGCCTCCCAGCCCGTCGGCGCCCCCTCCTGGTTCCCCTGCAACGACCGGCCCGACGACAAGGCCGCCTACACCTTCGAGGTCCGGGTGCCGCGCGGCCACCACGTCCTCGCCAACGGCACGCTGCACGGCCGGGAGGAACACGACGACGGCACCGTCGGCTGGACCTACCACCACCCCGGCCCCATGGCCACCTACCTCGCCGCCGTCTACACCGGCCGCTTCGCCCACGAGACCCAGACCATCGAGGCCAGCCCCGGCGGATCGCCCGTCCCGCTGCGCAACGCCTATCCCGCGCACCTCGCCGCGGCCGCCCGGCACGACCTCGCGCGGCAACCGGAGATCCTGCGGGCCTTCACCGGCCTCTTCGGTCCGTACCCCTTCGAGTCCTACGGCGCCGTCGTCGTCGACGCGGAGCTCGGCGCACCCGTGGAGAACCAGACCCTGTCCGTCTTCGGCAGCAACCACATGGACGGCAACCGCAGTTGGGAGACGCTCGTCGCCCACGAGATCGCCCACCAGTGGTACGGCAACAGCGTCGGCCTCACCGACTGGCAGCACATCTGGCTCAACGAGGGCTTCGCGACGTACGCGGAGTGGCTGTGGTCCGAGCACATCGGCGAGGACGACGCGGACACCCTCGCCCGGGAAGCCTGGCGCGAACTCTCCGGCCGCCGGCAGAACCTGCGCATCGCCGACCCCGGCCGGCGCCACCTCTTCGACGACCGCATCTACGTGCGCGGCGCCTGCACCCTGCACGCGCTGCGGCTCGCGGTGGGCGACGAATCGTTCTTCCGGCTGCTGCGCAGCTGGCACGACACCCACCGCGGCGGCAGCGCGGACACCCGGACGTTCTTCACGCACGCCGAACACACCGCGGGCCGCCGCCTGCAGGACCTGCTGCACCCGTGGCTCTTCGACAAACGCCTGCCGGAATTCCCGGCGAGCACCTGACGGGCGCGGGGTGCCCGGAACACGGCCGGGCACCCCGCGAGAGTCACCGCAGACCCGCCCGCCGCAGCGCCTCCGCCATCGCACTGTTCACCGGGGCCGCTTCGCGGGCCCCGCGCTGCCGGGGCGCCCCCCGCTTCTCCCCGCGGGAACGTGCGGCGCGTTCGGACCGTTCGGCACGTTCGGCGCGCGAACCCTTCGCCGAGCCGCCCGAGGGCACCTCGTCGTCCACCCTGAGCGTCAGCGAGATCCGCTTGCGGGCGATGTCCACCTCCATCACCTTCACCCGCACGATGTCCCCCGGCTTCACCACGTCCCGCGGGTCCTTGACGAACGTGCGCGACATCGCGGACACGTGCACGAGCCCGTCCTGGTGGACGCCGACGTCCACGAACGCGCCGAACGCGGCCACGTTGGTGACGACGCCCTCCAGCACCATTCCGGGCTCCAGGTCGCCGATCTTCTCGACGCCCTCCTTGAAGGAGGCCGTGCGGAACGCGGGCCGCGGGTCACGGCCCGGCTTCTCCAGCTCCCGCAGGATGTCGGTGACGGTCGGCAGGCCGAAGGAGTCGCTGACGAACTCCTCGGGGCGCAGCGAGCGCAGCACCGCCGTGTTGCCGATGAGCGAGGCGACCTCCCCGCCGGTGGCCTTGACCATGGAGCGGACGACCGGATACGCCTCGGGGTGGACGCTGGAGGCGTCCAGCGGGTCGTCGCCGCCCCGGATCCGCAGGAAGCCGGCGCACTGCTCGTACGCCTTCGGCCCGAGCCGGGGCACGTCCTTGAGGGCCTTGCGGGAACGGAAGGGCCCGTTCGCGTCGCGGTGGGCGACGATGTTCTCCGAGAGGCCCGCGGAAATGCCGGAGACGCGCGCGAGCAGCGGGGCGGAGGCGGTGTTGACGTCGACCCCCACGCCGTTGACGCAGTCCTCGACGACCGCGTCGAGCGAGCGGGAGAGCTTCACCTCCGACAGGTCGTGCTGGTACTGGCCGACGCCGATCGACTTCGGGTCGATCTTGACGAGTTCGGCGAGCGGGTCCTGGAGCCGGCGGGCGATGGAGACGGCGCCGCGCAGCGACACGTCCAGACCGGGCAGCTCCTGCGAGGCGAAGGCGGAGGCGGAGTACACGGAGGCGCCCGCCTCCGAGACCATGACCTTCGTCAGCTTCAACTCCGGGTGCCTGGCGATGAGTTCGCCGGCCAGCTTGTCCGTCTCGCGGGAGGCGGTGCCGTTGCCGATGGCGACGAGCTCGACGCCGTGCTCGCGGGCGAGCCGGGCCAGAGTAGCCAGGGCCGCGTCCCACTTCTGCTGCGGGACGTGCGGAAAGACCGTCTCGGTGGCGGCGACCTTGCCGGTCGCGTCGACGACGGCGACCTTCACGCCCGTACGGAAACCGGGGTCGAGGCCCATCGTGGCGCGGGTGCCCGCCGGGGCGGCGAGCAGCAGATCGCGCAGATTGGCGGCGAAGACACGCACCGCCTCGTCCTCGGCGGCCTGCCGCAGCCGCAGCCGCAGATCGATGCCGAGGTGCACCAGGACACGGGTGCGCCAGGCCCAGCGCACCGTGTCCGTGAGCCACTTGTCGCCGGGGCGGCCCCGGTCGGCGATGCCGAAGCGGCGGGCGACGGCCTGCTCGTAGGAGCTCGGGCCCTCGGCCTGCGGCTCCTCCGGCTCCAGCACGAGGTCGAGGACCTCCTCCTTCTCGCCGCGCAGCATCGCCAGGACGCGGTGCGAGGGCAGCTCGGTGAAGGGCTCGGCGAAGTCGAAGTAGTCGGAGAACTTCGCGCCCGCCTCCTCCTTGCCCTCGCGGACCCTCGCCACCAGGCGCCCGCGCGTCCACATGCGCTCGCGCAGCTCACCGATGAGGTCGGCGTCCTCGCCGAAGCGCTCGGTGAGGATCGCGCGCGCCCCCTCCAGCGCGGCGGCGGCGTCCGCGACGCCCCGGTCCGCGTCGGCGAAGGCCGCGGCGGCGGCCGACGGCTCGCGCGAGGGGTCGGCGAGCAGCCCGTCCGCGAGCGGCTCCAGACCGGCCTCGCGGGCGATCTGCGCCTTGGTGCGGCGCTTGGGCTTGAAGGGCAGATAGATGTCCTCCAGGCGGGCCTTGGAGTCGGCCGCGAGGATCCGTGCCTCCAGCTGCGGATCCAGCCTGCCCTGTGCCCGCACCGACTCCAGGACCGCCGAGCGGCGCTCCTCCAGCTCCCGCAGATAGCGCAGCCGCTCCTCGACGACACGCAGCTGCGCGTCGTCGAGCATGCCGGTGGCCTCCTTGCGGTACCGGGCGACGAACGGCACGGTCGCGCCGCCGTCGAGCAAGTCGACGGCCGCCTTCACCTGCCGTTCCCTTACGCCGAGCTCCTCGGCGATCCTGCCTTCGACCGACGCGATGGGTGCCGTCACGTTCACGCTCCGCTTTCTCTTCGAGTCGCGAACTGCATTGTGGCAGGTGACACCGACAGCCCGGGCGGGGTGGTACGGACCGGGCGCGCACCGGCCCGTACCACCGCCCGTGGCCGGCGCGGTTCAGCCGTTGCCGCGCAGGTCCTCGGGGAACGCGCCGCCCGCCAGCGCCTTGACGACGAAGCCCTTCATGAGCTCGGTGAGGCGTTCGACGCCCGCCGCGCCCAGGTGCTCGTAGGGCGCGGCGTCCAGCCGGTCCGTCTCCTCCTCCAGCTCCGCGCGCAGCGCGGTGCCGGCGGGCGTCAACTCGTTCTTGCCGTCGAGGAGTCCGCGCCCGCGCAGCCGCGCCTCGCCGGCGGCCAGTTCCTCCTCGTCCCAGCCGCGCGTCAGCAGCAGCCACTTGGTGCTCATGCCCGCCCCGGTGGCGCGGTGGGTGAGCAGGGCCTCCACGGGGTCGAGTCCGGCGCGCAGGAGGGTCGCCAGGTGGCCGTCGCCGCGGTGTTCGCGCAGCAGCGTCGCGGCGTGCCACAGGGCCAGGTGCGGCTCCTGGGGCACGGGCAGGTCGGCGTGGGCCGCGTACAGCGGGCGCGCCGGGCGGGTACACGCCTCGGTGGCGCGCAGCGCGAGCCCGGCGGCCTCGGCCATCCCGGGGGAGGCGAGCACCTCCTCGCCGAGCAGCCGGCGCAGGAGGGCGTCGGCGGCGCGCAGCCGGGCGTCGAGGATCTCCTGCGGCGAGGCGAGGTCCCACACGCGCGGTATGTGCCGGGAGACCAGCTCGTGGCTGAAGCTGAAGAACGTCGCGGTGACGGTGCCCGCGGAGGCCCGGCCGAGCGCGGCGGCGCGCCCCGCGAGATAGACGGCGTTGGTCCCCTCGATGCCGAGGGCCGCGAACTCCTGCCCCACCTCGGGAGCGAAGTACACGGTCGCGTGGTACGGGTTGAGGACGTCGTGGCAGCGCCGGCCGGCGCGCTCGGGCAGAGTGGTCGTCATGCCCACACGGTACTGACCGGCTGCCGTTGCGGCCCGCCGCGGGTGCGGTGACCATGGTGCTGCGACGCTCCCGCGCCCCGCGGGGCCGCCGGCGGGGCGCGCGCGTGTGCCCGCGTCCGGCGAACCGCCTTGCCCGAAAGGTCTCTTGTGCCGAATGCGTCTGTGCCGAATGAGTCGAACGTGCCGGATGCGCCGGATGCGCCGGATGCATCGAAGGCGCCGGATGCGCCGGACATACCGAAGGCGCCGACCCAGCGCATAGCGATCCTGCTCTACCCCGGTTTCACCGCCCTGGACGCCGTGGGCCCCTACGAGATGCTCAGCAGGATCCCCGGCACCGAGACCGTGCTCGTCGCCGAGCGCCCCGGCCCCGTCGCCAACGACAACCGCGGGTTCGCGCTCGTGGCACGGGCGGGTCTGGACGAGGTGTCCCGGCCCGCGGTCGTCCTCGTGCCGGGCGGGCGCGACGTGTCCGGGCAACTGCGGCCCGGCCCCGTCCTGGAGTGGCTGCGCGAGGCCGACCGGCACAGCACGTGGACGACGTCGGTGTGCACCGGCTCGCTGATCCTCGGCGCCGCCGGACTGCTGGCCGGCCGGCGCGCCACCTCGCACTGGCTGTACCGCGAGGACCTGTCCCGCTACGGCGCCGTGCCCACGCGCGAACGCGTCGTCACCGACGGCAAGTACATGACGGCCGCCGGGGTCTCCGCCGGTATCGACATGGGGCTCACTCTCGCGGGCCTGCTCGCCGGCGACCGCACCGCGCAGGAGATCCAGCTGGTCGCCGAGTACGACCCGCACCCGCCCTACGACGCGGGCTCCCCGGAGAAGGCCCCCGCCGGACTCGTCGCGCGCTGGCGGGCGGCCAAGCCGCCCCTGCCGCCGGTGTGATGACGGGACGTTCCACCGTCGTGCGCCGCGCCCGCCGCGGGGAGCGCGCCCCGTGGCGCCGGTGCCCCTCAGGCCCGTACGGGGCCCGCCGGCCAGCGGAACCGCGGCTGCCGCCGCTCCAGGAACGCGGCGACCCCCTCCGCGGTGTCCGTGCTCGCGCGGGCCTGCGCCGTCCAGTGGGCGATCCGTTCCGCGTCCGTCCGCCCGTCCGCGAACTCCTTCGCCGCCGCCTGGGTCAGCTGTGAGCGCCCCGCCAGGATCCGGGTGAACTCCGCCACCCGCGCGTCCAGTTCGCCCTCCGGCCACACCTCGTCCACCAGGCCGGTGCGCAGCGCCCGTCCGGCGTCGATCAACTCGGCGGAGAACAGCAGGTACTTGGCCGTCGCCGGGCCGACGAGATCCACCAGGCGCCGGGTGGAGGAGGCCGCGTAGACGATGCCGAGGCGGGCCGGGGTGACGCCGAAGGACGCGCCCTCGGCCGCGAACCGCAGATCGCAGGCGGCCGCGAGCTGACAGCCGCCGCCCACACAGTGCCCGCGCACCACGGCGAGCGCCGGCTTGGGGAAGGCCGCCAGGGCCTCCTCGGCGGCGACCGCGAGCTCCTGGGAGGGCGCCGCGTTGTCGCCGGTCAGCGCGGAGATGTCCGCGCCCGCGCAGAACGTGTCCCCCTCGCCGGTCAGTACCAGGACGCGTACGGCCGGATCGGCGGCGAGCCGGTCCAGCAGCGGGGGCAGCTCGCGCCACATGCCGAGGGTCATGGCATTGCGCTTGGCGGGGTTGGCGATGCGCACGGTCGCGGTGGCGCCGGCGACATCCACAAGGAGAGCGGGGTTCATGGTCCGGATGCTAACCGGGCCGCGTGACCGGCCCGTTCGGCCCCTGCCGTGCAGCCCGCGGTGAAGCCCGCCGCGGAGCGGAGTACTCCGGATCGTTCAGCGAACGCGGACCGGTACGGCCAGCACCGGTCGTACGGACGGCCGGTGCGGACACGTACGGTCAAAAACCGTCGATAGGGGGCGACTTGTGGTCAGCTGACCGGCTCGGATCCCGCGTTCCCAACACTCGGTGGTGCGGTCGACCAGGGTGAGGGGTTGGTATCGGACATGGAAATCCTCGGGAGCGTCCCGCCCGACCCGGGGCAGGCCCCGCCCCGCAGGCCGGTCGAGTTCGACGGCGCCTGGCGGTTCACCGCTCCCGCGCTCGCCTCCTCCGTCCCCCGCGCCCGGCACGCGGTCCGCGACCTGCTGCGCCACCAGCGCGTGCCACTCGACGCCGACCTGCTCCAGGGACTGCTGCTGATCGTCTCCGAACTGGTCACCAACGCCGTCCAGCACGCGGCCCTGCTCTCCCCGGAGGTGGCCGTGGAGATCTCCCTCGGCGCGCAGTGGGTGCGGGTGGCCGTCGAGGACGACCACCCCTACCGGCCCAAACCCCTGCACGCGGACGAGGACCGCATCGGCGGCCGCGGGCTGCTGCTCGTCCAGACCATCGCCGACCAGGCCGGCGGCCTGTGCGACGTCGAGCACACCGCGAGCGGCGGCAAGGTGGTGTGGGTGGCCCTGCCGCTCGCCCCGCCGCCGGGACCGGACGGGCCCGCTACCAGCCCGCCCCGGCCCCGGTGAGCTCCCGGACCGCCGGCCGCACCGCGTCCAGCACCGTCATGAACCAGGCCGAGAACGGCAGCTTCTCCCGCAGCTCCGCGAGCTCCCGCGGGGTCACGAAGGCCGTCTCCCCGACCTCCTGCGGGTCCGGGCGCAGCCCGGCCGTGACCGTCCCGACGAACAGGTGGTTGTACTCCTGCTCCACCAGCCCCGAGTCCGGATCGGGGTGGTTGTAGCGCACCGTGCCCGCCTCCCGCAGCAGCGCCGGGCCCACCCCGAGCTCCTCGGCGGTGCGGCGCGCGGCCGCGACGAAGGGCTGCTCGCCCGGGTACGGGTGACCGCAGCAGGTGTTGGACCACACACCGGGGGAGTGGTACTTGCCGAGCGCGCGCCGCTGCAGCAGCAGCCGGCCCCGCTCGTCGAAGAGGAACACCGAGAACGCGCGGTGCAGCTGGCCCGGGGCGATGTGGGCCGAGAGTTTCTCGGCGGTGCCGATGGTTCTGCCGGCCTCGTCGACCAGCTCCAGCATGATCGGTTCGGCAGCGTCCCCGGAGGGCGAGCCCGTGTGGTTGTCGGTGGAGAGGCCGCGTGCTGGTGTGATCGGCATGACCATCCTCGTAGTCGCTCTTCGAGCCCTCAAGTCTGCCGCAAGGGCCCCTTGCGTCAATGACAGAGCCCGGCTTCGTGCGCCGCGTGCCCCCCGGGCTCCAGCTGGAACGTGCAGTGCTCCACGTCGAAGTGTTCCCCCAGGCAACCCTGCAGGTCGTGCAGCATCTTCTCGTGGCCGGCCGCGTCCAGCGCCGCGTGATCGACGACGACGTGCGCCGAGAGCACGGGCATCCCGGATGTGATCGTCCACACATGGAGATCGTGCAGGTCCGTCACTCCCGGCAGGGCCAGGATGTGCGAGCGGATCTCGTCCATGTCGACGTCCCGGGGCGCCGCCTCCAGCAGCACGTCCAGCGCCTCGCGCAGCAGTCGAAGCGTACGCGGCACGATCATGAGGCCGATCAGCAGGGAGGCCACCGGATCCGCCCGGGACCACCCCGTGATCATGATCACCAGGGCGGAGACGACCACCGCCAGCGAACCCAGCGCGTCCGAGAGCACCTCCAGGAACGCCCCCCGCACGTTCAGGCTCTCCTTCTGGCCGCGCGTCAGCAGCGTCAGCGACACCAGATTGGCGACCAGGCCGACCAGACCGAAGACCACCGTCGCCGCGCCCGGCACCGCCACCGGGGAGACCAGCCGCCCGATCGCCTCGTAGAGGATGAACCCGCCCACACCGAGCAGCAGCACACAGTTGGCCAGCGCCGCGAGGATCTCCGCCCGCGCGTAGCCGTACGTACGGCGGCCACCGGCCGGACGGTTCGCGAAGTGGATCGCCACCAGCGCCATGCCCACGCCGACCGCGTCCGTCGCCATGTGCCCCGCGTCCGCCAGCAGCGCCAGCGAACCCGTCAGCACACTGCCGGCGACCTCCGCGAGCAGCACCGCCAGCGTGATGCCCAGCGTGATCCGCAGCCGCCCGCGGTGGGCGGCCGCGGCCGTGCCGCCCGCGCCGTGCGCGTGCCCGTGCCCTGCGCCCATGCCGCCTCCACTGCGGTGCCGACCGCCGGCGGGAGACCCGCCGCGCTCACGTCCACTATGGGCCCGGGACGTCCGGCAACGCCGTCACGGACACCGCTGCCGCCCGGTGAGCTGCGGCGACACGGCCCCCGATTCAGCCCTTGCGGGCCGCCGGGTGGTGCAGGCACCAGCCCTCCCAGGCCGAGGCGACCATGGAGCGCACATCGTGCCGCGGGCGCCAGCCCAGCTCCCGCGCGATCCGCTCGTTGGAGGCCACGACCCGCGCCGGATCCCCCGGACGGCGCGGCCCGACGACGGGCGCCGGCTCGTCGTACCCCGTGACCTCCGCGATCAGATCGGCCATCTCCCGCACCGACACCCCGCTGCCGGTGCCCACGTTCAGCGTCAGATCGCCCGCGCCCGGCCGCTGCGCGAGCCGCTGCGCCGCCGCCAGGTGCGCGGTGGCCAGGTCCTCGATGTGGATGTAGTCCCGCACACAGGTGCCGTCCGGGGTCGCGTAGTCGTCGCCGAAGATCCGCGGGGCCTCGCCCCGGGTCAGCGCGTCGAACATCATCGGGATGATGTTGAAGACACCGGTGTCGGCGAGCTCCGGAGCCGCCGCCCCCGCGACGTTGAAGTAGCGCAGACAGGCCGTGGAGATGCCGTGCGCCGCGCCCGTGGCCCGCACCAGCCACTCGCCGGCCAGCTTCGTCTCCCCGTACGGGTTGATCGGCGCGCACGGCGTCTTCTCCGTGACGAGATCGACGTCGGGCATGCCGTAGACGGCCGCGGAGGAGGAGAAGACGAAACTGCGCACCCCCGCCGCGACGACCGCCTCCAGCAGCACCGTCAGCCCGTGCACGTTCTCCCGGTAGTACAGCAGCGGCTTCTCCACCGACTCGCCCACCTGCTTCCTCGCCGCCAGGTGCACCACCCCGGTGACGCCGTGCTCCGTGAGCGCGCGGTCCAGGGCGGCCCGGTCGAGGACCGAGCCCCGCACCAGGGGAACGTCCCCGGGCAGCCGCGCGGCCACCCCGCTGGACAGATCGTCCAGCACGGCCACCCGCTCGCCGGCCGCCGTCATCGCCCGCGCCACGTGCGCCCCGATGTATCCGGCCCCGCCTGTGATCAACCACGTCATGACACGGCACCCTAGTCCAGCCCGCCGACGTCCCGGCCGCCCGCTGCCCGAGCTGTGCCCGAGCTGTGAAGGTGCGCTCTCTCACGGGCGTCGCGCGGAACCCCGCGCGCCCCCCGCGCGTCCTGTCAGTGGTGGGAACCCGGGGCGCACGTGCGGTGAACGACGGCTTCCGGTGATCCGATAACCTCTGCCGACGTGCCCGCCCCCGGCCTCCTGGCGGGAGGCGCCCCGGCCCCGCGCGCCGGTGCCCGGCGACCGCCGGGTGCCCCAGCCGCCCGCACGGCAGCAGCGGCCGCGCATCCGTCCTGCAAGGAGTGAGTTCGTCTGTCGACCGCCATCCTCACCGGCCCGCCGCCCGCCGGCTCCCCCCTGGAGGACGACCTGCGGGCGCTGGGCTTCGCCGTGCGCACGGCGGACGGCGCGGCCGGGGCCGCGGCGGCGCTGGCAGCCGTCCCGGCGGCCGAGCGCGTCGCCCTCGTCGACGCCCGCTTCGTCGGCCACCGCCACGCGCTCCGGCTGGCGCTGACCGACCCCCGCTTCCCCGCCGCCGCCGTCGACGGCGCCCTGACCGCCGCCCCCGAGGCCCGCCCCGCCCTGGCCCGGGCCCTGGCCACCGCCCCCGCCGGGCCCGGCGCCCTCGCGGTGCGCCTGGAGGCCGAGGGCGTCACCGTGCACCGGCCCGAACTCGGCGTCCTCGTCGCCGCCGCCCCCGAGGACGCGGAGGCCCGCGCCAAGGCCGCCGCCGACGTCGCCGCCGTCGACGAGGAGAGCGTCCGGCTGCGCAGCGCCGTGAAGTCCCGCGACGGCTTCTTCACCACCTTCTGCGTCAGCCCCTACTCCCGCTACCTCGCGCGCTGGTGCGCCCGCCGCGGCCTGACCCCCAACCAGGTCACCACCGCCTCGCTGCTCACCGCACTGATCGCCGCGGGCTGCGCGGCCACCGGCAGCCGGGGCGGCTTCGTCGCCGCCGGCCTGCTGCTGCTCTTCTCGTTCGTCCTCGACTGCACCGACGGCCAGCTCGCCCGCTACTCCCTGCGGTACTCGACGCTGGGCGCCTGGCTCGACGCCACCTTCGACCGCGCCAAGGAGTACGCGTACTACGCGGGCCTCGCCCTGGGCGCCGCCCGCGCCGGGGACGACGTCTGGGCCCTCGCGCTCGGCGCGATGGTGCTGCAGACCTGCCGGCACGTCGTCGACTTCGCCTTCACCGAGGCCAACCACGACGCCGCCGCCAACACCAGCCCCACCGCCGCGCTCTCCGGGCGGCTCGACGCCGTCGGCTGGACCGTCTGGGCCCGCCGCATGATCGTGCTGCCCATCGGCGAGCGCTGGGCGCTCATCGCGGTGCTCACGGCGCTCACCACCCCGCGCACCGTCTTCGTCGTGCTGCTGATCGGCTGCGCCCTCGCGGCCTGCTACACCACCGCCGGACGCGTCCTGCGCTCCCTGACCAGGAAGGCCCGCCGCACCGACCGCGCCGCCCGCGCGCTCGCCGACCTCGCGGACTCCGGCCCCCTCGCGCGAAGCGCTGCGGGCCTCCTCGGCCGGGCCGTGCCCAGCGCCACCTACAGCGCCCCCTTCTGGGCCCTGCTGGCCACCGCCTCCCTGCTGGCCGGCCCGCTGCTCGCGGGCAACGGCGGCACCTGGCGGGCCGTACCGCAGGCCGTGGTGTACGCCGTGTTCGCCGGCGTGGCCGTCGCGCACCCCCTCAAGGGCCCCCTCGACTGGCTCGTACCCCCTGTGCTGAGGGCCGCCGAATACGGCATCGTGCTGCTGCTCGCGGCGCGGTCCGGGGCCCCCGGGGCGCTGCCCGCGGCATTCGGCCTGGTGGCCGCGGTCGCCTACCATCACTACGACACGGTCTACCGCATCCGCGGCGGCACCGGCGCCCCGCCGCCCTGGCTGGTGCGGGCGACCGGCGGTCACGAGGGACGGGTCCTGGCGGTCACGACCGCCGCCGCCCTGTGGCACGGACAGGCGTTCACCATCGCGCTGACGGTCCTCGCGGCCGCCCTCGCACTCGTGGTGCTCAGCGAGAGCATCCGCTTCTGGGTGTCCTCCGGGGCGCCCGCCGTACACGACGAAACAGGAGAACCCGCATGATCGGCCTCGTGCTGGCCGCCGGCGCCGGACGGCGTCTGCGCCCCTACACCGACACCCTGCCCAAGGCGCTCGTGCCCGTGGGCCCCGAAGGGGACGAGGAGTCGATCACGGTCCTCGACCTGACCCTGGGCAACTTCGCCAAGGTCGGTCTCACCGAGGTCGCCGTCGTCGTCGGCTACCGCAAGGAGGCCGTGTACGAGCGCAAGGAGGCCCTGGAGCGCAAGTACGGCCTGAAGATCACCCTGATCGACAACGACAAGGCCGAGGAGTGGAACAACGCCTACTCCCTGTGGTGCGCGCGTGAGGTCCTCAAGCAGGGCGTGATCCTCGCCAACGGCGACACCGTCCACCCGGTCTCCGTCGAGAAGACCCTGCTCGACGCCCGCGGCAACGGCCGGCAGATCATCCTCGCCCTGGACACCGTCAAGCAGCTCGCCGACGAGGAGATGAAGGTCGTCGTCGAGGACGGCAAGGGCGTCCAGAAGATCACCAAGCTGATGGACCCGGCCACCGCCACCGGCGAGTACATCGGCGTCACCCTCATCGAGGCCGAGGCCGCCGAGGCCCTCGCCGACGCCCTCAAGGCCACCTTCGAGCGCGACCCCGACCTGTACTACGAGGACGGCTACCAGGAGCTCGTGAACCGCGGCTTCACCGTCGACGTCGCGCCCATCGGCGATGTCCAGTGGGTCGAGATCGACAACCACGACGACCTCGCCAAGGGCCGGGGGATCGCGTGCCAGTACTGACGAGGCTCATCCCCTCGCCGGTCGTGGTCGACATCCGTCCCGGAGCCCTGGAGAACCTGGCCGGCCTCCTGGCCGACCAGCGGATCTCCAGCTCCGGGAAGCTGGCCGTCGCCATCAGCGGCGGCTCCGGGGCGAAGCTGCGCGAGCGGCTCGCCCCGGCGCTGCCCGGCGCCTCGTGGTACGAGGTCGGCGGCGGCACCCTGGACGACGCGATCAAGCTCGGCGACGCGATGAAGTCCGGTCACTACGACGCGGTGGTCGGCCTCGGCGGCGGCAAGATCATCGACTGCGCCAAGTACGCCGCCGCGCGCATCGGCCTGCCGCTCGTGGCCGTCGCCACCAACCTCTCCCACGACGGCCTGTGCTCGCCCGTCGCCACCCTCGACAACGACGCGGGCCGCGGCTCCTACGGCGTGCCCAACCCCATCGCCGTCGTCATCGACCTGGAGATCATCCGCGAGGCGCCCGCGCGCTTCGTGCGCTCCGGCATCGGCGACGCGATCTCCAACATCTCCTCCGTGGCCGACTGGGAGCTGGCCAACCGCGAGACGGGCGAGGCCATCGACGGGCTCGCCGCCGCCATGGCCCGGCAGGCCGGCGAGGCCGTGCTGCGCCACCCCGGCGGCGTCGGCGACGACGGCTTCCTCCAGGTCCTGGCCGAGGGCCTGGTGCTCACCGGCATCTCCATGTCGGTGGCCGGCGACAGCCGCCCCGCCTCCGGCGCCTGCCACGAGATCAACCATGCCTTCGACCTGCTCTACCCCAAGCGGGCCGCCAGCCACGGCGAGCAGTGCGGGCTCGGCGCCGCCTTCGCGATGCACCTGCGCGGCGCGCACAAGGAGTCCGCGCACATGGTCGAGGTGCTGCGCCGGCACGGCCTGCCGGTGCTGCCGCAGGACATCGGCTTCGGCGTCGAGGAGTTCGTCAAGGCGGTCGAGTACGCCCCGCAGACCCGCCCCGGGCGCTACACGATCCTGGAGCACCTCGACCTCTCCACCGACCAGATCAGGGACGCTTACGCCGACTATGCCAAAACCGTCACTAGCTGAACTGCGCCCGGTCGTCCACCCCGGCGGCCTGAAGGACCGGCGCAGCGGCGAGCACTGGGCCGGGCGCCTGTACATGCGGGAGATCTCGCTGCGCTGCACCCGGCTGCTGCTGAACTCCCCCCTCACCCCCAACCAGTACACCGGGCTGATGATCCTGGCCGGTGTCGCGGCGGGCGCGGCACTGCTCCTGCCGGGCCTGGCCGGCGCGGTGCTCGGGGCGCTGCTCATCCAGCTGTATCTGCTGCTGGACTGCGTGGACGGCGAGCTCGCGCGCTGGCGCAAGGTCACCTCCACGACCGGCGTCTACCTCGACCGGGTGGGCCACTACCTCTCCGAGGCAGCCCTTTTGGTGGGATTCGGAATCCGTGCGGCAGATGTCTTCCACCGGGACGGGGCGGCCACCGAGTGGGGCTGGGCCTTCCTGGGCACCCTCGCCGCGCTCGGCGCGATCCTGATCAAGGCGGAGACGGACCTGGTCGACGTGGCCCGCGCGCGCAGCGGGCTCGCGGCCGCCGAGGACTCCGCGGCCACCCCCCGCTCCGCGGGCATGGCCCTGGCCCGCCGGGCCGCGGCCGCCCTGAAGTTCCACCGGCTCGTCGGCGGCGTCGAAGCCTCCCTGGTGATCCTGGCCGCCGGGATCGCCGACCGGGTCCACGGCGACCTGCTGTTCACCCGCGCCGCCGTGGTGCTGCTCGCGGCCGTGGCGCTGCTGCAGACCGTGCTCCACCTCGTGTCCATCCTCGCGTCGAGCAGGCTCAAATGACCGCCCCCGCCCCCGCCTCCGCCATGAAGCTCGGCGCCGTCGTGCTGACGATGGGCAACCGCCCCACGGAACTGCGCGCCCTGCTGGAGTCGGTCGCCAAGCAGGACGGCGAGGCCATCGAGGTCGTCGTCGTCGGCAACGGCTCCCCGCTGCCCCCGCTGTCCGTCCCGGGCCTGACGATCCGTACCGTGGAGCTCTCGGAGAACGTGGGCATCCCGGCCGGCCGCAACGTCGGCGTCGAGGCGTTCGGCCCGGGCGGCCGCGACGTGGACGTCCTGCTCTTCCTCGACGACGACGGAGTGCTGGCGCGCCAGGACACCGCCGAGCTGTGCCGGGCGGCCTTCGCCGCCGACCCGCGCCTGGGCATCGTCGGCTTCCGTATCGCCGACCCGGACACCGGTGCCACCCAGCGCCGCCACGTCCCCCGGCTGCGCGCCTCGGACCCGCTGCGCTCCTCGCGTGTGACCACCTTCCTCGGCGGCGCCAACGCGGTGCGCACCACGGTCTTCCAGGAGGTCGGCGGGCTGCCCGACGACTTCTTCTACGCGCACGAGGAGACCGATCTCGCCTGGCGGGCCCTGGACGCGGGCTGGATGATCGACTACCGCGCGGACATGGTCCTGTGCCACCCGACCACGCCGCCGAGCCGGCACGCGGTCTACCACCGCATGGTGGCCCGCAACCGGGTCTGGCTCGCGCGCCGCAACCTCCCGGCACCCCTGGTGCCCGTCTACACGGGGGTCTGGCTGCTGCTCACGCTGGCCCGCCGGCCCTCGCTGCCCGCGCTGCGGGCCTGGTTCGGCGGCTTCCGCGAGGGCTGGCGGACGCCGTGCGGACCGCGGCGCCCGATGAAGTGGCGTACCGTGTGGCGCCTGACCCGGCTGGGCCGGCCCCCGGTGATCTGACAAGCTCGTACCGACGAGCACGCGCGCGGACCGGGGCGAGCCCGGGCCGCGCATCCCGAGGACGAAAGTGTCAACTGTGAGCGAGACAACGCACGGCAGTGCGGTCGCCGTGGGTGCCTCACCGGCATCCGACGGCGAGTTGCCCGCCGCCGAGCTGGCCCGGAAGTACGGCCTCGCGGTGAGTGGCGCCCGGCCCTCGCTGCCGGAGTACGCCCGGCAGCTGTGGGCGCGGCGGCATTTCATCGTCGCGTTCTCCCGGGCGAAGATGACGGCCCAGTACAGCCAGGCCAAGCTGGGCCAGGTGTGGCAGGTGGCCACCCCGCTGCTGAACGCCACCGTGTACTTCCTGATCTTCGGTGTCCTCATGGGGCAGAGCAAGGGGATGGGGATCACGACGTACATCCCGTTCCTGGTGACGGGAGTGTTCGTCTTCACCTTCACCCAGAGCTCCGCGACGTCGGGGGTGCGCGCCATCTCCGGCAATCTGGGGCTGGTGCGGGCCCTGCACTTCCCGCGGGCGGCGCTGCCGATCTCCTTCGCACTGCAGCAGCTCCAGCAGCTGCTGTTCTCGATGGTCGTCCTCTTCGCGTTCCTGCTCGGCTTCGGGCACATGCCGCGGGCGTCCTGGCTGCTGATCGTCCCCGTGCTGGTGCTGCAGTTCGTCTTCAACACCGGCCTGGCGATGATCCTGGCCCGCCTCGGCAGCAAGACCCCGGACCTCGCCCAGCTGCTGCCGTTCGTCCTGCGGACGTGGATGTACGCGTCCGGCGTGATGTACAACCTGGTCGAGGCGCTGGAGAAGACGCACGCCCCGAAGTGGCTCATCGACGTGCTGAGCGCGAACCCGGCCGCCGTCTTCATCAACCTCATGCGCGACTCCCTCATCAGCGGCAAGGCCGCGCACAAGCACATCGTCCTGCCGGAGCACGTCTGGGCGCTGGGGCTCGGCTGGGCGCTGCTGATCGGCATCGGAGGCTTCGTGTTCTTCTGGAAGGCTGAGGAGCAGTACGGCCGTGGCTGAGCACAACACCGAGCAGGACAGCACCCGGATCCCCACCGTCATCGCGGACGACGTGCACATCGTCTACCGCGTCTACGGCGGCAACACCGGCCGGGGCAGCGCGACCGCCGCCCTCAACCGGCTGGTGCGCCGCAAACCCGGCGCGGGGGTGCGCGAGGTGCACGCCGTGAAGGGGGTGAGCTTCACCGCCTACCGCGGCGAGGCCATCGGTCTGATCGGCTCCAACGGCTCCGGCAAGTCGACCCTGCTCAAGGCGATCGCGGGGCTGCTGCCCGCCGAGCGCGGCAAGGTCTACACTGACGGCCAGCCCTCGCTGCTGGGCGTCAACGCGGCGATGATGAACGACCTGACCGGCGAGAAGAACGTGATGCTCGGCGGCCTGGCGATGGGCATGTCCCGCGAGCAGATCCGCGAGCGCTACCGGGAGATCGTCGACTTCTCCGGCATCAACGAGAAGGGCGACTTCATCACGCTGCCCATGCGCACGTACTCCTCCGGCATGGCGGCCCGGCTGCGGTTCTCCATCGCCGCGGCCAAGGACCACGACGTGCTCATGATCGACGAGGCGCTGGCCACCGGCGACCGCTCCTTCCAGAAGCGCTCCGAGGAGCGCATCCGCGAGCTGCGCAAGAAGGCCGGCACGGTCTTCCTCGTCAGCCACAACAACCGCTCGATCCGCGACACCTGTGACCGTGTGCTGTGGCTCGAACACGGCCGGCTGCTCATGGACGGCCCGACCGAGGAGGTCGTGCGGGCCTACGAGAAGGAAACGGCCCGCTAGCCGGAGCCGTCCGCGCCCGTCCGTTACGCCCGCAAACAAGCCGACACAACACCACAAGATCACCAAGCAGGGCCCCCGCTGTGACCGACCGGTGGGGGCCTTGACCTATCCGTAACGATCAACTCGCTTATTGGCAGGGTTGATTCGCGGTTCGCGTGGCATTGTATGGATCAAGCACCTACCCGGGGGCGCGTCGGGCAACTGTACGGCGTACGCTGTACCGTGCTGATTTGCGGCGAAGCGTGGTGATACCTGGTGGATCCCTGTGTATCTCCAGGATCGTGGGCGCTCCGGGGGGAGGAACAGCAGGTGCTCAAGGGGGCGCGGGAGGGGGTCTGCCCTGCGGCGTGTCCGAAATGGGATGTTCTGGGTCGGCAGTGTAGAACGGGAGATGTGACGGCAATGGCTACGGAAACTCTCCGACAACGAGGAGAATCCGCCGTCCCCGGTCCGGGCAGCCCGCTGTGACGGCGGGGACGGACGCGCAGCACGAACGCGCCGTGCTCGACAAGGCCGCACACGAGAACTTCCCGGTGGCACCCGCCTTCGTGCCCCGTGCCTGGCGCGACGACCTCATGGCCCTCTACGGCTTCGCCCGTCTCGTCGACGACATCGGCGACGGCGACCTGGCCGCCCCCGGCCGCGACGCCGAGCTGCTCGGCCTCGACCGCGGGCAGAGCGGCGACCGGCTCGCCATGCTCGACGCCTTCGAAGCCGATCTGCTGCGCGTCTTCGACAGCGCGGGCACCGGCCCGCGCCACCCGCTGCTGCTGCGCCTGCGCCCCACCGTCCGCCGGTGCGGCCTGGATCCCGAGCCGTTCCTGCGGCTCGTCGAGGCCAACCGGCAGGACCAGCGCGTGCGCCGCTACAGCACCTACGCGGACCTGCTCGCCTACTGCGAGCTGTCCGCCAATCCCGTCGGCCGCCTCGTACTGGGCGTCACCGGCACCGCCAGCCCCGAGCGCGTCCGTCGCTCGGACGCGGTCTGCACGGCGCTGCAGATCGTCGAACACCTGCAGGACGTCGCCGAGGACCTGGCACGCGACCGCGTGTACCTCCCGGCCGAGGACATGAGACGGTTCCACGTCTCCGAAGCCGACCTCTCCCGCCCCACCAGTAGCGCGTCGTTGCGTGCCCTGGTCGCGTGGGAGGCGGAACGCGCCGGGGAACTGCTGAATGAAGGCACCCCCCTGGTGGGTAGCGTCCACGGCAGGTTGAAGCTGTTGCTCGCGGGGTTCGTGGGCGGGGGGAGGGCCGCGCTCCGCGCGGTGGCCGCCGCGGGATACGACGTACTGCCCGGACCGCCCAAGCCCACCAAGCTCAGATTGCTGCGCGAGGTGGGGGCGACACTGCGAAGAGAGGGGTGAGCGGGACCGTGAACGGATCGGACGTATCCGCGCCGGTGCTCGCCGCGTACAGCTACTGCGAGGCCGTCACCGGACAGCAGGCCGGTAACTTCAGCTACGGCATCAGGCTGCTGCCGACCCCCAAGCGACGGGCGATGTCGGCGCTGTACGCCTTCTCGCGCCGCATCGACGACATCGGCGACGGCAGCCTGGACCCGGCGGCCAAGCAGCGGAGGCTGGAGGAGAGCCGTGCCCTGCTCGGCAGGATCAGGGAGGGCAAGGTCGCCGAGGACGACACCGACCCGGTGGCCGTCGCCCTCACCCACGCCGCGCGCCGCTTCCCGATTCCGCTCGGCGGGCTCGACGAACTGATCGACGGCGTTCAGATGGATGTGCGTGGCGAGACCTATGAGACCTGGGAGGACCTCGCCGGGTACTGCCGCTGCGTCGCGGGCGCCATCGGACGGCTCTCGCTGGGCGTCTTCGGCACCGTCCCCGGCGCGCGCGACGCCGCCCGCGCCGCGGAGTATGCCGACACGCTCGGTCTCGCGCTGCAGCTGACCAACATCCTGCGCGACGTCCGCGAGGACGCCCTGGGGGGCCGCACCTATCTGCCCTCCGACGACCTCGCCAAGTTCGGCTGCGCGGCCGGCTTCGGCGCGGCCCGGCCCCCGGCCGGCGCCGACTTCACCGGACTGGTCCACTTCGAAGTGCGCCGCGCCCGCGCGCTGTTCGCCGAGGGCATGCGGCTGCTGCCCATGCTCGACCGGCGCAGCGGCGCCTGCGTCGCCGCGATGTCCGGCATCTACCGACGGCTGCTGGACCGTATCGCCGCCGACCCCGAGGCGGTGCTGCGCGGCCGGGTCTCGCTGCCCGCCCACGAGAAGGTCTACGTCGCCGTGCGCGGCCTGTCCGGACTCGACGCGCGCGACGTCGCCCGGCGCACGGCCGGGGGGCGCGCTTGATGCTCCGCACTCAGCCCGGCGCGGCGGCGCGCGGTGCCCGCCGCCCGTCGGATCCGCTGCCGACCACAGCCCAGGGGGTGGGCGCATGACGGCGCCACGGACGACGACCCGGCCCGAGAAGGGCGCGACGGACGAAGCGGGCCGCCCCGGCGGGGCGGCCGCCGTGGTCATCGGGGGCGGCCTGGCCGGCGTCACGGCCGCGCTCGAACTCGCCGACGCCGGGCTGCGCGTCACCCTGATCGAGGGCCGGCCGCGCCTGGGCGGCCTCGCCTTCTCCTTCCGCCGGGGCGAGTTGACCATCGACAACGGCCAACACGTCTATCTGCGCTGCTGCACCGCCTACCGGTGGTTCCTCGACCGCGTCGACGCGGCCCGACTGGCCCCGCTGCAAAGGCGGTTGGACGTCCCCGTGCTGGACGTCGGCCACCCCTCCGGGCGGCCGCGGCTGGGCAGACTGCGGCGCACCGCGCTGCCCGTACCGCTGCACCTGGCGGCCAGCCTGGCCACCTACCCGCACCTGTCGGCGGCCGAGCGCGCCCGGGTCGGCCGCGCCGCGCTCGCCCTGCGCGGCCTGGACCCGGCCGACCCCGCCCTGGACGGCGTGGACTTCGCGACCTGGCTGCGCCGGCACGGCCAGTCGGCGCGCACCGTCGAGGCCCTGTGGGACCTCGTCGGTGTCGCCACCCTCAACGCCACCGCCGAGCAGGCCTCGCTGGGGCTGGCCGCCATGGTTTTCAAGACCGGGCTGCTCTCGGATCCCGGCGCCGCCGACATCGGCTGGGCCCGGGTCCCCCTCGGCGAACTGCACGACGTACGGGCCCGTACCGCCCTGGACACGGCGGGCGTGGCCACCGGGCTGCGCACCCGCGCCACCGCCCTCGCGCGCGGCACGGACGGCTCCTGGCAGGTGGCCGTCGAGTCCGCCACGGGCGGCGCGCGGAGTCTGCGCGCCGACGCCGTGGTGCTCGCCGTGCCCCAGCGCGAGACCCGCGCCCTGCTGCCCGACGGCGCGCTCGCCGACCCCGACCGGCTGCTCGACATCGGCACCGCGCCGATTCTCAACCTGCATGTCGTCTACGACCGCAAAGTGCTGCGGCAGCCGTTCTTCGCCGCGCTCGGCAGCCCGGTGCAGTGGGTCTTCGACCGCACGAGCTCCTCCGGCCTGGCCCGACTTGACGGAGTCGGGCAGTACCTGGCGGTCTCCCAGTCGGCCGCGCAGGAGGATATCGACCGCCCCGTCGCCGAGCTGCGCGCACGCTATCTGCCTGAGCTGGAACGGCTGTTGCCCGCCGCCCGCGGCGCCGGCGTACGGGACTTCTTCGTCACCCGGGAGCGGACAGCGACGTTCGCCCCCACCCCGGGCGTGGGCCGGCTGCGGCCGCACGCCCCGACGGACGCGCCCGGCCTCTACCTGGCCGGAGCGTGGACCGCCACCGGCTGGCCCGCGACCATGGAGGGCGCCGTGCGCAGCGGAGTCACCGCCGCCGAGGCGGCGCTCGGCGGGCTCGGCCGGCCCCGGCGCGCTCCGCACCCCGCCTTCGGCGGGCGGACCGCGGGGGAGGCGGCATGAACGAGGCGAGCCATCAGGGCGAGCGTTCCCCATCAGGGGCGCGTACGAGCACGACCACCAGAGGAGAAACCGTGACTTCGGCGATCCCAGCTGTCGACACCGCAGGCGTCAACGCCCTGCTGGAGCGCGGACGGACGCTTGCCACGCCGGTGCTGCGTGCTGCTGTGAACAGGCTCGCGGCACCCATGGACACCGTCGCCGCCTACCACTTCGGCTGGATCGACGCCGAGGGCCGGCCGGCGCACGGCGACGGCGGCAAGGCGGTACGGCCCGCACTGGCCCTGCTGTCGGCGGAGGCGGCCGGCGCCTCCCCCGAGACGGGAGTGCCGGGCGCGGTCGCCGTGGAGCTCGTGCACAACTTCTCACTGCTCCACGACGACCTCATGGATGGCGATGAACAGCGCCGGCACCGCGATACGGTGTGGAAGGTGCACGGACCGGCGCAGGCCATCCTCGTCGGCGACGCACTGTTCGCGCTCGCGAACGAGATTCTGCTGGAGCTCGGTACGGCCGAGGCCGGCCGAGCGACCCGCCGGCTGACCACGGCCACCCGGAAGCTGATCGACGGTCAGGCCCAGGACATCTCCTACGAACACCGGGAGCGGGTCACCGTGGAGGAGTGCCTGGAGATGGAGGGCAACAAGACGGGCGCCCTGCTCGCCTGCGCCTGCTCCATCGGCGCGGTCCTCGGCGGGGCCGACGACCGTACCGCCGACACCCTGGAGGCCTACGGCTACCACCTCGGCCTGGCCTTCCAGGCCGTGGACGATCTGCTCGGCATCTGGGGCGATCCCGAGGCCACCGGCAAGCAGACCTGGAGCGATCTGCGCCAGCGCAAGAAGTCGCTCCCGGTCGTGGCCGCCCTCGCGGCGGGCGGGCCCGCCTCCGAGCGGCTCGCCGGAATCCTCGCCGCGGACGCGAAACTGACCGATGCCCAGCTGGCCGACTTCGACGAGGAAGAATTCGCCAGCCGCGCGGCGTTGATCGAGGAGGCGGGGGGCCGGGAGTGGACCTCCCAGGAGGCCCGCCGCCAGCATGCCACCGCAATCGAGGCCCTGAGCCGGGTCGACATGCCCGCCGAGGTGCGGGCACAGCTCACCGCGCTCGCGGACTTCGTCGTCGTACGAAAGAGATGATTCCCATTCACACGTAGCAATCGCGGTCGCCGGCCGCCGCCCTGACGGGGCGTCGGCCGACGGAACCCCCAGTACGGCAGAGAACAGCGCTCACTGCAAAAAAGGGGAAACCATGACAGCGACGACCGACGGCACCGGAGCGACAGCGCTCCGGGCTGCCGCGGCCAGCGACAGCACCGTCGCGGCCCCCCGGCCGGCCGGGGAGCGGGCGCCCGAGGCGCTCGAAGCGGCGGTCGCACACCTTCTGTCCCGTCAGGACGAGCGGGGCTGGTGGAAGGGCGACCTGGAGACCAACGTCACCATGGACGCCGAGGACCTGCTGCTCCGTCAGTTCCTGGGCATCCAGGACGAGAAGACGACCCGGGCGACGGCCCGTTTCATCCGCTCCCAGCAGCGCGAGGACGGCACCTGGGCCACCTTCCGCGGCGGACCCGGCGAACTCTCCACCACCATCGAGGCCTACGTCGCGCTCCGGCTCGCCGGGGACGCGCCCGAGGACGCCCACATGGCCGCCGCCTCCGCGTGGATCCGCGGCAAGGGCGGCATCGCCGCCTCCCGGGTCTTCACCCGGATCTGGCTGGCCCTCTTCGGCTGGTGGCGGTGGGAGGACCTGCCCGAACTCCCGCCGGAAATCATGTACTTGCCGAAGTGGTTCCCGCTGAACCTCTACGACTTCGGCCAGTGGGCCCGGCAGACCATCGTCCCCCTCACCGTCGTCGCGGCGAAGCGGCCCGTGCGCCCCGCCCCGTTCGGCCTGGAGGAACTGCACACCGACCCGCGGCGGCCCGATCCGCCGCGCCCGCTCGCCCCGGTGACCACCTGGGACGGCCTCTTCCAGCGCCTGGACAAGGCACTGCACCAGTACCGCAGGTTCCCCCTCGGCGGCCCGCTGCGGCGCGCGGCCCTGGGCGCCGCGGCCCGCTGGATCATCGAGCGGCAGGAGAACGACGGCTGCTGGGGCGGCATCCAGCCGCCGGCCGTCTACTCGGTCATCGCCCTGCACCTGCTCGGCTACGACCTCGAACACCCCGTGCTGCGCGAGGGGTTGAAGTCGCTGGACCGGTTCGCCGTCTGGCACGAGAGCCCCGACGGCCCGGTACGGATGATCGAGGCGTGCCAGTCCCCGGTCTGGGACACCTGCCTGGCCACCGTCGCGCTCGCCGACGCGGGCCTGCCCGCCGACCACCCGGCCCTGGTCAAGGCCGCCGACTGGATGCTCGACGAGCAGATCACCCGCACCGGCGACTGGGCCGTGCGCCGGCCCGGACTCACCCCGGGCGGCTGGGCGTTCGAGTTCCACAACGACAACTACCCCGACATCGACGACACCGCCGAGGTCGTCCTGGCGCTCCAGCGGGTCCGCCACCCCGAGCCCGCGCGACTGAACGCCGCCGTCGAGCGGGCCGTGCGGTGGAACCTGGGCATGCAGTCCCGCAACGGGGCGTGGGCCGCCTTCGACGCCGACAACACCAGCCCCTTCCCCAACAAGCTGCCCTTCTGCGACTTCGGTGAGGTCATCGACCCGCCGTCCGCCGACGTCACCGCGCACGTCGTCGAGATGGCCGCGGCCGCCGGCCGGGCCCACGACCCGCGCGTCCGGCGCGGCGTCCAGTGGCTGCTCGCCGAACAGGAGAGCAACGGAGGCTGGTTCGGACGCTGGGGCGTCAACTACGTCTACGGCACCGGGTCGGTGGTCCCCGCCCTCGTCGCCACCGGCATCCCCGCCTCGCACCCCGCGATCCGCCGGGCCGTGGCCTGGCTGGAGAGCGTGCAGAACGAGGACGGCGGCTGGGGCGAGGACCTGCGCTCCTACAAGGACGACCAGTGGATCGGGCGCGGCAACTCCACCGCCTCGCAGACCGCCTGGGCCCTGATGGCACTGCTGTCCGCGGGGGAGCGGCACAGCAAGGCCGTCGAGCGCGGCGTGGCCTATCTGGTCGACACCCAGCGCGAGGACGGTTCCTGGGACGAGCCGTACTTCACGGGTACGGGCTTCCCCTGGGACTTCTCCATCAACTACCACCTCTACCGGCAGGTCTTCCCGGTCACGGCCCTGGGCCGCTATGTGCACGGAGAGCCCTTCGCCCCCGGCCGCCTGGAGGGCTGATGACCACCGGCACGGGCACCCCGGTCCCCGCACCGCTGCTGATCGCCTGCGCGCTCGGCATCGAGCACCTCGCCCTGCGCGGCGGCGGTCCCGGCGGTGCGGCCGGGCCCGTGACGGTACTGCGCACGGGCATGGGCCCGCAGGCCGCGGAAGCGGCCGTCACCCGCGCCCTGGGCGAGGGCGCGATGGGCGAGGCCGCCGTGATCGCCACCGGTTTCTGCGCCGGCCTGGCCCCGGGGATGCACCCCGGGGACCTGGTCGTCGCGGACGCGACCCGCGACGCCGCGGGCCGCACCGAGTGCAGCGGCATCGAACTCCTCGCCAAGGAGCTGGCCCGGGCCGTGCCCCGGCGGGTCATCCACATCGGGACCCTGGTCGGCTCCGACCACGTCGTACGCGGCGCGGAGCGCGCCGCCCTGCACGCCGAGGGCGCACTCGCGGTGGACATGGAATCCGCGGCCACGCTCCGAAGCGCCGTCCGGGCGGGGCCGCGCCCGGTTGCGGCCGTCCGGGTGGTCGTGGACGCTCCGGAACATGAACTCGTCCGAATCGGGACGTTGCGCGGTGGAATATCTGCCTTCCGAGTACTGCGCACGGTCCTTCCGGCTTTTATCGAATGGCACCGATCTTTACTGCTCCCCAGGAGGTGAGCCAGATGGCCATGCCGCTCCGTCAGACCGTCCGGGTCGGGACGTATCTTCTTGAACAAAAGCTGCGCAAGCGCGAGAAGTTCCCGCTCATCGTCGAGCTCGAACCGCTTTTCGCGTGCAATCTCAAGTGCGAGGGCTGCGGCAAGATCCAGCACCCGGCCGGGGTGCTCAAACAGCGCATGCCCGTTGCCCAGGCCGTCGGCGCGGTACTGGAGTCCGGCGCGCCGATGGTCTCCATCGCCGGCGGCGAACCGTTGATGCACCCGCAGATCGACGAGATCGTGCGGCAGTTGGTGGCGAAGCGGAAGTACATCTTCCTGTGCACGAACGCCATGCTGTTGCGCAAGAAGATGCACAAGTTCACGCCTTCTCCCTACTTCGCGTTCGCGGTGCACATCGACGGGCTGCGCGAGCGGCACGACGAGTCCGTCGCGAAGGAGGGCGTCTTCGACGAGGCGGTGGCGGCGATCAGGGAGGCCAAGCGGCGCGGCTTCCGGGTCACCACCAACTCCACCTTCTTCAACACCGACACCCCCCAGACCATCGTCGAGGTGCTCGACTTCCTCAACGACGACCTGAAGGTGGACGAGATGATGATCTCGCCCGCCTACGCCTACGAGAAGGCCCCCGACCAGGACCACTTCCTGGGCGTCGAGCAGACCCGCGAGCTGTTCAAGAAGGCGTTCTCCGGCGGCAACCGGCGGCGCTGGCGGCTCAACCACAGCCCGCTCTTCCTGGACTTCCTCGAAGGCAAGGTCGACTTCCCCTGCACGGCCTGGGCCATCCCCAACTACTCGCTCTTCGGCTGGCAGCGCCCCTGCTACCTGATGAGCGACGGATACGTGCCCACCTACCGGCAGTTGATCGAGGAGACCGACTGGGACAAGTACGGGCGCGGCAAGGACCCGCGCTGCGACAACTGCATGGCGCACTGCGGCTACGAGCCCACGGCCGTGCTGGCCACCATGGGTTCGCTCAAGGAGTCGATCCGCGCGGCGCGCGAGAGCGTCGCCGGGAACCGGGACTGACCGCCATGGACTCCGTGGGGCCGGTGTCCCTCGGGCTCCCCGGCGTACCGGTCCGGCCGCTCGCGACGCGCCGCCCCTCGCGGCGCATCCAGGTCGGGCCGGTCCCGGTGGGCGGGGGCGCCCCGGTGTCGGTGCAGTCGATGACCACTACCGTGACGGCGGACGTCGGCGCGACGCTGCGGCAGATCGCCGAACTGACGGCGTCCGGCTGCCAGATCGTGCGCGTGGCCTGCCCGTCGCAGGACGACGCGGACGCGCTGCCGGTCATCGCGAGGAAGTCGCAGATCCCGGTGATCGCGGACATCCACTTCCAGCCGAAGTACGTCTTCGCGGCGATCGACGCGGGCTGCGCCGCGGTGCGGGTCAACCCGGGCAACATCCGGCAGTTCGACGACAAGGTCAAGGAGATCGCGAGGGCGGCCTCCGACGCGGGGATCCCGATCCGTATCGGTGTCAACGCCGGTTCGCTGGACAGGCGGCTGCTGCAGAAGTACGGCAAGGCCACCCCCGAGGCGCTGGTGGAGTCCGCGCTGTGGGAGGCATCGCTGTTCGAGGAGCACGGCTTCCGCGACATCAAGATCTCGGTCAAGCACAACGACCCGGTCGTGATGGTCAACGCCTACCGGCAGCTGGCCGCCCGGTGCGACTACCCGCTGCACCTGGGCGTCACCGAGGCCGGACCCGCCTTCCAGGGGACGGTCAAGTCCGCCGTGGCTTTCGGGGCGTTGCTCTCCGAGGGCATCGGCGACACCATCCGCGTCTCCCTCTCCGCCCCGCCGGCCGAGGAGATCAAGGTCGGCACCCAGATCCTTCAGGCGCTGGGGCTGCGCGAGCGGCGGCTGGAGATCGTCTCGTGTCCGTCCTGCGGCCGTGCCCAGGTGGACGTCTACCAGCTCGCCGACCGGGTGACCGCCGGTCTGGAGGGCATGCGGGTCCCGCTGCGCGTCGCCGTCATGGGCTGTGTCGTCAACGGCCCCGGCGAGGCCCGCGAGGCCGACCTCGGGGTGGCCTCCGGCAACGGCAAGGGTCAGATCTTCGTCAAGGGCGAGGTCATCAAGACCGTCCCCGAGTCGAAGATCGTGGAGACCCTCATCGAGGAAGCACACAAGCTCGCCGACCGGCAGGCCGCCGACGGGGTCCCCTCCGGGACACCCGACGTGACGGTCGCCTAGGCAGGCGCTCACACAGCAAGGCCCGGCGGCCGCCCGGCCCGGGCCGAGAAGACGAGGAGGGGGCCGGCGTGTCGTTGCTGGAGAACATCCGTGGTCCACGCGACCTCAAGGCGCTGGACGGAGAGGAACTCATCGAACTGGCCGAGGAGATCCGCCACTTCCTGGTGCACGCGGTGGCCAGGACCGGCGGCCACCTCGGGCCCAACCTCGGTGTGGTGGAGCTGACCATCGCCCTGCACCGTGCCTTCGACTCACCGGCCGACCGCATCCTGTGGGACACCGGCCACCAGTCGTACGTGCACAAACTGCTCACCGGACGGCAGGACTTCTCCAAGCTGCGCGGCAAGGGCGGCCTGTCCGGCTACCCCTCGCGCGAGGAGTCCGAGCACGACGTCATCGAGAACAGCCACGCCTCCACGGTCCTGGGCTGGGCCGACGGCCTGGCCAAGGCCAACCAGGTCAAGGGCCGCTGGAACCGGCACGTCGTCGCCGTCATCGGCGACGGCGCCCTCACCGGCGGCATGGCCTGGGAGGCGCTGAACAACATCGCGGCGGCCAAGGACCGGCCGTTGATCATCGTCGTCAACGACAATGAGCGCTCCTACGCGCCCACCATCGGCGGCCTCGCCGACCACCTGGCCACGCTGCGCACCACCGACGGCTACGAGCGCTTCCTGTCCTGGGGCAAGGACGCCGTCCAGCGCGTCCCGGTCCTCGGCAAGCCGTTGTACGAGTCGCTGCACGGCGCGAAGAAGGGCTTCAAGGACGCGTTCGCCCCGCAGGGCATGTTCGAGGACCTGGGCCTGAAGTACGTCGGCCCGATAGACGGTCACGACATCGCCGCCGTGGAGTCGGCGCTGCGCCGCGCCAAGCGCTTCCACGGGCCCGTACTCGTGCACTGCCGCACCGAGAAGGGCCGCGGCTACCAGCCCGCCCTGGAGGACGAGGCGGACCGTTTCCACACCGTCGGGGTGATGAACCCGCTGACCTGCCAGCCGCTCACCCCGTCCGCCGGCCAGTCGTGGACCTCCGTCTTCGGCGACGAGATGCTGCGGATCGGCGCGGAACGCCCCGACGTTGTGGCGATCACGGCGGCGATGCTGCACCCCGTGGGCCTGACGAAGTTCGCCGAGGCGTACCCGGACCGGGTCTGGGACGTGGGCATCGCCGAGCAGCACGGCGCGGTCTCGGCGGCCGGCCTGGCCACCGGCGGACTGCATCCGGTCTTCGCCGTCTACGCGACCTTCCTCAACCGGGCCTTCGACCAGGTCCTCATGGACGTCGCCCTGCACAAGTGCGGCGTGACCTTCGTCCTGGACCGGGCCGGGGTCACCGGCACCGACGGTCCCTCCCACAACGGCATGTGGGACATGTCGGTCCTCCAGGTCGTGCCCGGACTGCGGATCGCCGCCCCGCGCGACGCCGACCAGCTGCGGGCGCAGCTGCGCGAGGCGGTCGGGGTCGACAACGCCCCGACCGTCGTCCGCTTCCCGAAGGAGACGGTGGGCGCGACGATCCCGTCGCTGGGGCGCGTCGGCGGCATGGACGTCATCGCCCGCCCTGACGGGGGAGCGGAGGGCGACGTGCTGCTGGTCGCCGTCGGCGCCATGGCCGGGGTGTGCCTGGCGGCCGCCGAGCTGCTGGCCGCGCGGGGCACCACGTGCACGGTCGTCGACCCGCGCTGGGTCAAGCCCGTGGACCCGGCGCTGCCGGGCCTCGCCGCGCAGCACCGGCTGGTGGCCGTGGTCGAGGACAACAGCCGTACCGGCGGCGTCGGCTGGGCGGTCGCGCAGGCGCTGCGCGACGCCGAGACCGATGTGCCGGTACGGACCTTCGGCATCCCCGAGCAGTTCCTCGCGCACGCCAAGCGCGGCGAGGTGCTCGCGGACCTGGGGCTGACCCCGGCCGAGATCGCGGGCGGCATCAGCGCCGCCCTGACCCGCAAGGAGGCGGCGCGGACCCCGGCGCGCGAGAAGCCGGTGGTGGCCGCCGCCCGTAAGGAGAACGACGCATGAGCGCGGACCCCACGCCGGCCGCACCGACCACGCCCGCGGCGCCGGGCAAGGGCTTCGACCTCGCCCGGCTCCTCGCGGAGCGCGGCGCCGAGCGCTACGAGCTGCACGCCAGGCACCTGAACCACCAACTGCCGCGCATGCTGCACACGATCGGCTTCGACAAGGTCTACGAGCGGGCCGAGGGGGCGTACTTCTTCGACGCCGACGGGCAGGACTACCTCGACATGCTCGCGGGCTTCGGGGTGATGGGCCTCGGCCGCCACCACCCGGTGGTGCGCCAGGCGCTGCACGACGTCCTCGACGCCTCGCTCGCCGACCTCACCCGCTTCGACTGCCAGCCGCTGCCGGGGCTGCTCGCCGAGAAACTGCTGTCGTACGCGCCGCACCTGGACCGGGTGTTCTTCGGCAACAGCGGCACGGAAGCGGTGGAGACGGCGCTGAAGTTCGCCCGCTACGCGACCGGCAGACCGCGCGTCCTGTACTGCGCGCACGCCTTCCACGGGCTGACCACCGGCTCGCTGTCGGTCAACGGCGAGGACGGCTTCCGTGACGGCTTCGCCCCGCTGCTGCCGGACACGGCGGTGCCGATGGGCGATCTGGCCGCGCTGGAGCGGGAGCTGAAGCGCGGCGACGTGGCCGGTTTCGTCGTCGAGCCGATCCAGGGCAAGGGCGTGCACGAGGCGCCGCCGGGCTTCCTGCGGGCCGCGCAGGAACTCCTGCACCGGCACAAGGCGCTGCTGATCGCCGACGAGGTGCAGACCGGCATCGGGCGCACCGGGGACTTCTTCGCCTACCAGCACGAGAGCGGCGTGGAGCCGGACCTGGTGTGCGTGGCCAAGGCGCTCTCCGGCGGCTATGTGCCCGTCGGCGCGACCCTCGGCAAGGACTGGATCTTCAAGAAGGTCTACTCGTCGATGGACCGGGTGCTGGTGCACTCGGCGAGCTTCGGCTCCAACGCCCAGGCGATGGCGGCCGGTCTCGCGGTGCTGTCGGTGCTGGAGGACGAGCACGTGGTGGCCAACGCGCGGGCCACCGGTGAGCTGCTGAAGTCCCGGCTCGCCGCGCTCGTCGGCGAGTACGAGCTGCTGCACGAGGTGCGCGGCCGGGGCCTGATGATCGGCATCGAGTTCGGCAAGCCCAAGTCGCTGGGCCTGCGCAGCCGTTGGGCGATGCTGCAGGCGGCCCGCAAGGGCCTGTTCGCGCAGATGGTCGTGGTGCCGCTGCTGCAGCGGCACCGCATCCTCACCCAGGTCTCCGGCGACCACCTGGAGGTCATCAAGCTGATCCCGCCGCTGACCATCGGCGAGCGGGAGGTGGACCGGTTCGTCGAGGCCTTCACCGCGGTGATGGACGACGCCCACGGGGGCGGCGGGCTCATGTGGGACTTCGGCCGCACCCTCGTCAAGCAGGCCGTCGCGGGCCGCTGACGCGCGGGGAACGGGGACCGGTGCGCGCCCGGTCCCCGCGACCCGGCCGTCACCCTGCGGCCGTTCCCCTTACGGCCGTTCAGTCGGCGAGCAGCCGCTCCCGCAGCCTCTCGCGGGTGAGCGGTGCCAGGCCGAGGCCCTCGCCGAGATAGCGCTCCTGCGTGCCCCACCGTTCCTCGATCGCCGCGAACGCGGCCGCGAGGTACTCGGCACGGGCCTCGAACAGCGGTGAGAGCAGCTCGGCCGCCTCCTGGGCGTCCGCCTCGGTGACCCCCTCGGGGCGGCGCACCGGATAGCGGCGGTGCGGGGCGTTGGACTTCAGGTAGTCGGCCTCGACGGCCTCGCGGTCCACCCCGAGCGCGAGCAGGGTCACCGCGATGGACAGGCCCGCCCGGTCCTTGCCGGCCGCGCAGTGCATGAGCGCGGGCACGCTGTCCTCGGCCAGGCTGTGCAGGATCCGGCTGTGCTCGGCGGTGCGGGTCGTGATGATCTGCCGGTAGGAGAGCGCCATGCGCTCCGCCGCCCGGCCCCCGTCCAGGGCGGAGCGCAGCTGGCGGAGCCCGCCCTCGCGGACCATCTGCCAGAACTCGGTGCCGTCGGCCGGGTCCGACAGCGGGATGTTGACGTTGCGCACCCCGGCGAGCGTGACGTCCGGGCCCTCCAGCGCGATGTCCGCCGCGTTGCGGAAGTCGAAGACCGTGTGCAGCCCGAGGGAGGACAGGAACGTCGCGTCCTCCTCGGTCGCGTGGGCCAGATGACCGCTGCGGAAGAGCACGCCGGGCCGTACGCGCCGCCCGTCCGCGGCCGGCAGGCCCCCCAGGTCGCGGAAGTTGCGCACCCCCGCCAGCTCGGGCTCGGTGGACGGCACATGCGGCGTCTGCGTCACGGGCGCTCCCCTGTCTCGGCCGTCGACGCTGCTCGTCGACGGGGCGGCCGAACGAGCCTACGACACGGCGCGCGGCCCGTGCGCCCCGCGCCGCCCGGCGCGCGGAGCCGGGTATTCCGGCATTTTCCGGTATCGCGGAATTTCCGGGGTGGGATACATCACGGCACGTCAACCCCTGGTTACGGTGGCGTAGGTCACGTGCCGGAGGGAAAGATGTGCTGCCGTGGCAGACGATTCGCATTCCTTCAGCAAGAACACGATCGGGTCGTACGCAGCCGTGGGGGACAGCTTCACGGAGGGCGTCGGCGACCCGGGGCCCGACGGGACGTTCCTCGGCTGGGCCGACCGGCTGGCCGTCCTGCTGGCCGACCAGCTCGAAGAGCACACCTTCCGGTACGCGAACCTCGCCGTCCGCGGCCGGCTCCTGGACCAGATCGTCGACGAGCAGGTGCCCCGGGCCAAGGAACTCGGCCCGGACCTGGTGACGTTCTGCGCGGGCGGCAACGACATCCTGCGCCCGGGCAGCGACCCCGACGCCGTGGCCGAGCGCTACGAGAGAGCCGTCACCGAGCTCGCCTCCTCGGTGGGCACGGTGCTGCTGTGCACCGGCTTCGACACCCGCGGCGTGCCGGTCCTGCGCCATCTGCGCGGCAAGATCGCGACCTACACCGCGCACGTGCGGGCCATCGCGGACCGGCACGGCTGCCCGGTCCTCGACCTGTGGTCGCTGCGCTCGGTGCAGGACCGCCGGGCCTGGAGCGAGGACCGGCTGCACCTGTCGGCCGACGGGCACACCCGCGTCGCGCTGCGCGCCGCGCAGGTGCTGGGCCTCGACGTCCCCGCCGACCCCGACCAGCCGTGGCCGGCGGAGGAGCAGCGCACGCCCGCCGAGGTGCGGCGCGACAACATCCACTGGGCCCGCGAGCACCTGGTGCCGTGGATCGGCCGCCGGCTGCGCGGCGAGTCCTCGGGCGACCATGTCGAGCCCAAGCGGCCGGACTTGCTGCCGCTGTAGCACCTCGCAGCACCACGACAGGACGGCCTGCCGCGCCCGTACGGGCCGGGGTCCCGCGCCCGGCGCCGGACCCCGGCCCGTACCGCGACAGCCGCCGGTCCGGTGGTTCTCCTCAGTGCGCGGGCCGCCCGTGGGGGAGTTCCGCCCACACTACGCGGCCCCGGCCGCCGGTGTCCGGCCGTACGCCCCACGCCCGGGAGAGCACGCCCACCAGCAGCAGACCGCGGCCGCTCTCCTCGTCCGCGCCGCTGCGGCGCGCCCGGGGCTCGGTGGGGGCGTGCCCCTCGTCGGCCACCTCTATGCGCACGTGTGCCTCGTCGACCCGCAGTTGGCAGCTCACCCGCTCGCTGTCGGTGTGCCGCACCGCGTTGGTGAACAGCTCCGACACCACCAACCGGGCGTCGTCGCAGGCCACTTCGTCGACACCCCACTCGCGCAGCTGCGCCAGCACACGGCTGCGCGCCTGGGCCACCGAGGTGTTGAGGGCGGGGAACTGGAAGAAGCCGGAGGCGTCCTCACGACGCGCGGCCAGGGGACTGCCGCAGCGTCCGAGCGAAGGTGCGTCATGGGAGGGGACCACTCCGTAACTATGTGCGATGTGACTCAGGTGTGGCAAGGTTCAATCTGTAAATTGCAGAATCGCCGGTGCAGTCTGTTGGCCTCAGGGGGTACATGACAGACTGCGGACGCAACGACGGCAGTTGGAGGGGAGGACACGTGGCGGACGCACGGCCGGCGGGCTCCGCGACCGTCCTGCGGGTCGTCCTCGGCAAGCGGCTCCAGGTCCTCAGGGAGAAGGCCGGACTGACCTACGAGGACGCCGGACGCGCCCTCGACGTCACCCACGCCACCGTCCGCAGAATGGAGAAAGCCGAGGTCGGCCTCAAACTCCCCTACGTGGAAAAGCTGCTGGGCTGCTACGGCGTCGACGACCCCGCCGAGATCGAGGGCTTCCTCGCCCTCGCCCGCGAGGCCAACCGCCCCGGCTGGTGGCACCGCTTCCGCGACGTCCTGCCCGACTGGTTCAGCGCGTTCGTCAGCCTGGAACAGGAAGCCAACCTCATCCGCGCCTACGAGCCGCACTACGTCCCCGGACTGCTGCAGACCGAGGACTACGCGCGTGCCGTGCTCCGCGCCGGAATGCCGCACGCCCGCCCCGCCGGCATCGACCGCGCCGTCGCCGTCCGCCGCGAGCGCCAGGCCCTGCTCACCAGGGACAGCCCGCCGCTGCTGTGGGTGGTCATGGACGAGACCGTGCTGCGCCGCCCCATCGGCGGTCCGGAGATCATGCGCGCCCAGATCTCCCGCCTCATGGACGCGACCGCCCTGCCCCACGTCAAGCTGCAGATCATGCCGTTCGCCGCCGGACCGCACCCGGCGATGTACGGCCCCTTCCACATCTTCCGGTTCCCCCAGGCGGAGCTCCCGGACATCGCCTACGCGGAAAACCTCGTCGGAGCCTCGTACTTCGACCAGCGCGACGACGTCTCGGCCTTCCTGGAGGCACTGGACCGGATGTGCGCGCAGGCCCCGCCCGCACACACCACCGAGGCCCTCCTGGGCGGCCTTCGTAAGGAGATCTGAACCACATGGACCCGGCCCGCATCTACAACGGCATGCCCGCCGGCGAGCTCGGCACCGAGGGCTGGCGCAAGCCGTGGAGCGGCGGCAACGGCGGCAGCTGCGTGGAGGTCATGCGGCTGCGCGACGGCCGCGTCGCCGTACGCCAGTCCACCGACCCCGAGGGGCCGGCCCTGATCTACACGCACCACGAGATCGAGAGCTTCATCCGCGGCGCGAAGGCCGGCCAGGCCGACTTCCTGCTCGCGGGGACCTGTACCGGCTGCGAGTGAAGGAGAGCACGGCGTGAGCGAGCAGGGTTTCCCGGCCGAGGTCATCGACACCGGCAGACCGCACCCGGCCCGGATGTACGACTACTACCTCGGCGGCTGGGACAACTACCAGGTCGACCGGGAAGCGGCGGAGCACGTCATCCGCGCCCACCCCCAGGTGCGGCTCTCCGCCCGCGCCAACCGCGCCTTCCTGCACCGCGCCGTGCGCGAGGTCACCCGCCGCGGCATCCACCGGCTCCTCGACATCGGCACGGGCATCCCGACCTCGCCCAACCCCCACGAAGTGGCCCGCGAGCACGCCCCCGACGCCAAGGTCGTCTACGTCGACAACGACCCCATCGTCGCGACCCACGCCGGCGCGAAGCTCACCGACACCGGACAGGCCGGCTTCGTCCTGGGCGACGTCCGCGAACCCGGGGCGGTCCTGCGCCACCCCGCGGTGCGCGAACTCCTCGACGCCGCCGAGCCGGTGGCGCTGCTGCTCGTCGCCGTCCTGCACTTCGTCAAGGACGAGGAGGACCCGGCGGGCATCGTCGCGGCCCTCGGCGCGGCCCTGCCGCCGGGCAGCGCCCTGGTCCTCTCGCACGCCACGGCCGAGCCCTACGCCGGCTACGCCGAGGGCCGCACCGACGTCGAGGCCCGCGACAGCGTCGTCAGCGCCTACCGCAACGCCACCGCGGGCCTGAGCCTGCGCCCGCACGCCCGGATCGAGCCCCTCTTCGGCGACTTCGCGCTGCTCGAACCGGGCCTGGTCCGGGTGCCGTTGTGGCGCCCGGACGGCCCGGTGCCCGGCCCCCGGGAACTCAACGACACCGTGTTCTACGGGGGAGTGGGCATCAAGAACTGACGGGGTGTCATAGGCGATGTGGGGCGCGCACCGTACTCACATCGCGGCCGGGCGCGGGACCTCGCAGCGGTCCTTGAAACCCTGACTGGTCAGCCCCAGCGCCGAGTTGGTGCGGCTGCGCATGTTCTCCACCGCCAGGATCGCGGTCAGCTCGACCAGCTGCGCGTCGTCCAGCTGCCGCCGCAGCCGCTCGACCAGAGCGTCGTCCACGGTCGGCGGGGTGGCCGTCATCGCCTCCGCGTACTCCAGCACGTCGCGCTCCAGCGGGGTGTAGACCTCGCTGGAACGCCAGTCCGGCAGATCGCGCAGCTTCTCCTGCGGGACACCGTGCTCGCGGCTCGTCCAGTGGCCGAAGTCCACGCACCAGGCACAGCCGATCGCCCCGGCCGAGGCCAGTACGGCGAGATCCTTCAGCCGCGGGTCGAGCTTGTTCCAGCGCGCGACCGCCATCTCGAAGCGGGACCCCGCCCACAGCACCCGCCGGTGGTGGGCGGACGCGAGCACCGGATCGAGCACCTTGCCGTAGGCGCGCCTGCAGTACCACTCCACGGCACGGATCAGCGGGGTGCGCGGGTGGGTGAGCGGGATACGGGCCATGACGAATACCTCCGTGACACTGTGCGGCCGCTCTGCCGAGCGGTTGCCTCCTGACACCGGTACGACGGACGGCGCCACCGGATCCGTGACATGGACCGGGGGCCGGTCGGCGAGGATGGAAGGGTGAACAGGGTGAACGGCGCGAACGGCGAGCTCTTCCCCCGCGAGCGCTCCGAGGTCGCGCCGGGCGCCGTACACGTGCCCGGCTGGCTCGACGAGGCCCGCGCGCGGGAGTTGCTGTCCGCCTGCCGCGCGTGGGCGAAGCCGCCCGCCGGGCTGCGCACGGTACGGCTGCCGGGCGGCGCGGAGATGTCCGTACGGCAGGTCTGCCTCGGCCGGCACTGGGCCGTCGTCCCCCGCTGCCCGAGCTGCGGCAGAGCCGTACGGGAGAACCCCGACTGCCCGGGCCCGCACGGCTATCCCTACGCCTACACCCGCACCGTCGTCGACGGCGACGGCGCCCCCGTCAAACCGTTCCCCGCCTGGCTGGGCGCCCTCGCCCGGCAGGCCGTCGCGGACGCCTACGGGCCCACGCCGCCGCGGCAGCGCTCCGGCATCGGCGAGACCGCCGACTACGACATCGCGCTGGTGAACTTCTACGCCGCCGGCGCCCGCATGGGCATGCACCAGGACCACGACGAACGCTCCGCCGCCCCCGTCGTCTCCCTCAGCCTCGGCGACAGCTGCGTCTTCCGCTTCGGCAACACCCGCACCCGCCCCCGGCCCTGGACGGACATCGAACTGCGCAGCGGCGACCTCTTCGTCTTCGGCGGCCCCTCCCGCCTCGCCTTCCACGGCGTGCCCCGCACCCACCCCGGCACGGCGCCACCGGAACTCGGCCTCACCGGACGGCTCAACATCACCCTCCGGGTCAGCGGGCTGTGACAGCCGGCCCCGGGCACGCCGGGCCCCGTCACCCCCGCCGGCCGCCCGGCACGGAAAATTCACGTGCGCGCGAGAGCCCGAGCCTGCACAGTGGGTCGCCGGGGGAACGCCTGTGCCGTCGTCCGGGCCCGGTTCACGGGGGTGGGCCCGGACGACGGCAACCGGCGGGCAGCGCGGGCACCGTGCGGGACGAGCGCCGATAATGGCCTGACCTGCCCGAACCGACTGGAGGTGCCGTGACCGGCTCCCGCCCGCTCCGCTCCCGGCCACAACCACCACGCCGTCCCCTGGACGCGTTGCGCCCGGCCGCCTTCGGGGCCGACCCCGGCGGGGAGCGCCTGGCGCGCATCAGACGGTCCCCGCACTTCGCCGACGGCGCCTTCGTCAACCCCGCCGGAGCGGGCCCGGACGGGCCCAGACCGTCCCCGCTGTCCGTACTGCCCGCCTACCTCCGCAAGGAGGGCCGCGCGGCCCGCACCCCCGCCCACCCGATCCCGGTCCACCCCACGACCGTCGCCGACCTGGCCCGGCCCGCCGCCTCCGGGCTGCGGCTGACCTGGCTGGGCCACTCCAGCGTGCTCGCCGAGATCGACGGACGGCGAGTGCTGTTCGACCCGGTGTGGTCGCGGCGCTGCTCGCCCTTCGCGTTCGCCGGGCCCCGCCGGCTGCACCGGGTGCCGCTCCCGCTCGCCGAGGTCGTGCCGGTGGACGCCGTCGTCGTCTCCCACGACCACTACGACCACCTGGACATGCCGACCGTCCGCGCCCTGGCCCGCACCGGCACGCTGTTCGTCGTGCCACTGGGCGTCGGCGCCCACCTGGAGCACTGGGGCGTCCCCGCGCACCGCGTCACCGAACTCGACTGGCACGAGTCCACGACGGCCGCCGGACTCACCCTCACCGCGACCCCCGCACGGCACTTCTGCGGGCGCGCCCTGCGCAACTCCCAGCACACGCTGTGGGCTTCGTGGGTGGTCGCCGGACCCGAGCACCGGATCTTCCACAGCGGCGACACCGGCTACTTCCCCGGCTTCGCCGGACTCGGCCGCCGGTACGGCCCGTTCGACGCCACCATGGTGCAGGTCGGCGCGTACTCGGAGTTCTGGCCGGATGTGCACATGACCCCGGAGGAGGGCATGCGCGCGCACGTCGAACTGCGGGGCGCGCTCATGATGCCCATCCACTGGGGCACCTTCGTCCTCGCCCCGCACCCCTGGGCGGAGCCGGCCGAGGGCACGCTCGCCGCGGCCCGGCGGCACGGCACCCGCATCGCGGTACCGCCGCCGGGCCTGCCCTTCGAGCCCGCCGCCGGGCTGCCCCTGCGCACCTGGTGGCGGGCGGTCGCGGTACGTCCGGCGGACGGCCCGGGCGAGTCGGTGGAGGCGGTACCGCCGGTCACCGGCCGGCCGCAGCTCCCGGCGCGCGTGCCCTAGGGAGGCCGCCGCGCCCCTCACTGTTACGGGGCGCAGCAGCCGTCGCGGCGCAGGTGCCGTCCGACCGCCTGCCAGTGGGCGAGCGCGTCGTCGGCCCGCGCCGCCGGGGACGGTGCCGCGCCGTACGCGCCGACGAGGTCCGCCTGCTCGAAGGGCACTCCGCCGCGCAGCACGCACACCGTCCGTACGAGCGTGTCGAAGTCCGTGAAGGGGTCGCCGTCGACCACGGTCAGGTCGGCGAGCCTGCCCGGCTCCAGCGTGCCCAGGTCCTTCTCCAGGCCGAAGGCCCGCGCGGGCAGCACCGTGGCCGTCCGCAGGGCCTGCGCGGGCGTGAGCCCGTAGCGGTGCAGCGCGCGCAGGGCCAGATGCAGGGACAGCCCGACGGGCACCAGCGGCGCGTCCGTGCCGAGGGCGACCGTACCGCCGCCCGCGAGCACCCGGCGGTAGATGCCGATCTCCCGTTCCAGCGTGGCCAGTTGAGCCTGCGTCGGCGGGCTCGCCGCGCCCTCGCGGACGAGCGCCGCGTCCCACGGCGGCATCAGATCCGTCACCCGCGCGTCCCGCGCGAGCGCCGGGTCCGCGCCCAGCAGCGGCACCGACGTGAAGATCGTGGCGATCATCCGGAAGTCGCCGCCGGTGTAGAGCTCCTCGACGTCCTGGTACGCGTATCCGCCCGCCGTCAGCGCGTGCCCGAACTCCAGCCGCTGCGTGGCATTCAGATGGGTCGTCAGATCCTGGCCCAGCTGGATGCCCGGCGAGCACAGATGGCCGCCCGCACGCACCCCGAGCCGCTCGTGCGCGAAGTCTGCGGCCTCCCGCATGATCCAACCAGGCGCCCGCACATACGTCTTGACGAAGTCCCAGTCGAGGCCGACCGCCCGGTCGAGCGAGCGGCGCAGCCCCTCCCGGGTACGGTGCGCGCGCCCCATGCTGTACGCCACGCGCGGGCCGTCCAGCAGCTCGCCGGTGCTCAGCAGCCGCGGCCCGGCCAGCGCCCCGGCCAGGACGGCCTCCCGGACGCGGGCCGCCTCGTAGGCGGCCGCGCCCAGCGCGACGGCGGTGGTGATGCCGTAGGCCAGCTGCAGGGCCGTCTGCCGCCCGCCGTAGGTGAACTGCCAGGGGTGCGTGTGCGCGTCCCACAGTCCGGGGACGACCGTACGGGCCGAGGCATCGACGCGGCGCGCGGCCGCCCGCCCGGCCCGGTGCGGTTCCACGGCGGCGATCCGCCCCTCCCGCACCACCACGTCGACGTCCTCGCGCACCGTCTCGCCCGTGCCGTCCCACAGCCGCCCGGCGTGCACCACCGTGTCGACGGGCGCGGGACGCCGGTGGTCGAGCGCGACGCGGACCGTACGGGCCGTGCCGCCGCCCACGTCCAGCAGCCGCAGCCGGCCCGCCGACAGGTACAGGATGCTGCGGCCGTCCGCCGACCAGGACGGATGGTCGGCCGCCTCGTCCGTGAGACGGCGCGGCTCGCCTGCGGGGGCGCCGTCGGCGCCCACCGGCAGCAGCCACAGCGCGGACTCGCAGATAAGCGCCATGTGGCGGCCGTCCGGCGACCAGACCGGGCCCGAGTCGTAGCGGTCCGAGAGCGAGACGTGCGGGGCGGGCGCGTACAGGCGGGCGGCGCCGCTGCCGGCGTCGACGACCCGGATCAGGTGGTAGCCCTCACGGAACCGCTGGTTGATCCGGTTGCGGTCGCACAGCGCGAGGAACCGCCCGTCCGGCGACCAGCTCGGCCGCCCCGGCAGCCCGCCCCCGGCCAGCGGGGCGGCCAGCGTGCGCTCCGTCCCGGTATCGAGCTCACGGACCACGAGACTGCCCGACATGTCCAGGCAGGCCAGCCGCCGCCCGTCCGGGGACAGCGCGGGAAAGACCCGCCCGCCGTCCGCGAGCACGCTCTCCTCACCGGTGGCCAGGTCGTGGCGGCGCACGGCGAGCAGTCCGTCGCGGTCGTCGCAGTACAGCAGCGCCCGCCCGTCGGACGACCAGGACGGCGCCAGCAGATACCGGGTGGGCTCGGCGGACACCACCTTGCGCGGCCGCCCGTCCCCCGAAGTCGGCGCCAGCCAGAGGGAGTTCAGCGCGGCGAACGCGACCTGCCGTCCGTCCGGCGACAGCGCCGGAAGGTGCAGCGCCCGCACCGGACGGACACCGGTGCCGCCCAGGTCGTAGCGCTTGACGCGATAGCGGGGCCGGTCGAGGGCGAGCCGCGCGGTGAAGGGCACCGTGCCCGTCACGGTGCCCCTGCCCCCCTCGGGCCGTACTGTGCGGAACTGCCCGTCGACGGTCAGCAGCAGCTCGTCCCGCGACACCCAGCGCGGCGGTACGGGCGCCACGTCCCCGGGCACGCCGACGGCCTCCCCGTCCACGACGAGCGTGCAGCTCCCGGCGGGCGCCGCCGTCGTCCGCAGATACGCCAGCCGCCCGCCGGGCGAGACCGCCGGCGTCATCACCTGCGCCTTCTCCGTCTCGGTGTGCTCGACGCGCACCGGCCCGCGCCCGACCGCGGGCACGGACGCGACCGTACGCGCCACGAGGCCGCCCTCGGCGCCGCTCTTCAGCGATCCCCGGACGAACAGCAGCCGCGTCCCGTCCGGCGACCACACCGGGTCGAAGTCCTCCCACGCCCCGTCCTGCAGCGGCCCCTCCTGCCCGGGCAGACCGGTGACCTGCGCGAGCGCCCCGGTGCGTACGTCCGCCACCCACAGCCGGTACGGTCCGCCCGCGACCGGGTCCCCGGCCCGCTCGGACGCGAACGCGATCCGCGTCCCGTCCGGCGACCACGCCGGACCCCGGTCGTCCCACGGCCCGTCCGTCAGCTGCCGCAGCCCCGTCCCGTCCGGCCGCAGCGTCCAGATGTGGAAGCCGCCGCCCCGGTAGGCGCACACGGCGAGCCGCCGCCCGTCCGGGGAGTGCACGGGCCGCGTCGGCTCAAGATCCGCAGGCGTGATCGCCACCGCCTCCCCGCCGCCCCGGGGCACGGACCACAGCACGCACTGCACCTCGGCCACGAGCCGGTCACCGGCGGGGGAGAGGCTGGCGGAGCCGTTGGTGGCGGCGGTGAGCGTGAAGGCGGTGCTGCCGCGGCCGCCCTTGGCCGCGGCGGCCGTCGCCACGCCCGCGGGCAGCACGGCGGCCGCGGCGGCGGTACCGGCCGCCGCCTGGAGAAATCTGCGACGAGTGGGAAGAGACGGGTGCGCGGCGGCGGTATCCGGGCCATGCCCGGTACCGACGGGGCCGATGCTGTCCAACTGACCTCCTGAGACAGGGGCGTTGCGCGATACGGATGCTCGTTGCCGAGGCCGTCCGATCGTTGCACGGGGTCAGGGAGGGAGGTCAACACCGTCTGCGGTGGCGCCATGGATACGGGCGGGCCCGGGCCGGAGTGAGAACGCGGCCTCGGTCCGTAGGGGGCGCGTCAAAGCCGTGCGCGAGCACCCCGTGAAGTGCGGTATTGTTCTCATGCGCGGTCGGCGAGGGATGAAGATCCCGAACCGGACGAGCACCGGGACGTGGCGCAGCTTGGTAGCGCACTTGACTGGGGGTCAAGGGGTCGTGGGTTCAAATCCCGCCGTCCCGACACGGTGAAAGAAGCCTCTGATCAGTGGGAAACCGCAGGTCAGGGGCTTCTTTGTATTGCTCACCGGACGAGCCGCAGGTGCCGCACGGGCGCGGTCTCCGGGACCGGTTTGGGACCAGCGGGTTCCTGGCGGCCTTCGACGAGGTAGCGGCTGAGGGCTGCGTCGGCCAGGTGGATCGAGCGGCGGTCGGGGTGGAGGTACCGCTGGGTGGCGGTCGACGTCTCACCATGGCTGCGCGCGGACGCGCCGTGCTCGGCGGACCGGCTGTTCTGCCATGTCTACGGGTGGGCGAAGTCCGCCTCGCGGTTCATCCCGGGCTGGCCGTACTCCCTCGTCGCCGTCCTGGAGCCCGGGGACCCTGGAGTTCCACCGCGCCCACCCCCGCGGCGGCCATCCGCCCAAGCACGGGCCGGAGTTCCGCTTCGCCAGGCCCGGGACGGGCCCGAAGCGGAGGTCGCCACGGTCACCGACACAGTGAACTACGGCAAGGCCGAAGCCCGTGCGTGGGACCGGGTCCACCCACGGTTGACCCACCGCTCGGCCTGGCTGGATCACGACGGTGAACTCCCCATCGTCGAGGGCGCCTTGGTCCGCCTCAAGGTCGGGCACCTCTCCAAGGACCGGGAGGCCCCGCCGGTCTGGCTGTGGCCCTCGAAGACCGGCGCCGCCCCAGCGGACGTGGACCTGTGGTGGCAGGTGTTCCTCAGAAGATTCGGATCTGGAGCACACCTTCCGTTTCGGAAAGCAGACGCTCGGCTGGACCACTCCGAAGATCCGCACCCCCGAGGTGGCGGACCGCTGGACCTGGCTCCTGGTCATCGCGCACACCCGGCTCCGCCTCGCCCGACCGCCGACCGCCGACCGCCGACCGTCGGACGGCCGAAGAACGAGCTCAGCCGCCGCCCTCGATGTACCTCTTCAGCTTCATCGCCATGGCGTACTGCCGTCCGAGGTAGTCCTGGAATGCACAGGCCTGCTCCTTCGGCGCTGCTTCGAGGAGTCCGTCGGCGAAGTCGACGCGGAAGGTGCGTGTGTAGAGGGTGCCGGGGCCCGAGGGCGCGAACTCGAAGGTGATGGTCTGGAGGCAGTGGTGCCCCGGGCCGAGTTCCGCCCGCGACATGACGGTCAGGCGTGCGTTCGGCGTCGACTCCTGGACGTTCCACGGGAATTCGAAGTCCACGCCGTTCTCTGCCGGTCCCGCGGCGTACTCGATGAACACGTCCCCGCCGGCCAGCGGGCGGCCGGGGTCACCTGCGACGCGTGCGGTCCGCAGGGTGACTCCTCGGTTGACGCGGGGCCAGTTGTCCGGATCGGCCAGGACTGCGTAAGCGGCGTCCGGCGGGCAGCCGATGTAGACACTGGCGCTGCTGCTCATGCTGGGCATCGGGGGCTCCAGGCCGTATGGGTCATTCGATGGAGAAGAACGGGCCGGTGAGGGCCAGCCCCAGGTCGTGGCCGACGTAGGAGAAGAAGGCGAGCAGCATCAGGCAGGCGCCGCCGAGGGCGATGTCCTTCTGGAAGTGGGCTGTTTCCTGCTGCCGGGCCACCGGTTCGGTCTCCTGCCAGAAGCGGTGCATGATCAGGGCTGTCGGGAACAGGAAGACCGCCAGGAGCAGCGCGCCCAGGTCCGCCCAGGCCCCGAGCAGCAGGCTCAGGGAGCCCGCCAGCATCAGCAGCCCGGTGCCCGCCACCGCCAGGGCGGGGGCGGGCACGCCCTTGGCCGCCGCGTACCCGGCCGTGGCCTTGGTCTTGGTGAGGTGGCCCAAGGCCGAGGTGAGGAAGAGCAGCGCGAAGAGGATCCGGCCAATGAGGACGAGAACGGTCATGACGGCCTCCAACTGACAGTGATCACACGGTGGACAGGTTGCTGAGGGGCAGCAGCAGGTGGGAGTCGTGGTCCGGCCCGGTATGCAGGACGTGCGGCGCGGTGTTGTTGAGCCGGTCGTGGCCGGGGGCGAACTGCTCGGGCGGCCAGCGGCGGATGTCGGCACCGGCGATGGTGAGCCGCAAGGTCTCCCCGGCGTGGAAGTGGGCGGTGAAGCCCCAGATCTCGATGTCCAGGGCGACCGGTCCGCCGGGGAGCGGCAGGTCGCGCCGGTGGGCGTGGACGGGGCGTTCGGGCGTGGACCTGCGCTCGTCGAGTTCGCGGCGAGTGGCCCGGAGCCAGCCCTGGGCGAGAGGGCCGTCGTCGAGGTAGGCGAAGAACGGGTAGGGCACGGGCTGCCCGTCGGTATCGAGCTTGTCGAGCTCGACGAACACGTCCATGTCGTCGGCCCCGGGGGACTCCGCCCACAGGCGTAGCGCGGCGGGGCCGGCGAACTCGGTGTCAGTGTCGAAGGTGAGGGTGAAGACAACTCTTTCCGCTCCCGCTCGCCCTACCGGCGAGTGGGTGGGGTCGTAGGCGGCTGTGCCGGAGGACGACGGGACTTCGGAGGTCAGCCGCCCGGTGGTGGCGTCGAGGTGGAAAGCGGTGGGCCGGGTGTGCGCGGGCGGCCAGGAGGACTCGGCGCGGACGGGGCCGGTTTCGGTGCGGTCCCGGTACTCGACCCGTACGGGCGGCCAGGAGGCGAGGCCGTTGTCCTGGCCCTTGAGGAAGTGGTCGAAGAAGACGCGCAGGCGCTCGGTCTGGGCGGGGCTGTAGAAGTAGCGCCACTCCTTGCGGCCGTGGACGTCGAGCCACTTCTGCTCCGACCCCGTCCGCCGGTACGCCTCCAGCGTGCCGCGCGTGTGCAGGCCCTGGTCGCCCACGGAGCAGACGAACAGCGCAGGCACCTCGATCCGTTCGAACTCCACATCCTGGGCCGCCCAGAACGCGTCGTGGAAGGGATGGGCGCGGATCTCGGCGAGCCGGTCCTCGGTGCGGTTGCGGCCGAACCCCATGGTGGTGCTGAGCTGCGCGGTGAACTGGGTCTCCGGGATGCCGCCGTGGAACGCCGCTTCGCGGTAGTGGTCGCTCTTGCCCTCGTTGGGGTTGATCGCGGCGAGGTGCGGTGGGCGGGTGGCGGCGATGCCGTACTGGGTGACCGCCAGGTAGGACACGCCGCACAGGCCGACTTTGCCGTTGCACCACGGCCGGATGCCCGCCCACTCGACGAGGTCGTGCCCGTCCTCGGCCTCCTGGCGGCTGTACATGGTCGCGTCACCTTCCGATCCCCAGGTGCCGCGGGGGTCGGCGTAGACCACGGCGTACCCGTGGCGGCACCAGTACGCGGCGAGCGGCGCCTCGAAGGGGGCATCGTCGGGGAGCGGCGGGTCGATGTCCGCGCCCGCGCCCAGGACGGGCGGGAACCCGTTGTGCTTGCCGTACGGGGCGTAGGCGATGAGTACCGGCAGGCCGGTGGCCCCGTCGGGCCGCCGTACGTCCACATAGATCACGGTGCCGTCGCGGAGCGGAACGGCGGTATCCCGTTCCGTCCGGATTCCCTCCGCGACCGTGCTGGACGGGTGCAGGCCCGGGTAGCCGCCGTCCTCCGGCGGTTTGGCGTCGGTGAAGATGACCAGATCGCCGGTGGCCATGGCATGTCACTCCCGTCGGTCCGTATCGAGGGGGTTGTCCTCCAGGACACTCCCGCCGACGGTGTAGCCGCCGTCCGCGGCGATCACCTGGCCGGTGACGAAGGAGGCGTCGTCCGAGCAGAGCCAGACGGCCGCGCGGGCGATCTCCAGCGGGTCGGCGCCGCGGTGCATTGGGGTGTCGGCGATGGCCTTCTGTTCCCAGTCGGGGACTTCGGCGCTCGACGCGGCCGCCATGGCGGTGGGGGTGTAGCCGGGGGCGATCGCGTTGACCCGGATGCCGAAGCGGGCGGATTCGTTGGCGGCGACCCTGGTCAGGCCGATGATCCCGGCCTTGGCCGCCGCGTAGGGGGCCAGTAGCGACGGACCGGTGAGCCCGCCGATCGAGGTGGTGTTGACGATCACGCCACTGCCCCGGCGCAGCATGTGCTCCAGCTCCTGGCGCATGGCGAGGAACACGCCGGTGAGGTTGACCGCGATCACCCTGTCCCAGTCCGGTCTCGTGTACAGCGCCAGGGGGCGTTTCACCGCCGGGATGCCCGCGTTGTTGAACGCCACGTCCAGGCGGCCGTGCCGGGTGACGATGCCCTGGACGAGCGCGTCGATGTCGTCCTCGACGCTCACGTCGGTCCGGACGAACTCGCCCGCGCCGCCCGCCGAGACGATCCCCGCGACGGTCGCCTCGCCCGCCGTCTCGTTGACGTCGGCGGCGACGACGAGGGCGCCCTGACGGGCGAACTCCTCGGCGGCGGCTTTGCCGATGCCCGACGCGGCACCGGAGACCATCACGACGCGACCGGCGAATCTCTCCTGGTGTCCCATGGCTCCGCCCCTCATGCCTGCGGGTCGTCCGGCTTGGGGAAGACCGGGAAGGAGTGCCGCAACGGCGCGCCCGGCGGGGTCGCGGGCTCCCGCACGGCCTCGGCGAGTGCCTCCTCGCCGATCCGGCCGATGAGGTACTCGCGACTGGCGTCGGCGAGCTGCCGCGCCTTCTCCAGGCCGGGGCCGGTGGTGAGCCTGCCGTCCTGCTTGACGACCTCGCCGTCGACCAGCACCGTCTCGACGCAGTCGGGACCGCACTGCCACACCACATGGGCCACCGGGTCGAGGCGATACGGCAGGGAGGCCACGTCGTTCGGGCGCACGACCAGCAGGTCGGCACGCTTGCCGGGGGTGAGGGAGCCGATGCTGTCGCCGTGGCCGAGCGCGCGGGCCCCGTGCACCGTCACGCACCGCAACGCGTCCACGGAGCGGCAGGCGTTGACGGGATTGACCACACCCGAGAGGTCGGGCTTCTCGTACCGCAGGTGCTCCCAGACGTGATCGGCGCTGACCATCAGTTGCATCATGGTGAACATGTCGCGCCGGAATCGCACCCCGGAATCACTGGCCAGGGCCACGGGGATGCCCATCGCGGTGAACTCCGTGATCCGTGGATAGCCCTGCCCCGAGTGGAAGTTGCTGCCCGCCATGACGGCCGTGCCGCCGGTGTCGGCGATCATCTGCTGGGCCTCGCGGTCGAGGGAGACGACGTGGACGTAGGTGTTGGTCGCGTCCAGCAGGCCGCGTCGGTGCAGGTCTTTGACGTACGTCTCGTTGGCCCAGCCGAACAGGCCGGCGTGCGCCGCGACGGGGATGCCGTGTTCCCGGGCGAAGCGCCACGCCGCCTCCTCCGGGAGGCCGTCCTGGCAGGTCGGGTCGATGGCGACCTGCATGCTCAGCCGTCCGTCGGTGGAGCCGTACCGCTCGTACAGGCCGAGGGTGCGGCGGGTGGGTACGAAGATGTGCGGCGAGGCGAAGATGTTCGCGTAGACGAACCGGGACCGTATTCCGGCGTCCTGCAGTGCCTGGATCGCCGCGTCGGTGTGCTCGGGCGTGCGGGAGGCGTCCGCCCAGTCGGCCATCGTGGTGGTGCCGTCGAGGAGGGACTCCGTGGCGGCCAGCAGATTGGCCGCGTAGACGTCCTCCGGCCGGAAAAGGGGGACGAACCGACTGACCAGGTAGCCGAAGTAGTCGGTGAGGGTCCACTCCACCCCGGCGCCGCGCAGCAGGGTCTCCCAGGTGTGCCGGTGGCTGTCGACCAGGCCGGGCAGCACGATCTTCCCCGTGGTGTCGATGACCCGGGCGCCGGCCGGGGCGTCCAGACGGGCGCCTACGGCCTCGATCCGTCCGTCGCGTACGAGCACGTCGCCCGCGGGCAGGACGCCCGTCGTGCCGTCCATGGTGATGACCGTGCCGCCGTGCAGCAGCAGGGGGCGCGTACTGGGCATAGTGAGGTCCTCTTCACGTGGAGGAAGGCGAGTGAGGGCACGGCCGTCCGCGCTCAGGCGTCACCGGCCGGTACGGCAGAGTCGCCGCTGGACGCCACGCGCCCGCCACCTGGGCACCGGTCGGAGACCGGCAGTGCCCCATGCCCCCGACAGGACCCGGTCTCGACCAGGGCCTCGGGCTTCCTTCCCACGGTACGTCCGGAAGCCCCGGCCCGCTGCTCGGCATCCGCACGCGGCGGGTGCGGATGCCGTTGTGGGCGGTGCGGGTGCTTCAGGGCCTTCCGGCGGCGTGGAGGCCGCGTCGGAGTGCGTCGAGGGATTCGGCGGTCATCCGCCGGGAGATCCCGGCGTCGGCGAACATGGTCGAGCCGTGGAAGGTGCCGGGGAAGTGGTGCAGTTCGGTCGGGACCCCTGCCTGGATGAGACGTTGACCGTGGATCAGCCCTTCGTCGCGCAGCGGGTCGAATTCGCACACGTAGATGTACGCGGGCGGCAGGCCGGAGAGGTCCTCGGCGCGGGCGGGCGCTGCGTACGGGGAGACGTCGGCCGTCCCGCGTCTGCCCGGGCCCAGGTAGTAGTCCCAAGCGTATTCGAGGCTGGGCCGGTTGGTGGCAGGGGTGTCGGTGAACGTGCGTGACGAGGGGGTGGTGAGGCGGTCGTCGAGGAGCGGGATGCCGAGGTACTGGAAGCACAGCTGCGGTCCGCCCCGGTCGCGGGCCAGTAGGGCCACGGCCGCGGAGAACCCCGCGCCGGAGCTCTGCCCGGCCACGGCCAGCCGGCCCGGGTCGATGCCCAGCTCGTCGGCGCGGTCGGCGGTCCACTCCAGCGCGGCGTAGCAGTCGTCGATGCCTGCGGGGAAGGGGTGCTCGGGGGCGAGCCGGTAGTCCACCGACACCACCACCGCCCCCACTTCGGCCGCGATGTTCAGGGACTCCGCGTGGGCGAAGTCCAGACTGCCCATCGTGAAGCCGCCGCCGTGGAGGTACACCACGCCCGGCAGCCCGAGTGCGCGCTCCGCCGGGGCGTAGACGCGTACCGGGACGTCGGGGGCGCCCGGCGGTCCCGGGACGGTCGTGTCGCGGATGTCCAGCGGCACGGACGGCACGGGCCGGGGCAACTGCGCCACCTGGGCGTCATGCGCCTCGCGGGCCTGCCGGAGGTCGGCCATCGACGCCCGTGGCAGCGTACGGGCGAAGGCGGCCAGCTCCGGGTCGAAGGCGTAGGACATGCGCGGACTCCCTGCGCTCACCGCCACGCCCCGCCACGAACGGCGGAACGACGCGGACCGGACGGCGAACGGCCGTCGCGCGGTGCTGCGCGCTCCGGAACGCCGCTGCACCACATGGTGGAGGCAACCGGAACCGCCCGCATTTCCGTACCGGCCGTGAAGTCGCCGGACGTGCGCGGGCGTGCTGGAATGCCGGTGCGGCCCCTGCCCGGCGGAGGCCGCTTCCGTTCTCGAAGAGGGGGAGCGAAGGAGTTCGCCATGAAGCTCTCCCGTCTTGTGCGCGCGGCGGTTCCCGTGGCCCTGGTCATGTGCACTGTTGCCGCTCCGGCGGCCGAGGCACGACGTCCCGCCGCACCGAGGCAGGGATCGGCGTGCCATGAGCGGGGGCAGGGGTACGAGGACGCGAGGGTCCCGGCCCTCGGCCAGACGTGGACGGTGGACTTCGGGGTCGACACCCCGCTCGGCCCTGGACCGTTCGTGGCGACGATCGCCTACCACTCGACCAGCAGGGCGACGATCGTGGTGACCAAGGCACAGGGGTCCCTGATGGGCCTGACGCAGGACATCACCTACACCAGCACCCGGCTGCGGCCCTGCCAGTACGCCATCACCTGGCACGAGCCGGTCACCGGGGTGTATGTCACCCAGGTGGAGGACTACGCCCGGCACCGGGTGTACGACAGCATCGTCAACGGCACGAAGATGATCCATATGACCGGCACCTTCTACCGCACCCGCACCGGCCGGTGACCCCCATGAAGGTGGGAATCATCGGCGCCGGCCGGATCGGCATGGCCCTGGCCCGGCACTTCACCCGGGCCGGGCACCAGGTGATGCTCGCCGGCTCCCGCGGGCCGGAGACGCTCGCCTCGCGTGTCGGTGAGCTCGGCCGGAACGCGTCGGCCGGGACGCCGCAGGAGGCGGCCGACTTCGGTGACGTGGTCGTGCTGTCCGTCCAGTGGAGCCAGAAGGAGAGCGCGGCGGCCTCGGTCTCCTCCTGGGAGGGACGCGTCGTCCTCGACCCGATCAATCCGCTGCGGGAGACGGCGGGCGGCATCGAGGCCGTCGACACCGGCGGCCGCCACTCCAGCGAGATCGTCTCCTCGCTGGTGCCGGGCGCCCGCGTGGTGAAGGGCTTCAACACCTACCTCTACACCGTTCTCGCCGAGGACCCCGCCGTGAACGGCGGACGCCGCGTCGTCCTGCTCGCCGGCGACGACGCCGACGCCAAGCGGAAAGTGGCCGAACTCGTCGACAGCTCCGGCTTCCAGCCCCTCGACACCGGCTCCCTCGCCGAAGGCGGCCCCCTCTTCGAAACCGGCGGCCCACTCGCCACCCTGGCGATCAGACTGACCGCACTCTGAAGCAGGTCAGGTACAGCTCTGGGGATGAACCGGTGCGGCTGGGCGGGCGACGGTCAGCTGGGTGGCCGCAGCGCGGCCGAGGCGGGCGAGGGCGCTCAGGGCGGTGCCGTAGGTGGCCGTGGGCTGTGGGGTGCGGCCGGTGGCGATGCGGTGGAACTGGTGGTTGTGGACGGCGAGTTGGAGGTATCCGTCGAGGGGGCGGTATCCGGTGGTCCGGAGCGGTCGGGGCAGGAGAGGTGGGGCCTCGCCGGTGAGGATGCGGGCCGGGTAGTCGGGAACGAACGCCATGGGGCGGGCGATGCCGATGACGTCGATGCCGCCGGTGACGTGCCGGTGCATGGCGTCGCGGGTGCGCAGGCCGCCGGTGAGCATGAGGGGGAGGGCGTCGATGTGGGTGCGGACGGTGTCGGCGTAGCGGGCGAAGTACGCCTCGCCGGTGGCGGCGCGGCCGGTGTGGTGGACGCCTTCCATGGCGGGTTCGGCGTAGTTTCCGCCGGAGATCTCCAGCAGGTCGATCCCGGCGTCGGCCAGGGCACGGGCCACGTCGAGGGATTCGGCCTCGGAGAGGCCGCCGTGCTGGAAGTCGGTGGAGTTGAGCTTGACGGAGATGGGCACGTGCGGTCCGACGGCGGCGCGGGTGGCGGCCACGATGTCCAGGAGCAGGCGGCGGCGCCCGGCCGGGTCGCGGCCGTAGGAGTCGTCGCGGGTGTTGGCCAGTGGGGAGAGGAACTGCGCGAGCAGGTAGCCGTGTGCGGCGTGGATCTGCACGCCGTCGAATCCGGCGGCGACGGCGAGTTCGGCGGTGCGGGCGTAGCGGGCGGTCAGCGCCTGGATGTCGCGTCCGGACAGCCGGCGGGCTCGGCGCAGGCTGAAGCCGGGGACCGGTTCGCGCAGCGCGGAGGGGCCTACGGGGCGGTGGGTGAGCGGGACGGTGGCGACCCGGCCGGGGTGGTTGATCTGCATCCATATCGCCGGTCCGCCCGGTCCGCCCGGTCCGCCCGGTCCGCCCGGTCCATCCGGTCTGTCCGGTCCGGCCGCGTGGACGGCGTCGGTCCAGGCGCGGAACGCGGGCAGGCTGCGCTCGTCCTCGAGGATCGCGTTGCGGGGTTCGACGAGCGCGGTGCGGTCGATCATGACGTTGCCGGTGATGAGCAGTCCGGCGCCGCCGCGTGCCCAGACGGCGTAGAGGCGGCGCAGCCGGTCGGTGGGCATGCCGTCGCGGGTGGCGAGCTGTTCGCTCATGCCGGCTTTGGCGATGCGGTTGGACAGGGTCGCGCCGCACGGCAGTTTCACTTGCCGGGTCAGGATCTCGGACATCACAGCACCCTCGGGCGGAGTCGGGTCACGGTGTACAGCGGGGAGAGCGGTCGCAGGGGGAGCGGGGGGAGTGCGGCGGCGAGGTCGACGCGGTGCAGGCGGGCCTCGATGACGGGGCCGAGGCCCATCTGGTCGAGCGGGTCGCGTTCGGAGCCGCCGAGGGACAGGTCGACGTCGTGGACCCGCCGGACCTCGACCGGCCGTTCGACCGGGGTGAAGGCGACGACCCGCGGCAGGGCCAGGCCCTGAAGTCCTGTCACGTTGCGGTGCGGCCGGCCCAGGATCGGCGGCGGGTCGGTGATGACCTCGCCGAGACGGCCGCCCATGGTGATCAGCCGGTGGCCGTGGCGGGTCGCTTCGGCGCGGAGTGTGGCGCCGTCGCCGTGTCCGTCGAGGCGCCAGTCGATGGTGCCGAGCTTCTTCGGGTAGCCGAGGAGTTCGCGGCCCAGGATCAGGGCGACGTCGTCGTCGAGGATCATCCACGGGCAGTGGACGCCCGTGCCCCGCAGGGTTTTGACGTGCACGAACAGGCCGGCCTCGTGGTAGACGGAGCCGTAGGTGCAGTGGGGGAAGTACGCGGTGAACAGCTCCGCGCGGGCCGGTGCGGCGAGCCGGATCCCCGGCGGCAGCCAGCGGCGCATCGTGGCCGGGTCGACCTCGATGGTGGCGGCGAAGTAGTGGGCGTCCCGGTAGAGCGGCTTGCGGGGGTCCACGAGCGTACGGAGCCGTCGCAGGTCCGACAGCAGGCTGCGGCCCGGTGTCCGGTCGGCCGGTTCCCGGTGCGTCATCGTCATCGGCACTCTCCTCACTTGGCCTTGCGGTAGACGGCGCGCAGGAGCGGACCGGCCAGACCGCGCGGTCCGTACTGGCCGCCGAGGGTCTGGGCCTTGGCGAACGCACCCGGCACCACGCGCCGTTTGCCCCGGGCGAGGCCGTCGACGGCCAGCTCGGCGGCGCGGTCGGCCGACACCCACAGCGGCCCCGGTAGCAGCCGGTCCAGGCGGGACACCTCGGCGACCTCGGCGAACTCGGTGCGCACCGGGCCGGGGGCGAGGAGGGTGCAGCCGACCCCGGTACCGGCCAGCTCGGCGTGCAGCGATTCGGCGAAGGTGTTGGCGAACGCCTTGCCGGCCGCGTACGTGGCGTTCAGCGGGCCGGGCTGGTTGCCGGCGGTGGAGCCGGTGATCAGGATCCCGCCGGCCTTGCGCGCCAGCATCCCGGGCAGCACGGCGAGGGTGAGATCGAGGACCGCGACCGCGTTCAACTCCGCTTGCAGGCGCTCCCGTGCGGGGTCGGCCGACGACAGCGGGCCGTAGGTGGCGAACCCCGCGTTGTTGCACAGCACCGCGATATCGCGGTCCGCCAGTTCCCCGGCGAGCGCGGAGCGTTGGGACCGGTCGGCCAGGTCGCACGCCCGGGCCTCCGCCTCGACCCGGTACGTCGCCGCCAGGCGCGCGCCGAGGTCCTTGAGCCGTTCCTCCCGGCGGGCCACCAGGACGAGATGATGACCGCGCCGGGCCAGGGCCCCGGCCAGCGCCGCGCCGATACCGGACGACGCACCGGTGACGACCGCACGGCTACGGGGCGTGGGGGCGGGCAGCAGGCTGCTCACGCGGCCATCTCCCCGATATCGGCGGTGGGTTCGGTCCGGCGGTGGACGGGCCGGGCGGCCAGGCCGCCGCCGAGCAGGCGGGCGCGCCGTTCGTCACCGCGCAGGGCGCGGCGCAGTCGCCCGATCCGGCCGAGGATCTCCGCCTGGCCCGCCAGGATCGAGCTGCGCGCACGCACCCGGCGCGCCAGCAGGTCCGACAGCGGGATCGGCAACAGCCGCTGGACCCGTACCGCCTCGGCGAGGAAGTCCGCACCGGCGGAGATGATCCTCCCGGCGCCGGAGCGGGGCGCGACCAGGCCCCAGATGTAGAGGTTGGCGTAGCGCGGCACCAGCACGTGCTCCAGCAGCAGTGGTTGGCCGTTCTCCCATACGAACATCGACTCGTCCAGGAACGGGAACCGGGTGCGGTAGCCGGTGGCCCACACGACGGTGTCGTACTCGCCCGAGCCGCCGTCGACGAAGTGCACGGTGTGGCCGTCGAAGCGGGCGATCTCCTTGCGCGGCCTGACCTTTCCGTGCCGCAGCGCGTACATCAGTGACGTGTTGACGGTCACGTCCTTGGTGAACAGCTTGTGGTCGGGCCGCTCGAGCCCGTAGCGGCGGACGTCGCCCTGCGACAGCCACAGCAGCACCCGGAACCCCGCGCGCTGGACCGGCATCGGCAGCCGGACCCGGTCCCACTCCGAGGACGGGATCCCGAAGATCGTCTTCGGGATGAACCAGTACCCGCGCCGCAGGGAGATGTCCGCGGTGCCGAAGGCGGCCGCCGCCTCCACGGCGAGGTCGCTGGCCGAGTTGCCGCCGCCCACGACCAGCACCCGGCCGCCGTCGCCGAAGTCGGCCGGACGCCCGTAGTCCTTGGAGTGCAGCTGCCGCCCGGCGAACACCCCTGGATAGCGGGGGATGTTGCGCTCCCAGTAGTGGCCGTTGGCCACCGCCACGCCGGCGTACTCGCGGGTCTCACCCGTCGACAGGGTGACCCGCCAGCCCGCCATCCCGGTGCGGTCCAGCGGTGCCACCCGCGCCACCTCGGTGTCGAAGGTGATGGCCTCGCGCAGGCCGAAGTGGTCCACGTAGTCGTTGAGGTACGCCAGCATCTGTGCCCGGCTCGGGAACGTCGGGAAGTGGGCCGGCATCGGGTACTCCGGGTACTGCGTCGACGCCTTCGAGCTGATCAGATGCGTCGAGTCGTACACCCCGTGCGCCCAGTTCCCGCCGACGCGGTCGGTCGCCTCGAACTGGTCGTAGCCGATCCCCGCCTGCCGAAAGGCCCGCGCCAGCCCGTTCCCCGTATAGCCGGCGCCGATGATGCAGTACCGCTCCGGCATGCCTGCCGCCATCGCTGCCTCCTCCATCGAGCAATTGCTACGGGACTGTAGCTACAGCAATGTAGCTTCACAAGCGTAGAATTGGGCCATGGACAGCAGCCGGACCACTCCACGACGGCCCTACGCACCACGCATGCGCCCCGAACAGCGCCGCGAGCAACTCCTCGACGCCGCCCTGGAGATCATCAACACCGACGGCGTCCCCGCCGTGTCCGTCGACGGCGTCGCCAGACGCGCGGGCGTCACCCGGCCCGTGGTCTACGGCCTGTTCACCGACTCCGACCACATCCTGCGCGAGCTCCTCGACCGCGAAAGCCGGCGCGCGCTCGCCCAACTCGCCGCGGTCGTCCCCGCCGACCTCACCGACGCCGACCCCGTCGCCACCTTCACCACCGTCGCCGACGGCTTCTACCGCGCCGTCCTCGCCGAACCCGCCCGCTGGCGCTCCATCCTGCTGCCCGTCGACGCCGCACCACCCCCGGTGCGCGCCTACAAGGAACGCGGCGAAGCCGAGATCCGCGCACAATTCGCCGACATCACCCGCCACTTCCTCACCGGCCGCCCCGGCACCGACACCATCGACATCGACCTGCTCGCCCACATCCTCCTCAACGCCATGGAAGAAGGCGCCCGGCTCCTCCTGCGCGACCCCACCACCTATCCGCCCGAACGCCTCACGGCGATGGCCGAGTTCCTCGTCGAGACCTTCCTCCACCGCTACCCGGCCGCGCCCGCGTAGAGCCCGCCCCGCCGTCGGCTACGGCTGCGCCTTCGGGCCGGCGCCGAGCTCGTACGCATGCGGCTGCGCGACGCGTGGAACAGCCTCTGGCGCAGCCCGGTCCAACTCGCCTTCGGCGCCTTCGCCGTCGTTCGCGCCCGGCGGTTGAAGCTCTACCCCGCTACCACCTGCACCACTGACAGGGCCCGGCCCGGATGACTGTCGAGGTCGCGGACTGGTGGGAGGCATCGGATTTCTGGCGCATCACACTAGGGTGGCGCTGCCTTGCCCCGGTCGACGGGTGCCTCCGGGTCCCTCTGCTGCGGTACGGGCCGGGCGGGTGGGCGTGGGGCCGGGGCAGCGGGTCGGGTGCGGATGATGGCGGTCCATTCGTCCAGGGTCTGCCACCAGTCGTCGAGCCAGGCTTCGAACGCGGCCTGTTCGCGGGGGATCTGTTCTGCCGGTACGTGCCACCAGGTGGTGTGCAGTATGCCGTCGGCGAGCGGGGGGTAGCCCAGGTCGACCAAGGGTGCGAGCAGGTCTTCCAGGCCGGTGTGCGCGAAGAACAGCACGTCTGCCCCGGGCATGGCGCGCAGCACCACGCGAACCCCGGTGGCCTGCGGTGGCAGGACGTGGTGGAGGCGGTGGTACCGGTCGGCGCGGGCGGGGTGTTCTTCGGCGTGGAGGCGGTCGATGGCGGCCCGGCGGCGGGTGGCGGTGATGTTGGTGCCTTCGGGGAAGAGCACGAGCCCGTCCTCGGGGGTGGCGTAGCGGGCCATGGTGATCATCCGGCGCAGCGCGCAGGCGCGTCCGTGCGTGGTCCACCGGTAGGGGGTGATGAAGGTGCCCGGGACGAGTGCCCCGAAGCCCGGTGCGGCTTTCACGGAGAGTTTGGTGATGGCCATGGTCCGGCGGCCGAGGGTGCGGAAGACCTCGTGGGTGAGGAGCTGGGCGTTGAGGAAGCCGGCGTGGCGGGCGATGACCAGGACCGGCCGCTGCGGGGCGGGGTCGGGTGGCGGGGCATCGCGGTGGATGCCCAGTCCGGCCAGCTGGAAGCCGCGCTGGAAGAACCGTCCGGTCAGGCGTTCCAGGTGTTGCTCGGCCGGGGTGCGGCAGGGGTGTCCGAGGGCGGGTGTCGTGAGTCTGCCTCGTGCGCGCAGGCGGGTGGCTGCCAGGATGGCCGGGCATTCGAAGGTGGCGATGTAGGCGGCGAGCAGGAGCAGGAGGCGGGCGAGGGCCCGTGCTCGTGGGGGCAGTCGGGTGGCGAGCAGACGCAGGGCGGCGAGGAGGGGCAGTGCCAGGGCGAGAAGGAGTGTGGCGCAGGCCGCCGTGATGAGGAGCAGCGCCGGCACGGTGTCACGTCTCTGCGGTGACGGCGACAGGCTGGGGGGTGTTCGCCGGGGCCGGGGGGTGGTCGAGGAGGAAGGCGCGGGTGGCCCGGTATGCGGAGTCGATGTGCCGGTGGATGCTTTCGAGCTCGGCCGTGGCGCCCCGGTGGAGCCTGTGGGGTCGCGGGGCGGCCTTCGAGTCCTGTCCGGAGGGCAGGATGTGCACGGTGACCCCGGGCGGTGCTTCGGCGACGGCGTCGGCGAGACCGTGCCGGCGGGAGATCTCGAACGAGACGGAGGCGACCTCCCGCAGCGAGCGCGGCACGGCCGGCGGATGTTCGATCCGTCCGACGTGCAGCACGTACACGGTGTCGGCGCCGAGGGTGAGGGCCCGGCGCACGGGGATGCTCTCGACCAGGCCGCCGTCGTAGTAGTGCTCGCCGTCGATCTCGGCCGGCGGCCACAGGCCGGGCACCGCGCAGGACGCCATGAGGGCGGGGACGAGCGGACCGGCGTCGAAGTAGCGGGCGGCGGCGCGTTCGACCGAGGTGGCGACACACTGGAAGGGCACCTTCAGGTCCTCGAACCGTCTCTCCTCGCCGATCACGTCGGCAAGTACCTCGCGCAGACACTGGTTTGAGGCGATGTGGTTGCGGCGCCGGGCGAGCGAGGAGACCACTCCCCGGGCTGAGGCGTGCATGACGCGCTTGCCGGTCAACTGGGACCACAATCGGTCCAGTACCGCGAGCGCGTCCGGGCCGGGGTGGGCGGCGGCGATGGCGCCTTGGACGGAACCGATGGACGTGCCGATGACCACATCCGGCCGGATACCGGCCTCGATCAGGGCGCGGAGCATGCCGGCCTCGTAGCCGCCGAGGCTGCCTCCGCCGCCGAGGACGAAAGCGGTACGGCCGGGGAGCGTGTGCATGGCGCTGTTTGTTCCATGGGCTCCCCTTCGGATTCCAGCCCGCCGACGACCGGCGCGCACCTTTCACCCGCCCGGGCGATCTCCGGCAGGCCGGCCGCACCGGCGTTCGCCGGCGTTGGCTCGGCTCAGGTCGGGACGTTGCCGAAGAGCATGTTGCCGGCGTAGCCGTGCTCTTCGCTGGTGAAGTAGTCGCGGAAGGCGTCGTTGAGTTCGTCGAGGCTGATGATCCCGTCGCCGTTGGTGTCCAGACGGCGGATCAGGGTCTTCGCGTCGCTGCCGTCGACGAGGAACATCCCGAGCACGCGGTGGATTTCGTCCGTGTCGAGGATGCCGTCGCCGTCGATGTCCGCCGCGGCCAGTACTGCGGTCACCATGGGGAGCAGGTTGGCGTGGTACGCCGGGCGGCTGCCCGCCAGCCGGGCAAGCGCGTCCTCGAAGGTGTCCCGGTCCAGCCGGGCGGTCTCCGGGGCGAGAGCGGCCGCCTCGCACAGCCGCCGCCAGTACACCTCGTACGCCTCGCACAGGGCCGTGGCCGCCGGGGAATCCGGCTCCCGGCCGAACGCGGCGCACAGGGAACGGGCGACGGCGACGACGTTCTCCCGTGCCACCAGACCGTCGCCGTCGAGGTCGTAACGGGCGAAGAGCGCACGGTGTTTGGCCGCCAGGAACGGGCTGATCGCCCCGGAGTGGAAGACCGGCTCCGACCCGTCGGCCCGGCGGGACGTGGTCAGATACGACCGCGCCACGGGGTTGGCGGAGAAAGCCAGGGCAGCGGAGCGGCCCTCGGCGAGAGCGTCCAGGTAGGCACCCGCCGCCCGGTAGCCGGTTTCCGCGCGCCGCTGGAGGAGGGCCTGCTCCTCACGCACCGACAGCCGCCGACGGGCGTCCGAGGCGTCCCCGTGCACCTCGCCGCTGGGCAGGATGTACATCCGCACCCCTGCCGGGCGGGCGTTGAGGATCTGCGTGAGCCGGTGCCGGCGGGAGATCTCGAAGACGGCCGGGCCGACCTGCCACGGCCGGCGGGCGGGAAGCAGCGGCGGCTCCTGCTGGCGCATCCGCAGGACGTACACCGTGGTGGCACCGTGGCCGACGGCCCGGCTCACCGGCACCGTCTCGACCACACCGCCGTCCACATAGTGCTCCTCCCCGATCCGTACCGGCGGCCACAGGCCGGGCACCGCGCAGGACGCCATGAGGGCGGGTACGAGCGGACCGGCGTCGAAGTAGTGGGCGGCGGCCCGCTCGATCGACGCGGCGACACATTCAAAAGGCAGCGCCAGGTCCTCGATACGGGTATCCGCACCGAGATAACCGCTCACCACCTCGCGCAGGGCGTCCATCCTCGCCAACGCCGGACGCAGCCCCACGACGCTGGCCAGGACATCGCGGGCGGTCACCGACATGACCCGCTCGCCGATGATGTCCTTCCAGAACTCCGCCAGCCTGTCACAGAGCGCGGGCGTCGGGTCGGCCGCGAGCATCGCACCCTGAACCGATCCGACGGACGTACCGAGGACGAGATCCGGCGCCACACCCCGCTCGAACAGGGCGCGCAGCATGCCGACTTGGTAACCGCCCAGTTTGCCGCCGCCCCCGAGGACGAAGGCCGTGCGGCCGGAGGTCGAAGCGGGCCGGATATCGGCATCGGCACTCATGGAACTGTTTGTTCCATATGATCTGCTTTGGATTCCAGACCGCCGCGCTTCGCGCTGCGTCAGGTTGACGGGCCGGGCCACGTGTATGTCCTGAGTCGACGCACCCCTCGTACGAGCGCACGATGGCGCGGTTCACTCATCATGATGATTCCCGGTCTTTTCGGTCTTGTCGGGGTCGCCGTAGGCGGAGCGGTGCCGCAGCCAGGCGCGGTCCCCGAGCCTGGTCAGGATCACCGGCGTGACGGCGAGGACGAGGAACGCCTCGACGAGGACGGCGGTGGCGAGGCCCAGGCCGAACTGCTTCATGATGCGGTCGGGCGAGAGGACGAACGCGGCGAAGACCGCTGCCATGATCAGGGCCGCTGCCGCCACGACGCGGGCGGAGGAGCGCAGTCCCTCGGCGACGGCGGCGCGGGCGTCGCCGGTGCGGCTGAGGGCTTCGCGGATGCGGGAGAGGACGAAGACCTGGTAGTCCATGCTGAGGCCGAAGAGCAGGGCCATCAGCGTCATCGGCATGTAGCTCTCCAGTGGTCCGGTACTGCCCGCGCCGACGAGTGCGGCGCCCCAGCCCCACTGGAAGACGGCGGTGAGCAGCCCGTACGAGGCGCCGAGCGCCAGCAGGGTGAGCGCGATCGCCTGGAGGGGGACGAGGACCGACTTGAACATGGCGGAGAGCAGGAGCAGGGATATCACGACGACGGCGAGGACGAAGATCAGGAGCCGGTCGGCCATGCGCCGGGTGAGGTCGAGGGAGGTCGCCGTGAGGCCGCCGACGTGCAGCCGCATCGGGGTGCCGTCCTGGGCGGCGGGCAGTACGTCACCCCGCAGGGTGCGGACGAGCCGGGCGGTTTCCTCCTGTTGAGCGGTGGTGGTGGGGACGACGGTGAGGAGGGCGGCCCGTCCGTCGCGGCTGAGGGCGGGCGGGGCGACGGCGGCCACGCCCGCGGTCGCGCGGAGCCGGTCCGTGACCCGGGTGAGCGTGTGGGCGTCGGCGCCGCGCAGGTCGGCGACGACGGACAGGGCCGCGGTCGAACCGGGGCCGAACGCCTGCTGCTTGAGGTCGTACGCGCGGCGCGTGGTCTCCGTGGCGGGCGCGTTTCCGGCGTCGGCCGTGCCGAGCCGCATCGAGAACGCGGGGGCGCACATCGCCAGCAGCACCGCGACGGTGGCGCACGCCACCTTGCCGCCGTGCCGGGCAAGCGCGTTGCGCTGGAACGGAGTTGCCGCCGCCGGGCGTCGCTCCGGGCGGCCGGCGCGGGTGATCCACCGGTCGCACAGGCCGAGCAGCGCGGGGACGAGGGTGAGGCCCAGGGCGAGGGTGGCGAGTACGCCCAGGGCACAGCTGACGGCGAGTCCGTAGACGAAGGGGATGCCCATGAAGAGCATGCCGCCGAGCGAGACGATCACGGTGGTGCCGGCGAACAGCACGGCGCGGCCGGAGGTCGCGGCGGTGACGGCGACGGCCTCGGGCGGGGTCTGTCCGGCGCGGCGGGCCGTTCGGTAGCGGGTGGCGATGAACAGGGCGTAGTCCACCCCGACGCCCAGGACGATCATGACGGCCACCGACATGCTGAAGTTGGGCACGCTCATGACCTTCGTCAGCAGCATCACCAGCCCCATGGCGGTGAACAGCGCGACCAGGGCGGCGACGACCGGCACCGCGGCGAGGGCCAGTGAGCCGAAGGCGAACAGCAGGATCACGACGGCGGCGACGAGGCCGACGGTCTCGCTCAGACCGGTGCTGGGTACGGGCGCGAACATCGACCCCGACAGCTCGACGCGCAGGCTGTCACTGCTCATGGCGGTCAGGCGCTGTTCGATCTTCTTCGCGACGGCTTTGGGCACTTCGGTGCGCGGGGCGTCGAAGACGATGACGGCGACGCCCGTACGGCCGTCCTCGCTGACCCGGCCGCCCCGCTCGGCGTCGCCGAAGGGGACGACCGTGCGGACCGCGGCCGGGTCCGACTCCCGTGCCGCGCGCAGGACTTGATCGGCGCGGGAGCGTACGGCCGGGGTGTCGAGACCGGCGGGGGCGTGCAGGACGATCTCGCCGCGGCCGGTGGCCTGTTCGGGGAAGTGCTGTTCCAGGAGGGTGTAGGCCCGTTGGGAGTCGGTGTCGGGCAGGGCGTATTCCGCGTCGAACGCGGGCTTGGCCATGCCGCCGACGGTCACCAGGAGCAGGGAGCCGATCAGCCAGACGAGGAGAGTGGTCCGGCGGAAGCGGTGGCATAGGCGGGCGATGCTGCTGAGCATGTGGTGCGACCCATCTTCGTTCTACGTCTTGTAGAGCAACGTGCCGGAGCACCGTAACAGCACGCCGGGGATGAGTTCTACAAGGGGTAGAATGAATGTGTCCGAACCGCCACTCCCCCCGGAGGACCCCGTATGCGCCGCTCGGGCGAGCTGGAACGCGCCGTCATGGACGTCCTGTGGGAAGCCGGACGGCCGATGACCGCGCGGGACGTCATGGACGCCCTGCCGCAGGAGAAGCCCGCCCACACCACCGTGATCACGGTCCTGGACCGGCTGGCCGCCAAGGGGATGGCACGCAAGGAACGCGAGGGCCGCTCCTGGCGCTACGTCCCCGCCGCCAGCAGGGAGTCCCACGTCAGTGACCTGATGATGGACGCCCTCGGCCGCGCCGCCGACCGTGAAGCGGTCCTCGTCCATTTCGCGCACTCCATGCCGGCCGCCGAGGCCGACGTCCTGCGCCAGGCGCTGGCCCGGCAGCACAAGGGCGGCCGCAAGGACGGTCGGCAGGGATGAGCCATCTGCTGCACTTCGTCGTTCTCGTCGTCTGCTGCGTCGCAGCCGTCCGCCCGCTGGCCCGCGCCCGGTGGGCGCACCGCATGCCGCGCACCGGGCTCGCGCTGTGGCAGGCCATCGGGCTGACCCTCGAACTCTCCCTGGCCGGGCTGCTGTTCTCCGCCGTCTTCGCCCCCGCCAACCAGGGTCTCGCCCCCGGGCTCGCCCGGCTGCTGGCGGCTCCGGCGAGGCTCACCGACGATCCTGTGGGCACGGCCGCCGCCGCGCTGGGTGTCCTCTTCGTCGGCGCCCGCCTCCTCGCCCTCGCGCTGACGTTCACGACGACCCTCCGTGAAAGGCGACGTCACCGGAGTCTGCTCGACCTGGTCGCCCGCAGGGATCCCGAACTGCCGGGCGTCGCGCTCCTCGACCATCCCGCCGCCGCGGCCTACTGCCTGCCCGGCCGGCACGGCACCATCGTGATCAGCACCGGGGCCCTGCACCGCCTGGACCGGCACCACCTCCAGGCGGTCCTCGCCCACGAACGGGCCCACCTGCGGCAGCGGCACGACCTCGTGCTCCTGCCCCTCCTGGCCTGGCGACGGATCGTCCCCCGCAGCACCGTCCTCGACGAGGCGAGCGCCTCGGTCCGGCTGCTGCTGGAGATGCTGGCCGACGACACCTGCTGCCGTACCCGCCCCCGCCGCGAACTCGCCGACGCGCTGGCCCGCTTCTGTGCCGGGACGGATCAACTCCAGGGCCCCGCAGGTGCCTTCGGCGCCGCTGACATCGCTCTGGCGGAACGCACCGCCCGGCTCCTGACCCCGGAACCGCAGGGTCCTCCGCGCGCGGGCCGTCTCACCGTCCTCGGCCTCGCACTGGTCCTCGTCGCCACGCCCGTGAGCTTGTTCCTCCTGCCGGTCACCAGCTGAGCCCGCACGGCCGGAGCTCACCCTTTCGGACGCCCAGCACGCACCCGTCCTGGCGAGGGCGTGTTGACTGAGGCCATGAGCGCTTCCCGCGTCCGCGCCGGCAAGGGCGAGTCCTTGGCCACGGACCGGTCCCGCCGGGGGGCGCTGGGCGTGTGCCTGACGGCCGCGTTCATGACGCTGCTCGACGTGTCGATCGTGAACGTGGCGCTGCCGTCCATTCAGCGTGGCCTCGGCGCCGCGTCCGCCGATCTGTCCTGGGTGGTGTCCGGATACGCGCTCACCTTCGGCCTGGTCCTGGTACCCGCCGGACGCTTCGGTGACCAGCGGGGCCGCAAGAACGCGTTCCTCCTCGGAATCGTGCTGTTCACCCTGGCTTCGGCGTTCTGCGGGCTGGCCCGGTCGCCCGGCTGGCTGGTGACCTCCCGGCTGGTGCAGGGGGCCGCGGCGGGATGGGTCACACCGCAGGTGTACGGGCTGATCCAGCAGATGTTCGGCGGAGCGCGGCGCGCCCGGGCCTTCGGCATGCTCGGCAGCGTCGTCGGCATCGCGACGGCGGTCGGACCGGTCGCGGGCGGACTGCTCATCGAAGCGTTCGGCGCCGATGACGGCTGGCGGTGGGTGTTCTTCGTGAACCTGCCCATCGGCATCGCGGCGACTGCTGTGGCCCTCAAGGTCCTGCCTTCGAAGGCCGCGGACGAGCGGCCGTCGCGCACCGGATTCGACCCGGCCGGTGTTCTGCTCCTGGGCGCCGGCGTCGTCTGCGTCATGCTGCCCTTCGTCCAGGAGCAGCAGTGGCGAGGGCGCGGCAAGTGGCTGCTGATCCCCCTCGGCGCGCTCGTGCTGGCCGCCTTCTGGCTCTGGGAACGCCGGCAGGGCCTGCGGGGCCGCTCGCCCGCGCTCGATCTGCGGCTGTTCCGGCTCCGCTCGTTCTCGCTCGGCGCGCTCCTGGCGATGGTGTACTTCGCCGGATTCACCACCGTCTTCTTCATCTACTCGCTCTTCCTGCAGAACGGGCTCGCGTACGGCGCCCTGCAGACAGGCCTGGCGCTGGTGCCCTTCGCCATCGGTTCGGGGCTCGCGGCCGCCGCGGGCGGGCGCCTGGTGGTCCGGTACGGGCGCCGCCTGGTCGTCTTCGGGCTGCTGGTGGTCGTCCTCGGGCTCGCGGCCACCCTCGTGGCCGTCCGGCTCGTACCCGGCCACGGCGCGCCCTGGGCGACCGCCCTGCCGCTGTTGCTGGCCGGTCTCGGCTCCGGCCTGACGATCTCGCCGAACACTGTGCTCACCCTCACCGAGGTCCCGGTGGAGCTGGCCGGGGCGGCCGCCGGTGTCCTGCAGACCGGGCAGCGCATCGGCACGGCGGCGGGGATCGCCGCCGTGGGCGCGGTCTTCTTCGCTCATGTCGCCAACCACCACGACTGGGCCGCCGCCCTGCAACTGGGCCTGGTCACCGTGGTGTTCTTCGTCCTCGCGGCGCTCGCGGTCGCACTCGCCGACCTGCGGGCCTCCCGGGCTGCACGCGCGCCCGCCCAGAGGTAGCTATGCGGCATAGCTATATGCCATAATCAATTCATGAATACCGACGAGGCCAACGTGTTCCGCCGGAACCTCATGGCGCTGCACCGGCGCCTGCGCGAGGAGCATGTCGGCGACATCCCGCTGAACGAGGTCCTGGTCCTCGGAGCCGTGGACCGGCACGGGGCCTCCGCCAGTCCGAGTGCCGTCGCGGACGACCTCCGTATGGCCAGGTCCAATCTCGCCGCGCTGCTGCGGCGCCTGGAGGCCAGGGAGCTCATCGAGCTGGCGCCGGATCCCGCCGACGGCCGGCGGAGCGTCATCGGGCTGACCCGAAGCGGTCGGCAGCTTCTCGAACGGGACCGGGCGGAGCGGGAATCGTGGCTGGTGAAGGCCGCCTCCGCGGCACTGAGCCCGTCCGAGGTGAAGCAGCTCCTGGCTGCCGGCGCCCTGATGCGACGCCTCGCCGACTTCCACGACTGATTGCCGACTTGCACGACTGATCACGGAGAGAACGGACTCATGCGTACAGCACTCATCGGCCTCGACTACATCGTCGACATCATGCACCCGGACGGCAAGATCGCCCGATGCGCGCCTCAGGCAGCAGAACGGGACATCGTCGCCCGCTTCAACACCGCGAAGGAGATCGCCCGGGAACGCGACTGGCTGACCGTCCTGGTGAAGGTCGGCTTCGAAGCCGGATACCACGACCAGCCCAAGCACTCGCCGATGTTCGGCCGTGCCCAGGAATTCGGCGCACTCGACCTGACCGGCCCGGGCACCGCCTTCCACCCCGACCTGCACGTCGACGCCCACGACATCGTGATCGCCAAACCGCGGGTCAACGCCTTCCACGGCACCCGGCTGCAGCAGACGCTCTCCGCGTCGGGCATCGAGCGCGTCGTGGTGTGCGGGGTGAGCACCGTGTGGGCCGTCCAGTCCACCGCCCGGGACGCCCACGACCGCGACTACCGGGTCGTCATCGCCGAGGACGCCTGCGCCGCCCCGACCCTGGAGGAGCACGAGGCATCGGTGCGGATGCTGTCCGGCATCGCGACGGTCACCACGACCGGCGCCCTGGCCGAACTGCCGTGACCGAGCGGCATCCGCTCGCGGCGCTGGTACGGATCTACCTCCGCCACGAGCCCGAAGCGCACTACCACTGGCGGTTCGGGATCCTCGTCAGCGCGCTCGTCGCCGCCCCGCTGGTCGCCGGCGAGCTCGCCGGCTCCCGGCCGGGCGGCGTCACCGGCGCCCTGGCCGCGTGGTTCATCGCCCTGGCGATCCCACCGACAACCGCGGCCCAGCGACTGCTGTTCCTGGGCCGACGACTGCTGATCCTGACCGCCACCAGCGCCCTCGGGGTTCTCGCCGGCCACCATCTGCTGTGGACCTCGCTGGCCATCGTCGTCCTCGCGCTGATGATCCCCGTTCCCGGGATGACCATCACCCCGTTGATCACCTTCCTCATGGGGACGAACGCTCCGCACAGCCTGACGGCCACCGCCTACATCGCCGCGTTCTTCCTCGGCGGCCTCGCTGCCGTGATCGCCATGCTGCTCCCCGTCGCGGCCTCGCCCGTCGCGCCGCCGTTCGCCGGGCTGCGCATCAAGGAACCGTGGCGACGGCTCGTCGACCACATCCGCCGACGCAGCCCGGAACTGCGCTACGCCGCGCAAGCGGCAGTCTGCGTCTGCGCCGGTCACCTGATCCTGAACGCACTGCACTGGCCCTTCGCCACCTGGGTGCTCGTCGGGATCCTGACGACGCTACGCCCCTCCTGGAGCGCGACCGAGGCGCGGATGGTCAAACGCAGCATCGGCATGGTCGGCGGATCCGTGCTCACCGCGCTCCTTCTCCTGCTCAGCGCCCACACCACCTACTGGATCACCATCGCCTTCGTCGCCGTCCTGGGCGGCCTCGCCCGCCCGCTCCGCCAGTACAACTACGGTTACTGGCCCATCCTCGGCACCCCGGTCCTGCTGCTCCTGGTCAGCCTGGAAGAGCCGCTCGCCGTGGCCGACTCGGCCTGGCGCCTCGGCAACAACCTCCTCGGCGCCGCGATCACCCTGCTCGCCGTCACCTTCCTCTGGCCCCACCACACCCAGCGCCGCCCAGTCCGGCCCCACCGGGCGTAGGCACGCGAGCCGCCGCCGTGCGCGCGGCCCCGGTCAGCCGTGGGCGGCGGGCCGTGCGGAGCGGACGAGGAGGGACCGCAGCTCCTCCACGGCGCGCAGACGTGCACCGGCCAGTTCGGGGGAGGCCACCTCGGCCGCGACGAGGCGGGCCGGCCGTGGGCTGCGGCCGAAGTGCCGGTCGAGCTCGGCCCGCAGGGGTGGGCAGCCGCCCCATTCACCGCCGATCACGATCAGTTCGGGGTCGGCGAGGGCAACGGCGGCTGCCAGTACGCCGCCGATCGCGCGGGCCAGGACGGTCCGGGTCCGCTGCGCGGCCTCGTCGTCGCCCGCGATCGCCGACCGGAGTGCCGCGACGTCGATGGCGGTCGACGCCTGCCGGCGCAGTCCGAGAGCGGCGAACACCTCCGTCAAGGGCATCGCGGTGCCGTCCGGGCCGGCCGTGCACAGGTGGGCGATCTCGCCGGACAGCCCGTGGTGGCCGCGTCTGACCGCGCCGTCCTGGACCACGGCACAGCCCAGGCCCTCGCCCAGGTGGAGGTAGACGAAGTCGTCCACGTCCGCGGCGCTGCCGCTGTGACCTTCGGCGCGCGCCGCCCAGTTGATGTCGTTGTCCACCAGGACCGGCCCCGCGACGAGCGGGGACAGCACCGCCACCGGGTCCAGGTCGCCGACCAGGAACGGTGCGTCGGGCAGCTGGACGAGCCGGCCGGTGGCGCGGTCCACGGGGTCGGCGGCGCTGACCACCGCGGCCCGCAGCCCGCCCGCGGACGACGACCGGAGCCGCCCGGCGACCTCGGCCAGGGCCTCGGCGGCCTTCTGTGCTCCCGGGGTACGTCCGAGTCCGGCGTGGGCCCGGCCGGTGACCTGCCCGTGGGCGTTCACCACCTCGGCCGTCACTCCGCGCGGGGTGATGCCGGCGACCAGCGCGGCCCCGAAGGCGGGTGCGAGGGCGTAGTACAGGCCGACCCGCCCGCGCCCCGTGGTGCGTTCGCCGGTGTCGACGACCAGCCCCGCGCCGCTCAGGCGCTGGACGCTGTCGGAGACGGTCGGCTTCGAGAGGCCGGTGTGGGCCGCGATCTCCGCACGGGTCATACGGGGCTGGTCCATGAGCGCGCGCAGCACGTTCTCGTCGGTCAGCGCGCGCAGCATCTCCAGCGACGGCTTGGAAGGAGGCATGCGCCCATTCTAGTAAGGACTCTTTCCCAAGTGCCTGGCGCGGTGCTACTCTGGATTTAGTAAGGAGTTCTCACTAAAGGAGTCGGGCAATGACGCTCGCCACCGAACAGCAGCACCTCCCCGCTCTGCCGCACTGGGAGCGGCCCCCTGGGGATCTCGCAGCCGCCATCCGCGAGATCAAGACCGCCCTGCGCGCCCGCATCGCATCCTCGGGACGCACCGTGCAGGACGTCTTCACGGCCGTCGAGGAGCGCATCGAGGCCCGGATCGAGGAGATCGAGGCGGACCGGGAGCGCGGCGAAGAGGTGTGGCCGGTCCTGGAGTACGACGCGCTGCGCAACGGGACCGTCACGCCTGAGCAGTTGGCCAAGGTCAAGCGGCGCGGCTGCCTCGTGGTCCGGGGCCACTTTCCGCGCGAGCAGGCCCTGGCCTGGGACGCCGATGTCGTCGACTACACCGGGCGCAACGGCTTCTTCGAGAACTACACCGGTCCCGGTGACGACTTCTTCGGCAGTGTCGGCTCCAAGCCCGAGATCTACCCCGTTTACTGGTCACAGGCCCAGATGAGGGCCCGCCAGTCGGAGCGCATGGCCACCGTGCAGTCGTTCCTCAACTCCTTCTGGAAGCACGCCTCCGACGACGGCACCCAGTGGTTCGACCCGGACCGCGACGCCCTCTACCCCGACCGTATCCGCCGTCGCCCGCCGGGCAGTGACTCCTCGGGCCTCGGCACCCACTGCGACCCCGGCACCCTCGATCTGTGGATGACCGAGGAGTACCAGAAGGCGTTCCGCCATCTCTTCGACGGCACTGCCGAGGAGTACGACCCGTGGGACGCGGCCCACCGCACCACCGGCCCCCAGTACCCGGGCTCGACGATGTGCTCCGCCTTCCGCACCTTCCAGGGCTGGACGGCGCTGTCCGACATGGACAACGACCAGGGCGTCCTGCACACCGTCCCCATCCCCGAGATCATGGCGTATCTGCTGCTCCGTCCGCTGCTGCCGGATGTCCCCGAGGACTCGATGTGCGGTGTCACGGTCAACCAGGTCTTCCCCGTGACCAGGCGATGGCACCCGCTCCTGTACCGCGCGCTCGCCCCCGTTCCCGACATCAAGGCGGGCGACTCGGTCTGGTGGCACTGCGACATGATCCACAGCGTGGCCCCGGTGAAGGACCAGAAGGGCTGGGGCAACGTCATGTACATACCCGCCGCCCCCTGGTGCCCCCGCAACGAGCGCTACTCCGCCGAGGTCCGCACGGCGTTCGTCACCGGCTCCAGCCCCAGCGACTTCCCCGCGGAACACCACGAGCGCAGCTGGACCGGCCGCTTCACCCTCGACGAGCTCAACGCAACAGGCCGACGCGGCATGGGACTCGATTGACCTTCGGGCGTGTCGGGGATGCGCGGGTCACGGCCGCTCGTCGGGCCGGCCCGTCAGCGCGGCCCGTCGCAGCAACCGGCGCGCGGATCAACAGGGTTGGACCCTGGCCGTGTCCGGGGTTCAGGGCGCGGGAAGCAGAGGCACTCCGCAGCGCAGGTTCCACCGCCCGGAACGGCCGGTCAGTGTCGTCAGCGACAGCGGGCGCACGTCGAGCCGCCAGAAGGCGGCCGGCGGCAGGCCGAGCGCGTGCACGACCGCTGCCCGGACCACGGCCGGGTCGACGACGGCGAGGACCCGGCCGCTCTGGGTGTTCTGGCCGTCGAGCCAGGCCCCGATCCGGTCGGTGAGCCCCGACGTCGACTCGCCGCCGTGCGGAGCGGCGGTGGGCTCCGTCAGCCAGGCGGCCACGGCCCGGGGATCGGTCGCGGTCACTTCGTCCAGCGTCCGGCCCTTCCAGTCCCCGACGTCCAGGTCGCGCAGGCCGGTTGTCGCGGGTGCGTCCAGGCCGAGAGCGCCGGCCGTCTCGCGGCAGCGGGCGGACGGGGCGGACAGGTAGCGGTCGGCCCTCGGCAGCGAGTTCGCCGCGGCCCGCGCCTGTCGCAGACCGGTCGGGTCCAGGGAGGAGTCCTCGTCGAATCGGGCGTTCCGTATCGCGGGGTTCATCGCCGGTGACACCAGCATCACGCGCACGGTCATGCAGTTCTCTCCACTTCTGCCCACTTCTGTCTGCCGGTTGCTGGGTGCAGCAGACCATGGTGCCCACGTCAGGGGGCGTGCGGGGTATGACGTACGCCGTAGTCAGACCGCTCGGTTCGCGCTACGGTCGCGTGGACATGACGACGGGGGACGGAAGCCGGTGGGAATCCGGCACGGTCGCGCCACTGTGAAACCGGCCATGATCAGCAACCGTGTGCTGAGGGCAGGGGAGTCAGACCCGTACCGCGTCGTCCAGAACCCGAGGAACGGGACGCGTTTTCCCAGGAGGTTTCGCCATGGCGCAGTCTGCTGCCCACCCCGCATCCGGTGCTTCCGCCGCACCCGCGGTCACTGCTATCTCGCCTATCTCGCTGAAGGCCATCGCTCCCTGGGCGGTCTTCTTCGGCATTCTGATGCTGGTCCTGCTCTACTTCGTCGGCGCCGAGCAGGGCGCCACCTCGCTGCTGTCCGGCGAGGACTTGCACGAGTGGGTGCACGACGGACGCCATCTGCTCGGCTTCCCCTGCCACTGACGACGGCAGGGGGTGCGTCCCGTGAATCCCGTCTCCGTACGGGCGTTGCTCGTCCGCGGCATGCTCGCCGGGCTCGCCGCCGGGGTCCTCGCGCTGGTGGTGGCGTATCTGGTGGGGGAGCCCCACGTGGACGCGGCCATCGCCTTCGAGGAGGCCCACAGTCACGACCACGGCGAGGAGTTGGTCGGCCGGACCCTGCAGTCCACGGCCGGTCTGGCCACCGGGGTCCTCGTCTACGGCGTGGCACTGGGCGGCATCGCCGCCCTGGCGTTCTGTGTGGCACTGGGCCGCGTCGGCAGGTTCGGTCCACGGGCCACAGCGGCCCTGGTGTCCGCGGGCGCCCTTGTCGCGGTCTACGTGGTGCCGTTCCTGAAGTACCCGGCCAACCCGCCGTCCGTCGGCGAGCCGGACACCATCGGCAAACGGACCACCCTGTACTTCCTGATGATCGCGCTCAGTGTGCTGCTGAGCGTCGCCGCGGTCATCCTGGGAAGAAGGCTGGCCCCGCGCCTGGGCAACTGGTATGCCACGGTGGTGGCTTCGGCCGTCTTCGTCCTCGCGGTCGCCGCGGCGTACGTGTTCCTGCCCGCGGTCAATGAGGTGCCCAGGGACTTCCCGGCCACGGTCCTGTGGCGTTTCCGGCTGGCGGCCCTCGCCATCCAGGGCACGCTCTGGGCCGGGTTCGGTCTGTTCTTCGGGCACTTGGCCGAGCGGCTGCTGCTGCCGAGGACCGAGCCCCGGACGGCCGCCGTCCGCTGATCCGGAATGCCGTGTGGGCCCGTCGGTACATCAACCGGCGGGCCCTCGGCGTCGGTTGACGTACCGACAGGCCATGCGTCAGCGTTCGTGGCCGTCGGCCGCCGTGGCGGTCAGCAGGGGGCGCAGGGGCGTGCGGGTGAGGGCGGGCAGCAGGCGGGCTGCCGTCCGGTGCAGTAGCGCGTGGGCGAGGAGGACGACGGTGACACCGACGGCGAGGCCGGCGAGGACGTCGTGGGGGTAGTGGACGCCGGTCCACACGCGCGAGGCGGCCATCAGCAGGGCGGCGACGGAGGCGATGACGCCCAGGCGGCGGTTGACGATCCAGACAGCGGCGGCGATGGCACCGGCCATGGCGGCGTGGTTGCTGGGGAAGGAGTAGTCGTTCAGGGCGGGGCAGGGTTCGACGGTGAACGAGCCGGGCAGGGCCCGGCAGGGGCGCTGCTCGGCCACCAGGTTCTTGACGACGGCGTTGAGGGCCAGGGCGGCGCCGACGGTGAACGGCGCGCACAGGACGGCGGCCATGGCGCGGCCTCCGGTCCGGCGGGCACTCCACCAGGCCGCGGCGAGCAGGGCACCGAAGAGCAGGACTCCGTAGACGGTCCAGGTGCCCGCGACGGAGTTGAGCCAGGCAGGGGCGTGGCGGGCGGTGTCGGTGACCTGGGTGTACCAGGGGCCGTCGACGGAGGGGCCGTCGAGCGCGAGCGAGGTGGCGGCGGTCATGAGCGGACGGTCTCCTGGCGGGTCGTGGGGGCGTGGTCTGTCGTGCGGAGGCGGCGCGGGCCGATGGCGAACCGGGCGGCCCGGCATGTCCGGGCGGCGGCAGGGAGGTTCTACGCGAGCGTAGAATTTCTACAGGACTGTAGTCGATGGGCGCGAGAGCCGTCATCCTGCCCGGCACCCTCGGAGCGCACCGCGACTGCTACAGCCACGTAGAATTTCTGCGCGAGCGCAGACGGTCTTGAAGCGGAGGCGGGGAACACCATGGGCACCGGGCCGCGATCGGAGCCGGAGAACAGCGGGAAACGGCGGGCCAACGGCCAGCTGGAGGCCGAAGTCCTCCAGCTGCTCCAGCAGGCCGCCCCGCAGGCGCTGACTCCCGGCGAGGTCCGCGAACGGCTCTCCCGCACCCTGGCCTACACCACGGTCGTCACGATCTGCTCCCGCCTGCACGCCAAGGGCCTGCTCACCCGCGCTCGCCGCTCACGCGCCTTCGCCTACACACCGGTCACCGACGAAGCCGGGCTCGCCGCACGCAAGATGCACCAGGCCCTCGGCGGCGAAAGCGACCGCGAAGCAGTCCTGGCCCGCTTCGTCGACGACCTGAGCGACAGCGACGAGGAAGCGCTGCGCCGGCTGCTCGGCCACCACCTCGACCCCGGCCGCTGACCCCCGCCGCCCGCAAGGAACCGACCGGATGCGCCTGGCTGTCTACCTCCCCCTGCTCTTCCCCCTCCTCGCCGCCGCGGCCGCCCGCCCGATGGCCGAGCGCCTGGAGCCACGCCTGGCCACGTGGCTGCTCACCGTCTCCGCGACAGCCCTCGCCGCGGCCGGCAGCGCGGCCCTCGCACTGCTGGCCCTCGCCGGAGCGGTACGCATCCCGCTCGTCGCGGACCTCGGTCACCTCTCGCAGCGCATCATCCGGCGCGACGACCCCGCCGCCCTGTCCATCGCCCTGCTCGCCGCCCTGCTCCTCACCGTCGCCGTCGCCGCCACCGCGCGCATGCTCTGGCGTCGCGTCCGCGCCCTGATCGGCGCCGTCACCGAGGCCGCCTGCCTGCCCGGCCCCGACCAGCTCGTCGTCCGCGACGACCCCGCCGCCGAAGCCTTCGCCATCCCCGGCCTGCCCGGCCGCATCGTGGTCTCCACCGGCATGCTCACCGCCCTCGACCCCGACGAGCACCAGGCGCTCCTCGCCCACGAACGCGCCCACCTGCGCTGCCACCACTACCTCTTCGTCACCTTCACCCAGCTCGCCGCCACCGCCAACCCCCTGCTGCGCCCCCTGGCCACCGCCGTCGCCTACACCACCGAACGCTGGGCCGACGAAAGCGCCGCCCTCGCCTGCGGCGACCGGCACCAGGTCGCCCGCGCCATCGGCAAGGCGGCCCTCGCCACCACGCGGACCCGCCCCCCGGGCCGCCTGACCACCATGGCCATGGGCCTGCTCGGCCGCTTCCACACCCGGCGCGCCCCGGGCCCCGTACCCCGCCGGGTCGCGGCCCTCCTCGCACCCTGCCCCCGGAACCGGCCGCTGCCTCTCGCGGCCGCCGTGGCCGTACTCGCCGCCACGGCCGTGTGCTCCCTCGAAGCCGCCTACGACTTCCACGGCCTCCTCGAACTCGCCCGCACGCCGCGCAGGTAACGCGCCTCCCTCAGCATGCCCTGTGACAACTGCGCCCCCTGCTCATGTAACGCGTGTTACTTTGCTTGATGTGAGCAGAGATTCGTCGATGCAGTGGGTTGTCGTGATCGTGCGGCTGCCGGCGCAGCCGTCCCGGCACCGGGTGGCGGTGTGGCGGGAGCTGCGCAAGGTCGGCGCGCTGTCGCTGGGGCAAGGGGTGTGGGCGGCGCCGGAGGTGCCGGTCTTCGCCGCCGGGATCCAGCGGGCGCTGGAACTCGCCGACCGCGCGCAGGGGGAGACCATCGTCCTGCGCGCCGCCGGGCGCGAGCCCGATGACGCCGCGCGGTTCCAGGAGATGTTCACCGCCGCCAGGGAGGAGGACTGGGCCGAGTTCCTGGCCGACTGCGGCAAGTACACCGCGGAGCTGGACAAGGAGATCCGCAACGCCAAGTTCACCCTGGCCGAGCTGGAGGAAGAGGAACAGAGCCTGGAGCGGCTGCGCCGCTGGCACCGCGACCTCAAGGCCCGTGACGTCTTCGGCGCTAGCGGTGCTCCCGAGGCCGGGGAGCAACTCGCCGAATGCGTCCGCCGGTTCGAGGACTACAGCGACAAGGTCTTCGCCCACCTGCACGCCTTCGGCTCCGGCACGGAAGGCGGTCCGGCATGAGCACCCGCACACCGCAGACCCGAGCCGCTTCGACGGGCCGGATGTGGCCGCTGTACGCGGCCGGGTTCACCACCGCCTTCGGCGCGCACGGTGTCGCCGCCACCTTGGGCGGCTTCTCCGACGACGCGGTGACCTCGCTGCTGGTCCTGGGCGGGCTCCTGGCCCTGTACGACGGTGCCGAGGTACTGCTCAAACCCCTCTTCGGAACGCTCGCCGACCGTATCGGCGCGCGCCCCGTCCTGCTCGGCGGACTCCTCGCCTTCACCGTGGCCTCCGCCCTGTACGCGGTGGCGGACACCCCCGGCTGGCTGTGGGCCGCGCGAGCGGGCCAGGGCGCTGCCGCCTCCGCCTTCTCCCCGTCCGCCTCGGCGCTGGTCGCGCGGCTCAACCCGGCGGCCAAGCACGGCCGGGCCTTCGGCAGTTACGGCTTCTACAAGTCGATCGGCTACACCCTCGGCCCGCTGCTGGGCGGTGTCCTGGTGTGGGCCGGCGGGCTGCGGCTGCTCTTCGCCGTCATGGCCGTACTGGCAGCCGCCGTCGCGCTCTGGGCGGCCCTGGCCGTACCGCACGTGCCGCCGCTGCCCCGCAGCCGGCAGACCGTCCTCGACCTGGCCCGGCGCCTGCTCGACCCGGCCTTCCTCACCCCGACCGCGGCCCTGGCGGGCGCGACCGCCGCGCTGTCCGTCGGCGTCGGCTTCCTGCCCGTCTCCGGCGCCTCGGCCCACCTCGGCACCGTCGCCACCGGCGCCGCCGTCTCCGTCCTCGCCGGCTGCGCCGCTCTCGTCCAGCCCAGGGCCGGACGGGCGTTGGACGAGGGGCGGATCGGCGTACGCGCCGGTATCGGCGCCGGCCTGCTGACCACCGCCGCCGGCCTTGCCTGCGCCATGCTCCCCGGGCTCACCGGCCTGCTGCTCGCCGCCGTCCTCATCGGCACCGGTACCGGCATCATCACCCCGCTCGGCTTCGCCGCCCTCGCCGCCGGCGCCCCGCGAGAACGCCTCGGCCAGACCATGGGCGCCGCCGAACTCGGCCGTGAACTCGGCGACGCGGGCGGCCCGTTGCTCGTCGCCGCCGTCGCCACCACGGCCACGCTCACCTACGGCTACGCCGCCCTCGCCCTCCTCCTCGCCGCGGGCCCCGCCGTCGTGCTCGCCGCCCGCCGCCGCGCGGTACCGGTGGCGGGCCGCGAACTGGAGGGGTGACGACAGCGGTACGGGGGCCGTCGTCTCGTGCGATCCGGACACGGCCGGGAGCATGGGAGTGTGAACGGCGATCCGCTCTTCGACGGGGCCGGGCCGGCGGACGTGCTGGAGGCGGCGCCGACGGCCCGGACCGCGGTGGCGTGGCTGCCGCCCCAGGAGCTCTGGCCCGCGATCCAGGACATCCGCTGGGAGCACGATCCGCAGGTACGGCGGTGGCCGCCGCATGTGAACCTGCTGTTCGGCTTCGTACCGGAGGAGGAGTTCGCGCGGGCCGTGCCGCTGCTCTCCGCCGGGGCGGCGGAGAGCCCGGCGTTCACGGCGCGGCTGTCCGGGGTGCGGTACTTCCGGCACCGCCAGTACGCGACGGTGTGGCTCGACCCGGCCGCCGCCGGCCCGGAGCCGTGGACGCGGCTCCAGCGGACGCTGGGGCTGCGGTTCCCGCTGTGCCGCGGGCACGGCGGCCGCTTCACCCCGCACCTGTCCCTCGGCCGCACCCAGGACCCGCGACGTCTGGCCGCCGAGTGCGCCGCCCGGCTCGGCACCCGCACGGCCGTGGTCGAGGAGGTGGTCCTGCTCTCCCGGCATGGTGAGGAACCCATGCGGCCCAGGGCCAGGATCACGCTGGGCACGGGCGAGGTCCGCCGGCTGCCGGAGTACTGGCCGCGGGGCCGCGGATCCGGCGGTCGCTGGATGTGACGGTGGTTACGGCGCGTGATACCGGCTTCTGGACACACCGGTACAGGTGATATCTATAGGGCTCCGGCCGCGCAGGGGGAGGCCGACGGGCCATCAGGCCAGGCATCGACAACGGGGGGTCCGATCAGCCGTTCCGGTTGCCGTCAGCCCGACCCGCACCGCACGACTCCCCTGGACCATTCGGCATGACGAGGTGCCGAGTGCGCCTCCGGTCATCACCACCGCACACCAAGGGAAACCATCGTGTCTCGCAAGGGTTCACGCACCGCGTGGGCAACAGGACTTCTGGCCACCGCCGTCGGCGCCGTCGCGCTGACCGGCACCCCGGCCGCCGCCGTCGTCGGTGACGAGGTCAAGGACGGCGGCTACGCGTTCAGCGCGAAGCTCGACATCGACGGCGGCACGCGCGGCTGTTCCGGCGTGCTCGTCGACCAGAGCTGGGTGCTCACCGCCGCGAGCTGCTTCGCCGGCTCCGACGGCAAGGTCACGCCGGGACTGCTCAAGCAGCGGACCACGGTGTCCGTGGGCTCGGACCTCACGCGCGCCGACGCCGCCGTCACCAACGCGATCGAGCTCGTCCCCCGTGAGGACCGCGACCTGGTGATGGTCCGCCTCGCCGCACCCGTGAAGGGCGTGACCCCGGTGACGCTCACGAGCTCCGCGCCCGCTCAGGGCGATGTGCTCAAGGTCGCCGGTTTCGGCCGCACCAAGGACGAGTGGGTGCCGGACCGGCCGCACACCGCCGAGTTCACCGTGGACGCGGTGACGGACACCTCCGTGTCCCTCAGCGGCAAGAGCGCCGATGCTGCTGTCTGCAAGGGCGACACCGGTGGCCCGGCCGTCCGCGAGCGGAACGGCCGCGTGGAACTGGCCGCCGTCAACAGCACCTCCTGGCAGAACGGCTGCCTCGGCCAGGACGGCCCGCAGACGCACAAGGGCGCGGTCGACACGCGTGTCGACGACCTCAGCGGCTGGGTCGACCAGGTCCGCAACCAGCCGCAGCAGTTCACCACCGTCACGGGCGACTTCGACGGCGACGGCAAGGCCGACCTCGCCGCCCTCTACGACTACGGCAAGGCCCCCGAAGGCGGCAACCGCGCCGCCCTGTGGGTCTTCACCGGCAAGGGCGACGGCACCTTCAGCGCCCCCCGCGTGGTGTGGCGGTCCACCGGAAGCTGGACCCTCGCCAACAGCAAGCTCGTCGCGGGCGACTTCAACGGCGACGGCAAGTCCGACCTGGCCGTCCTCTACAACTACGGCGTCGAGAACGGCCGCAACACCACCGGCCTGTGGACGTTCACCAGCAACGGCAGCGGCTTCGACGAGCCGTCGCTGGTGTGGAAGAGCAAGGACGGCTGGAACTGGAACAGCTCCACGATCGCCGCCGGTGACTTCAACGGCGACGGCAAGGCCGACCTCGCCGTCCTCTACAACTACGGTGTCGAGGACGGCCGGAACACGAGTGGTTTGTGGACGTTCACCAGTAATGGCGGTGGTTTTGATGCGCCGTCGTTGGTGTGGCGGAGCAAGGACGGCTGGAACTGGAACAGCAGCAAGCTGGTAGCCGGTGACTTCAATGGCGACGGCAAGTCCGACCTGGCCATTCTCTACAACTACGGTGTGGAGAACGGCCGGAACACGAGTGGTTTGTGGACGTTCACCAGTAATGGCGGTGGTTTTGATGCGCCGTCGTTGGTGTGGCGGAGCAAGGACGGCTGGAACTGGAACAGCAGCAAGCTGGTAGCCGGCGACTTCAACGGTGACGGCAAGGCCGATGTGGCCGTGCTCTACGACTACGGCGTCCAGGACGGCCGCAACACCACCGGCCTGTGGACGTTCACCAGCAACGGCAGCGGCTTCGACGCGCCCTCGCTGGTGTGGAAGAGCCCCAGCAGCTGGACCTGGAGCCGCAGCACCTTCCTCGCCGGCGACCTCACCGGTGACGGCAAGGCGGACCTCGCGGTGCCGTACGAGTACGGCAAGTACGCGAGCGGCCGCAACGCGACGGGCATCTGGACCTTCACCAGCAAGGGCACGGGCTTCAACACGCCCGCCAAGGTGTGGGAGAACAAGGTGCCGGGCGACGACAACTCCCCGGCGTAAACAGCCGCCCAACTCCCCGGCGTAAACAGCCGCGCTCACGCGACGGGCACATTCGCCCCTGACCGGCCCGAGGCCCTCCCGCACCGGCGGGAGGGCCTCGACGCGTATACCGGCACGCCCGCCGGACCACAGGCGGCACCCGCCCCCGGTGTTCCACCCCCCACCCCAGGGCAGAGATCCCCCCGGCGCAGAGCAACCCCGAGGAGGACACGGTGGTCACGGACCGGCACGCCCACACGATGACGTACACCGACGCCGACGCGGTGCGGCACTACGAAAAAGCACTCGACGACCTGCTCTTCTTCCGCGAGGAAGTGGCGGCGGAGGCACGGGCGTTGCACGACGCCTCACCCCGGTCCGCCATGGGCAATGTGCTGCGCGCGTACCTGGGGCTGCTCGGCACGGAGGAGAAGGACGCCGCCGAGGCGGCCACGGAGTTCGCGGCCTACCGCAGGGACGTGCCCGTGACCGACCTGACGCCACGCGAGCGCATGCACGTCGAAGCGGCCTCCTCCTGGCTCGCCGGGGACATGCACCGGGCCGGCCGCGTCCTCGCCGAACTCACCGTGGCACACCCCACAGACGCCCTCGCCCTCGCGGTCGGCCACCAGATCGACTTCTTCACCGGAGACGCCGTGCTGCTGCGCGACCGCATCGGCGGCGCGCTGTCCGCCTGGGACGAGGACGATCCGCATTACGGACTGCTGCAGGGCATGTACGCGTTCGGCCTGGAGGAGGCCGGGCACTGCACGCGCGCCGAACACGTGGGCCTGGAAGCCGTGGAACGCAACGCACGCGACGTGTGGGGCATCCACGCCGTCGTGCACGCCTACGAGATGCAGGGCCGCCACGAGGACGGCATCCGCTACCTCGACGCCCGCACCGACGACTGGTCGACCGGCAACTACCTGAACGTGCACAACTGGTGGCACTACGCCCTGTACGTCCTGGAGACCGGCCGCACGGACCAGGTCCTGGCCGTGTACGACGCCGCCGTGCACCACGACGGCTCGTCCGGGGCGGCCATGGAACTCCTGGACGCCGCGTCCCTGCTGTGGCGGCTGTACCTCGCGGGCACCGACACCGGTGACCGGTGGCCCGCGCTGGCCGACGCCTGGGCGCGGCGGGGCGACGGCGCCCACTACGCCTTCAACGACGTCCACGCCGTCATGGCCTACGTCGGCTCCGGCCGCATCGCCGACGCCGAACGGCTCGTCCGCGACCGGGAAGCGTGGCTGCGGGACATCGGCCCCGGCCGCCCGGACCTCTCCAACGCCGCGATGACCGCCGGGATCGGGCTGCCGGTGTGCCGGGCGCTCGTGGCCTACGGGCAGCGGCGGTACGCCGACACGGTCGGTCTGCTGCTGCCCCTGCGGCGCCGCCTGCACACCTTCGGCGGCAGCCACGCGCAGCGCGACGCCCTGCAGAAAACCCTCGTCGAGGCGGCCCTCCACGCAGGACACCACGACCTCGCCCGGACGCTGCTGAGCGAACGCGTCAGCCTGCGGCCCCGCTGCCCGTACGACCGCGACGCCCGGGCCCGCCTCGCGCGGGGGAGCGCCGCCGCGCGTCGCTGAACGGCGGCAAGCAGGCCGGTCGGCCGCCGCGAGCCGCCCCGCCCGCATGGGATTTCCCCTAGACCTCATCCGCTACAGCCCCACAACGCCTTCACAGCACCGAAGCTAGGGTCGAACCGCTTCTGGCTGACGGCCGGTCGAGCCGATCGCCGGCGCCGCGAAGATGACGCGGCGCCTCATTTGTTCTATGTGGGTGGGTGGAGCGCAACATGGTCGAGTCCGGGCTCAACGGGACTGGGAATCAGGCTGGTTCGGTGGATTCGGCCGATGGCATAGCCGTCATCGGCCTCGCGTGCCGACTGCCGGGGGCCGCTGACCCGGCCGCTTTCTGGCGGCTGCTCAGCGAGGGCGCGGAGGCGATCACGGACGTGCCGCCGGACCGGTGGGACGCGGCAGCGGCGGCCGCCGCCGACACCTCCGCGCCGGGCAGGACGGACATCCGCCGAGGCGGATTCCTCGACCGCATCGGCCACTTCGACGCCGGCTTCTTCGGGCTGTCGCCCAAGGAGGCCGCGGCCATGGACCCGCAGCAGCGGCTCATGCTGGAGCTCGCCTGGGAGGCACTGGAGGACGCGCACACGCGCGCCGAGACCCTGCGCTCCACCCGGACCGGGGTGTTCGTCGGCGCCATCTGGGACGACTACGCCACCCTGCACTACCGCTCCGGGCTGACGGCCGTCTCCCCGCACACCGTCACGGGCCTGCACCGCAGCATCATCGCCAACCGGGTCTCGTACTTCCTCGGCCTGAACGGCCCCAGCCTGACGGTCGATTCGGGGCAGTCCTCCTCCCTGGTCTCGGTCCACCTGGCCTGCGAGAGCCTCCGCAAGGGCGAGTCGACGGTCGCGCTGGCGGGCGGCGTGAACCTCAACATCGTCCCCGAAAGCACCCTGGGCGCCGCGAAGTTCGGCGGACTGTCCCCCGACGGACGCTGCTACACCTTCGACGCCCGCGCCAACGGCTACGTCCGGGGCGAGGGCGGCGGCATCGTCGTCCTCAAGCCCCTCGACCGGGCCCTCGCCGACGGGGACCGGGTCTACTGCGTGATCCGCGGCAGCGCCGTCAACAACGACGGCGGCGGCAAGGGCCTGACCGTACCGCTGCAGTCCGGGCAGGAGCAGGTGCTCCGGCTCGCCTACGAGCGGGCCGGCGCCGACCCCGCCCACGTCGGCTACGTCGAGCTGCACGGCACCGGCACCAAGGTCGGCGACCCCGTCGAGGCGGCCGCGCTCGGCACCGTGCTCGGCGCGGGCCGCGACCCTGGCCGGCCCCTGCGGGTCGGCTCGGCCAAGACCAACGTCGGCCACCTGGAGGGCGCGGCGGGCATCACCGGTCTGCTCAAGGTCGCCCTGTCGCTCAGCCACCGCGAACTGCCCGCCAGCCTCAACTTCGAGACCCCCAACCCCGCGATCCCGCTGGACCGGCTCAACCTCCGGGTCCAGGACGGGCACAGCGCGTGGGACAGCCAGGACGGCCGCCCGCTGCTCGCCGGCGTCAGCTCCTTCGGCATGGGAGGCACCAACTGCCACATGGTGCTGGCGGAACACCGGACGGCCGAGGACGGGCCCGCGCCCCGGCCGAGCACGGCACCGACGCTGTGGCCGCTGTCCGCCAAGACCGCCTCCGGGCTGCGCGCCCAGGCCGCCGCACTCCTCTCGCACGTCGAGACGCAGTCCGAGACGCATGTCGAGGCGCACCCCGAGACACACGGCGAGGCGCAGCCCGGGACGCGCGGCGAGGCGCACCCCGACCCGGCCCTCTCCGACATCGGCCGGACCCTGGCCACCGGACGCACCGCCTTCGAGCACCGGGCCGTCGTCGTGGGCGAGGACCGCGCGGACTTCCTGCGCGCCCTGCGTGAACTGGCCGCCGGAGGCATCGACGCCGCACTGACCACCGGCCGCGTCGGCCCGCGCGACCAGGTCGCCTTCCTCTTCTCCGGCCAGGGCAGCCAGCGCGCCGGAATGGGCCGCGGACTGGCCGCGAAATTCCCGGTGTTCGCCGCCGCCCTCGACGAGATCTGCGCCCACCTCGACCCCCGGCTGCCCCGGCCCCTGCGCGAGGTCATGTTCGCGCCCGAAGGCTCCGAGGAAGCGGCGGAACTCGACCGCACCCTCTACACCCAGACCTCGCTGTTCGCCGTCGAGGTCGCCCTGTTCCGGCTGCTGGAGAGCTGGGGCATCACCCCCGACGTCCTGATGGGCCACTCCATCGGCGAACTGGCCGCCGCCCACACGGCCGGAGTCCTCTCCCTCGCCGACGCCTGCGAACTCGTCGCCGCACGCGGCCGGTTGATGCAGGCCCTGCCCGCCGGCGGAGCCATGATCGCCGTGCAGAGCACCGAGGACGAGGTACGCGCCCTCATCGGCGACCGCGCGGACCGCGTGAGCATCGCCGCGCTCAACGGCCCGGACTCCCTCGTCGTCTCCGGCGACGAGGACCTCGTCACCGAGATCGCCGACGCCTGCGCGGCCCAGGGCCGCAAGACCAGCCGACTGCGCGTCAGCCACGCCTTCCACTCCCCGCACATGGAACCCATGCTGGCGGAATTCCGCAGCGTGGCCGAACGCCTGACCTTCCATCAGCCCCGTATCCCGATCGTCTCCAACGTGACGGGCCGGTTGTCCGAGGAGTACGAGGGACGCACGGCCGAGTACTGGGTCCGCCACGTCCGCGACGAGGTCCGCTTCGCCGACGGTGTCGCCCGCCTCGACGAGCAGGGCGTCCGCACCTACCTGGAGCTCGGCCCCGGCGGCGTACTGACCTCCCTGGCCCGCGCCTGTGCGCCCGGCGAAGCCCTGTTCGTCCCCGCCCTGCGCGCCCGCCGCCCCGAGCCGCAGGCCCTGCTGGCGGCGGTCGCGGCACTGCACGTCCACGGCCTGGAGCCGGACTGGCACGCCCTGTTCGAGGGGCGCGGCACACGCCACGCACCCCTGCCCACCTACGCGTTCGAGCGACGCCGGTACTGGCTGGACGGGACCACCACCCCGGCCGCCACCGTCACCGACGCACCACCAGCCGTCCCGCAGCCGGACGCGGCAACAGACACCGACAGCGACGCCGGCATCGATACCGGGACCTCCGTCGCCCCCGTCGGCGCCCTGGCGCAGCGGCTGGCCAGCCTGCCCGAGAGCGAACGCGACGCGACCGTGCTCGACCTCGTCCGTACGAACATCGCGGCCGTGCTCGGACACGCCGAAGCCGCGGCGGTCGAGACCGAGTGGACCTTCCACGACCTCGGCTTCGACTCCCTCAGCTCCGTCGAACTGCGCAACCAGCTCACGCAGGCGACCGGTCTGCGCCTGCCCAGCGGGCTGCTCTTCGACCACCCGACCCCCCTCGCGCTCGCCCGCCACCTGAGCACGGCAGCCCTGGGCGAGGACGCGGCGGCCGCCGAGCCCGACACCGTGGCCGACCCCGACGAGCCGATCGCGATCGTCGCGATGAGCTGCCGCCTCCCGGGCGGGGTGCGCTCCCCGGAAGACCTGTGGCGGCTGGTCGCCGGCGGCGGTGACGCCGTGTCCGGCTTCCCCGCCGACCGGGGCTGGGACATCGAGTCCCTCTACGACCCCGAGCCCGGCACCCCCGGCAAGTCCTCGACGCGACAAGGCGGATTCCTCCACGAGGCAGCCGGCTTCGACGCCGGGTTCTTCGGCATCAGCCCCCGCGAGGCCGCCGCGATCGATCCGCAGCAGCGCCTGGTCCTGGAGACCGCCTGGGAGGCCGTCGAACGCGCCGGCATCGACCCGGCCACGCTGCGCGGCAGCCGGGCCGGCGTGTTCATCGGCGCGACGGCGCAGGACTACGGGCCCCGGCTCCACGAGCCCGTGGAGGGCATCGAGGGCTATCTCCTGACCGGCACGACCACCAGCGTCGCCTCGGGCCGGGTGGCCTACTCCTTCGGCCTTGAAGGACCGGCGGTCACCGTCGACACGGCGTGCTCGTCCTCGCTGGTGGCCCTGCACCTGGCGATCCAGTCGCTGCGCAGCGGCGAGTGCTCGATGGCGCTGGCCGGCGGCGTGACCGTGATGTCGACACCCGGCATGTTCGTGGAGTTCAGCCGTCAGCGCGGGCTGTCGGCGGACGGCCGCTGCAAGGCGTTCGCGGCCGGTGCGGACGGCACCGGGTGGGCCGAGGGCGTCGGCATGCTGCTGGTCGAACGGCTCAGCGACGCACGCCGTAACGGGCATCAGGTGCTGGCGGTCGTCCGGGGATCCGCCGTCAACCAGGACGGTGCGTCGAACGGTCTGACGGCACCGAACGGTCCTTCGCAGCAGCGCGTCATCCGGCAGGCGCTGGCCGCTGCCGGGCTGTCTGCGGCGGATGTGGACGCGGTCGAGGCGCACGGTACGGGCACGAAGCTGGGCGACCCGATCGAGGCGGAAGCCCTGATCGCCACGTACGGTCAGGAGCGGCCGGAGGAACGGCCGTTGTGGCTGGGATCGTTGAAGTCCAACATCGGCCACGCGCAGGCCGCCGCCGGTGTCGCCGGTGTGATCAAGATGGTCATGGCGATGCGTCATGGCGTGCTGCCGCAGACGCTGCATGTCGATGAACCCACGCCGCATGTGGACTGGTCGGAGAGCGGCGTGCGGCTGCTCACCGAGGCGGTCGACTGGCCGGAGTCGGACCACCCGCGCCGGGCCGGCATCTCCTCCTTCGGTATCAGCGGCACGAACGCGCACGTCGTCGTCGAGCACGTCCCGGCGGGCGAGGAGCCCGTCCGCGAGGTGGTCGCCGGGCCGGTGCCATGGGTGCTGTCCGCGAAGAGCGAGGCGGCACTGCGGGGTCAGGCCGAGCGGCTTCTGTCGTTCGTGGGTGACGAGGCGCGGCCGGCCGATGTCGGTCTCTCGCTGGCCACGACACGGTCGACGCTGGAGCACCGGGCAGTGGTGGTGGGGGAGAGCCTGGAGGAACTCACCGATGCTGTACGGGCGTTGGCCTCGGGTTCTCCGTCGGCTTCGGTGGTGCAGGGGGTGGCGCGTTCCGGGGGCAGGGTCGGTTTCCTGTTCTCGGGTCAGGGGTCGCAGCGGCTGGGGATGGGCCGGGAGCTGTATGAGGCGTTCCCGGTGTTCGCGGCCGCCTACGACGAGGTGTGTGCGCTGCTGGAGACGTCGGTCGATGTCGACTCGGAGGAGTTGAACCAGACCGGGTGCACGCAGCCTGCGTTGTTCGCGGTCGAGGTGGCGTTGTTCCGGCTGCTGGAGTCCTGGGGGATCCGCCCGGACTGTGTGGCGGGTCATTCCGTCGGTGAGATCGCGGCCGCGCATGTGGTGGGTGTGTTGTCGCTTCAGGATGCGGCGAGGCTGGTGTCGGCGCGTGCTGCGCTGATGCAGGCGCTGCCCGTCGGCGGGGCGATGGTCGCTGTCCAGGCCACGGAGGACGAAGTCCTGCCGCACCTGACCGACAACGTAGGGATCGCGGCAGTCAACGGCCCGCAGTCCGTGGTGATTTCCGGTGCCGAGGATGCTGTCCTCGGGATCGCGGAGGTTTTCGCCGGGCAGGGTCGTAAGACGTCCCGGCTGAAGGTCAGTCACGCCTTCCACTCGCCGCTGATGGACCCGATGCTGGACGAGTTCCGTGCGGTCGTTCAAGGCCTGTCCTTCAATGAGGCGCGGATTCCCGTGGTTTCCACCCTGACGGGCCGTCTGGCGGAGCCTTACACGGCCGAGTACTGGGTCCGCCACGTCCGTGAAGCGGTCCGCTTCGCCGACGGCGTCCAGACCCTGCACGACCACGGCGTGACCACCTTCGTCGAGATCGGCCCCGGCGGTGTCCTGAGCGCGCTCACTCAGGGCTGCGTGGACGGCGCGCTCACCGTCCCGGTCCTGCGCGCCGACCGTCCCGAGCCGCAGGCTGTCATCACCGCTCTCGGGCAACTGCACGTCCAGGGCCTCTCCCCGGACTGGCACGCCCTCTTCCCCGGCGCCCACCGCGTCGAGCTGCCCACCTACGCCTTCCAGCACGAGCGTTACTGGCTCGATGCACCCCAGACAGTTGCTCAGGGTGCGGCCGACGCCATGGACACCGAGTTCTGGGACCTCGTCGAGAGTGAGGACCACGAGTCCCTCGGCGCTCTCCTGGGGCTGCCCCCGGCCGAGTTGGACGTGGTGGCCCCCCGGCTGTCCGGCTGGCGTCGGCAGCGGCGCGAGCAGTCCACTGCCGACGGCTGGCGTTACCGGATCACCTGGCAGCCGCTCGGCGACATCGGTGCCGTACCGTCCGGTACCTGGCTCTACGTGGTGCCCGAGGAGACCGAGTGGACGGCGGCGATCCAGGACGGCCTCGCGGAACTCGGCGTCAGTATCGTCCTGTTGACCCTGACCGAGGACACCGACCGTGAGTCGTTGGCCCGGGTCCTCGCCGACGCCGGTCCGCAGGCCGACGGCATCGTGTTCGCCGCTGCGGGGACGCAGGCGCTCCAACGCCTCGTCCTGCTCGTACAGGCCCTCGGCGACGCGGGCATCGAGGCCCCGCTGTGGTGCGTGACCAGTGGCGCGGTGTCCACCGGCGCCTCGGACCCGCTCACCGACCCCGCCGCCGCGCAGCTGTGGGGGCTTGGCCGGGTCGTCGCCCTGGAGCAGCCGCAGCGGTGGGGCGGGCTCGTCGACCTGCCCGGCGTACCCGACTCCACGGCGGTGCGACGGCTCGCCGGCCTGCTGACCCAGGCCGGCGAGGACCAACTCGCCGTCCGCGCCTCGGGCGTGTCCGTGCGCCGCCTGGTGCGCGCCCCGCAGAGCGCGGCTCTGACGGACGCGCTCTGGTCGCCGCGTGGCACCGTACTCGTGACCGGCGGTACGGGCGCGCTCGGCGGGCACGTCGCCCGCTGGCTCGCGACGGCCGGAGCCGAGCACCTGCTGCTCACCAGCCGCCGGGGCCCCGACGCCCCTGGTGCCGCCGAACTCAAGGCGGAGCTGGAGGAGTTGGGCGCCCGCGTCACGGTCGCCGCTTGCGACGCGGCCGACCGGACCGCGCTCACCGAGCTGTTCGACCTGCACACCGTCAACGCCGTGGTGCACACCGCCGGCGTCCTCGACGACGGCCTGGTCGAATCCCTCACGCCCGAGTCGCTGCACAAGGTGCTGCGCCCCAAGGCACAGGCGGCGCTCCACCTGCACGAGCTCACCCGGGACCGGCAGGACCTCGACGCGTTCGTGATGTTCTCGTCGATGACCGGCGTGTGGGGCAACGGCGGTCAGGGCGCCTACGCGGCCGCCAACGCCTTCCTCGACGCCCTCGCCGAGCAGCGCCGCGCCCAGGGACTGCCCGCGCTGGCGGTCGCGTGGGGGCCCTGGGCCGACGGCGGCATGGCCGACGGCGCCGCCGGAGAGCACCTGCGCAGGCGCGGCATCCGGGCCATCGCGGCCCTCCCGTCGATCTCCGTACTGCACCACGCGCTGACACACGGCGAGACGTGCGTGACCGTCGCGGACGTCGACTGGGACCGTTTCGTCCCGGCCTTCGCCGCCACGCGCCCCTGCCCGCTGCTGCACGGGGTGCCCGAGGCCCGTACGGCCCTCGAAGCACGCGACCGGGCCGCGCGGGCCGCCGAGGTGCCCGCGTCCGCGCTGGCGCGGAGCCTGCGGGGGACCGCGCCCGGCGAGCAGGAGCGCATCCTGCTGAACCTGGTCCGCGAGCAGGCCGCCACCGTGCTCGGCCACACCGGCAAGGCCGCCGCCTTCGAGGCCGACCGGACGTTCCGCGAGACCGGCTTCGACTCGCTCACCGCCGTCGAACTGCGCCACAGGCTCAACACCGCCACCGGTCTCAAGCTGCCCGCCACTCTGGTCTACGACCACCCCACCCCCACCGCCCTCGCCCGTCATCTGCGCGAGGAACTCCTCGGCCGGCACGGGACGGAGCCCGGTGCGGCGGCGCGGGCCACGGCCGTCGCGAGCGACGAGCCCCTCGCGATCGTGGCGATGAGCTGCCGCTTCCCCGGCGGCGTCGAGTCGCCCGAGGACCTGTGGGAGCTGCTGCGGGACGGCCGCGACGCGGTGTCCGGGTTCCCCACCGACCGCGGCTGGGACATCGACTCCCTCTACGACCCGGACCCCGACCGGCCCGGCAGGACGTACGCGTGCGAGGGCGGCTTCGTCCAGGGCGCCGACCGCTTCGACGCCGCCGTGTTCGGGATCTCGCCGCGTGAGGCTCTCGCCATGGACCCGCAGCAGCGGCTGCTGCTGGAGACCGCGTGGGAGGCGTTCGAGCGCGCCGGCATCGCCCCCTCCTCCGTACGTGCCGACCGGACCGGTGTCTTCATCGGCACGAACGGCCAGGACTACGCCAACGGGCTGCGCAACGCGCCCGAGGAGATCGAGGGTTACGTCCTCACCGGCAAGGCCGCCTCGGTGGTCTCCGGCCGCATCTCCTACACCTTCGGCCTTGAGGGCCCGGCGGTCACGGTCGACACGGCGTGCTCGTCGTCGCTGGTCGCCCTGCACTTGGCGGCCCAGGCGCTGCGGAACGGCGAGTGCTCCATGGCCCTGGTCGGCGGTGTCACCGTGATGACCACGCCGGACATGTTCGTGGAGTTCAGCCGTCAGCGCGGGCTGTCGCCGGACGGCCGCTGCAAGGCGTTCGCTGAAGGTGCGGACGGCACGGGCTGGGGCGAGGGCGTCGGCATGCTGCTGGTCGAGCGGCTGTCGGACGCACAGCGCAACGGACACCGGATCCTCGCCGTGGTGCGCGGTACGGCAGTCAATCAGGACGGTGCGTCGAACGGTCTGACGGCGCCGAACGGTCCTTCGCAGCAGCGGGTCATCCGGCAGGCGCTGGCCGCCGCCGGGCTGTCGCCCGCCGACGTGGACGCGGTCGAAACGCACGGCACGGGCACCAAGTTGGGCGACCCGATCGAGGCGCAGGCGCTGCTGGCGACGTACGGTCAGGAGCGCACGGAAGAACGGCCGTTGTGGATCGGCTCCGTCAAGTCCAACATCGGCCACACGCAGGCCGCCGCAGGCGTGGCCGGCATCATCAAGATGGTCATGGCGATGCGCCACGGTGTGCTGCCGCGAACCCTGCACGTGGACGAGCCCACGCCGCACGTGGACTGGTCGGCGGGTGCCGTGCGACTGCTCACCGAGTCCGTGGAGTGGCCCTCGGACGACCTGCCGCGCCGCGCGGCGGTGTCCTCCTTCGGTATCAGCGGCACCAACGCGCACACGATCATCGAGCAGGCGCCGACCATGGAGGAGCCGGCTCCGACGCCGGACTCCGGTGGGGTCGTGCCATGGGTGCTCTCGGCGAAGAGCGAGGCAGCGCTGCGGGCGCAGGCGGAGCGCCTGCTGGAGTACGCCGCTGACGAAGTCCCGCTGCCGGACACCGGGTTCTCGCTCGCCGTCGCCCGGTCGGGACTGGAACACCGGGCCGCCGTGGTCGGCGCCGACCCGGACGAACTGCGCGCGGGGCTGGCCGCGCTCGCGGCCGGAGAACCGGCGGCGAACGTGGTGACCGGGCGCGCCAGGGCCGAGGGCAAGGTCGGTTTCCTGTTCTCGGGTCAGGGGTCGCAGCGGCTGGGGATGGGTCGGGAGTTGTACGAGGCGTTCCCGGTGTTCGCGGAGGCGTACGACCAGGTGTGTGCGTATCTCGACGCGCCGGTTGACGTCGATACGGAGGAGTTGCACCAGACCGGGTGCACTCAGCCTGCGCTGTTCGCCATTGAAGTGGCGTTGTTCCGGCTGCTGGAGTCCTGGGGCATCCGCCCGGACTTTGTAGCCGGTCACTCGGTGGGTGAGATCGCGGCCGCGCATGTGGCCGGGGTGCTGTCGCTTCAGGACGCGGCGAAGCTGGTGTCGGCGCGTGCCGCGCTGATGCAGGCGTTGCCTGCTGGTGGGGCGATGGTGGCGGTGCAGGCCACGGAGGACGAGGTCCTGCCGCACCTGATCGACAACGTCGGGATCGCTGCAATCAACGGCCCGCATTCCGTGGTGATTTCCGGCGCTGAGGACGCGGTGCTGGCGATCGCGGAGGTTTTCGCCGGGCAGGGTCGTAAGACGTCCCGGCTGAAGGTCAGTCACGCGTTCCACTCGCCGCTGATGGATCCGATGCTGGTCGAGTTCCGCGTGGTCGTTGAAGGCCTGTCCTTCAACGAGGCGCGGATTCCGGTGGTGTCGACCCTGACGGGTCGTCTGGCGGAGGCTTATACGGCCGAGTACTGGGTCCGTCACGTCCGTGAAGCGGTCCGCTTCGCCGACGGCGTGCAGACCCTGCACGAATTCGGCGTGAGCACGTTCGTGGAGATCGGCCCCGGCGGTGTCCTGAGCGCGCTCACTCAGGGCTGCGTGGACGGCGCGCTCACCGTCCCGGTCCTGCGCGCCGACCGCCCCGAGCCGCAAGCCGCCGTCACTGCCGTCGGACAGCTGCACGTCCAGGGCATCTCCCCGGACTGGCACGTGTTCTTCCCCGGTGCACGGACCGTCGATCTGCCCACCTACGCCTTCCAGCGTGAGCGCTACTGGCTCGACGCCCCCGCCTCGGTCGGCGACATGCGTGCCGTGGGCCAGGGCGAGGCCGGACACCCCCTGCTCGGGGCCGCCGTACCGCTGGCCGACGGTGACGGCCAACTGCTCACCGGGCGGCTCTCATTGCACACGCACCCGTGGCTGGCGGATCACGCCGTGAACGGGGTTGTCCTGCTGCCGGGAACCGCGTTCGTCGAACTGGCCGTCACCGCCGCCGACGCCGTGGGCTGTGACTTGCTGGAGGAGCTGACGCTGGAGGCGCCGCTGCGCGTGCCCGAGCGCGGAGGTGTCGCCCTCCAGGTGCGCGTGGGCGCCGACGACGGCGCGGGCCGCAGGCCGCTGACCGTGCACTCACGGATCGACGACGGGGACACGTACGAGGCCGGACGGACCTGGGTGCGGCACGCCTCCGGCACGCTGTCCGCCGCCACGGGTCCGGTGGACGGCTCGCTCGCCACGTGGCCGCCCGTGGGCGCGGAGCCGGTCGATGCCTACGGCTTCTACGAGCAACTCGCGGGCATGGCCCTCGACTACGGGCCGGCCTTCCAGGGGCTGCGTGCCGCGTGGCGGAGTGGGGACGACTTCTTCGCCGAGGTGGAACTGACCGGGGCGGAGCGCACCGGGGCGGGCGCGTACGGACTGCACCCCGCGCTGTTCGACGCGGCCCTGCACACCGTGTGGCTGGGCGCGGTCGAACCCGAGGCCGGAACCGGTCACGGGCTGCTGCCGTTCGCCTGGAGCGGTGTACGCCTGGCCGCCACCGGGGCCGCCGCCCTGCGCGTGAAGGTGTCGCGCGCGGGCACCGCCACGGTGTCGCTGACGCTGGCCGACGGCACCGGGGAGCCGGTCGCGCGTATCGACTCGCTGACCCTGCGCCCGGTATCCGCCGAGCAGTTGCGCGGTGGTTCCGGTGACGGCGACTCGCTGTTCGGCCTGGACTGGACGCCGCTCGCCCTGCCGCCCGTGCCCGACGGCACCAGGGTGGAGACGTACGGGGACTTCGCGGCACTGCGGGCCGCGGACCCGGTGCCGGACGCCGACGCCGTGGTCGTACCGTGCCCGACAGGGACCGGTGAAGGCACCGCCGCCCGGGTCCGTGAGGTCGCCGACTCCGTGCTGCGGCTGATGCAGTGGTGGCTGGCCGAGGACCGTCCGTCGCGACTGGTGCTGGTGACGCGCGCCGGGGACCTGGACCAGTCGGCGGTTCGCGGACTGGTGCGCTCGGCGCAGAGCGAGAACCCCGGCCGTTTCGTCCTCGTCGACGTCGACGTCGACGTCGACTCCGACGAGGGCGAGGTCGACGGTCTTGCCGGGCTGCTGCCCGGCCTGCTCGCTTCGGGCGAGCCGCAGGCCGAGGTGCGCGGGGGCGAGGTCCGGGTGCCGCGACTGGCCCGTATCGCCGTGCCGGACGCGGAGCAGGAGCTCCCCGAACTCGGATCCGGCACCGTGTTGTTGACCGGCGCCTCGGGCGGTCTGGGCCGGCTCGTCGCCCGGCATCTGGTGAGCGAACACGGAGTACGCAGCCTGCTCCTGGTCAGCCGCCGGGGCGGGGACGCGCCCGGCGCGGCGGAGCTCGCCGCCGAGCTGAGTGCGCAGGGCGCCGAGGTCGCCTGGGCCGCCTGCGACGTGGCCGACCGCGACGCCGTCCGTGACCTCCTCGCCGACCGCACGCTGTCTGCTGTCGTCCACACGGCGGGCGTCCTGGACGACGGAGTCGTCGCCGCGCTGACGCCCGAGCGCCTGGACGGCGTGTTCCGGCCCAAGGTCGACGCGGCGCTGAACCTGCACGAACTGGCCGGTGACCTGACCGCGTTCGTGCTGTTCTCCTCCGTGGCCGGCACCCTCGGCACCCCGGGCCAGGGCAACTACGCCGCCGCCAACACCTTCCTCGACGCCCTCGCCGAGCATCGCCGGGACCAGGGGCTGCCCGCCACCTCGCTGGCCTGGGGCCTGTGGGCGCAGGACAGCGACAGCGCGATGACCGGCGGTCTCGACCACACCGATCTCACCCGCATCAAGCGCATGGGTCTGGCCGCGATCCCGCCGGCCGAGGGCCTGCGGATGTTCGACGCCGGCCTTGCCACCGGGCGGGCCACCGTCGTCCCGATCCGGCTCGACACCTCCGCCTTCCGGGACGGACAGGGGCAGCCCGTGCCGTCCGTCCTGCGCGGCCTGGTCCGCGTCGCCCCGGCACGGCGCACGGCGACGGCGGCCAAGGCGGCCTCGTCCTCCCTGGGGCAGCGGCTGGCCGGGCTGCCGGAGGCCGAGCGCGAGCAGACGGTGCTGGAGCTGGTACGTACCGAGGTCGCGGCCGTGCTCGGGCACGCCGACAGCCAATCGGTCGGCGCGGACGACTCGTTCAAGGACATCGGCTTCGACTCGCTGACCGCCGTCGAACTGCGCAACCGGCTCAACTCGGCCGTCGGACTGCGCCTGCCCGCCACGCTGATCTTCGACTACCCGAACCCGCTCGCCCTCGCCCGCTACCTCACCACCGAGGCCACAGGCGCCGAAGAGGCACCGGTGACGGCCACCGCCTCCACGGTCGCCGTCGCGGCGGACGAGCCGATCGCGATCGTGGGGATGGCCTGCCGGTATCCCGGAGGGGTGCGGTCGCCCGAGGATCTGTGGCAGCTGGTGTTCTCCGGCCGTGACGCGGTCTCCGGGTTCCCCGAGGACCGGGGCTGGGACGTGGAGAACCTCTACGACCCCGACCCCGACCAGTGGGGCACCAGCTACACCCGAGAAGGCGGCTTCCTGCACGAAGCGGCCGACTTCGACGCGGAGTTCTTCGGGATCTCCCCGCGTGAGGCGCTGGCGATGGATCCGCAGCAGCGGCTGCTGCTGGAGACGTCGTGGGAGGCGTTCGAGCGGGCCGGGATCGATCCGGCCTCGGTGCGCGGCAGCCGGACCGGGGTGTTCGCCGGCGTGATGTACCACGACTACGGCGGCCGCGTGCACACCTCCCCGGCGGGCCTTGAGGGCTACCTCGTCAACGGCAGCGCGGGCAGCGTCGCTTCGGGCCGTGTCTCCTACACCTTCGGCCTTGAGGGTCCGGCGGTCACGGTCGACACCGCGTGCTCGTCGTCGCTCGTGGCTCTGCACCTGGCGGCCCAGTCGCTGCGGAACGGCGAGTGCTCGATGGCTCTCGTCGGCGGCGTCACCGTGATGGCCGGCCCGTCGGTCTTCGTGGAGTTCAGCCGTCAGCGCGGTCTGTCGCCGGACGGCCGTTGCAAGGCGTTCGCGGCGGGTGCGGACGGCACCGGGTGGGCCGAGGGCGCGGGCATGCTGCTCGTGGAGCGGCTCTCCGACGCACGCCGTAACGGGCATCAGGTGCTGGCTGTGGTACGGGGCACGGCTGTCAATCAGGACGGTGCGTCGAATGGTCTGACGGCGCCGAACGGTCCTGCGCAGCAGCGGGTGATCCGGGAGGCCCTGGCGGCTGCCGGGCTGTCTGCGTCGGACGTGGATGCGGTGGAGGCGCACGGTACGGGCACGCGGCTGGGTGACCCGATCGAGGCGCAGGCGCTGCTGGCGACGTACGGTCAGGAGCGGCCGGAGGAACGACCGTTGTGGCTGGGCTCGTTGAAGTCCAACATCGGCCACGCACAGGCTGCCGCCGGTGTCGGCGGCATCATCAAGATGGTCATGGCGATGCGTCATGGCGTGCTGCCGCAGACCTTGCACGTGGACGAGCCGACGCCGCACGTGGACTGGTCGGCCGGGGCGGTACGGCTGCTGACCGAGGCCGTCGACTGGGAAGCCAACGGTCCACGCCGTGCGGGCATCTCGTCCTTCGGTGTCAGCGGTACGAACGCGCACGTGATCGTCGAGCATGTCCCGGCGGGCGAGGAGCCCGTCCGCGAGGCGATTGCCGGGCCGGTGCTGTGGGTGCTGTCGGCAAAGACCGAGGCGGCGCTGCGGAGTCAGGCCGAGCGACTGATGTCCTTTGTGGATGCCGAGGCGCGGCCGGCTGATGTCGGTTTCTCGCTGGCCACGAATCGTTCGGTGCTGGAGCACCGGGCGGTGGTGGTGGGGGAGAACCGTGAGGAACTTCTTCGTGGCCTTGGGGACTTGGCGTCCGGTGTGGCGTCGTCGGGTGTGGTGCTCGGGCGTCCGGCCGGCGGCAAGGTCGGGTTCCTCTTCTCCGGCCAGGGGTCGCAGCGGATCGGTATGGGCCGGGAGCTGTACGAGGCGTTCCCGGTGTTCGCAGCGGCCTACGACGAGGTGTGCGTGCATCTGGACGCGCCGGTTGACGTCGATACGGAGGAGTTGCACCAGACCGGCCGTACGCAGCCTGCGTTGTTCGCGGTCGAGGTGGCGTTGTTCCGGCTGCTGGAGTCCTGGGGGATCCGCCCGGACTGTGTGGCTGGTCATTCCGTCGGTGAGGTCGCGGCCGCGCATGTGGCCGGGGTGTTGTCGCTTCGGGATGCGGCGAGGCTGGTGTCGGCGCGTGCCGCGCTGATGCAGGCGTTGCCCGCCGGCGGGGCGATGGTGGCGGTGCAGGCCACGGAGGAGGAGGTCCTGCCGCACCTGACCGACAACGTCGGAATCGCGGCCATCAACGGACCGCAGTCGGTGGTGATTTCCGGCGCTGAGGACGCGGTGCTGGCGATCGCGGAGGTCTTCACCCAGCAGGGTCGTAAGACGTCGCGGCTGAAGGTCAGTCACGCGTTCCACTCGCCGCTGATGGATCCGATGCTGGACGAGTTCCGTGCGGTTGTCGGCGGGCTGGCGTTCAACGAGTCGCGCATCCCGGTGGTGTCAACCCTGACTGGTCGTCTGGCGGAGCCTTACACGGCCGAGTACTGGGTCCGCCACGTCCGTGAAGCCGTGCGCTTCGCCGACGGGGTGCAGACCCTGCACGAGTCGGGTGTGACCACCTTCGTGGAGATCGGCCCCGGTGGTGTCCTGAGCGCCCTCACCCAGGGCTGCCTGGACGGCGCGCTCACCGTCCCGGTCCTGCGTGCCGACCGCCCCGAGCCGCAAGCAGTCGTCACCGCCGTCGGACAGTTGCACGTGCACGGTGTCTCCCCGGACTGGCGCGCCCTCTTCCCCGGTGCGCGAACCGTCGATCTGCCCACCTACGCCTTCCAGTACGAGCGTTACTGGCTCGACGTCCCCCAGGCACCCGGCGACGTCCGGGCCGCCGGTCTGGGGTCGGCGGATCACCCGCTGCTCGGTGCCGCGATCGCGACCGCCGACAGTGACGGCATTCTGCTCACCGGGCTGATCTCACTGGACACCCACCCGTGGCTCGCCGACCACGCCGTCAACGGCAAGGTCCTGCTGCCCGGCACCGCGTTCGTCGAGCTGGCCGTCCGGGCGGGCGACGAGGTCGGCTGCGGGCAGATCGACGAACTCGCGCTGGCGACGCCCCTGGTGGTTCCCGAGCGCGGCAGTGTCACCCTGCAGGTGTCGGTCGGTGCCGAGGACACGTCCGGCCGACGGCAGCTGAGCGTGCACTCACGCGTCGGAGACGGTCCGTGGGCGCGGCATGCGACCGGCGTACTGTCCTCGGCGGAGGTGTCCCCCGCAGCCGTGGGCGCATGGCCGCCGGCGGGTGCGGAGGCCGTCGATCTGACGGCGTTCTACGAGGACTTGACCGAAGTCGGTCTGGAGTACGGCCCGGTCTTCCAGGGCCTGCGGTCGGTGTGGCGCAGCGGGGACGACGTCTTCGCCGAGGTCGAACTGCCGGAGGACGCGCGTGCCGACGCGGCTTCCTTCGCCGTGCACCCGGCGCTGCTGGACGCCGCCCTGCACGCCCTGGCCGCCGGCGGGCTGGTCTCTCTCACCGACGGGCCTCAGCTGCCGTTCGCATGGTCCGGTGTCGCCGTCCAGGCGGCCGGTGCGGCCATGGTCCGGGTGAAGCTGTCGCGCACGGGCGCCGATTCGGTGACGATCACCGTGGCCGACGGCACAGGTGATCCGGTGGCCTCGGTCGACTCGCTGACGCTGCGTGCCGTATCGGCGGAGCAACTGCGTGGTGCCAGTGCCGGCGACCCGCTGTTCGCACTGGAGTGGACGCCGCTCACCCTGCCCTCCGCTGTGGACGTGCCGGCGATCGAGTCCTTCGCGGACTTCGACGCACTGCGCGAGTCGACAAGCGAGCCGGACATCGCCGTAGTGCCGTGCCCGTCCGGGCCCGAAGCCGACACGGCCACCCGGGTCCGCGAAGTCACCGCCTCCGTACTGGAGTTGGTGCAGTGGTGGCTGGCGGAGGATCGTCCGGGTCGGCTGGTGCTGGTGACGGTTCCTGGTGATCTGGCGCATGCGGCGGTGTGGGGTTTGGTGCGGTCGGCGCAGTCGGAGCATCCGGAGCGGTTCGTGCTGGTGGAGGCGGAGGACCTCGGTGCGGCGGTGGGTGTGCTGCCTTCGGTGGTCGCGTCCGGTGAGCCGCAGTGCGCGGTACGCGGCGAGGAGGTGCTCGTACCGCGGCTGGCGAAGTCGTCCGCTGCTGCCGGGAGTACGCCGGACTTCGGGGACGGCACGGTTCTCGTGACCGGTGCGTCCGGGGCGCTGGGCGGACTCGTCGCCCGCCACCTCGTGAGCGAACACGGCGTACGCAGCCTGCTGCTGCTCAGCCGACGCGGCGCGGCCGCCCCCGGCGCGGCCGAAGTGGAAGCCGAACTCTCCGCGTCCGGCGCCCAGGTGCGCTGGGCGGCCTGCGACGCAGCCGACCGCGACGCCCTGACCGGGGCCCTCGCGGACACACCCGTGACCGCCGTCGTGCACACGGCCGGCGTCCTCGACGACGGTGTGATCGCCGCGCTGACTCCGGAACGCCTGGACGCGGTGCTGCGCCCGAAGGTCGACGCCGTGCTGAACCTCCACGAACTGACGGGCGGGCTCTCGGCGTTCGTGGTCTTCTCGTCGGTGTCCGGCATCCTGGGCAGCGCCGGCCAGGGCAACTACGCGGCGGCGAACACCTTCCTCGACGCCTTCGCCGAAGCCCGTCGCGCACAGGGCCTCCCCGCGACCTCGCTCGCATGGGGCCTGTGGGAGCAGGGCAGCGGCATGGCCGACCGGCTCGACCAGGCGGACCTCGTCCGCCTCAAGCGGGTGGGCCTGGCGCCCATCACCGTCGAGGAGGGACTGCGCCTGTTCGACGCGGCGCTGGCCTCGGACCGGGCGGCCGTAGCCCCGCTGCGGCTGGACCTCGGCGGGATACGGGGGACGACACCCCCGGTGCTGCGGGCACTGCGCGGCCCCGTACGCGGCACCGCGCGGCGTACGGCCCCGGCCGCGCCGAAGGGATCCCTGGGGCAGCGGCTGGCCGGGCTGCCGGAGGCCGAGCGCGAGCAGACGGTGCTGGAACTCGTCCGTACCGAGGTCGCCGCAGTACTCGGGCACGCTTCGGTCCAGGCGATCCAGCCGGAACTCGCCTTCCAGGAAGCCGGTTTCGACTCGCTCACCTCGGTGGAGCTGCGGAACCGGCTGAACACGGCGACGGGTCTGCGGCTGCCCGCGACGATGGTCTTCGACTACCCGACGCCCGTCGCCCTGTCCCGCTTCCTGCTGGCCGAGACGCTGGGCGTCCAGGAGCAGGCCGAGGCCGCTGCGGTCACCACGGCAGCGGCGGACGAGCCGATCGCCATCGTGGGGATGGCCTGCCGCTACCCCGGAGGGGTGCGGTCGCCCGAAGACCTGTGGCAGCTGGTGTTCTCCGGCCGCGACGCGATTTCCGGGTTCCCCGAGGACCGGGGCTGGGACGTCGAGAACCTCTACGACCCGGACCCCGACCGCGCCGGCAAGTCCTACGTCCGTCTCGGTGGATTCCTCCACGAAGCAGCCGAGTTCGACCCGGCGTTCTTCGGGATCTCGCCGCGCGAGGCACTCGCCATGGACCCGCAGCAGCGGCTGCTGCTGGAGACCTCGTGGGAGGCGTTCGAGCGGGCCGGGATCGATCCGGCCTCGGTGCGCGGCAGCCGGACCGGTGTCTTCGCCGGCGTGATGTACCACGACTACGGCGGGCGCGTGAAGACGGCGCCGGAAGGCATGGACGCCTATCTGGGCAGCGGCAGCGCGGGCAGCATCGCCTCCGGCCGCGTCTCCTACACCTTCGGCCTCGAAGGTCCGGCGGTCACGGTCGACACGGCGTGCTCGTCGTCGCTCGTGGCCCTCCACCTGGCCGCTCAGGCCATGCGGAACGGCGAGTGCTCGATGGCCCTGGTCGGCGGTGTCACCGTCATGGCGACTCCTTCGACGTTCGTGGAGTTCAGCCGTCAGCGCGGGCTGTCGCCCGACGGGCGGTGCAAGGCGTTCGCGGCGGGTGCGGACGGTACCGGGTGGGCCGAGGGCGCGGGCATGCTGCTCGTGGAGCGGCTGTCGGACGCGCAGCGCAATGGGCATCAGGTGCTGGCTGTCGTGCGGGGTACGGCCGTCAACCAGGACGGTGCGTCGAATGGTCTGACGGCGCCGAACGGTCCTTCGCAGCAGCGGGTCATTCGGCAGGCGCTGGCCGCCGCCGGGCTGTCTGCGGCCGAGGTGGACGTGGTGGAGGCGCACGGTACGGGCACGAAGTTGGGTGACCCGATCGAGGCGCAGGCGCTGCTGGCGACGTACGGTCAGGAGCGGCCGGAGGAACGTCCGTTGTGGCTGGGCTCGTTGAAGTCCAACATCGGTCACGCGCAGGCCGCCGCCGGTGTCGCCGGTGTGATCAAGATGGTCATGGCGATGCGTCATGGCGTGCTGCCGCAGACCTTGCATGTCGACGAGCCGACGCCGCACGTGGACTGGTCGGCGGGGGCGGTACGGCTGCTGACCGAGGCCGTCGACTGGGAGGCGGACGGTCCGCGCCGTGCGGGCATCTCGTCGTTCGGCATCAGCGGCACCAACGCCCACGTGATCGTCGAGCAGGCGCCTGTCGCAGCCGAGTTGTCCTCCACTCCAGAGCCGGCCCCGGTGGTGGTGCCGTGGGTGCTGTCGGCGAAGACCGAGGACGCGCTGCGCGGTCAGGCCGAGCGGCTGCTGTCCTCCGTGGACGCCGGAGCACAGCCGACGGACGTCGGCTTCTCGCTGGCCACGACCCGCTCCTCGATGGAGCACCGGGCGATAGTGATGGGGGAGAGCAGGGAAGAACTCCTGACGGCGCTGCGCGCGCTGGCCGACGACTCCCCGTCCGCGCGGATCGTCGTGGGCGAGGCGAGCGCGGTCGGCAAGACCGGTTTCCTGTTCTCGGGTCAGGGGTCGCAGCGGCTGGGGATGGGCCGGGAGCTGTACGCGGCGTTCCCGGTGTTCGCGGCCGCGTATGACGAGGTGTGTGCGCTGCTGGAGGTGGCGGTCGATGTCGACTCGGAGGAGTTGAACCAGACCGGGTGCACGCAGCCCGCGCTGTTCGCCATTGAGGTGGCGTTGTTCCGGCTCCTCGAATCGTGGGGAATCCGGCCGGACTTCGTGGCGGGTCACTCGGTGGGGGAGATCGCGGCCGCGCATGTGGCGGGTGTGTTGTCGCTTCAGGACGCGGCGAGGCTGGTGTCGGCGCGTGCCGCGCTGATGCAGGCGTTGCCTGTCGGCGGGGCGATGGTGGCGGTGCAGGCCACGGAGGACGAGGTCCTGCCGCACCTGACCGACAGCGTGGGGATCGCGGCCATCAACGGACCGCAGTCGGTGGTGGTTTCCGGCGCCGAAGAGGCCGTATTGGCGGTCGCGGAGGTCTTCGCCCAGCAGGGTCGTAAGACGTCCCGGCTGAAGGTCAGTCACGCGTTCCACTCGCCGCTGATGGACCCGATGCTCGACGAATTCCGTGCGGTTGTCAGCGGACTGACCTTCAACGAGCCCACGATCCCCGTGGTGTCGAACCTGACGGGGGCTCTGGCTGAGCCTTACGCGCCCGAGTACTGGGTCCGTCACGTCCGTGAAGCGGTCCGTTTCGCCGACGGCATCCGCACCCTGCACGACCACGGCGTGACCACCTTCGTCGAGATCGGCCCCGGCGGCGTCCTCAGCGGCATGACGCAAGGCTGCTTGGACGACGCGCTCACCGTCCCGGTCCTGCGTGCCGACCGCCCCGAGCCGCAGTCCGTCGTCACGGCCCTCGCCGAACTCCACGTACACGGTGTCTCCCCGTCCCCGGACTGGCACGCGTTCTTCCCCGGCGCCCACCGCGTCGAGCTGCCCACCTACGCCTTCCAGTACGAGCGTTACTGGCTGGACGCGCCCGAGGAGTTCACCGGTGGAGCCGCTGCCGCCGGACTCGGGCTGGGAGCGGCCGAGCACCCGCTGGCGGGCGCGGCAGTCGCGCTCCCGGGCGTCGGCGGACACCTGGTCACCGGGCGGCTCTCGCTCAAGACCCACCCCTGGCTCGCCGACCACACGGTCATGGGCAGCGTGCTGCTGCCGGGAACCGCGCTCGTGGAACTCGCCGTGCGCGCGGGCGACGAGGCCGGCTGCGCGCGCATCGAGGACCTGACCCTGGAAACGCCGCTGATCGTCCCCGAGAGCGGGGGCGTGGCCGTGCAGGTGTGGGTCGGTGCCGAAGAGGAGCAGGGCCGGCGCGCGGTGACCGTCCACTCGCGGCGGGAGAGCGCCACGGAGGACGAGCCGTGGGTCCGGCACGCCGTCGGCTACCTGACGGACCAGCCGGAACCCTCGTACGTACCCGACTTCGGCACCTGGCCGCCGGCGGGCGCCGAACCCGTCGACCTGACGGCCTTCTACGAGAACCTGTCCGAAGTCGGCCTGGAATACGGCCCGGTCTTCCAGGGCCTGCGGTCGGTGTGGCGCGCCGGGGACGACGTCCTCGCCGAGGTCGCCCTCGCCGAGGACACGGAGGCGGGCGCGTTCGCCCTGCACCCGGCGCTGCTGGACGCCGCGCTCCACGCGATCGGCGCGGGCGGTGCCGTCACCGTCGGGGACGGGCCGCTGCTGCCCTTCGCCTGGTCCGGAGTGAGCGTACGGGCCGTCGGCGCGACGGCGTTGCGGGTCAGGGTCTCGCCGGCGGGCAGCGACGCGGTGTCGCTGGCCGTGGCCGACACCGCCGGCGGCCTGGTGGCCACGGTCGACACGCTGTCGCTGCGGCCGGTCTCCCGGGAGCAACTGCGCGAAACAGGCAACGGCGACTGGCTGTACGGTCTCGCATGGCAGCCGGTGACACTCGGCGAGAGTGCCGAACTCGACGTACGGACGTACGCGGACCTGGCTGCCCTCACCGCCGAACCCGCCCTGCCCGAGGTCGCGGTCGTGCCGTGCCCCGTGGGAACCGGCGAGGACACCGCACAGCGGATGCACACCGTCGCCGCCTCCGTCCTGGAGTTGGTGCAGTGGTGGCTGGCGGAGGACCGTCCTGGCCGGCTGGTGCTGGTGACGGTTCCTGGTGATCTGGCGCATGCGGCGGTATGGGGGCTGATGCGGTCGGCGCAGTCGGAGCACCCGGAGCGGTTCGTGCTGGTGGAGGCGGAGGACCTCGGTGCGGCGGTGGGTGTGCTGCCTTCGGTGGTCGCGTCCGGTGAGCCGCAGTGCGCGGTACGCGGCGAGGAGGTGCTCGTACCGCGGCTGGCGAAGTCGTCCGCTGCTGCCGGGAGTACGCCGGACTTCGGGGACGGCACGGTCCTGGTGACCGGTGCCTCCGGGGCGCTGGGCGGACTCGTCGCCCGCCACCTGGTCTCCGAGCACAAGGCGCGCCGGCTGCTGCTGGCGAGCCGCCGGGGCGCGGAGGCCGACGGAGCGGCCGAGCTGACCGCCGAGCTGTCCGAGTGGGGTGCCGAAGTCACCTGGGCGGCCTGCGACATGGCGGACCGGGAAGCCGTCTCCGCGATGCTGGACACGCTCGACGGCCACCCGCTGTCGGCCGTCGTGCACACCGCGGGCCTTCTCGACGACGGAGTCGTCTCCGCGCTCACACCGGAAAGGATGCGCGAGGTATTCCGGCCCAAGGTGGACGCCGTACTCAACCTTCACGAGTGCACCCGGGACATGGACCTGGCCGCCTTCGTCCTCTTCTCCTCCGTCGCCGGAATCGTCGGCAGCGCGGGACAGGCGAGTTACGCGGCGGCGAATTCCTTCCTCGACGCCTTCGCCGCCCGCCTTCGCCGCGACGGTCTGCCGGCCATATCGCTGGCGTGGGGAGTGTGGGAGCAGTCCGGTGCGATGACCGACGGTCTCGCCGAGGCCGACCGGGCGCGCATGGCGCGCAGCGGCGTACTGCCGCTGTCGTCCCAGGAGGGACTGCGGCTGTTCGACGCGGCACTGGCCTCGGACGAGCCGGTGCTCGCCCCGGTCCGCATCGACACCCGTGCGCTGCGCACCGGTGAACCCCCGGCGGTGCTGCGGTCCTTGGCACCGGCGCCCGCCCGCAGGAACGACCGGACGGCGGCAGCGCCCTCCGCGTCCTCCCTGGCGGACCGCCTGGCGGGCCTGCCGGAGAGCGAGCGCGACAAGACCGTGCTGGACCTGGTACGGGCCGAGGTCGCCGCGGTCCTGGGCCACGCCTCGGACCGCACGGTCCAGCCGGAACACGCCTTCCAGGACCTGGGCTTCGACTCGCTGACGGCCGTCGAACTCCGCAACCGGCTGAACAAGGCCACCGGGCTGCGGCTGCCCGCGACGCTGGTCTTCGACTGTCCGACGCCCGCTCTCCTGGCCCGGCACGTGCTCGCGGAGACGGCGCCGGCGGCCGGACCCGGCCTAGTGGAATCCCTACTTGCCGATCTCGACAGGCTCGAACAAGAATTGCTCGCGAAGGTGGCTCAGGGCGATGCCCACGACCGGATCGTGTCAAAGCTCCACAGTCTCCTGGCAGTTGCCGGAAGTTCCGGCAAGGCGCCGGAAGACCCTGGAATGAGCGGCGATCTGGAAACGGCCACGGACGACGAAATGTTCGATCTGCTCGGCAAGGAATTCGGGATCTCCTGACGATTCCGGCGTCCCGGTGAATCCCTTGCCGAATTCCGGTAAGTCTGCACAGGGGTGAGGGACGATTTCGGTGGCGAACGAGGACAAGCTCCGCTATTTCCTGAAGCGAGTCACCGCAGATCTCCAGGAGACCCGGCGGCGCCTTCGTGAGCACGAGGACGCCGCCGGGGAGCCGGTCGCCATCATCGGGATGAGCTGCCGCTACCCCGGAGGCGTCCGCTCGCCGGAGGATCTGTGGGAGCTGGTCTCCACCGGCCGGGACGCCGTCACGGAGTTCCCCGCCGATCGCGGCTGGGACCTGGACGCGCTCTACGACCCGGACCCGGAGCACCGGGGCACCAGCTACGCCCGCGAGGGCGCGTTCCTGGACGACCTGGCGCGGTTCGACGCCGGCCTGTTCGGGATCTCGCCCCGCGAGGCGCTCGCGATGGACCCCCAGCAGCGGCTGCTGCTGGAGACGTCCTGGGAACTCTTCGAGCGGGCGGGCATCGACGCCGCCTCGCTCGCGGGGAGCCGGACCGGCGTGTTCGCGGGCGTGATGAACCACGAGTTCCTCGCCGCCCTGCAGAACTCCCCGGAAGACCTTGAGGGTTACCTGGGGACGGGCACCTCGGGCAGTGTCGCCTCCGGCCGGGTGGCCTACACCTTCGGTCTCGAAGGCCCGGCCGTCACCGTGGACACGGCCTGCTCGTCCTCGCTCGTCGCCCTGCACCTGGCCGTCCAGTCACTGCGCAACGGCGAGTGCTCACTGGCCGTGGCCGGCGGGGTCACCGCGATGGTCGGCCCCGCCACGTTCGTCGGCTTCAGCCGGCAGCGCGGACTGGCGCCCGACGGCCGCTGCAAGGCGTTCGCGGCCGGCGCCGACGGCACCGGCTGGGGCGAGGGCGCCGGCCTGCTGCTGGTCGAACGGCTCTCCGACGCCCGCCGCAACGGCCACCAGGTCCTCGCGGTCGTCCGGGGATCCGCCGTCAACCAGGACGGCGCCTCCAACGGCCTGACCGCCCCCAACGGCCCCTCCCAGCAGCGGGTGATCCGCCAGGCACTGACCGCCGCCCGGCTGACGACCGCCCAGGTCGACGTGGTCGAGGCGCACGGCACGGGCACGAAGCTGGGCGACCCGATCGAGGCGCAGGCCCTCCTCGCGACCTACGGTCAAGGCCGTTCCGAGGAACGGCCGTTGTGGCTGGGGTCGATCAAGTCCAACATCGGGCACACCCAGGCCGCCGCCGGTGTGGCCGGCATCATCAAGATGGTCATGGCCCTGCGCCACGGCCAGCTGCCGCCGACCCTGCACGTCGACGAGCCGACCCCGCACGTGGACTGGTCGGCGGGCGCGGTACTGCTGCTGACCGGACCCGTAGCCTGGCCGACCACCGAACAGCCGCGCCGGGCCGCGGTCTCCTCCTTCGGGATCAGCGGCACCAACGCGCACACGATCATCGAGGAAGCCCCCTCGGCCGAGACCCTCGAAGAGACCGACGACACCGACGAAGGCGACGAGGGCGACTCGGCCGCCGCGACGGCAGCCGTCGAGGCCGCGTTTCCGGCCGAGGGCGGCCCCGTGCCGTGGGTGCTGTCCGGCAAGAGCGAAGCGGCGCTGTGCGCGCAGGCCGAACGCCTGCTGTCCCGCATGGACGGTGACGTTCCCCTCAAGGACGTGGCGTTCTCGCTCGCCACGACACGCACGGCCCTCGAACACCGCGCGGTGGTCCAGGGCGAGACCCTTCACGAGCTCACCGAAGGACTGCGCGCGGTCGCCGCCGGATCCCCCGCCCCGGGCGTGGTACGCGGCCGCTCCGGCACCGCGGGCCGCGTCGGCTTCCTCTTCTCCGGTCAGGGGTCGCAACGCCTCGGCATGGGGCGCGAGTTGTATGCGGCGTATCCGGCGTTCGCGGCCGCGTACGACGAGGTGTGCGCGCACCTCGACGCCACTGTGGACGTCGACTCGGAGGACCTGCACGGGACCGGCATGGCCCAACCGGCGCTGTTCGCCGTCGAGGTGGCGCTCTTCCGGCTCCTGGAGTCCTGGGGCATCCGCCCCGACTACGTGGCCGGTCACTCCGTCGGTGAGATCGCGGCCGCGCACGTGGCGGGGGCGCTGTCGCTCCAGGACGCGGCGAAGCTGGTCTCCGCCCGTGCCCGGCTGATGCAGGCGCTGCCCGCCGGCGGCGCGATGGTCGCCGTCCAGGCCGGCGAGGACGAGATCCTGCCGCACCTTACCGACGAGGTGAGCATCGCGGCGGTCAACGGCCCGCAGTCGGTGGTGGTTTCGGGTGCCGAAGAGGCGGTGCTGGCGGTCGCGGAGGTCTTCACCCAGCAGGGTCGCAAGACGTCCCGGCTGAAGGTCAGTCACGCCTTCCACTCGCCGCTGATGGACCCCATGCTCGACGATTTCGCCGCCGTCGTGCGCGATCTGGCCTTCGACCGGCCGAAGATCCCCGTCGTCTCCAACGTTACGGGCCGGTTCATCGAGGCGTACACGGCCGAGTACTGGGTCCGTCATGTCCGTGAGGCGGTCCGCTTCGCCGACGGCGTCCACACCCTGCACGAGCACGGCGTGACCACGTTCGTGGAGATCGGCCCCGGAGGCGTCCTCAGCGGCATGACGCAAGGCTGCCTGGACGCGGCCGAAGTCCTCACCGTCCCGGTGCTGCGCGCCGACCGCCCCGAGCGCGCGGCCCTCGTCTGCGCCGTCTCCGAACTGCACGCGCACGGCCTCTCGCCGGACTGGCCCGCCTTCTTCCCCGCCGCCCAGCGCGTGGAACTGCCCACCTACGCCTTCCAGTACGAGCGCTACTGGCTCGACGCCTCACCCGCCGCGCCCGGCGACGTGCGCGCGGCCGGCCTCGGCTCCGCCGGCCACCCCCTGCTGGGCGCCACCGTCGCCCTCGCCGGCGGCGACGAACGGCTGCTGACCGGCCGGCTGTCGCTGCGCACACACCCGTGGCTGGCCGACCACACGGTCCTCGGGAACGTCCTGCTGCCGGGCACCGCGTTCGTCGAACTCGCGGTACGCGCGGCCGACGAAGCCGGCTGCGAACTGCTGGAGGACCTCACTCTCGAAGCACCCCTGGTCCTGCCCGAGCGGGGCGGCGTCGCGGTCCAGGTATGGGTCGGCGCGGACGACGGCTCCGGCCGCCGGCCGCTGACCGTGCACTCGCGCTCCGAGGACGACACCGACCAGCCGTGGGTCCGGCACGCGACCGGCTCCGTCACCGACGGTACGGGCGCCCCGGCCGACCGGACGCTGACGGTGTGGCCGCCCCAGGGCGCCGAACCGGTCGGCCTCGACGGCTTCTACGAGCGGCTCGACGGCCTCGGCCTGGCCTACGGGCCGGCGTTCCGCGGACTGCGCGCCGCCTGGCGCGCGGGCGAGGACGTCTTCGCCGAAGTCGCCCTGCCCGACGGCCTGGACGTCGGCTCCTTCCTCCTGCACCCGGCGCTCCTGGACGCGACGCTCCACGCGATCGGCGCGAGCGCCGGCACCCTGGTGGCCGAAGCGGACGGGCCCCTGCTGCCGTTCGCCTGGTCCGGGGTGTCCGTCCGCGCCACGGGAGCGTCGACCGTACGCGTGCGGCTGTCACGAGCCGGTACGGACACCGTGTCCCTGCTCCTGGCCGACGCCGCCGGAGAGCCGGTCGCGTCCGTGGAGTCGCTGACGCTGCGCGCCGTTTCGGCCGAGCAGCTCCGCAAGCGCTCCGAGGACGCCATGTTCACCGTGGAGTGGACGCCGCTGTCCCTGCCGGCCGACACGGACGGCACGACGGTCGCCTACGCACCGGACGCCCAGTCTCTGGGCGACATTGACGGCACGTCACAGTCTCAGCCCGACGTCGTCGTGGTGGCGTGCCCCGACGGCCCGGACGGGGCGTCCGAGGCCGAGCGGGTCCGCGAGGTCACCGCCGAGGTGCTGCGACTGCTGCAGTGGTGGTCCGCCGGGGAACGGGCGGCACGGCTGGTCCTGGTGGCGGACTGCGACGACCTCGCCCACGCCGCCGCCGGCGGTCTGGTGCGCTCCGCCCAGGCGGAGAACCCCGACCGGATCGTGCTGGTCGAAACCGACGGCCAGGCCGACCTGTCGACGCTCGTACCCGGCATCGTGCGCTGCGGCGAACCCCATGTCGTCGTCCGCGACGGGGAGACACGCGTCCCCCGCCTGACCCGGGCGGCCTCCCCGGACCCGGAAGCGGCCGCCCCCCGCCTCGGCACCGTCCTGCTGACCGGCGCCTCCGGCGCGCTCGGCGGAACCATCGCCCGCCACCTGGTGGCCGAACACGGCGTACGCAGCCTGCTGTTGCTCAGCCGACGCGGCGCGGACGCCCCCGGCGCCGCAGCCCTGGAGGCCGAACTCGCCGCGTACGGCGCCGAGGTGACCTGGGCCGCCTGCGACGTCGCCGACCGCGCCGCACTCGCCCGGGTGCTGGCCACGACACCGGTCGGCTCCGTCGTGCACACCGCCGGCGTACTGGACGACGGCGTCCTCGCCGCGCTCACGCCGCAGCGCCTGGACGCCGTGCTGAAGCCCAAGGCCGACGCCGTGCTCAATCTGAGCGAACTCACCGGTGACGACACGCCGTTCGTGCTCTTCTCCTCCGCCGCCGGAGTGTTCGGCAACCCCGGCCAGGGCAACTACGCGGCCGCCAACGCCTTCCTCGACGCCTTCGCCCGGCACCGCCGGGGCCGGGGCCTGCCCACGGTCTCGCTGGCGTGGGGCCTGTGGGAGCAGGACGGCGCCATGGCCGACTCCCTCGACGAGGCCGGCAGGTCACGGATGGCACGCTCGGGCGTGCTGCCGCTGTCCACCGAGGACGGCCTGAGGCTGTTCGACTCCGCGCTCGCCTCGGCCGCGCCCGTGCTCGTACCCGTCCGCATCGACACCGCCGCCCTGCGCGACCGGGCGGCCGGAGACGTCCCGGCCCTGCTGCGCGGACTCGTCCGCGCCACGACACGCGGCACCGCCCGGCCCGCCACCACCGCAACGCTCGCCGACCGCCTCGCCGGGCTGACCCGGGACGAGCGCGACGAGGCCCTCCTGGACCTCGTCCGGACCGAGGTCGCCGCCGTGCTGGGGCACTCCTCGCCCCGCGCGATCCAGCCCGCGCACGCCTTCCAGGACCTGGGCTTCGACTCCCTGACGGCCGTCGAACTGCGCAACCGGCTCGCCACCGGAACCGGCCTGCGCCTGCCCGCGACCCTCGTCTTCGACCACCCGACCCCCGCCGCCCTCGCCCGGCACATCGCCGCCGAACTCCTCGGCGACGCCCCCGGAACCACGGCAGCGGTACGGCAGACCACGGACGCCGCCGCCGACGAGCCGATCGCCATCGTCGGCATGAGCTGCCGCCTCCCGGGCGGCGTGCGCTCCCCGGAGGACCTGTGGCGGCTGGTCGCGGAGGGCCGCGACGGCATCTCTGGATTCCCCGACGACCGGGGCTGGGACATCGAGTCGCTCTACGACCCGGACCCCGAGCGGCTCGGCACCACGTACACCGCACAGGGCGGATTCCTGCACGAGGCAGCCGAGTTCGACGCCGCGTTCTTCGGGATCTCGCCGCGTGAGGCCCTCGCCATGGACCCGCAGCAGCGGCTGCTGCTGGAGACCGCGTGGGAGGCCTGCGAACACGCCGGCATCGACCCGGCCTCGCTGCGCGGCAGCCGGACCGGGGTCTTCACCGGCCTGATGTACCACGACTACGGACAGGGCTCGCGCGAACTCCCCGAGGGCGTCGAAGGTCTCCTCACCACCGGGGGCTCCGGCAGCGTGGCCTCGGGTCGTGTGTCGTACACGTTCGGTCTGGAGGGGCCGGCGGTCACGATCGACACGGCGTGCTCGTCGTCGCTGGTGGCGCTGCATCTGGCGATTCAGTCGCTGCGCAGTGGTGAGTGCTCGATGGCGCTGGCCGGTGGTGTGACGGTGATGGCGAGCCCGACGGTGTTCGTGGAGTTCAGCCGACAGCGCGGCCTGTCCGCCGACGGCCGCTGCAAGGCGTTCGCGGCCGGCGCGGACGGCACCGGCTGGGGCGAGGGCGTCGGCATGCTGCTCGTCGAGCGGCTGTCGGACGCACAACGCAACGGGCACCGGATCCTCGCCGTGGTGCGGGGCACGGCAGTCAACCAGGACGGCGCGTCGAACGGCCTGACGGCGCCGAACGGTCCTTCGCAACAGCGGGTCATCCGAGAGGCCCTGGCCGCCGCCGGGCTGTCTGCCGCCGATGTGGACGCGGTGGAGGCGCACGGTACGGGGACGAAGCTGGGTGACCCGATCGAGGCGCAGGCGGTCATCGCGACGTACGGTCAGGAGCGTTCGGCGGAACGGCCGCTGTGGCTCGGGTCGTTGAAGTCCAACATCGGGCACACTCAGGCGGCCGCTGGTGCTGCGGGCATCATCAAGATGGTGATGGCGATGCGGCACGGTGTGCTGCCGCGAACCCTGCACGTGGACGAGCCCACGCCGCATGTGGACTGGTCGGACGGTACGGTACGGCTGCTGACCGACGCCGTCGACTGGGACGCGGACGGTCCGCGCCGCGCGGGCATCTCCTCCTTCGGCGTCAGCGGCACCAACGCCCACATCATCCTCGAACAAGCCCCCGCCGCAGCCGAGTTGCCGACCGCACCCGAGCCGGGAACGGCAGTGCCGTGGGTAATCTCGGCGAAGAGCGAGGCGGCACTGCGCGGCCAGGCCCAGCGGCTGCTGTCCTTCCTGGACACCGAGGGCGCCGAAGCCGCCCCGGCCGACGTGGCGTACGCGCTGGCCACGACCAGGGCGGCCTTCGAGCACCGCGCGGTGGTGGTCGCGGACGACCCCGAGGAGTTCCGGCAGGGGCTGGCCGCCGTCGCGGACGGCTCCACCCCGTCCCACGTCGTCACCGGCACCGCCCGCACCGGCGGCAAGGCCGTCTTCGTCTTCCCCGGGCAGGGCTCGCAGTGGCTGGGCATGGCCGCCGAACTCCTGGAGAACTCCACCGTCTTCCGCGACCGCATCGCCGACTGCGAGCGCGCTCTCGCCCCGCACGTCGACTGGTCGCTGACCGCCGTCCTGCGCGGCGAGTCCGACGTGGAACAGGACCGGGTCGACGTACTGCAGCCCGTGCTGTGGGCGATGACGGTCGCCCTGGCCGAGGTGTGGCGCTCCTTCGGCGTCACCCCTGCCGCCGTCGTCGGACACTCCCAGGGCGAGGTCTCCGCCGCCGTGGTCGCCGGAGCGATCTCCCTGGAGGACGGGGCACGCGTCGTGGCGCAACGCAGCCTGGCGGTCCGTGAACTCCAGGGCCTGGGCGGCATGGCCTCCGTGACCCTCCCGGAGAACGAAGCGCGGGAACTCGTCGACCGGTGGGCCGGCCGGCTCGGCATCGGCGCCGTCAACGGCCCGGGCACCGTGGTGGTCTCCGGCGAGACGGGCGCCCTGGACGAACTGCTCGCGCACTGTGAGGAGCAGGGCGTCCAGGCCCGCAAGGTCGCCGTGGACTACGCCGCGCACTCGCCGCAGATCGAGCAGGTCGAGGCCGCCGCCGCGGAAGGCTTCGCCGGCGTCACCGCCCGCCCCGGCACCGTCCCCTTCTACTCCACGGTGACCGGCGGGAGAGTCGGCACGGACGAGCTCGGCTCCGGCTACTGGTACCGCAACATGCGGCAGACGGTGCGCTTCCACGACGCCATCGGCTCCCTCCTGGCCGACGGGCACGACGTGTTCGTCGAAGTCAGCCCGCACCCCGTGCAGTTGGCGGGCATCCAGGACGCCATCGAGGCCGCGGAGGCCGAGGCCGTGGTCGTCCCGACGCTGCGGCGCGGTGACGGCGGCCGGCACCGGCTGCTGCTGTCGCTGGCGCAGGCCCACGCGCACGGCGCCGCCGTCGACTGGGACGCGGTCCTGCCGGGTGCCCGTACCGTCGACCTGCCCACGTACGCGTTCCGGCACGAGCGGTACTGGCTGGAGGCCGGGGCCGCGATCGGTGACGTACGGGCCGCCGGACTGGAGTCCGCCGACCACCCGTTCCTGGGCGCGGCCGTGGAACTGCCGGACGCCGGAGGCCACTTGCTGACCGGGCTGCTGTCGCTGCAGACCCAGCCCTGGCTCGCCGACCACGCCGTGCTCGGCACAGTACTGCTGCCGGGAACGGCCTTCGTCGAACTGGCCGCCCACGCCGCCGCCGAGACCGGCTGCGACATGGTGGAGGAACTGACCCTGCAGGCACCGCTGGTGCTGCCCGAGCGCGGCGGTATCGCCCTGCAAGTGCTGGTGGGCGCCCCGGACGACGCGGGCCGGCGGCCGCTGGGCGTGCACTCCCGCAGCGAGGACGGCCCGTGGGTCCGCAACGCCACCGGCACCCTCGCCACCGGCACGGACCGGGCCGAGGACGGCCCGGCCGTCTGGCCCCCGGCCGACGCGTCACCGGTCGAACTCGACGGCTTCTACGACCGGCTCGCCGGACTCGGCCTGAGCTACGGGCCGTTGTTCCAGGGGCTGCGCGCCGTGTGGCGCGGCACCGACGCCGTCTACGCCGAACTGGCCGTCCCCGGGGAAGCGGGCGCGGACGCTGGCTCCTTCGGGGTGCACCCGGCCCTGCTGGACTCCGCGCTGCACGCGCTGGGCGCGGGCGGGCTCGTACCGGCGGCCGACGGCCCGCTGCTGCCCTTCGCGTGGTCCCGGGTCACCGTGCACGCGAGCGGAGCCGCCGCTCTGCGGGTGCGGCTGTCGGCGGCCGGCGGGGACGCGATACGGCTGGAGGCCACCGACGGCACGGGACGGCCCGTCGTCTCCGTGGAGTCCCTGACGCTGCGTCCGGTATCGGCGGACCAGCTCCGTACCGGCTCCCGCGACGCGTTGTTCACCGTGGAATGGTCACCGCTCACCGCATCCTCCGAGACGGCAACCAGCCCGGCCGTAGCGGCCTTTGACGACATCGCCTCCCTGAAGGCCGCGTACGACGCGGGGACGGGCGCCGACGTGGACGCCGTCGTCGTCCCGTGCCCGGCCGGCTCGGGTACGGACGCCGAACGCGTCCGGGACGTCCTGGCCGAGGTCCTGGACCTGGTGCAGTGGTGGACGGCCGAGGACCGGGCCGCGCGCCTGGTGCTGGTGACCCGGGACGCCGCCGACCCCGGAGACGATCCCGCCCACGCGGCCGTGTGGGGCCTGCTGCGCTCGGCCCAGTCGGAGAACCCGGACCGGTTCGTCCTCCTCGACACCGAAAGCGGCACCGACGGTGGCACCGGCGGCGGCATCGACTGGAACACGGTCACGACAGTGGCCGTACCCCGCCTCGTATCGTCCGGGGAACCGCAGGCGGCGCTGCGCGGCGACACCCTGCTGCTGCCCCGGCTCGCCAGGGTCGCCACCGAAACCCCCCAGGAGCCAGTCGACTTCGGCGACGGGACCGTTCTGCTCACCGGCGCCTCGGGCGCCCTGGGCGGACTGCTCGCCCGGCACCTGGTCGACCGGCACGGAGTCCGCAGCCTGCTGCTGATGAGCCGGCGCGGCGCGGACGCCGACGGCGCGGCCGAACTCCAGGCGGAACTGGCCGCCTCGGGCGCCGAAGTGCGCTGGGCCGCCTGCGACGCGGCCGACCGCGACGCCCTGGCGAAGGCCCTGGCCGGGACGGCGCTGACCGCCGTGGTGCACACGGCCGGTGTCCTCGACGACGGGGTGATCGGCTCGCTCACGCCGGAACGCCTGGACGCGGTGCTGCGCCCGAAGGCCGACGCCGTGCTGAACCTGCACGAACTGACGGGCGGGCTCTCGGCGTTCGTGGTCTTCTCCTCGCTCGCGGGCACCCTCGGCACCCCCGGGCAGGCCAACTACGCCGCCGCCAACGCCTTCCTCGACGCCTTCGCGAGGCGGCGTCGCGCGCAGGGACTGCCCGCGCTGTCGCTGCCCTGGGGACTGTGGCAGCGGGCCGGTGCGATGACCGGCGACCTCGGCGGAACGGACCGTACCCGGCTCGCCCGCGGAGGAGTGCTGCCGCTGACCGACGAGGAAGGGCTCGAACTCTTCGACGCCGCCCTCGCGTCGGACCGGCCGGTGGTCGTCGCGGCACGCCTCGACCTCGCCGCCCTGCGGAACGCGGCCGCCCCCGTGCCGCCGCTGCTCGGATCGCTCGTCGGCATCCGGACACGGCGCACGGACCGGGCCACGGCCGTACCGCTGGCACAGCGGATCGCGGGCCTGCCCGAGAACGAGCGCGAAGCGGCCGTACTGGAACTGATCCGGTCCGAGGTCGCCGCCGTCCTGGGGCACAGCTCGGCCGCCTCCGTCCAGCCCGACCAGGTCTTCGGCGACCTGGGCTTCGACTCGCTGACCGCCGTGGAACTGCGCAACCGCCTCAACAAGGCCACCGGCCTGCGGCTGCCCGCCACGCTGGTCTTCGACCACCCGACGCCCGAAGTCCTCGCGCAGCGGGTCCTCAAGGACCTCCCCGGCGGCACGGGCGCCGGCACGGCATCGGTGTTCGACGAGATCGACCGCCTCGCCGCCGCCCTCGACACCGCCGGGACCGACGCGGACAACACCACCCGAACCAAGATCAATATGCGTCTCCAGGCGCTGCTCTCCCGCTGGAACGGGAACGCGCCGGCCGATCCGGAGGACGCGGGCGGAGCCGGGGACGAGGACGACCTCAGCTCGGCGAGCGACGAGGAGCTGTATGAGCTCCTCGACGACGAACTCGGCATCTCCTGAAGCCGCGGCACCTCCCACAACCGCGGCAACTCCTGAACTGCACAGGCCACAAGCAGGCCAAAAGGGGCGGGCAACACCAGATGATGAACGAAGACAAGCTCCGGGACTACCTCAAGCGGGCCACCACCGACCTGCGCCAGGCCCGGCGGCGCGTGCGCGAGCTGGAGGCCCGGGACCAGGAGCCCATCGCCATCGTGGGCATGAGCTGCCGGTTCCCCGGCGGCGTCGACTCCCCGCAGAGCCTGTGGCGGCTGCTGGCCGAGGGCCGGGACGCGATCTCGGACTTCCCCGGCAACCGGGGCTGGGACACCGACGCCCTCTACGACCCCGACCCCGAGCGGCCCGGCAAGGTCTACACCCGGCAGGGCGGATTCCTGCACGACGCGGCGGACTTCGACGCGGCCTTCTTCGGGATCTCCCCGCGCGAGGCGCTGGCGATGGACCCGCAGCAGCGGCTGCTGCTGGAGACCGCGTGGGAGGCCTGCGAACACGCCGGCATCGACCCGGCCACCCTCAAGGGCAGCCGCACCGGCGTCTTCGCCGGCCTGATGTACCACGACTACGGCTTCGTGCCGGGAACCCTCCCCGAGGGCGTCGAAGGACTCCTCAGCACCGGCAACTCCGGCAGCGTCGCCTCCGGACGCATCGCCTACACCCTCGGCTTCGAGGGCCCGGCGGTCACGATCGACACGGCGTGCTCGTCCTCCCTGGTCGCCCTGCACCTGGCCGTTCAGTCGCTGCGCAACGGCGAGTGCTCGATGGCGCTCGCCGGCGGCGCTACGGTCATGGCGGGCCCGAGCGCCTTCGTGGAGTTCAGCCGCCAGCGCGGGCTCGCCCCCGACGGCCGCTGCAAGTCCTTCGCGGCGGCGGCGGACGGCGCCTCGTGGTCCGAGGGCGCCGGCATGCTGCTCGTGGAACGCCTGCGGGACGCCCGGCGCCTGGGCCACCAGGTGCTCGCGGTCGTCCGGGGCAGCGCGGTCAACCAGGACGGCGCCTCCAACGGCCTGACCGCCCCCAACGGCCCTTCACAGCAGCGCGCGATCCTCCAGGCGCTGGCCTCCGCCGGCCTCTCGCCCGCCGACGTGGACGCCGTCGAGGCCCACGGCACGGGCACCACCCTCGGCGACCCCATCGAGGCGCAGGCGCTGCTGGCGACGTACGGTCAGGAGCGGCCGGAGGAACGGCCGTTGTGGCTCGGCTCGTTGAAGTCCAACATCGGCCACGCTCAGGCCGCCGCCGGAGTCGCCGGTGTGATCAAGATGGTCATGGCGATGCGGCACGGCGTACTGCCGCGAACCCTGCACGTCGACGAGCCGACCCCGCAGGTCGACTGGACGACCGGAGCCGTCGAGCTGCTGACCGAACCGGTCGACTGGCCGGAGTCGGAGCACCCGCGCCGTGCCGGGATCTCCTCCTTCGGCATCAGCGGCACCAACGCGCACGTCGTCATCGAGCAGGCGGTGGAGGAGCCGGACGAGAACGCGCACGAAGCCGGCCCGGCCGAGGAGCCGTTGCCCGCGCGGACACCCTTCGTGCCGTGGGTGTTGTCGGCGAAGAGCGACGAAGCGCTGCGGGCCCAGGCCGAGCGGCTGCTGTCGTCCCCGGGCACCCAGGAGGCGGAACCGGCCGATGTCGGCTTCTCGCTGGCCACGACGCGTTCGGTGCTGGAGCACCGGGCGGTGGTGGTGGGGGAGAGCCGTGAGGAACTGCTCCGCGGCCTCGGGGACCTGGCCACCGGCGCGGTGTCGCCGGGAGTGGTGCTGGGACGTCCGGCCGGCGGCAGGACCGGCTTCCTGTTCTCGGGTCAGGGCTCACAACGGGCCGGTATGGGCCGGGAGTTGTACGCAGCGTTCCCGGTCTTCGCGGAGGCCTACGACCAGGTACGCGCGCACCTCGGTGTGACACTGGACATCGACGAGGCGGAACTGCACCAGACCGGGTGCACACAGCCCGCCCTGTTCGCCATTGAAGTGGCCCTGTTCCGGCTCCTCGAATCCTGGGGAATCCGGCCGGACTTCGTGGCGGGTCACTCGGTGGGGGAGATCGCTGCCGCGCATGTGGCGGGTGTGTTGTCGCTGGAGGATGCGGCGAAGCTGGTGTCGGCGCGTGCCGCGCTGATGCAGGCGTTGCCCGCCGGCGGGGCGATGGTGGCGGTGCAGGCCACGGAGGAAGAAGTCCTGCCGCATCTCACCGACGGGGTGGGCATCGCGGCGGTCAACGGCCCGGAGTCCGTGGTGGTGTCCGGTACCGAGGGCGCCGCACTGGCAGTCGCGGAGGTCTTCGCGCGGCAGGGTCGTAAGACGTCGCGGCTGAAGGTCAGTCACGCCTTCCACTCGCCGCTGATGGACCCGATGCTCGACGAATTCCGCACGGTCGTGGAAAGCCTGTCCTTCAACGAAGCGCGGATTCCCGTGGCGTCCACCCTGACGGGCCGTCTGGCGGAGCCCTGCACGGCCGAGTACTGGGTGCGGCACGTCCGTGAGGCGGTGCGCTTCGCCGACGGCATCAAGACCCTCCACGAGCACGGCGTGACCACCTTCGTGGAGATCGGCCCCGGCGGTGTGCTGAGCGCTCTGACGCAGGGCTGCGTGGACGACGTGGTCACCGTTCCGGTGCTGCGTGCCGGCCGCCCCGAGCCGCAGGCCGTCGTCACCGCTCTCGGGCAGCTGCACGCGCACGGAGTGTCCCCGGACTGGCGCGCCCTCTTCCCCGGCGCCCGGACAGTGGAACTGCCCACCTATGCCTTCCAGCGCGAACGCTACTGGCTCCAGGGATCGGCCGCGCCCGACGTGTCCTCGGCGGGCCTGGACTCCTCAGGTCACCCCCTGCTCGGCGCGGTGGTGGAGACCGCCGGGGGACAGGACGTCCTGTTCACCGGGCAGCTGTCCCCGGCCGACCTGCCCTGGACCGTGGAGCGTACGGTCGGCGGCGTGCCGGTCCTTCCGGTCACCGCGTTCGTGGAACTCGCCCTGTGCGCGGGCCGGCAGGCGGGGTTCCCGCACCTGGAACAGCTGGACGTGACGGCCCCGCTCGTCCTGGCGCCCCAGGGCGCGGTCCGCGTGCAGGCGCAGATCGGGGCGGGCGAGGACGGCACCGACAGCGGCCGGCGGACCGTGCGGATCTACAGCCGGGCCGCCGACAGCGCTTCGGCGCCGTGGGTCTGCCACGCCACCGGAGAACTCACCGACCGCGTTCCGGCGGCCGAGTTCGACACGGTGATCTGGCCGCCGACCGGGGCCGACCCCATGGAGGTGACCGGCGACGGGAGCTTGCGCGCCGCCTGGCGTGCCGGGGACGAGCTGTACGCCGAGGCCGCACTGCCGCCCGTGGAGCGGGAGCGGGCGGACAGCTACGGCCTGCACCCCGTACTGCTCCAAGCGGCCCTGGAACTCCTGGAGTCGAACGGTGCCGGGGAACCCGGCAAGGTGCTCCTGCCCGACGCCTGGAGCGGCGTCTCGGTGCACGCCCCGGGAGCCGCGACCGCGCGCGTACGGGTCCGGCCCGCCGCCGACGGCACGGCGGTGGTCGAACTCACCGACGCCGACGGCGCTCCCGTGGCCTCCGTGGCGTCCGTACGGACCAGGCCGGTGTCACCGCAGCACATACTGGCGGCGCGCGTGGCCGGCCAGGACTGGATGTTCGAGGTCGACTGGGTCCAACACGCCGTCCCCGCCGGTTCTTCCGCCGACGGCGAGTGGGCGGTTCTCGGCGGCGACGGCCCCTACCCCGACATCGACGCGCTCCGCCGGGCCCTGGACGACGGTGCGCAAGCACCCACCCACGTCCTCCTGCCCTGCCCGCCGAGCCACGGCGAAGTCGCGGCCGCCACACGACAGTTGCTCACCGACGTCCTGTCGGCCCTTCAGGAGTGGGTCGGCGACGAACGGTTCGCCGACACGCGGCTCGTGGTCATGACGCGGGGAGCCGTCGCCCTGGACGGGGAGGCACTGGACCTCGCGCACGTCGCGGTGTCCGGAATGGTGAAGTCGGCCCAGGCCGAACACCCGGACCGGCTGCTGCTCGTCGACGCGGACACCGACCGCGTCGGCCCCGCGCTCAAGGCGCTGGCCGCCCTCGACGAACCGCAGGGCGCGGTACGCGGCGACACCCTGTTCCTCCCGCGCCTGGAGAGGATCACCCTGCCCGAGGAGCCCACCGCACACGCCTGGGACCCCGAAGGGACGGTGCTGGTCACCGGCGCGTCCGGCGGCCTCGGACTCTCGCTCGCACGCCACCTCGTCACCGAACACGGAGCACGCAGACTGCTGCTGGCCAGCCGGCGCGGCCCCGCCGCCGAAGGCATCGCCGAATTCACCGCCGAGATGGCCGAGTCGGGCGCCCATGTCGACGTGGCCGCCTGCGACATCGCCGACCGCGACGCCCTCCGGGCACTGCTGGCCTCGATCCCGGCCGGGCACCCCCTCGTGGCCGTCGCACACGCGGCGGCGGCCCTCGACGACGGCGTGATCACCGCCCTGACCCCGGAACGCCTCGACACCGTGCTGCGGCCGAAGGTCGACGGGGCACTGCACCTGCACGAGCTGACCAAGGACCTGAACCTCTCCGCGTTCCTCCTCTTCTCCTCCCTGTCCGGGATCCTGGGCAGCGCCGGAGCGGCCAACTACGCGGCCGCCAACGCCTTCCTGGACGGCCTGGCCCGACAGCGCCGCGCGGCGGGACTGCCCGGCACCTCCCTGGCATGGGGCCTGTGGACCGACAACGGCGGCATGGGCGACCGGATCACCGACGTCGACCGCAAGCGCATGAGCCGGGCCGGCGTGGCACCGTTCACCTCCTCCGAGGGACTGGCCCTCTTCGACCTCGCCCTCGGCCTGGAGCAGCCCGTGGTCGTGCCGGTCCGGCTGGACTTCGCGGGACTGCGCGCCATGGCCCGTACCGGCATGATGCCCGCGGTCTTCCGCGGCCTGGTACCGGACGCCGCCGGCACCCGCGAGGAGGCCGCGGCCGCGGGGCGGACCCCCGCCCTGGCCCGGCGGCTCGCGGGCATGCCGGAGGCCGACCAGGAGAAAGCGCTGCTGGACCTGGTACGCAACCAGGCCGCCGCCGCACTCGGCCTCGCCACCCCGGCCCGGGTCGAACCCACCACCGCCTTCCGGGACCTCGGCTTCGACTCCCTCACCAGCGTGGAACTGCGCAACCGGCTCAACGCCGCGACAGGGCTGCGGCTGGGACCCACCCTGGTCTTCGACCACCCCACCCCGATCGCCATCGCCCGGCTGCTCCACAAGGACCTCGTCCTCGACCTGGCCGCCGAAACCCCACCGGTCCTGGAGGAACTGGACCGGCTGGACGAACACCTCGGCACCCTCGTCCTGGAGGACGCGGTACGGGACAAGGTCACCGCCCGGCTCAAGTCGCTGCTGTGGAAATGGACCGACACCCACCAGGACACGGCACCGGCCACCGCGCACGACACCCCGGACCTCGACCTCGACCACATCGACGCCGCCACCGACGACGAGATGTTCGACCTCATCGACCGCGAGCTCGGCTCCCTCTGACTCCCCATCACGCACTGCTAGCGAGGACGTAGAACACATGTCGAACGACGACAAGCTCAGGGATTACCTCAAGCGCGTGATGGTGGACCTGCGCCACACCCGTCGGCAGCTGGGAGAGCTGGAGGCGAAGGACACCGAGCCCATCGCCATCGTCGGGATGTCCTGCCGCTACCCGGGCGGCGTCGGCTCGCCCGAGGACCTGTGGCAGCTGGTCTCCTCCGGCGGCGACGCCATATCGGCCTTCCCCGCCGACCGCGGCTGGGACCTGGACGCCATCCACGACCCCGAACCCGGGCGCACGGGCAGGACGTACGTGCGCGACGGCGGATTCCTCCACGACGCCGCCGAGTTCGACCCCGCGTTCTTCGGGATCTCCCCCCGCGAGGCCCTCGTCATGGACCCGCAGCAGCGCCTGCTGCTGCAGACCTCCTGGGAGGCCTTCGAGCGTGCCGGCATCGACCCGGCCGCCGCGCGCGGCACCCGTACCGGCGTGTTCGTCGGCACCAACGGCCAGGACCACGCCTATCTCCAGCAGCGCGGCGACGCGGACATCGAGGCCCACCTCGTCACCGCGAACACGGCCGCCGTGGTCTCCGGCCGGATCTCCTACGTCTTCGGCCTCGAAGGCCCCGCCGTCACCGTGGACACGGCCTGCTCGTCCTCCCTGGTGGCCCTGCACCTGGCCGCCGAGGCGCTGCGTCGCGGTGAGTGCTCGCTGGCACTGGCCGGCGGAGTGACCGTGATGGCCACGCCGAACACCTTCATCGCGTTCAGCGCGCAGCGCGGCCTGTCCCCGGACGGCCGCTGCCGCGCGTTCTCCGCTTCCGCCGACGGCACGTCCATGTCCGAGGGCGTCGGCGTCCTCCTGCTGGAGCGGCTCTCCGACGCCCGCCGCAACGGCCACGAGGTGCTCGCCGTCGTACGCGGCAGCGCGATCAACCAGGACGGCGCGTCCAACGGTCTCACCGCGCCGAACGGACCCTCGCAGGTGCGAGTGATCCAACAGGCCCTGGAACACGCCCGGCTGACCGCCTCCCAGGTCGACGCCGTCGAGGCACACGGCACGGCCACCACCCTCGGTGACCCCATCGAGGCGGAGGCCCTGCTCGCCACCTACGGCCAGGAGCACTCCGTGGACCAGCCCCTGTGGCTGGGGTCCGTCAAGTCCAACTTCGGTCACACGCAGGCGGCTTCCGGAGTCGCCGGTGTGATCAAGATGGTGATGGCGATCCGCAACGGCGTGCTCCCGCAGACGCTGCACGTCGACGAACCCACCCCGCAGGTCGACTGGTCGGCGGGCGGTGTCCGGCTGCTCACCGAGGCGGTGCGGTGGCCGGAGACGGACCACCCGCGCCGGGCCGCCGTGTCGTCCTTCGGCGTCAGCGGTACCAACGCGCACACGATCATCGAGCAGGCCCCCGCCGAGGAGGAGGCGGCCGAAGAGCCCGCCGGGGCCCCGGCCGCCGGCCCGCTGGCATGGGTGCTCTCGGCGAAGAGCGAGACGTCGCTGCGGGGGCAGGCGGAGCGCCTGCTGTCCTTCGTGGAGGACCGCCCCGGGCTCTCGCCGGCCGACGTCGCCTTCTCCCTCGCCACGACACGCGCCACCTGGGACCGGCGCGCGGCCGTCGTGGGGGAGAGCCTGGAGGAACTCACTGATGCTGTACGGGCGTTGGCTTCGGGTGCTCCGTCGGCTTCGGTGGTGCAGGGGGTGGCGCGTTCCGGGGGCAAGGTCGGTTTCCTGTTCTCGGGTCAGGGGTCGCAGCGGCTGGGGATGGGCCGGGAGTTGTATGCGGCGTTCCCGGTGTTCGCCGAGGCGTATGACGAGGTGTGTGCGCTGCTGGAGGTGCCGGTCGATGTCGATTCGGAGGAGTTGCACCAGACCGGGTGCACGCAGCCTGCGCTGTTCGCCATTGAGGTGGCGTTGTTCCGGCTGCTGGAGTCCTGGGGTATTCGGCCGGACTTCGTGGCGGGTCACTCGGTGGGTGAGATCGCTGCCGCGCATGTGGCGGGTGTGCTGTCGCTGGACGATGCGGCGAGGCTGGTGTCGGCGCGTGCCGCGCTGATGCAGGCGTTGCCCTTCGGTGGGGCGATGGTGGCGGTGCAGGCCACGGAGGACGAGGTCCTGCCGCACCTCACCGATAACGTCGGGATGGCGGCCATCAACGGACCGCAGTCGGTGGTGATTTCCGGCGCCGAAGAGGCCGTACTGGCGGTCGCGGAGGTTTTCACCCAGCAGGGTCGTAAGACGTCGCGGCTGAAGGTCAGTCACGCGTTCCACTCGCCGCTGATGGACCCGATGCTCGACGAGTTCCGCGCCGTCGTGAGCGGACTGACCTTCAACGAGCCCACGATCCCCGTGGTGTCGAACCTGACGGGACGCCTGGCCGAGCCTTACACGCCCGAGTACTGGGTCCGTCACGTCCGTGAAGCGGTCCGCTTCGCCGACGGCATCAAGACCCTGCATGAGCACGGCGTGACCACCTTCGTGGAGATCGGCCCCGGCGGTGTCCTCAGCGGCATGACCCAGGGCTGCTTGGACGACGCGCTCACCGTTCCCGTACTGCGCGCCGGCCGCCCCGAGCCGCAGGCGATCACCACCGCCCTCGCCGAACTCCACGTGCACGGCGTCTCCCCCGACTGGCACGCCCTGTTCCCCAGTGCCCACCGCGTCGACCTGCCCACCTACGCCTTCCAGCAGCAGCGTTACTGGCTGGAGACACCCGAAGCCGAGACGGCCGTCGTGGACGCGGTCGACGCAGACTTCTGGGCGAGTGTCGAGCGCGAGGACGTGCAGTCGCTGGCCGCCACCCTGGGGCTGGGTGCCGAGGAACTCGACGTTGTCCTCCCGAAGTTGTCGGCCTGGCGGCGGCAGCGCCGTGAGCAGTCCGTCGTGGACGGCTGGCGCTACCGGATGGCCTGGCAGCCGCTGAACGGCCTGCCCGTCTCCGACCTGTCCGGCACCTGGCTGTTCGTGGCCCCCGCAGGCGACGCGTGGGCCGAAACCGTCCGTACGGGGCTCGCCGCACGCGGCGCGCACCTGATCACGCTCGCTGTCGGCGCCGACACCGACCGCCCGGCTCTGGCCCGCGAACTGGAGCGGGCCGTGGACGGATCCCAACCCCTCGACGGCGTCCTGTCGTTGCTCGCGGTCGACGAGAGCGCCTCGCCCGAGCACCCGGCCGTCTCCCGGGGGCTGGCCCACACCGTGGCCCTGACCCGGGCCCTCGGCGACGCGGGCATCGACGCGCCGCTGTGGTGCGCCACCCGGGGAGCCGCGGCCACCGGCCGCTCCGACGACGCGCCGCTCAGCGCCGTACAGAACCAGGTGTGGGGCTTCGGCCGGTCCCTGGCCCTGGAACAGCCCGGACGCTGGGGCGGTCTGATCGACCTGCCCGCCAAGCTCGACGACCGCGCCGCCGGCCGCGTCGCCGCCGTGCTCGACCAGACTCCCGGGACGGCCGAGGACCAGGTGGCCGTCCGCGCGTCCGGCGTGTTCACCGTCCGGCTCACCCACGCCCGGAACGGCGCCGGGCGGCCGTGGTCGCCGCGCGGCACGGTGCTGATCACCGGTGGTACGGGCGCGCTGGGCGGTCACGTCGCGCGCTGGCTGGCCGGTGCGGGCGCCGAGCACCTGGTGCTGACGAGCCGTCGCGGAGCCGACGCCCCCGGCGCGGACGGACTCAAGGCGGAACTGGAGGCGTTGGGCGCACGCGTCACCCTCGCCGCGTGCGACGTCGCCTGCCGCGACGCGGTGGCCGGGCTCCTCGCCCAGCACACCTTCACCGCCGTCTTCCACGCGGCCGGCGTCGAACAGCTCGCCCCCTTCGACGAGCTGACCCTCGACGACTTCGCCCGCACCCTCGCCGCGAAGACAGGCGGCGCCACACACCTGGACAACCTGCTCGGCGAGCAGGAGCTGGACGCCTTCGTCCTCTTCTCCTCCATCTCCGGCGTATGGGGCAGCGGACTGCAGACCGCCTACGCCTCCGCCAACGCCTTCCTCGACGGCCTCGCCGCGCGGCGCAGGGCCAAGGGCCTGACCGCCACCGCCATCGCCTGGGGGCCCTGGGCCGACGGCGGCATGGTCACCGGCTCCGACGAGGAGCACCTCCGCCGCCGTGGCGTCATCACCCTGCCGCCCGCGCTCGCCGTGTCCGCCGTACAGCGCGCGCTGGACTGCGACGAAACCGCCGTCGTGGTGGCCGACATGGACTGGGAGCGGTTCATCGGACCGTTCACGATGGCCCGCCCGAGCGCGCTGCTGTCCGAGCTGCCCGAGGTACGCCGCGCCACGTCCGCCGTGTCCCCCGACACCGCCACGGGCGGCACGCCCCTGGCGGACCGGCTGTCCGCGCTGTCCGAGGCCGAACGCGCGGAGACCCTGCTCGACCTGGTCCGCGCCCACGTCGCGGCCGTACTGGGCCACGCCTCGGCGGCGGACGTCGAGCCCGAACGGGCCTTCAAGGACCTGGGCTTCGACTCGCTGACCGCCGTCGAACTCCGCAACAGGATCAACACGGCGACCGGCCTCGCCCTGCCGCCCACGCTGGTCTTCGACTACCCCAACGCCACCGCGCTCGCCGCCTTCCTCCTCACCGAGCTGCTCGGTGACGGTACCGCCGCGCTGCCGGCGGGCCGTACCGCCGTCGCCGACGACGAGCCCATCGCGATCGTGGCCATGAGCTGCCGCCTGCCCGGCGGCGTCGACTCCCCCGAAGGCCTGTGGAACCTCGTTTCCTCCGGCGGAGACGCCATCTCGGGATTCCCGGCCAACCGCGGCTGGGACACCGACAACCTCTACGACCCCGACCCCGAGCGCGTCGGCAGGACCTATGCGCGCGACGGCGGTTTCCTCTACGACGCCACCGACTTCGACGCCGCCTTCTTCGGAATCTCACCGCGTGAGGCCCTCGCCATGGACCCGCAGCAGCGGCTCCTGCTGGAGGCCACGTGGGAGACCTTCGAGCGCGCGGGCCTGACCGCCGCCCAGGTGCGGGGCAGCCGGACGGGCGTGTTCGTCGGCCTGGCCTACCAGGGCTACGGGGCCGACGTGCGCCGCACGCCGGAAGGAGTCGAGGGACACCGACTGGTCGGCGGCGCGTCCAGTGTCGCGTCGGGTCGTGTGTCGTACACGTTCGGTCTGGAGGGGCCGGCGGTCACGGTCGACACGGCGTGCTCGTCGTCGTTGGTGGCGCTGCATCTGGCGATTCAGTCGTTGCGCAGTGGTGAGTGCTCGATGGCGCTGGCCGGTGGTGTGACGGTGATGGCGAGTCCGACGGTGTTCGTGGAGTTCAGCCGTCAGCGCGGCCTGTCGCCGGACGGCCGGTGCAGGGCGTTCGCCGAAGGAGCGGACGGCACCGGCTGGAGTGAAGGCGTCGGCATGCTCCTGGTGGAGCGGCTCTCCGACGCCCGGCGCAATGGGCATCAGGTGCTGGCTGTCGTGCGGGGATCCGCCGTCAACCAGGATGGTGCGTCGAATGGTCTGACGGCGCCGAACGGTCCTGCGCAGCAGCGGGTGATCCGGGAGGCCCTGGCCGCCGCTGGGCTTTCTGGCGCCGATGTGGACGCGGTGGAGGCGCACGGTACGGGGACGAAGCTGGGTGACCCGATCGAGGCGCAGGCGGTCATCGCGACGTACGGTCAGGAGCGGTCGGCGGAGCGGCCGTTGTGGCTGGGGTCGTTGAAGTCCAACATTGGGCACACGCAGGCGGCTGCGGGTGCTGCGGGCATCATCAAGATGGTGATGGCGATGCGGCACGGTGTGCTGCCGCGAACCCTGCACGTGGACGAGCCGACGCCGCATGTGGACTGGTCGGCGGGTACGGTACGGCTGCTGACCGAAGCCGTTGGCTGGGAGGCCGACGGTCCGCGCCGCGCGGGCATCTCCTCCTTCGGCGTCAGCGGCACCAACGCCCACGTCATCGTCGAACAGGCCCCCGCTGCGGCGGAGCTGTCTCCCACGCCGGACTCCGGTGGCATCGTGCCGTGGGTGCTCTCGGGCAAGGGCGAGGCGGCGTTGCGCGCGCAGGCGGCCCGGCTGGCCGACTACCTGGACGTGCAAGGCAGTTGGACCGCTTCCGACGTCGGCCTGTCCCTGGCCTCCCGCGAGATGTTCGAGGACCGTGCGGTGCTCGTCGCCCAGGGGCCGGACGAACTCCGGCAGGCCCTGACCGCGCTCGTGGCCGGTCAGCCGGCGGCGACCGTGGTGACCGGGCGCGCCCACTCCGGCGGCAAGCTGGGCTTCCTGTTCTCCGGTCAGGGCTCGCAGCGGCTCGGTATGGGCCGGGAGTTGTACGAGACGTTCCCGGTGTTCGCGGAGGCGTACGACCAGGTGTGCGCGTATCTCGACGCGCCGGTCGACGTGGACGCCGAGACGCTGCACGAGACCGGGTGCACGCAGCCCGCGTTGTTCGCGGTCGAGGTGGCGCTGTTCCGGCTGCTGGAGTCCTGGGGCATCCGCCCCGACTATGTGGCGGGTCATTCCGTCGGTGAGATCGCTGCCGCGCATGTGGCCGGGGTGCTGTCGCTGGGGGATGCGGCGAGGCTGGTGTCGGCGCGTGCTGCGCTGATGCAGGCGTTGCCTGTCGGCGGGGCGATGGTGGCGGTGCAGGCTACGGAGGGCGAGGTCCTGCCGCACCTCACTGGCAACGTGGGTATCGCTGCGATCAACGGACCGCAGTCGGTGGTGATTTCGGGCGATGAGGACGCGGTCCTCGGGATCGCGGAGGTCTTCGCCGAGCAGGGTCGTAAGACGTCCCGGCTGAAGGTCAGTCACGCGTTCCACTCGCCGCTCATGGACCCGATGCTCGACGAGTTCCGTGCGGTCGTCAGCGGGCTGACCTTCAACGAGCCCGCAATCCCGGTGGTGTCGAACCTGACGGGACGCCTGGCCGAGCCTTACACGCCCGAGTACTGGGTCCGTCACGTCCGTGAAGCGGTCCGTTTCGCCGACGGCATCAAGACCCTCCACGAGCACGGCGTGACCACCTTCGTGGAGATCGGCCCCGGCGGCGTCCTCAGCGGCATGACCCAAGGCTGCCTGGACGACGCGCTCACCGTCCCGGTCCTGCGCGCCGACCGCCCCGAGCCGCAGGCGATCACCACCGCCCTCGCCGAACTCCACGTGCACGGCGTCTCCCCCGACTGGCACGCCCTGCTCCCCGGCGCCCACCGCGTCGACCTGCCCACCTACCCCTTCCAGCGCGAGCGTTACTGGCTGGCGGGGGAGGACCTGACCGCCGTCACCGACGCCCCGGCCGACGGCACGGACTCCGGATTCTGGGACTCCGTGGAGCGGGAGGACCTGGAGTCCCTCGCCGCGACCCTGGGCGTCGGGGCCGACGAGTCGCTGAGCGCGATCCTGCCCCGGCTGTCCGCGTGGCGGCGGCAGCGCCGCGAACAGTCCGTGGTCGACGGCTGGCGCTACCGCGTCACCTGGAAGCCCCTCGGCGCGCTCCCGGACACCGGGGCGTCCGGCACCTGGTTGCTCGTGGCCGCCGACGACACCGAGTGGACCACCGAGGTCCGTACCACGCTGGCCGAGCGCGGCCTCGACCTGGTGACCCTCACCGTCGGCCGGCCCACCGACCGGCAGACGCTCGCCCACGAGCTGGCCGGAGTCGCCCCGGTAGCCGGTGTGCTGTCGCTGCTGGCCGAGGACGAGGACGCCTCCCCCGAGCAGCCCGCCCTGCCGCACGGCCTGTCCGCAACTCTCCTTCTGATCCAGGCACTTGGCGACGCCGGTATCGACGCACCGCTGTGGTGCGCCACTCGGGGCGCGGTCGCCACCGGCCGCTCCGACCGCGTGGACCGGCCGGTACAGGCCCAGGTGTGGGGCTTCGGCCGGGCGGCGGCCCTGGAGTACCCGCAGCGCTGGGGCGGTCTGCTCGACCTCCCCGGGTCGCTGGACGCCCGTACGGCGGCCCGCGTGGTCGCCGTCCTGGGACAGTCGGCCGAGGACCAGGTGGCCGTACGGGCCTCGGGCGTCTTCGGACGCCGGCTGGTACGCGCCGACCGCAGCTCCGGGCCCGAGCGGCAGTGGTCGCCGCGCGGCACGGTGCTGATCACCGGTGGTACGGGTGCGCTGGGTGGTCACGTGGCGCGCTGGCTGGCCGGAGCGGGCGCCGAACACCTGGTGCTGACGAGCCGTCGGGGCATGGACGCCCCGGGTGCGGCCGAGCTGAAGTCCGAGCTGGAGAAGCTCGGTTGCCGTGTGACCGTCGCCGCGTGCGACGTGGCCGACCGTGCGGCCCTGGCCGCGCTGCTTGCCGAGCACCCGGTGAACGCCGTCGTCCACGCGGCCGGCGTCAGCGACCACATCATGATCGAGGACACCGGAACGGACGCGTTCGCGCGCACCCTGTCGGCGAAGACGGCGGGAGCGACACACCTGGACGAACTGCTGGACGGCCAGGAGCTGGACGCGTTCGTGCTGTTCTCCTCCGGCGCCGGCATCTGGGGCGGCGCCGGCCAGGGCGCCTACTCGGCGGCCAACGCCTACCTCGACGCCCTGGCCGAACACCGTCGGGCACGCGGCCGTACCGCCCTCGCCGTCTCCTGGAGCGGCTGGGCCGAGGGCGGCATGGCCAGTGTCGGCGACGCCGAGGACATGCTGCGCCGGCGCGGCCTGTCGCCCATGCGGCCGGCGCTCGCGGTCTCCGCGCTGCGGCAGGCCGTGACGGACGACGAAACCACCCTGACCGTCGCCGACTTCGACTGGGAGCGGTTCATCGGACCGTTCACGGTCGGCCGCCCGAGCGCCCTGCTGTCCGACGTGCCCGAGGCCCAGCGGGCGCTGGAGAACCGGGCACCCGACGGCGCCGAGGCCGGCAACGCGCTCGCGGCCCGGCTGGCCGCCCTCTCGGCCGGCGAGCAGGACCGCGCTCTGGTGGACCTGGTCCGTACGCACGCGGCCGCCGTCCTCGGGCACGCCGGGACCACGGCCGTGGAGGCCGAACGGGCCTTCAAGGACCTCGGTTTCGACTCGCTGACCGCCGTCGAACTGCGCAACAAGCTCACCGCCGAGACCGGTCTCGCCCTGCCCACCACCCTCGTCTTCGACTACCCGAACGCCACGGCCCTCGCCCGCCACCTGCGGGCCGAACTGCTCGGCGCGCAGGCCGCCGCGCTGCCCGCCGAGCGCACGGCCGCCGACGACGAGCCCATCGCGATCGTGGCGATGAGCTGCCGTCTGCCCGGCGGCGTCGGCTCGCCCGAGGACCTGTGGCAGCTCGTGCTGTCCGGCGGCGACGCCGTGGCGGGCTTCCCCGAGGACCGAGGCTGGGACATCGACGGACTCTACGACCCCGACCCGGGCGTCCCCGGCAAGACCTACGCCCGCGACGGCGGATTCCTCTACGACGCGGGCGACTTCGACGCCGCGCTGTTCGGGATCTCCCCCCGCGAGGCCTTGGCGATGGACCCGCAGCAGCGGCTGCTGCTGGAGACCACGTGGGAGGCCTTCGAGCGCGCGGGCATCGACCCGGCCTCGCTGAAGGGCAGCCGCACGGGCGTGTTCGTCGGCATGTCCTACCAGGGCTACGGCGCCGGCCTCCCGCAGGTCCCCGAAGGCGTCGAGGGGCACCTGCTGACCGGCAGTGCCGCGAGTGTCGTCTCCGGGCGTGTGGCCTACTCGTTCGGTCTGGAGGGCCCGGCCGTCACCGTCGACACGGCCTGCTCGTCCTCGCTCGTCGCCCTGCACTTGGCCATCCAGTCGCTGCGCAACGGCGAGAGCACGATGGCCGTCGCGGGCGGTGTGAACGTCATGGCCGTACCGGCCGCGTTCGTGGAGTTCAGCCGGCAGCGCGGACTGTCCGCCGACGGCCGCTGCAAGGCGTTCGGCGCCGGCGCCGACGGCACCGGCTGGGCGGAAGGCGCGGGCGTCGTCCTCGTCGAGCGCCTCGGCGACGCCGTGCGCAACGGCCACCAGGTCCTCGCGGTCGTACGGGGCAGCGCGATCAACCAGGACGGCGCCTCCAACGGCCTGACCGCGCCGAACGGTCCCGCGCAGCAGCGCGTGATCCGGCAGGCGCTGGCCTCCGCCGGACTCACCGAGGCCGACGTCGACGCCGTCGAGGCGCACGGCACGGGCACCGCGCTGGGCGACCCCATCGAGGCACAGGCCCTCCTGGCGACCTACGGTCAGGACCGCTCCGCCGAACAGCCGCTGTGGCTCGGCTCGTTGAAGTCCAACATCGGGCACGCGCAGGCGGCGTCCGGAGTCGCCGGCGTCATCAAGATGGTGATGGCGATGCGGCACGGACTGCTGCCGCGCACCCTGCACGCGGACGAGCCGACGCCGCACGTGGACTGGTCGGCGGGCGCGGTACGGCTGCTCACCGAGGCGGTGGAGTGGCCCGCGCAGGGCCGTCCGCGCCGCGCCGGCATCTCGTCCTTCGGCGTCAGCGGCACCAACGCGCACACCATCATCGAGCAGGCCCCGCCGGTCGAAGCCGCCGCCGTCACCCCGGCCGGGGCCGCTCCGACGGCCGTGCCGTGGGTGCTGTCCGGCAAGTCCGAGGCCGCGCTGCGGGACCAGGCCGAGCGCCTGCTGTCCCACGTCGCGGGAGAGACCGGGCTGTCGCCCGCCGACGTCGGCTACTCGCTGGCCACCAGCCGCGCCGCGCTGGAGCACCGCGCCGCCGTCGTCGCGGCCGACCGCGACCGGCTCGTCGACGGACTGCGCGCCCTGGTCTCGGGCACACCCGCCCCCGGCGTCACCCTCGGCCGCGCCGACACCACCCGGACCGGCTTCCTCTTCTCCGGTCAGGGCTCCCAACGCCCCGGCATGGGGCGGGAGTTGTACGAGGCGTTCCCGGTGTTCGCTGAGGCGTACGACCAGGTGTGCGCCCACCTCGACCGGCACCTCGACCGGCCGCTGCGGGACGTCGTCCTCGGCGAGGACGACACGGACGGCGAGGAGCTGAACCGCACCGTCTTCACCCAGCCCGCGCTGTTCGCCTTCGAAGTGGCGCTGTTCCGGCTCCTCGAATCCTGGGGCATCCGCCCGGACTTCATGGCGGGCCACTCCGTCGGCGAGATCGCCGCCGCGCACGTGGCCGGGGCGCTCTCGCTGGAGGACGCGGCCACGCTGGTGACCGCCCGCGCCCGGCTGATGCAGGCGCTGCCCGCAGGCGGCGCCATGATGGCGGTGCAGGCGACCGAGGACGAGGTCCTGCCGCACCTCACCGACGAGGTGAGCGTCGCGGCCGTCAACGGACCGCAGTCCGTGGTGATTTCCGGCGCTGAGGACGCCGTGCTGGCGATCGCGGAGGTCTTCGCCCAGCAGGGTCGTAAGACGTCCCGGCTGAAGGTCAGTCACGCGTTCCACTCGCCGCTGATGGACCCCATGCTGGAGGAGTTCGCCCGCGTCGTCGAAGGACTGCGCTTCGAGAAGCCGAGGATTCCCGTCGTCTCCAACGTCACGGGCGGACTCGTCGGGACGTACTCGGCCGAGTACTGGGTCCGGCACGTGCGCGAAGCCGTCCGCTTCGCCGACGGCGTCCGCACCCTGGGCGAGCTGGGCGTGACCACCTTCATGGAGGTCGGCCCCGGCGGCGTCCTCAGCGCCCTGGCCCAGGGCTGCCTGGACGGCGCGCTCACCATCCCCGCCGTACGCGCCGACAGCCCGGAACCCGAGGCGGTCACCGGCGCCGTCGCGCAGGCCCACGTGCACGGCGTGCCCGTCGACTGGCACGCCTGCTTCGCCGGCCGGGACGTCCGCACGGTGGACCTGCCGACCTACGCCTTCCAGCACCAGCGGTACTGGCTGGAGACCACGGCGCCCACCGCCGCCGCCCTCGGCGCCGACGCCGTGGAGACGGAGTTCTGGGAGACGGTGGAGCGCGAGGACGCCCAGTCCCTCGCGGCCACACTCGACCTGCCCGCCGAGCAGCTCGACGCGGTACTGCCCCGGCTGTCCGCGTGGCGGCGGCAGCGCCGCGAGGAGTCCCTCGTGGACGGCTGGTCCTACCGGGCCGGCTGGAAGCCGTTCGGCGGCCGCCGCAGCCACGAACTCTCCGGCGACTGGCTGTTCCTGGTCACCGAGGAGACCGAGTGGACCACCGTGGTCCGCGAAGGGCTCACGTCCTGCGGGGCCCGGACCGTCCCCGTCGTCGTCGACGCGGCCACGGACCGCGGCACGCTGCTGCGGCAACTCCAGGCCGCCACGAGCGCAACGCCGCTCGCGGGCGTGATCTCCCTCCTCGGGGTCGACGAGCGGCCGCACCCCGGGCACCCGGCTCTCGCCGTGGGCACCGCGCTGACCATCACCCTCGTCCAGGCACTGGGCGACGCGGGCATCGACGCCCCCCTGTGGAACATGACCAAGTCGGCTGTATCCACGGGCCGTTCGGACGCAGAGCCCAGTGCCGTCCAGCACGCCGTGTGGGGACTGGGCCGGGTGGCCGCCCTGGAGCACGCGCGACGCTGGGGCGGTCTGGTCGACCTGCCCGAGGAGATCGACGACCGGCTCGCCGGCCGCCTCGCCGGAGTGCTGGGGCAGTCGGCCGAGGACCAGGTGGCCGTACGGGCCCGGGGCGTGTTCGTCCGCCGGCTGTCCCGAGTCACGGGCGGCGGCCGGAAGGGCCGTGCGTGGTCGCCGCGTGGCACGGTGCTGATCACCGGTGGTACGGGCGCGCTGGGCGGTCACGTGGCGCGTTGGCTGGCCGGTGCGGGTGCGGAGCATCTGGTGCTGACGAGCCGTCGGGGCATGGACGCCCCGGGTGCGGCCGATCTGAAGTCCGAGCTGGAGGCGCTGGGTTCGCGGGTCACTGTCGCCGCGTGCGACGTGGCCGACCGTACGGCACTGGCCGCACTGCTCGCCGAGCACCCGGTGAACGCCGTCGTCCACACGGCGGGCGTCGACCAGCTGGAGGCGTTCGAGGACATGACGCTCGGCACCTTCGCCGACGTGCTGTCCGCGAAGGCCGCCGGCGCCCTGCACCTCGATGAACTGCTGGGCGAGCGGGAGCTGGACGCCTTCGTCCTGTTCTCCTCCATCGCGGGCGTGTGGGGCAGCGGCCACCAGGCCGCCTACGCCGCCGCCAACGCCGTGCTCGACGGCATCGCCGAACGGCGCCGCGCCCGGGGCCTGGCAGCGACCGCCGTGGCCTGGGGCCCGTGGGCCGGCGGCGGCATGGCCGAGAGCGAGGGCGCCGACGAACGGCTGCGGCGCCGGGGCCTGATCCCGATGCCCGCCGCGCTCGCGGTCTTCGCACTCCGGCAGGCCCTCGAATCCGGCGAGGCCACCACGACCGTCGCCGACATCGACTGGGAGCGGTTCCTGCCCTCGTTCACCCTGGGACGTCCCAGCGCACTGCTCGGCGACCTCCCGGAGGCCGAACGGATCCTCAGCACCGGTGGCCGCGCCGAGGAGACCGGCACGGCCGCCGCCTCCCCGCTGGCCGGCCGTCTCGCCGGGATGCGCGAGGCCGAGCAGGAGACGGTGCTGGTCGAAATCGTCCGTACGCACGCGGCGGCCGTCCTCGGCCACAGCGACGCCGGCGAGGTCGAGGCCGAACGGGCCTTCAAGGACCTGGGCTTCGACTCCCTGACCGCCGTCGAACTGCGCAACAAGCTCAACACCGAGACCGGCCTCGTCCTGCCCCCCACGCTGGTCTTCGACTACCCGAACGCCACCGCGCTCGCCCGGCAGCTCCGCGCCGAGCTCACCGGCCGTACCGCCGCGACGACGGCACCGGCCGCGGCCGCCGCACCGGGCGCGGCCGACGACCCCATCGCGATCGTGGGGATGGCGTGCCGGTATCCGGGTGGTGTGCGGTCGCCGGAGGATCTGTGGCGGCTGGTGTCCGGTGGTGTGGACGCGGTCGGTGGGTTCCCGGCGGACCGTGGCTGGGATGTGGAGGGGATCTACGATCCGGATCCGGAGGCGTCGGGGAAGACGTATACGCGTCGGGGTGGATTCCTCTATGAGGCGGGGGAGTTCGATCCGGGGTTCTTCGGGATCTCGCCGCGTGAGGCGGTGGCGATGGATCCGCAGCAGCGGCTGCTGCTGGAGACGACGTGGGAGACCTTCGAGCGGGCGGGTCTGGACGCGGAGTCGGTGCGGGGCAGCCGTACCGGGGTCTTCGTCGGCTCCGGCTACCAGGACTACGCGGCACAGGCGTTCAACGCCATCGACGACTCCGAGGGCTTCTTCGGCACGGGCAACTCCGCGAGCATCATGTCCGGCCGTCTCGCCTACACCTTCGGACTCGAAGGCCCGGCCGTCACCGTGGACACGGCCTGCTCGTCCTCACTGGTCGCACTGCACTGGGCGATCCAGGCGCTGCGCAGCGGCGAGTGCTCCATGGCGCTGGCCGGCGGCGTCATGGTGATGTCCACCCCGCGAGCCTTCGTGGAGTTCAGCCGCCAGCGCGGCCTGGCCGAGGACGGCCGGTGCAAGGCGTTCGCGGCGGGCGCGGACGGCACCGGGTGGGCCGAGGGCGTCGGCATGCTCTTGGTGGAGCGGCTCTCCGACGCCCAGCGCAACGGGCACCAGGTGCTGGCCGTCGTCCGGGGCAGCGCGATCAACCAGGATGGTGCGTCGAATGGTCTGACGGCGCCGAACGGTCCTGCGCAACAGCGGGTGATCCGGGAGGCCCTGGCCGCTGCCGGGCTGTCTGCGGCGGACGTGGATGCGGTGGAGGCGCACGGTACGGGCACGCGGCTGGGTGACCCGATCGAGGCGCAGGCGCTGCTGGCGACGTACGGTCAGGAGCGGTCGGAGGAACGGCCGTTGTGGCTGGGCTCGTTGAAGTCCAACATCGGTCACGCGCAGGCTGCCGCCGGTGTCGGCGGCATCATCAAGATGGTCATGGCGATGCGTCATGGCGTGCTGCCGCAGACCTTGCACGTGGACGAGCCGACGCCGCACGTGGACTGGTCGGCGGGGGCGGTACAGCTGCTGACCGAGGCGATGGAGTGGCCTTCGGACGGCCGTCCGCGCCGGGCGGGCATCTCGTCCTTCGGTGTCAGCGGCACCAACGCGCACGTCATCGTCGAGCAGGCTCCGTCCGTCGAGGAAGAGCCCGTCGGTTCTTCTGTCTCGGGCCCGTACGCGTGGGTGCTGTCGGCGAAGAGTGAGGCGGCGCTGCGGGCGCAGGCGGCCAGGCTGCTGTCGTTCGCCGATGGTGAGTCCTCGCCTGCGGACGTCGGGTTCTCGCTGGCCACGACCCGGGCGGCGCTGCGGCACCGGGCTGTGGTGGTGGGGGAGAGCCGCGAGGAACTGCTGGGCGGTCTGGCCGACTTGGCTGCGGGCACCCCGGCTGCCGGTGTGGTGCTGGGGCGTCCGGCCGGCGGAAAGGTCGGGTTCCTCTTCTCCGGCCAGGGATCGCAGCGGATCGGTATGGGTCGGGAGTTGTACGAGGCGTTCCCGGTGTTCGCGGAGGCCTACGACGAGGTGTGCGCGTATCTGGACGCGCCGGTCGATGTCGACTCGGAGGAGTTGGACCAGACCGGGTGCACGCAGCCCGCGTTGTTCGCCATTGAAGTGGCGTTGTTCCGGCTGCTGGAGTCCTGGGGTGTCCGGCCCGACTATGTGGCGGGTCACTCGGTGGGTGAGATCGCTGCCGCGCATGTGGCCGGGGTGTTGTCGCTGGACGATGCGGCGAAGCTGGTGTCGGCGCGTGCTGCGCTGATGCAGGCGTTGCCTGTCGGCGGGGCGATGGTGGCGGTGCAGGCCACGGAGGACGAGGTCCTGCCGCACCTCACCGACAACGTCGGGATCGCGGCGATCAACGGCCCGCAGTCGGTGGTGGTTTCCGGCGCCGAAGAGGCCGTGCTGGCGGTCGCGGAGGTCTTCGCCGGGCTGGGTCGTAAGACGTCCCGGCTGAAGGTCAGTCACGCGTTCCACTCGCCGCTGATGGACCCCATACTCGACGAGTTCCGTGCGGTTGTCAGCGGACTGACCTTCAACGAGCCGACGATCCCCGTGGTCTCGAACCTGACGGGACGCCTGGCCGAGCCTTACACGCCCGAGTACTGGGTCCGTCACGTCCGTGAAGCGGTCCGCTTCGCCGACGGCATCAAGACCCTCCACGAGCACGGCGTGACCACCTTCGTGGAGATCGGCCCCGGCGGCGTCCTCAGCGGCATGACCCAGGGCTGCCTCGACGGCGCCGTCACCGTCCCGGCATTGCGCGCCGACCGCCCCGAGCGGCAAGCGCTCACCACGGCTCTCGCGCAGCTGCACACCCGTGGAGTCCCGGTGGACTGGCGGGCGTTCTTCCCCGGCGGCCGGACCGTGGACCTGCCGACGTACGCGTTCCAGCACGAGCGGTACTGGGTCGAGGCGGCGGAGCAGGTCGTCCCGGTGGCCGACCCGGTGGACGCGGAGTTCTGGGAGACGGTGGAGCGCGAGGACCTGGAGACCCTCGCCGGGACGCTGGAGATCCGCGCCGAGGACTCGTTCAGCGAGGTGCTGCCGAGGCTCTCGTCGTGGCGGCGGCAGCGCAAGGAACGGTCCACCGTGGACCATTGGCGCTACCGCGAGACGTGGAAGCGCGTCACCGACCCCCAGCACACCCACCACTCCGGCACGTGGCTGGTCCCGGTCGCCGCCGCGCAGACCGGCGAGGACTGGGTCACCGCCTGCCTGCGCGGGCTGACCGGCCAAGGGCTGGCTCCGGTGCCGGTCCCGGTCGAGCCGGCCGCCGACCGCAAGGCCCTCGCCCAGCAGCTCGCCCGGGCGGCGGGCAACGGCCCCGTCGCCGGCGTGCTGTCACTGCTCGCCGTCGACAGCACCCCCGCCCCGGCCGGCGGGCCGGCCAACGGAACCACGCTGTCCGTCCTGCTCGTACAGGCCCTCGGCGACTCCGGTATCGACGCCCCGCTGTGGTGCGCGACCCGCGACGCGATGGCCGTCGGCCCCGCCGACCGTACGGCGGACCCCGAGCAGTCCCAGGTGTGGGGGCTGGGCCGGGTGGTCGCGCTGGAGCACTCGCCGCGCTGGGGCGGCCTGATCGACCTCCCCGGGACCATCGACGGGCACGCCGCGAGCCGCCTCGCCGGAGTGCTGGCCCAGTCCGTCGAGGACCAGGTGGCGGTCCGTACCGAGGGCGTGTTCGTCCGCCGGCTGTCCCGGGCCACCGCCGGCCACCAGGGCCGTACGTGGTCGCCGCGCGGCACGGTGCTGATCACCGGTGGTACGGGCGCGCTGGGCAGTCACGTCGCGCGCTGGCTGGCCGGTGCGGGCGCCGAACACCTGGTGCTGACGAGCCGTCGGGGCATGGACGCCCCGGGTGCGGGTGAGCTGAAGTCCGAGCTGGAGACGCTGGGTTCGCGGGTCACTGTCGCCGCGTGCGACGTGGCCGACCGTACGGCCCTGGCCGAGCTGCTCGCCGAGCACCCGGTGAACGCCGTCGTCCACACGGCCGGCACCGCCGAAGCGGGCATGCTCGCCGACACCACCCTCGACGCGTTCACGGCCACGGTCTCCGCGAAGGCCCTCGGGGCCCGGTACCTGGACGAACTGCTCGGCGAGCGGGAGCTGGACGCCTTCGTCCTGTTCTCCTCCATCTCCGGCGTGTGGGGCAGTGGCGGCCAGGCCGCCTACGCGGCGGCCAACGCCTACCTCGACGGCCTGGCACGCAACCGCCGGGCCCGCGGCCTCACCGCGACCGCGATCGCCTGGGGCCCGTGGGGCGAGGGCGGCATGGTCGCCGACACCGGGGACGAGGAGCGGCTGCGGCTGCGCGGCCTCAACGTGCTGCGGCCGCAACAGGCGCTCTCCGCCCTGCAGTCCGCGCTCAGCGGCGGGGACACCACGGTCACCGTGGCCGACGTCGACTGGGAGCGCTTCGTCGTCCCGTTCACCCTCAGCAGGCCGAGCGCGCTGCTGGGCGAGCTGCCCGAGGTCAGGAACGTCCTCGCCGAGGAGCCCGCCGAGCAGACCACGCAACCGTCCGCGCTGCGGGAGAAGCTCTCCGGACTGTCCGAGAGCGAACAGCAACGCCTGCTCGTGGACACGGTGTGCGCCCACGCGGCAGCCGTACTCGGCCACAGCGGCTCCGGGGCGGTGGAAGCCGACCTGCCCTTCAGGGACCTCGGCTTCGACTCGCTGACCGCCGTCGAACTGCGCAACAAGCTCACCGCCGACACCGGCCTGACCCTGCCCGCCACCCTGGTCTTCGACTACCCGACCCCGGAAGCCATCGCCCGGCACCTGCGGACCGAACTCGCCGACGGCACAGGCCCGTCCGAGGTCTCGGTCTTCAGCGAACTGGACCGGCTGGAGTCGGTGATCTCGACGGTGTCCTCCGCCGAGGAGACGGTCCGGTCGGGCGTGCGCCGGCGACTGCAGGAACTGCTGTCCCTGATGAACTCCACCGACGGCCGGGGCGAGAAGCCCGCCGACACCCGCAACCTTGAGGACGCGACGATCGACGACATCTTCGACCTGATCGATCAAGATCTGGGAAATTCCTAGTTCCTGGCCCTCTACCTTCGACAACAGCCAAGGACGGATGGGGCGGATGAGCAGCAACGAAGACAGGCTCCTGGAATATCTCAAGCGGGTCACCGGGGACCTTCGCCAGGTACGGGAGCGCCTGCGCGAAGCCGAGGAGAAGAACCAGGAACCCATCGCGATCGTGGGGATGGCGTGCCGGTATCCGGGTGGTGTGCGGTCGCCGGAGGATCTGTGGCGGCTGGTGTCCGGTGGTGTGGACGCGGTCGGTGGGTTCCCGGCGGACCGTGGCTGGGACGTGGAGGGGATCTACGATCCGGATCCGGAGGCGTCGGGGAAGACGTATACGCGTCGGGGCGGATTCCTCTATGAGGCGGGGGAGTTCGATCCGGGGTTCTTCGGGATCTCGCCGCGTGAGGCGGTGGCGATGGATCCACAGCAGCGGCTGCTGCTGGAGACGACGTGGGAGACCTTCGAGCGGGCGGGTCTGGACGCGGAGTCGGTACGGGGCAGCCGTACCGGGGTCTTCGTCGGCTCCGGCTACCAGGACTACATCAACCTCCTGTTCGGCATGGGCGGCGAGTCCGACGGCCACCTCGGCACCGGCAACTCGGCCAGCGTGATGTCCGGCCGCATCGCCTACACCTTCGGACTCGAAGGCCCTGCCGTCACCGTGGACACGGCCTGCTCGTCCTCACTGGTCGCACTGCACTGGGCGATCCAGGCGCTGCGCAGCGGCGAGTGCTCCATGGCACTCGCCGGCGGCGCCATGGTGATGACCACGCCCACCGCGTTCGTCGAGTTCAGCCGCCAGCGCGGACTGGCGGCGGACGGCCGCTGCAAGCCGTTCGCCGCCGCCGCCGACGGCACCGGCTGGGGCGAGGGCGTCGGCATGCTGCTCGTGGAGCGGCTCTCCGACGCCCGCCGCAACGGGCACCAGGTGCTGGCCGTCGTCCGGGGATCCGCCGTCAACCAGGACGGCGCGTCCAACGGCCTGACCGCGCCGAACGGGCCGGCACAGCAACGGGTCATCCGCCAGGCCCTCGCCTCGGCCGGCCTGTCACCCGCCCAGGTCGACGTGGTGGAGGCCCACGGCACGGGCACCACCCTCGGCGACCCCATCGAGGCACAGGCGCTGCTCGCGACGTACGGTCAGGAGCGGCCGGAGGAACGGCCGTTGTGGCTGGGCTCGCTCAAGTCCAACATCGGCCACACGCAGGCCGCCGCCGGTGTCGGCGGCATCATCAAGATGGTCATGGCGATGCGTCATGGCGTGCTGCCGCAGACCTTGCACGTCGACGAGCCGACCCCGCACGTGGACTGGTCGGCCGGAGCGGTACGGCTACTGACCGAAGCCCGGCCCTGGCCGGACTCGGACCACCCCCGCCGGGCAGGTATCTCGTCCTTCGGCGTCAGCGGCACCAACGCGCACATCATCGTCGAACAGCCCCCGATCGCCGAGGAAGCCCCCGCTGCGGCCCCTGTCCCCGGCCCGTACGCGTGGGTGCTGTCGGCCAAGAGCGAGGCGGCGCTGCGGGCACAGGCGGCCAACTTGCTGTCGTTCACCGACGGTGAGTCCTCGCCTGCGGACGTCGGGTTCTCGCTGGCCACGACCCGGGCGGTGCTGCGGCACCGGGCCGTGGTGGTGGGGGAGGACCGCGAGGAACTACTGGGCAGCCTGGCCGACTTGGCTGCGGGCACTCCGGCAGCCGGTGTGGTGCTGGGGCGTCCCATCGGCGGAAAGGTCGGCTTCCTCTTCTCCGGCCAGGGGTCGCAACGCCTCGGTATGGGGCGTGAGTTGTATGCGGCGTATCCGGCGTTCGCGGCCGCGTACGACGAGGTGTGCGCGCACCTCGATGCCGCCGTCGATGTCGACTCGGACGAGCTGCACGGGACCGGCATGGCGCAACCGGCGTTGTTCGCCGTCGAGGTGGCGCTGTTCCGGCTGCTGGAGTCCTGGGGCATCCGCCCCGATTACGTGGCCGGTCACTCCGTCGGTGAGATCGCGGCCGCCCATGTGGCGGGGGCGCTGTCGCTCCAGGACGCGGCGAAGCTGGTCTCCGCCCGTGCCCGGCTGATGCAGGCGCTGCCCGCCGGTGGCGCGATGGTCGCCGTCCAGGCCGCCGAGGACGAGATCCTGCCGCATCTCACCGACGGGGTGAGCATCGCGGCGGTCAACGGCCCGCAGTCGGTGGTGATTTCCGGCGCTGAGGACGCGGTCCTCGGGATCGCGGAGGTCTTCACCCAGCAGGGCCGTAAGACGTCCCGGCTGAAGGTCAGTCACGCCTTCCACTCGCCGCTGATGGACCCGATGCTCGACGAGTTCCGTACGGTCGTCAGCGGGCTGAGCTTCAACGATCCGAAGATCCCCGTCGTCTCCAACGTTACGGGCCGGTTCGTCGAGGCGTACACCGCCGGGTACTGGGTCCGTCATGTCCGTGAGGCGGTCCGCTTCGCCGACGGCGTCCACACCCTGCACGAGCAGGGCGTGAGCACCTTCGTGGAGATCGGCCCCGGCGGCGTCCTCAGCGGCATGACGCAAGGCTGCCTGGACAAGGCGGTCACGGTCCCCGCGCTGCGCGCCGACCGCCCCGAGCCGCACGCGCTCGTCACCGCCGTCGCCCAACTCCACACCCACGGCGTCCCGGTCGACTGGCCCGCCCTCTTCCCCGGCGCCCGGACAGTGGAACTGCCCACCTACGCCTTCCAGCACGAGCGGTACTGGGTGGAGGCCGCGGAGCCCGCCGCCACCGCCGTGGACGACCCGGTCGAGGCCGAGTTCTGGGAGACCGTGGAACGCGAGGACGTACAGGCCCTCGCCGGGACGCTGGACATCCACCCCGACGACTCCTTCAGCGAAGTGCTGCCCAGACTCTCCTCGTGGCGGCGGCAGCGCAAGGAACAGTCCTCCGTGGACAGTTGGCGCTACCACGAGTCCTGGCAGCGGATCGTCGACCCCGACGGCACGCACCGCCCGGGCACCTGGCTGCTGGCCGTACCCGAGGAGGAGAACGACCAGACCGCGTCGGTCCGTGCCGCGCTCACCGCGCGCGGAGCCGAACTGAAGACCCTGGTCGTCGGCCCGGACCCCGACCGCGCCGAACTGGCCCAGGAGTTGAGCGGGCTCGGACCCGTCGACGGCGTGCTCCTCCTGCCCGCCGCCGGCGGCCCCGTACTGCCCGTACTGCTGCTCGTCCAGGCCCTGGCCGACGCGGGCGTCGAGGCCCCCCTGTGGTGCCTCACCTCGGGCGCGGTGGCCGTGGACGGCTCCGACACCGTACGCGACCCGCGGCACACCCAGGTCTGGGGCCTGGGCCGGACCGTCGCCCTCGAACTGCCCCGGCTGTGGGGCGGATCGATCGACCTTCCCGTGACCCTCGACGAGCAGGCCGCCGCCCGCCTCGCCGGCATCCTCGGCCGGGCACGGGCGGGCCGGTGGACGGAGGACCAGCTCGCCGTCCGCGCCTCCGGCGTCTTCGCCCGGCGGCTCGCGCACGCCCCGGCCCGCCCGGCCGCCCGCCGCTGGCAGCCCCGGGGCACCGTCCTCGTCACCGGCGGCACCGGCGCCCTGGGCGGCCACGTAGCCCGCTGGCTCGCCCGTAACGGCGCCGAGCACCTCGTCCTCACCAGCCGCCGCGGCGAGGCCGCGCCCGGCGCCGCCGCACTGCGCGCCGAACTGGAGGACCTGGGCGCGCAGGTGACGATCACCGCGTGCGACGTGGCCGACCGCGACGCCGTGGCGGCCCTGCTCGCCGCGCACACCCTCACCGCTGTCGTGCACACCGCCGGAGTCGCCGACGCCGGCCTGGTCACCGACACCACTCCCACCGCGTTCGCCGCCGCGCTCGCCGCGAAGGCCGGCGGAGCGGCCCACCTCGACGAACTCCTCGGCGAGCAGCAGCTGGACGCCTTCGTCCTGTTCTCCTCCATCTCCGGCGTGTGGGGCAGCGGCGGCCAGGCCGCCTACGCGGCCGGCAACGCCTACCTCGACGGCCTGGCACGCGACCGCCGGGCCCGCGGCCTCACCGCGACCGCGATCGCCTGGGGCCCGTGGGCCGACGGCGGCATGGTCGAGGACGGCGACGACGAGGAGCGGCTGCGCCGCCGTGGACTGCGCGCGATGGCACCCGAGTCGGCCATCGGCGCGCTGCAGCGTGCCCTCGACCGCGACGAGAGCCTGCTGACCGTCGCCGACGTCGACTGGGCCCGCTTCATCGTGCCGTTCACCCTCGGCCGACCCAGCCCGCTGCTCGGCGACCTCCCCGAGGTGCGGGCGGCCCTCGCCGAGGACACCCCCGAGGAGCCCCACGGCTCCGGGGCCCTCGCCCGGAGCCTGGCCGGGCTCGCGCAGGACGAGCAGGAACGCCTCCTGGTGGACCTCGTCCGCGGCCACGCGGCCGGAGTGCTCGGACACCGCGGAGCCGGCGCGATCGAGGCCGACCGGCCCTTCCGGGACCTCGGCTTCGACTCCCTGACCGCGGTGGAACTGCGCAACCGGCTCACCGAGGAGACCGGCCTGGCCCTGCCCACCACCCTCGTCTTCGACCACCCCACGGCCGCCGACCTCGCCGCCCACCTGAGGGCCGGACTCACCGGCGGACACAGCCCCGAGACCGACACCCCGGCGGCGGCCGCCGGCGTACTGGACGAACCCGTCGCCATCGTCGGCATGGCCTGCCGCTACCCCGGCGGCGTGCGCTCCCCCGAGGACCTGTGGGAGCTGGTCGTCTCCGGACGCGACGCCGTCTCCCGGTTCCCCGGCAACCGGGGCTGGGACGTCGAAGGGCTCTACCACCCGGACCCCGACCACCCCGGCACCACCTACACCACCCAGGGCGGATTCCTGCACGAAGCCGCCGAGTTCGACCCCGCCGTCTTCGGGATCAGCCCGCGCGAGGCCGTCGCCATGGACCCGCAGCAGCGGCTGCTGCTGGAGACCACCTGGGAAGTCCTCGAACGGGCCGGGATCGCCCCCGACACGGTCCGCTCCAGCGGCACCGGCGTGTTCATCGGCTCCGGCTACCAGGACTACACCGCCCGCCCGCTCAAGGTCCCCGACGGCGTCGAGGGCTACCTCTCCAGCGGCAACTCCGCCAGCGTCATCGCCGGCCGGCTCTCCTACGCCTTCGGACTCCAGGGCCCGTCCGTCACCGTCGACACGGCCTGCTCGTCGTCACTGACCGCCCTGCACCTGGCCGTTCAGGCCCTGCGCAACGGCGAGTGCTCGATGGCGCTGGCCGGCGGCGTGATGGTGATGTCCAGCCCGTCCGCGTTCACGATGTCGAGCCGGCAGCGCGCCCTGGCCCCCGACGGCCGCTGCAAGGCCTTCGCCGCCGACGCCGACGGCACCGGCTTCTCCGAGGGCGTGGGCCTGGTCCTCGTCGAGCGGCTCTCCGACGCCCGCCGCAACGGCCACGAGGTCCTGGCCCTGGTGCGCGGCAGCGCCGTCAACCAGGACGGCGCCTCCAACGGGCTGACCGCGCCCAGCGGCAAGGCCCAGCAGCAGGTCATCCGGCAGGCACTCGCCAACGCCCGGCTCGACGCGGACGGCGTCGACGCCGTGGAGGCCCACGGCACCGGCACCCGGCTCGGCGACCCCATCGAGGCACAGGCCCTGCTGGCCACCTACGGCAAGGGCCGCGAACAGCCCCTGTGGCTCGGGTCGTTGAAGTCCAACATCGGTCACGCGCAGGCCGCCGCCGGCGTCGGCGGCATCATCAAAATGGTCATGGCCATCCGCCACGGCGTCCTGCCGCAGACCCTGCACGTCGACGAGCCCACCCCGGACGTCGACTGGGCCTCCGGCAACGTCCGCCTGCTGACCGAGCAGCTCGCCTGGCCCGACCGGGGCAGGCCGCGGCGCGCCGCCGTCTCCTCGTTCGGCATGAGCGGCACCAACGCGCACACCATCATCGAACAGGCCCCGCAGCCCGTACCCGCGGACGACGCACCGGCCGTGGACGGCGACGCCGAGCCCCTGGACGTCTTCCCCTGGCCGCTGTCCGCGAAGTCCGCGAAAGCCCTGCGCGAGCAGGCACGCCGGCTGCTCGGCCACCTCGACGGCACCGCCGGGCTCGGACTGCCCGACGTGGGCCGCGCCCTGATCAGCACCCGGGCCCAACTGGAGCACCGCGCCGTCGTCGTCGGCCGCGACCGGCACGAGCTGCGGGCCGCTCTCGCCTCCCTCGCCGACGGCGAACCCTCCGAAGCCGTCGTCCAGGGCACCACCGGAGCCTTCGGCAAGGTCGCCTTCGTCTTCCCCGGCCACGGCTCGCAGTGGACGGGCATGGCCCGCGAACTGCTGGACGCCTCCCCGGTGTTCGCCGCACAGGCGGAGGAGTGCGCGCAGGCCTTCGCCCCCTACCTGGACTGGCCGCTGCTCGACGTGCTGCGCGCCGCGCCCGGGGCGCCGGACGTGGCCGCGGTGGAGGTCGCCCAGCCCGCCCTGTTCACGGTCATGGTGTCCCTCGCCGCGCTGTGGCGCTCGTACGGGGTGACGCCCGCCGCCGTGGTCGGACACTCGCAGGGCGAGGTCGCCGCCGCCTACGTCGCCGGGGCGCTGAGCCTCGACGACGCGGCCAGGATCGTGGCCCTGCGCAGCCGCACCCTGACCCGGCTCAACGGCAAGGGCGCGATGCTGGCGGTCGCGCTGCCCGCCGACCGCGTCCGCGCCCGGCTCGCGCCGTACGGGGAGCGGCTGTCGGTCGCCGCCGTCAACGGGCCCGCCGCCGTGACCGTCACCGGGGACCCGGACGCCGTCGAGGAACTCCTCGCGGAACTCGACGGCGAGGGCGTGCGCGTCCGCAAGGTCCGCGGAGCCACCGCCGCCGGACACTCCGCCCAGGTCGAGACCCTGCGCACGGAACTGCTCCAACTGCTGGCCCCGGTGGCGCCGCGCGCGGCGCGGATCCCCCTGTTCTCCACGGTCACCGGCGCCCTCGTGGACACCACCACCCTGGACGCCGCGTACTGGTACGACAACGCCCGCCGGACCGTGGAGTTCGCGCAGACCGTACGGACGCTGCTGGAGCACGGGCACGGGGTGTTCGTCGAGTGCAGCCCGCACCCGCTGCTCACCGGCGCCGTGCAGGAGATCGCCGAGGAGGCGGAGGCCGGGGCCGTGACCGCCGGATCGCTGCGCAGGGACCAGGGCGGCATGGACCGCTTCCTGCGCTCCGTGTCCGAACTCCACGTCAGCGGGGTGCCCGTGGACTGGACGGTGCCCTTCGCCGGCTACCCGGTGCGGCGCGTGGAGCTGCCGACGTACGCGTTCCAGCGGCAGCGGTACTGGCTGGAGGACGCCGAGCCCGCGCCCGCCGGCGCCGACCCGGTCGAGGCCCGCTTCTGGGAGCTCGTCGAGCGCGCCGACCTTCCCGGACTCGCCGGTGAGCTCGGGGCGGACGACACCGCGCTCCTCGCCCCGGCGCTGCCGGTGCTCTCCTCGTGGCGGCAGCGGCACCGCGAGCGGTCCACGGTGGACAGCTGGCGCTACCGCGTCTGTTTCCGGCAGCTCACCGACGAGCCGGCGGCCCCCGGACTCGACGGCCTGTGGCTCGCCGTCCTCCCGGCCGGACTGGCCGACGAGGAGTGGGCGGCCAGTGTCGTCGGCGCGCTCGGCGCCCACGGCGCCAAGGTCCGCGTCGTCGAACTCCCCGTCGACAGCGACCGCGAGGACGCCGCGGAACGGCTGGCCGCGGAACTCGCCGGAGAACAGCCCGCCGGCGTCCTCTCCACCCTGGGCCTGGCCCCGGGCCTCCACCCGCACCACCCGACGCTGTCCGCGGGCCTCGCCGCGAGCGTGACCCTGCTGCAGGCGCTGGGCGACCTGGAGGTGGAGGCACCGCTGTGGTGCGCGACCCGGGGAGCGGTCTCCGCCGGGGCGGCCGACCCGCTGCGCGAGCCCGCCCAGGCCCAGCTGTGGGGCATGGGCATCGTCGCCGCACTGGAACAGCCCCGGCGCTGGGGCGGCCTGGTCGACCTGCCCGAGGACCTCGACGAGCACGCGCTGCGGCGACTGGCCGGTGTACTGGCCCAGGACACCGAGGACCAGCTGGCCGTGCGCGCGGACGGCGTGTTCGGCCGCCGCATGGTGCGTGCCCGCCCCGCCGGGGACCGGCCCGCCAGGCCGTGGCAGCCGCACGGCACCGTACTGATCACCGGCGGCACCGGAGGCGTCGGCCGCAACCTCGCCCGGTGGCTCGCCGGAGCGGGCGCCCAGCACCTGGTGCTGACCAGCAGGCGCGGCCCCGAGGCCCCCGGCGCGCGGGAGCTGGAAGCGGAGCTGACCGTGCTCGGCGCCGAAGTCACCATCGCCGCCTGCGACATCGCCGACCGCGAGGCCGTCGCGGAACTGCTCGCCGGCATCGACTCCCGGTATCCGCTCACCGCGGTGCTGCACGCCGCCGGCACCGCACGCTCGTCCCTGCTGACCGAGGCCGGTCCCGAGGAGTTCGCCGAAGCGGCGGCCTCCAAGGTCACCGGCGCCCGCCACCTCGACGAACTCCTCGGCGAGCGGGAGCTGGACGCGTTCGTCCTCTTCGCCTCCGGAGCCGGCGTGTGGGGCAGCGGCGGACAGGCGTCCTACGCGGCCGCGAACGCCTTCCTCGACGCCCTGGCCCTGCGCCGCCGGGCCCGCGGACTGACCGCGACCTCGGTGGCCTGGGGCGGCTGGGCGGGCGGCGGCATGGTCGACGACGCCGTCCAGGAACGCGGCCACCGGCGCGGCCTGGGCTTCATGGCCCCCGAACTGGCCGTCTCCGCCCTGCGCGAGGCCGTCGAGCACGACGAGGCGGCCCTGACCGTCGCCCCCATCGACTGGGAGCGGTTCCTGCCCGCCTTCACCGTGGGCCGGCCCAGCCCCCTGCTGTCCGAACTCCCCGACGTGCGAAGGCTGCTGGAGGCGGAAGCCGCCGAAGGAACCGCGGACGGGACGGGCGGCGAGGCGGCCCTGGCGGCCGAACTCGCCGGACTCGACCCGGCCGAGCAGGAAGCACGGCTGCTGGAGCACATCCGCTCCCAGAGCGCCGTCGTCCTCGGCCACACCTCCGCCGAGGACGTGCCGCCCACCGCACGGTTCCTGGAGCTGGGCTTCGACTCGCTCACCGCGATCGACCTGCGCCGGCGCCTGTCGGCCGCGACCGGCCTGAAACTGCCCGCCGGGCTCGCCTTCGACCACCCCTCGCCCGCCCGGCTCGCCAAGCACCTGCGGACCCTGCTCTCCGGCTCCGCGCGCGGCGCCGCCCAGGAGGAACGCGGCAGCGACCTGCTCGTCGAGCTCTACCGGCACGCCAGCGAGAACGGGACGGCCGCCGAGGCCATGGGCATGCTGATGCAGGCGGCCCGCTTCCGGTCCGCCTTCCGCACACCCGAGGAACTCGCCGAACGGCCCGCCCCCGTACGGTTCTCCCAAGGAGACCAGCCACTCGCGCTGATGTGCTTCTCCCCGTACGTCGTACCGGCCGGAGCGCACCAGTACGCGCGGTTCGCCGCACCCTTCCGCGGCGGGACCGACATGTGGGCGCTGACCCACCCCGGCTACGAGAAGGGGGAGTTGATCCCCTCTGACGTGGACGCCGTGCTGCGCCTGCACGCCAGGACCGTCCTGGAGTGCGCCGCCGGCAAACCGCCCGTCCTGCTCGGCTACTCCTCCGGCGGCTGGATCGCCCACGGGGTCGCCGCGCACCTGGAGGCCATGGGCGTGACGCCGGCCGCCGTGGTGATGGTCGACAGCTTCAGCCGCGAGGTCCCCTTCGACCACCACGTGCTCAACGCGATGGCGCAGGCCCAGGCACAACGCCTGGACTTCATGAAGTCCGGCGGCGAGCAACTCACCGCCATGGGCTGCTACATGCGCCTGTTCGACGAGTGGGACGCGCCGGCCGTCGCCGCGCCGACCCTGCTGGTCCGGGCGAGCGAGCCGATGCTGCCCGGCGCCCCCGACGGCGACGGACGCGCCGCACCCCCCGAGCACGTCGGGACGACCCTCGAAGTGCCCGGAAACCACTACTCGATGATGGAGGACCACGCCGGGACCACCGCGGCGGCGGTGCGGTCCTGGCTCGACACCCTCACCGCCCCGGCCGGGGGCACCGCGTGACCGAGCCGGCCGCCCGGCCCACGAGGGCCGCCAACAGCAGCGCACGACACGGCAGATGTGGGAGAACGACATGACCAAGACGCTCTACGGGATCGGCGAGACCCCGCCGCTCGGCGAGGTCCCCGCCCGGATGTACGCCTCGGTGATCCGGCAGGACCGGTTCGGGCCGCCCAAGCAGGCGTTCCGCACCGAGGTCGTCGACACCCCCCGGGCGGGCCGGGGACAGGTGCTGGTCTATGTGATGGCCGCCGGCATCAACTACAACAACGTCTGGTCCTCGCTGGGCACCCCCGTCGACGTCATCGCGCGCAGGCAACGCCTGGGCCTGCCCGAGGACTTCCACATCGGCGGCTCGGAGGGCTCCGGCGTGGTGTGGGCCGTCGGCGAGGGCGTCCACAACGTCAAGGTCGGCGACCACGTGGTGCTCACCGGCGGCCAGTGGGACGAGAGCGCCGAGGACATCCGGCTGGGCACCGACCCGGTGGTCTCCACCACCATGGAGGCCTGGGGATACGAGAACAACTACGGCTCGTTCGCGCAGTTCTGCCTGGTCGACGAGTACCAGTGCCACCCCAAGCCCGCACACCTGTCCTGGGCGCAGGCCGCGTCGTTCATGCTCACCGGGCCCACCGCCTACCGGCAGCTGTTCGGCTGGCACGGCAACACCGTCAAACCCGGCGACCCCGTGCTGATCTGGGGCGGCTCCGGCGGCCTCGGCTCGATGGCCATCCAGCTCGTCAAGCTCGTCGGAGGCATCCCCATCGCCGTCGTCTCCGACGAGAACCGCGCCGAGTACTGCCGCCGCCTGGGGGCCAAGGGCACCATCAACCGCCGCGAGTTCGACCACTGGGGACGGCTGCCCGACGTCGGCGACGCCGAGGGCTCCGCGCACTTCCTGCGCGGCGCGCGCGGCATCGGCAAGAAGATCTGGGAGATCCTCGGCGAACGCAGATCCCCCAGGATCGTCCTGGAACACAGCGGCCAGGACACCCTGCCGACCTCGATGTACCTGTGCGACAACGGCGGCATGGTGGTGATCTGCGGCGGCACCTCCGGCTACAACGGCGACGTCGACCTGCGGCACCTGTGGATGCGCTCCAAGCGCCTGCAGGGCTCGCACTTCGCCACCCCCCGCGAGTGCCGCGAGGTCGTCAACCTGATGAACGCCGGGCTGCTCGACCCCTGCATGTCCGCCTGCGAGGGCTTCGAGGACATCGGGAGCATGCACCAGATGATGCACGACAACGTGCACCCCTGCGGCAACATGTCCGTCCTGGTCAACGCCGCCCATCGCGACCAGAGGACCCTCGGACTCCCCGCCCTCGCCTGACCGCCGCCCGCACCGCCCCCCACTGACCAGCAAGCAAGGAGAGCCATGACCGAGCCCACCACCGGCGCACCCGCGGTCCCCAGGACCCGCAGCTGCCCGTTCCTGCCGCCGGACGGCATCGCCGCGGTCCGCGAGGCCGCCCCGGTGACCCGGGCCACCTTCACCAGCGGCCACGAGGCGTGGCTCGTCACCGGCTACGAGCAGGTGCGCGCCGTACTGCGGGACCCCTCCTTCAGCGTCCGGGTGCCCCACGCGCTGCACACCCAGGACGGCGTCGTCACCGAGAAACCCGGCCGCGGCAGCCTGCTGTGGCAGGACGCCCCCGAGCACACCGGCGACCGCAGGATGCTCGCCAAGGAGTTCACCGTACGGCGCATGCAGGCGCTCAAGCCGAACATCCAGCGCATCGTCGACGAACACCTCGACGCCATCGAGGCCCAGGGCGGCCCCGTCGACCTGGTGAAGACCTTCGCCAACCCGGTGCCCTCCATGGTGATCTCCGACCTGTTCGGCGTGCCCGTCGAACGGCGCCCGGAATTCCAGGAGATCGCCGAGGCCATGATGCGCGTCGACCAGGACGCCGCCGCCACCGAGGCCGCCGGCATGCGGCTCGGCGGACTGCTCTACCAGCTGGTCCAGGAACGCCGCGCCGACCCCGGCGACGACCTGATCTCGGCACTGATCACCACCGAGGACCCCGACGGCGTCATCGACGACATGTTCCTGATGAACGCCGCCGGCACCCTGCTGATCGCCGCCCACGACACCACCGCGTGCATGATCGGCCTCGGTACGGCCCTGCTCCTCGACCGCCCCGACCAGCTGGCCCTGCTGCGCGAGGACCCCTCGCTGATCGGCAACGCCGTCGAGGAACTGCTGCGTTACCTCACCATCGGCCAGTACGGCGGCGAACGCGTCGCCACCCAGGACGTGGAGATCGGCGGGGTCAGGATCGGCAAGGGCGAACAGGTCGTCGCCCACATCCTGGCCGCCGACTTCGACCCCGCCTTCGTGGACGAGCCGGAGCGCTTCGACATCACCCGCCGTCCCGCCCCGCACCTGGCGTTCGGCTTCGGCGCGCACCAGTGCATAGGCCAGCAACTGGCCCGTATCGAGCTCCAGATCGTCTTCTCGTCCCTGTTGCGGCGCTTCCCGACGCTGCGTCCGGCCAAGCCCGTGGAGGAGCTCCGCTTCCGCAGCGACATGGTCTTCTACGGAGTGCACGAACTTCCCGTCACCTGGTGACTCCCGCACCACGGTGCGCCCCCGGCGAGCAGCCCCGCGCCCAGCGGGCGCTGCTCGCCCTGCTGTCCGGGGGCATTCAGCACAACCGATTCGGCGCAACCGCCGTGGAAACACTAGTAGTTGACCTAGTGCGACCAGCAATCACTGTACATAGCATCTGATCATGCAGATTCCGCTTCACGCGCAGCGTGCTGCCCCGATCCTGGCTGCCGCTGCCCTGGCCCTCTCCCTGGCCGCCCCCGCGTCCTTCGCCGCCGAGACCCGGCAGCCGGTCGCCGCGGCAGCCGCGCGGCAGGGGACGGCCTCGCACACCATCCCGTTCACCGAGGCCACCGTCACCGACCACAACGACGGTACGTACACCGTCTCCTGGCAGGCGCCCGGCGTCCGCGCGGTGACCGTGTACGCGGGCGGGCAGCCGGTGGCACACGGCGGCGACCGGGAGAGCGTGACCGTCAGCGGACTGCCGGCCGCCGACCGCCAGTGGTTCCGCCTCGTCCCCGACCAGGGCGACCCGCTGACCCTCGCCGACCGCTCCCTGCACCTCGAAGGCGCCCCCAACTTCCGTGACGCGGGCGGCTACCGCACGGCCGACGGCCACTGGGTGCGCATGGGCGTGCTGTACCGCAGCAGCGAACTGGCACAGCTCACCGACGCCGACCTCGCCAAGCTGGACCGCCTGGGCATCCGCGCCGACTACGACCTGCGCGCCCCGGGGGAGCGGGCCAAGGCCCCCGACCGCGTCCCGCGAGGAGCCCGCTACGTCGTCGCCGACGTGGCCGGCGGGGACGTCACCGAGGTGCCCACCAGCCCCGAGCAGGCGATCGAGCTGATGACCGCCGGCAACCGGGACTACGTCACGAAGGACTCGGCCCGCACGGTCTACAGCTCCCTCCTGCGCGCCGCCGCCGACCCGGCCGACGAGGCACTGCTCTACCACTGCACCGCGGGCAAGGACCGCACCGGCTGGGCGAGCGCCGCCCTGCTGACCGCCCTCGGCGTCGACCGCGAGACCGTCACACGCGACTACCTCGCCAGCAACACCTACCGGGCGGCGCAGAACAAGGCGATCCTCGACCAGCTCCCGCCCCACGACGCAGCCGTCCTGGAACCCGTGCTCACCGCACGCCTCGACTACCTCGACGCCTCCTTCGACGAGGTCGGCAAGCGCTACGGCACCTTCGACACCTATCTGCGCCAGGGCCTGGGACTGGACGACCGGGCCCTGGCCGCGCTGCGCGAGGCCCTGCTCACGGACTGACCACCCTCCCGCCCCGGCGGCGGGATGCCGCACTCCCACCGACCGTCCGAAAGGCGCGACATGACCGAGACCGACATCCGCCCCACCACGTCACCGTCCCCCGACTTCCCCAAGGACAGGACCTGTCCCTACCAGCCGCCGGAGAGCTACGCGCAGCTGCGGGGGAAGGGGCCGCTGACGCGGGTGCGTCTCTTCGACGGCCGGACGGCCTGGCTGGTGACGGGGCACGCGGAGGGCCGCTCCCTGCTCGCCGACCAGCGGCTGTCCTCCGACTGGGCCCACCCCGTCTTCCCCGTCGTCGTCCCGCGCACGGAGGGGCGCGGCGGACTCTCCTTCCCGCTGATCGGCGTCGACGACCCCGAGCACGCACGCCAACGGCGCATGCTCATACCGAGCTTCGGCGTCAAGCGCATGGCCGCCCTGCGGCCCATGATCCAGCGCGACGTCGACCGGCTGCTGGACGCGATGCTGGAGAAGGGGCCCACCGCCGACCTGGTGACCTCCTTCGCCCTGCCCGTGCCCTCGATGGCGATCTGCTCCCTGCTCGACGTCCCCTACAGCGACCACGACTTCTTCGAGGAGCGCTCCCGCAACTTCGTGGGCGCGGCGACCTCGGCGGAGGCCGACGCGGCCTTCGGCGAACTGCACGGCTACCTCCACGGCCTGGTCGAGCGCAAGCAGGCCGACCCCGGGGACGGCCTGCTGGACGAGCTGATCGCCAATCAGGTCGCCGAAGGCGCCCTGGAAAAAGCCGAGTTGGTCATGTTCGCGCTCGTCCTGCTGCTGGCCGGCCACGAGACCACCGTCAACGCCATCTCCCTCGGAGCGCTCACGCTCATGCAGCACCCCGAGCAGCTTCAGGCGCTGCGGCGCGACCCCGGCATGATCTCCCAGACGGTCGAGGAGCTGCTGCGCTTCACCTCCGTCTCGGACTTCATGGTCCGCATGGCCAAGGAGGACATCGAGGTCGGCGGCGAGACGCTCAGGGCCGGGGACGCCGTGCTGGTGTCCATCTCGCTGATGAACCGGGACGCCGGCGCCTACGAGAACCCCGACACCTTCGACATCAGCCGCTCCGCCCGCCACCACGTCGGCTTCGGGCACGGCATCCACCAGTGCCTCGGACAGAACCTCGCCCGGGCCGAGCTCGACATCGCCCTCGGCACGCTCTTCACCCGCATCCCGGGACTGAAGCTCGCCGTCCCCCTGGACGAGGTCCCCATCAAGGCCGGCCACGACGCCCAGGGACCGATCGAGCTCCCGGTCACCTGGTGAGCCACCGCACCCAGCGAACGGAGACCCACCACGCCATGCGCATCACCATCGACCGTGACCGGTGCATCGGCGCCGGCCAGTGCGTCCTGCTCGCGCCCCGCGTCTTCACCCAGGACGACGACGGGCTCGTCGAGCTGCTCCCCGGACACCAGGAGGCGGCGGGCGACGCGCGCGTACGCGACGTCCCGACGGCCTGCCCGGTCCAGGCCGTGGAGATCGACGAGGACTGAGCCCGGCCCCGGCCCGGGCGGGGTCCGCCCCGCCCGGGCCGGTCACCGGCGCTACGAGCGCCGGCGCGGCTTGCCCTGCCTGGCGCCCTTCGGGCCGCCGGAACGGGCGCGGGGACTCCGGCCCGTGGACTTGGCGGACTTCGCGGACTTGGCGTTCGCCGACGCGCGCCGGGTGCCGGCCGCCTCGGACCCCTTGGCCTTCTTCGCCTTCGGCTCGGCCCCCTCGGCGGCGGCCCGGCGGCCCCGGCTGCTGTTGGCCGTACGGCCGCGGACGATGCCGATGAAGTCCTCGACCATGTCGGTCGTCGCGTCCTCGGCCCACGACAGGGCGATCCGGGACTGCGGGACATCCGTGACCGGCCGGTAGGTGAGGTCCTTGCGGTGGTGCAGACGGGCCAGCGACTGCGGCACCACGAGCAGTCCCACACCGGCGGCCACCAGCTCGACGGCGTCCGCCGTCGTCGCGGGCCGCTCGACCGCCGGCCGGCCCGGAGGCCGCTCCCAGTCCAGGGTGTCGTCGAGGGGATGGAAGAGGACCTCGTCGGCCAGGTCCTCCGCCGAGACCTCCTCGACCGCCGCCACCACGTGATCCTTGGGGACCACGACGACACTCGTCTCCGTGTAGAGGGGGATCGCGCTCAGCGCGGTCCGGTCGATCGGCAGCCGCACGAACCCGGCGTCGGCCTCACGCCGGCGCAGCATGCCGGGCGCCTCGGCGGCGGTCACCTGGATCAGCTCCAGGGGGATGCCGGGCAGCCGCTCCTGCCAGATCCGCACCCACTTGCCGGGGGTCACGCCCGGTACATACGCGAGCCGGAACAAAGGGGGTACTTCCGAGCCTGTCACCCGGCCAGATTACCGGGCGTGGTCGGAGCTCGCGCACACGCTCGATATCCTTGACCCCATGACGTCGCACAAGAGCACCCAGACCATGAAGCCCGCCACCGCGGCGAAGAAGCTGGGTGTGTACCTGGAGGCCACCCCCGCAGAGTTCCAGGAGGGTGCCGTCTCGCGCGACGAGCTGAACGCGCTGCAGGCCGACCCGCCGGAGTGGCTGCGGGAGCTGCGCCGCAACGGCCCGCACCCGCGCCCGGTGGTCGCGGCGAAGCTCGGCATCTCCATCTCGGGCCTCGCGCGCGGCGGGATCACCGAGCCGCTCACCACGGAGCAGATCGAGGCACTCAAGCAGGAGTCCCCGGAGTGGCTGGTCAAGGAGCGGGCCACCCAGGCCGAGGTGCGCAAGGAAGCCGTGCGCGTCAAGGACAAGGACAAGAACAAGGACAAGCAGTAGGAGAAGGCCGGGGCGAAGGACGCGCGTTCCTGACCCCCGGGGCACGACGACGGGACGCCCCCGCCGCCCGGTGACATCCGGGCGGCGGGGGCGTCCTGCTGTGCGGGGGCCGTCAGGCGCAGGTGGAGAAGGACGGGCTGGTGTTGGCGACGTAGAGGGTCGCGCCGCCGGCCGGGTCGTCCTTGACGGGGACGGTGACGGTGTCCTCGGCGGTCCACGCGAAGCCGCGCGCGTCGAAGGTCCAGGTGCCGGTCACCTTCCGGGCCAGCTCCGAGAGGGTCACCCAGCCGTAGTTCTTGGCGGGGACGGGCACCGTGACGCTGTTGTTGACGGCCTTCGAGCCTTCCCAGATGTTGGTGAAGGACAGCTGCGACTGGATCGTCGCCTGCAGCGCCTCCTGCGGGCCGCCCGTGACCGACGCCGACAAGGTATTGGTGAGCTGGCTCGACCAGCCGGTCGTCTCGGTCACCGCGAACGTCTGCTGGATCGTGTCACCGGTGTTGTTGTACCAGACCGAGGAGACGCAGACCTTCGGCAGCGGAGCCGCCGGTGCCTCGCTCTTGACCCGCCACGTGCAGCTGGAGGTGTCCTTCTGGCAGCGCTTGGCGGCGTGGTCCACGGCCAGGTTCCACGCTGCCGGGGTGGTCGTCCACTGCTGGTTCGCCCGGCCGTGGCAGACGGACTGGCCCACCCACGCGTCGTCGTACTGGGCGCCGGCCATCAGGTCCAGGCACACGTTGTCGGTCTCGTGGCGGATCAGGAAGGTGTCCTTGGCCGAGCCCACCGGCTGCAGGTACCACTTCTGGCTCGCCTGGCCGCGGCAGGTCTGCTGGCGCATGGCCGGCCAGCCGGTGTCCAGGCACTTGCCGGTGTCGTTGTTGACGATCGTGACGGACGCGTCCGACGGGTCGACGTTCAGGCGCCAGTTCTGGTGGTAGCCGGGGCCGGAGTTCGTGACGATGAGGGCTCCGTCGCCGGACGAGCCGTTCTGCACGTCCAGTTGGCGGCCGTTGCTGACGGACTTGAAGGTCAGGCACTGCAACGGCGAGGAGCAGTCGGCGGCGGCCGGCGCGGCCGCCGCGGGGGAGGCCATCAGGCCGAGGGCGGCGCAACAGGCCGCCAGCACGGCGGTGACTATGCGCGGGAGCAGGTGTCTGAGCGCGCGGATCGAGGTCATGGGGCGAGGTCCGTTTCCTTGGTTCGTACGGTGCTTGTCTGATGTCGTTACGCGGTGTCCGCGTCTCAGGCAGCGGCGGCGAACGCCTTCTCCAGGCGCGGCACGTAGTCCACGAGGTCCTGCGCCCAGCAGCCGCCGTTGTGGCCGCCGTCGCAGCTCGTGCCCCAGCCGGAGCCGTTGCCGTGATTGACGTAGTGGTAGGGGTACTTGAGGGCGTCGAGGCGGTCCTTGACGTGCTGTGCCGCCGACTCGACCCAGAACTCGGCCTCGGCCGGACTGCCGCCGCCGTTGCCGACGTAGAACGCGATGCCGGTGTCCTTCAGGACGTCCAGGTGCGCGGCGGGGTCGGCCGCGTTCCAGTGCCGGTCGGCGTCGAAGAACGGGTACGGCGAGCCGAAGACCGCGTCGCTGGAGACCGTGGGCCCGAAGTTCAGGGCACAGCGCGGGCCGGAGACCGAACCGCACAGCGGGGCACCGATGTTGGTGAGCGTGGCGACGACGGCGGCCCGCAGCACGGCCTCGTTGCGCGACAGGTCGATGGCGCCGGAGAACGAGGCGACCTGGCCGAACAGCTGCGGATGGCGCTCGGCGTAGTGGAAGGCGCCGAAGCCGCCCATCGAGATGCCGCCGACGGCCCGGCCCTTGCGGTCCGCGACGGTGCGCAGGTTGGCGTCGATGAACGGGAGTACCTGCTCGATGTGGAAGGTCTCCCAGTTCTGGGCGCCCGCGGCCGTGTTCTGGTCGAGCCAGTCGGCGTACCAGCCGCGGCGGCCGCCGTCCGGGACGACCGTGATCATCGACTGGGAGGCGGTGAGTGCGGGATAGGCGAGGTACGGGTTGCCGGGGTCGTCGGACGCGCCGTGCAGGAAGTAGAACACCGGATACCGCTTGGCCGGATCGGCCGCGTAGTCACGGGGCAGCAGGATCCGGATCCGGTGCTCCCCGGCGACCTGCGCCGTGCGCACGGTGACCACGAAGTTCGTGGCGGTGCCGGTGGGTTCGCCGACCTGGGTCAGGCCGAAGCCGTCCGTCAGCCGCGGCGGAGCCGGTCCGTCGGCGCGGGCGGCGGGCGCGGCGGGCAGGGCGAGCAGCAGGAAGGCCGCGGCCAGTGCGGCTAACGCCGCCGTGGCCCGGCGGAGCCCGGCGGGCAGGGCTGGTCTCATCGGGTCGTCCTTGAGTGGGGTGGTCGCACACCGTCGGGTGCGCTGGTCCCGGAGCGCGTCGTGAGCTCTCCGGGACGGACGGTGTCGCAGCGGACCGGTGATCGGTCACGTGTCGAGTGTGGAGCACCTTGACCGGAATGTGGAGCCTCACTTGTGATCGGCCGTCACACCAGGCGCGCAGGATGTCCTTTTCCCTCGTTTACCGTCCCACCCGTGTGCCCCACCCGCGCTGTCAGCCGGAGCCGCCGGCGGGCACGGCGTTGTCACCCGGGCCGCAGCGCACGGTCCACGGCGCACCGGAGCCCGGCGGGACCCCGTGCTCGTGGATGCGCACGTCGACCTCCTCCGCCGGCCGCCCGCCGGGGACCTCGGCGTGGGCGGCGGTGCAGGCGATCTGGGAGACCACCGAGACGTCGAGGCCGCCGTCGGCGACGCTCACCGGCACGGACACGTCCACGGCGCCCGGCGCCGTCGTCGCGGTGAGCCGGCCCGTCCAGGCCGGCACCTGGCTGAACAGGCCCCGGTCGCGCTCGGCCCCGGTGGGTCCCTCCAGCAGCAGATCCAGGGCCCGCTGCGGGGTCAGGGCCCGGTCGACGGTGCGGGTGACGGGGCGGATGCCGTACGGGCCGACGAAGTACAGGCGCGCGTGCCGCGCCTCGGTGCCGGGCTGCGGGACACCGGAGGCCGGCGCGCCCGCACGGACGGGACCGGTGCCCGGGATGCCGCAGCCCGCGGCGACCGTACCGGCGAGCAGCACGGCCGCCGCCCGCAGCGCCGCGCGCCGCGCTCTCATGTCTCCTCCTCGGCAGGCCCGTCCACGGGGAGGACGAGCGTGAACACGGCCCCTCCGCCGGGCCCGTTGGCGGCGGACAGCGCGCCCCCGTGCAGTCGCGCGTTCTCCTGCGCGATGGCCAGGCCCAGCCCGCTGCCCTCGGAGCGGGCCCGGGCCCGGTCGGCCTTGTAGAAGCGGTCGAAGACGTGCGGGAGGGCGTCGGCGGGGATGCCCGGCCCGCTGTCGGTGACCGTGACCACCGCCTGCCCGGACCCGGCGCGCGCGGTGACGGTCACCGGCGGCCGGCCGTGGCGCAGGGCGTTGTCGACGAGGTTGCCCAGGACCACGTCGACGCGGCGCGCGTCGACGCGCACGGGCAGCCGCTCCGGCAGCCGCACGGACACCCGGGGGTCGTCGCACCGGCCGCGCAGCCGCAGGGTCCTGGTCACGAGGTCCGACAGGTCCACGACGTCCAGTTGCAGGGGCGCGGCTCCCGCGTCGAACCGGGAGACCTCCATCAAGTCCTCCACCATCCGCGCCAGTTTGCGGGTCTCGTCACTGATCAGGCGGACCGCGTCGGCGGTGTCCTCGGGCAGTGCCCCGGAGTCGGCGTCCTCGTCCAGGACCTCGGTCACGGCGGTCATCGCGGCCAGCGGGGTGCGCAGTTCGTGCGCCACGTCGGCGGCGAACCGGCGCGCGCCCGCCTCCAGCCGGCGCAACTCGGCGTCGTCCTGCTCCAGGGCGGCGGCCATGGTGTTGAACGTGCGGGTGAGCGCGGCGAGTTCGTCCTGCCCGGTGACGTCGAGCCGGGTGCCCAGCTCCCCGGAGGCGATCCGCTCGGCGCCGCGCCGCAGCCGGCGCACCGGCAGCAGCACGCGGCGGGCCGCGTACAGGGCCGGGACCAGGGCCAGGGCGAGAGCGGGCACCGCGCCCGCCCGGGCGGCGCCCACCAGGGCGTCGATGTCGGCCTGTTCGGTGTCCAGGGGGAAGACGGCGTAGACGGTCAGCCCCGTCGCCTCGCCGCCCCGGTCCACGCTGCCGCCGCCGGGCGCGTAGGTGACCGGCATACCGATCGTGAGCCAGGTGTGCCCGCCGCGGACCGTGCGCTGGGTGACGGTCTGGCGTCCGGCCGCCACCTCCTCGCGCAGCGCCTGCGGGACCGGGACCGCGTCGCCGGACGCGGGGACCAGGGGGCCCTCGGCGTAGCCGGCGGCGGTGCGCCAGCCGCGGGCGCGGCCGGCCAGGTCCAGCTGGCGTGTGAGGTTGCGCAGGTCGGACGCCCCCGGCGGGAAGGCCAGATCCGGTGCCAGGGAGTCGAGTTGGGCCCGCAGGTCGCGCACGGCCACGCTCTGCGTACGGTCCAGGATGGCCGACCGGGCCTGACGGAACACCAGGGCCGCCGTCAGCAGCGCGCTGAACGCCGCGACGAGCAGGAACGCGACGACCAGCCGGACCCGCAGACCGCGCGGCCGCCGGACCCGGCGGAGCAGGGTCATGCGACCGGCCCGAAGCGGTAGCCGAAGCCGCGCACGGTCTGCACGTACACCGGGCTGCGGGGCTCGTCCTCGATCCTGGTGCGCAGGCGTTTGACGCAGGCGTCCACGAGCCGGACGTCGCCGTAGAAGGGATGCTCCCACACCTGTTCCAGCAGCTGCGGGCGGGAGTGCACCCGGCCCGGGGCGGAACTGAGGAACAGCAGCAGCTTCAACTCCGAGGGGGCCAGGGTGAGTTCCCGACCGTGCTTGGCCACCAGCAGGGCCGTACGGTCCACGGTGAGCGCCCCGTACCGCTCGATGCCCCCCGGCGGCAGCGGGTCCGCCGTGTCCTGCGGGGGGACCGCGCGCCGCAGGACGGCCTTCATCCGGGCGGCGAGGATCTCGCCGCTCGCCGGTTTGACGATGTAGTCGTCGGCGCCCGCCTCCAGCCCCACGACCGTGTCGATCTCGTCACCGCGCGCGGACAGGATGATCACCGGCAACTGTTTGGACTCCCGGATGCGGCGGCACACCTCCAGCCCGCTCATCCCGGGCAGCATCAGATCCAGCAGCACCAGGTCCGGGCGGAACCGCTCCAGGGCCAGCAGCCCCGTCTCCCCGCTCGCGGCCACCTCGACGTCGTGGCCGCGCCGCCGCAGCGCCAGCGTCACGCCCTTCTGGACAGCGTGGTCGTCCTCGACCAGCAGAACTCTTGCCATGGTTTTCGGGTACGTCTCCGGCCGGTCGTGGGGGTGGGCGGCCCAGCATGCCGGACGCGCATGACACGGCCTTGCGCGTTCGATGACGAAACGATGACGGTCCACCGCGCGCGGGGGCCGCCCGGGGTCCTTGACCGGCGGTCGTGCGGTCCGCGACGGGACGTGGTCCGCTGTGTGACCGCTCGATGACAGCCCCGCCGCAGGCGCGGCGGGGGTGCTTGCCTCGACGGCATGCACATCAACACCACGATTTCCCCCGCCCGCCGCCCCCGTACGACCGCCGCCGTCGCCCTGGCCGCCGGTGTCGCCCTGCTCGCCGTGACCGGCTGCGGCTCGTCCTCCGCCGATGCCGACCGCAAGGACTCCGCCTCCGCGAGCGCGTCCGACCGGGGCGCGGCCGGCAAGAGCGGCAAGAAGCTCTCGAAGCTCCTGTGGATGGGCGACTCCATCGCCGAGGCCGAGGCCCCCGCCATCGGCGCCGCCCTGAAGGCCGGCGGGGTGGAGGTCAAGTCCATGGCCGCCGCGGGCGGCGGCGGGGTCGTCGGCGAGATCGGCAAGTCCACCTGGGACCAACTCCCCGGGGACATCGGCTCGTTCCGGCCGGACGTCATCGCCTACCAGATCACCACCTACGACTGGGGGACGGCCGACGAACAGCGCGCCGCCTACGAGAAGCTCGCCAAGACCGCCGCGGACGCGGGAGCCGAACTCGTCCTCGTCTCCGCGCCGCCGTTCCGGATCGACGACTTCTACAAGAAGCACGAGAGCGAGATCGCCACCGCGTCGAAGGCCGCCAAGGAGGCCGCGGAGAAGAACCCGGACACGGTCCGCTTCCTCGACGCGTCCGCCCTGTGGGGCACCGACAGCGCCGACCCCAAGGCCCTGCGCAGCAAGGACGGCATCCACTCCTGCCAGCAGGGCTCCGCCGCCTTCGCCAACTGGCTCGGCGGCGAACTCGGCTCCCGCTACGGCTTCACCCCCGCCGCCCCCGACCAGTGGGCCAAGGGCTCCTGGACCGGCGACAAGGTGTACGCGAACCTCGGCTGCTCCTGACGGCGGACGCCACGGAAAGGACGAGAAAGGATCACCACGTGTCCGTGCGAGCAGCACTTCCCACCCCGCGCCGCCGGGAACGGCACCGGCGCCGTCCGCCCGTACCCGTGCCCGCCGGCGGCAAACGCCACATCGCGCCGCTCGACGGGCTGCGCGGCCTGGCCGTGGCGGCGGTGCTGTTCTTCCACGCCGGTCACTTCGCCGGCGGATTCCTCGGCGTGGACCTCTTCTTCGTCCTGTCCGGGTTCCTCATCACCTCACTGCTGCTGAAGGAGGCGGCCGAGCACGGCGGCCGCATCGACCTCGTCGCCTTCTGGGGGCGGCGCAGCCGCCGGCTGCTGCCCGCGCTCGCCGTGACGGTCGCCGGCACGCTCGCGCTCGCCGCCGCCCTCGGCCCGCCGCACCTGCTGCGGTTCGCGCTGGACGACGGGCCCTGGGCGGTGGCGAGCCTGGCCAACTGGCACTTCGTCGCCGAACAGGTCGGCTACTGGAACTCCGCCGACACCCGGGTCTTCGGCCACCTGTGGAGCATCGCCGTCGAGGAGCAGTTCTACCTGCTGTGGCCGCTCCTGCTCGCCGTGCTCGTACGCGGCCGCAGGACAGCGCGGTACGTCCCCGTCGTCGCCGGTACCGGGGCGCTGCTCTCGCTCGCCCTCATGGCCGCCCTCGTGGACCCGGCCGACAGCACCCGCGTCTACGAGGGCACCGACACCCGCGCCTTCTCCCTCCTGCTCGGCGCCCTCGCCGCGAGCGCACCCGTGCGCGCCCTCGTCTCCCGCGCGGGAGCGCGGCTGTCGGGCGCGCTGTGCGCCGTACTGGCCCTCGGGCTGGGCGGGTACTGGTGCCTGGCCCGGCAGGACTCCCCGCAGCTGTTCCAGGGCGGACTCTTCGCCCACGCCCTGGCCGCCGCAGCCCTGATCGCGCTCCTCGCGCACGCCCCCGGCACGCCGGCCGGCCGCGCCCTGGGGTGCCGCCCGCTGCGCTCGCTCGGTTCCGTCTCCTACAGCCTGTACCTGTGGCACTGGCCGCTGTACCTCGTCCTCTCCGAGGAGCGCCTCGGCTTCGGCGGGTGGGGCCGTACCGCTGTGATCGTCGGCGCGTCCCTCGCGGCCGCCGTCGCCTCCAAGCTCCTCGTCGAGGACCCGGTCCGCTTCCGGGCCCGCTGGGCCACCGGCCGCACCGGGGCGGCGGCCCTCGTGGCGACGTACGCGGCGCTGCTCGCCCTGTGCCTGTTCGTACCGCAGCCGGCGGCCGGCGCCGGCACGGTCGACATCACGCGGCTGGCCCCGCACACCGCGCCGTGAACGACGGTGCGCGGGGCCGGGCTTGCGCGGTCACCGGCCCGGATACGGCAGCAGTGCCATCTCCCGGGCGTTCTTGACCGCCTTGGCCAGCTGCCGCTGCTGACGGACCGTGACACGGGTGATGCGGCGGGCCCGCAGTTTCCCCCGGTCGGAGAGGAACTTGCGCAGCAGGTCGGTGTCCTTGTAGTCGACGGACGTGATCCCCGCCGCGTCGAGCGGATTGGGGCGGGGGCGTGCGGGACGGCGGGCGTCGTGGCGGCGGGACACGGGAAACTCCTTGTAAGCCAGGGGGGTTGGGGGTCGGGGGTTCAGGAGACGGGGGTTTCAGGAGACGGGGGCGAGGAGGCGGTCGAAGGCGGCCGGCAGCCGCTGCCACGCCGCGCGGCCCCCGGCGTACTCGGCGTCGGTCAGCAGGCACGACTCCAGCAGCCGCGTCAGGCCCTCCCGGTCGAGGCCGGGGGAGGTGAAGACCAGGTGCTGGCAGCAGTCGCCGTGCTCGGTGTGCCAGTCGAGCGCGGCGGCGGCCCGGCGGACGCCGGGCACCAGCTCCCAGGCGGCCTCCGGGAGCGAGGCCAGCCAGGGCCCCGCGTTCTCCACGCACAGGGCGCCGCCCGCCGCGTCCCAGGCCAGCAGGGTGTCGGGCCGGTCGGCGAGCCAGAACCGGCCCCGGCTGCGGGCCGCCGCGCAGGTCAGGTCCTCCAGTGCCGCGTAGAGCCGCTCGGGGTGGAACGGCCGGTGGCGTCGCCAGACGAGGGTGGCGACCCCCGCCTCGTCGGCCTCCTGCGGCAGCAGCGCGCACGCCGGATGCTGGGCGGCGCCGGCCGCCTCCACGTCGAATCCGGCGAGAGCCAGACGCGTCAACTCGGGGGAGCCGAGCGGTACATGGCGCGCCGTCTGGTGCAGCTGGGCGAGCAGCGCGCGGTCCTCGTCGTCGGCGTCCTCGCTGTCGGCGAGCGCGAGGACGGGGGCGTACTCCAGCTGCCGGGCCCAGGTGTCGGCGACCGTGCGCCGGTCGCCGGGTGCGACCGCCAGACCCGTCTCGGCGAGATCGTCGCCGCTGCTCAGGCAGGGCAGCACGAGCGCGGGGTCGACGGCCGTGATCACCTGGGTGAGGCGCAGCGCGTCCCCGCCGCCGTCCGCGAGCGTCTCGGCGACCGCCCGGGGTTCGACGGAGTCCCACAGCTCGACGACGGCCAGGCGGGCCGTGCCCTCCTCGGCGAGCCGGGTCAGTTCCGGGACGAGATCCTCCCGCAGCGCGCAGCAGCCGCAGTCGCCCCCCATCGGGGCCCGGCCGGAGGACAGCTCGCCGGAGGCGGAGCGCAGGGTGCGGAGCACGCTGCTGGGCCCGGCCGTCGACAGGTCGTGGTGCAGGGCGACGCTGCCGGGCACGGAGCGCAGCAACTGCTCGACGCTCTCCCGGCGGGCGTCGGCGTGCAGTCCCGCGACCAGGACGACGGGCAACCGGCTGTCGGCGCGCATCAGTTGGCCCCGCGCAGCCCGTAGCGGCGCTCGAACCGCTCCACGCGGCCGGCGGTGTCCAGGACGCGGGCCGTCCCCGTGTAGAAGGGGTGGCTCGCGGAGGAGATCTCGACGTCGACGACGGGATAGGTGTTGCCGTCCTCCCACTCCACGGTGGCCTCACTGGTGAGGGTGGAGCGGGTGAGGAAGGCGAAGCCGGCTGCCTTGTCGCGGAAGACGACGGGCTGGTACGGGGGGTGGATTCCGGGCTTCATGGTCAGCGCTCCTCTCGGAAGTCGACGTGCCGGCGGGCGACCGGGTCGTACTTGCGCAGGATCAGGCGGTCCGGGTCGTTCCGCCGGTTCTTGCGGGTGACGTAGGTGTAGCCGGTGCCCGCCGTCGAGCGGAGCCTGACCACCGGGCGCAGTTCGTTGCGTGCCATACCCGCTACACTACACGGCAATGGAAATCATTTCCATTTACTGTCCGTGCTCGGCCTCCCGTGAGGCCGGAGAGGTGGTCCGTACCATGTCCGCACACTGCCAACTCACCGGCGCGAAACCGGGGTTCGGCAACGCCGTCTCCCACTCGCACCGGCGTACCTCCCGCCGTTTCGACCCCAATGTCCAGCGCAAGCGGTACTGGCTGCCCAGTGAGCGCCGGTACGTGCGGCTGACCCTGAGCGCCAGGGCGGTCAAGACCGTCGACGTCATCGGCGTCGAGGCGGCCGTGGCGCGGATCCGGGCGCGCGGCGGGAAGGTCTGAGGAGATGGCGAAGAAGAGCAAGGTCGCGAAGAACGAGCGGCGCAAGGAGCTCGTCACCCGGTACGCGCGGCGGCGCGCCGAGCTCAAGGAGATCCTGCGCCGACCGTCGAGCACCGAGGAGGAGCGCCACGCCGCCCGGCGGGAGCTCGACCGCCAGCCCCGCGACGCCAGCGCGACGCGCGTGCGCAACCGCGACAGCGTCGACGGCCGGCCGCGCGGCCACCTGCGCAAGTTCGGCCTCTCCCGCATCCGCGTCCGCGAACAGGCACACGCGGGACTGCTGCCCGGAGTGACCAAGTCGTCGTGGTGACCGGACCGCCCTCGGGGAGGTGACCGCGCGCACCGGGGCCGGGGCCCGGGGGTACGCACCCCGGGCCCCGGCCAGGCTCGCCCGGTGAAGGTCCCGCGCTCACGCCCCCGGCAGGTCCGCCGTGAGCTCCTTGACGTCCAGGACGTCCTCGCCGTAGAGGTCCTGCAGCCAGTTCGTCTGGTAGAGCGTGTCGAGATAACGCTCGCCCAGGTCCGGGGAGATCGCGACCGCCGTGACGTCGCGGTCGTCGTGGCGGGCCAGCCAGTCCATCGCGCCGCTGACCACCGTGCCGGTGGAACCGCCGAAGAGGAAGCCGCGCCGGGCCAGCCGGTGGCACGTGCGGATGGTGTCGGCCTCCTCGACGAGGACGACCTCGTCGACATACGACTCGTCCAGCAGCGCCGGCCGCACGCTCGTACCCAGGCCGGGGATCATCCGGCGGCCGGGCGCCCCCCCGAAGGTCACCGAACCGACGGTGTCCACGGCCACGACCCGCACCGGCCGGTGCGACTCGCGGAAGTAACGGGCGCAGCCCATCAGCGTCCCCGTGGTGCCCGCGCCGACGAACAGCACGTCCAGCCCCGGGAACTGACGGTCTATCGCCGGAGCCGTCGTGCGGTAGTGCGCCTTCCAGTTGGCCGGGTTGGTGTACTGGTTGAGCCACACGTACCGCTCGTCGGAGGCGCACAGCGCCCGGACGAAGTCGAGGCGCGCGCCCAGGAACCCTCTGTGCTCCGAGGGCTCGGCGATGATGTGCACGTCGCTGCCCAGCGCCTCCATCAGCCGCCGCGCCGAGAGGTTGCAGCGCGCGTCCGTCACGCACAGGAAGCGGTAGCCCTTGCTCGCCGCGATCACGCTCAGCGCCACGCCCAGGTTCCCGGACGAGGACTCGACCAGGACCGACTCCGGCGTCAGCGCGCCGCTGCGCTCCGCGGCCTCGACCATCGCGGTCGCCGCCTTCAGCTTGATGGAACCGGCGAAGTTGAACCCCTCGCACTTGAGAAAGACCGAGTGCCCGAGAACGGGCTTGAGATCGACGTAGAGCTCTTCCTCGTTGAACTCGGTGGGAACGGAGATGACTCGCACGGTGCCCCCCTCATCGACAACGGTGTTCCGGCCGTTCACCCGTACCTGCGCAGTTCGTGGAAGAAGTCCTCGACGACGTGCAGCTCTCCCGCGCGCGCCACCTCGTCGTGGACGAACTTGCCGACGGCGAGATCCAGCACGCCGAGCCCGAACGGGGAGAAGACCACCGTCCGGTCGGCCGGCACGGCCGTCCGCCCGGAGAGCACGTCATCCAGCGTGCCGCTCAGGAAGTCCCGCCCGCCCGTGAGCCGTTCGGCGAGGTGCGGCGAGGTCTCCGCCTTCAGGCAGTGCTCGACGTCGTCGACGAAGTTGGCCGACTCCAGCAGGATCTCCGGCGCGAGGTCGCGCAGGGAGACATGCAGTACCAGCGGATGGTGCGCGAACCACGACACGTCGTGGACGTGCGGAGTGCCGGCGACGGTCGCGAAGACCAGCAGATCGCAGGTGCGCACCAGCTGTTCGGGACTCTCGTGCACGGTGATGACACCGCCGGCCCCCGACTGCTCCAGGTACGTACGGAAACCGGCCGCGCTCTCGGGGGACGTGTCGTGCACCCCGATGTGCTCGAACGCGAAGCCCGTGCCGGCCAGGAACGTATGGATGTAACGGGCGATCAGGCCGGTGCCGAAGAAGCCCACCCGCGTGGGCCGCGGGCGGCCGCGCCCCAGCCGGTCCGCGGCGAGCGCCGCGGAGGCGGCCGTCCTGGTGGCGCTGATGATCGAACTCTCCAGGCAGGCGAACGGGTAACCGGTGTCATGGTCGTTGAGGATCAGCACGGCCGAGGCCCTGGGGACGCCCGCCGCCACGTTCTGCGGGAAACTGGAGATCCACTTCAGTCCGTCCACCCGTACGCCCCCGCCGACCGACGCGGGCAGCGCGATGATCCTGGACGTCGGACGGTCGGGGAAACGCAGGAAGTACGAGGGCGGGTTGACCGAGTCCCCGGCGCCGTGCAGCCGGTACGTGGCCTCGACCAGCTCCACGATCCGCTCCTCGCGGCCCCGCAGCGCGCGCTGCACCTGCGCGCCGGAGATCACCGCGAACGGCGGCACGGTCACCGGCGCGGACTGTCCGGACTGTGCGGATTCCGGAGCCACGCCGGGAGTCGCGGCGGGAGTCGTCGCGGGAGTGGCGGTAGGGGAAGTCGTCATCGGGTCATCACCTCGACAGTCGGCGAGCAGTCGGCCAGGCGCACCGTGTCGGCCAGCGCGGCGAAGACCTCGCGCGGCCCCTCGAACGGCTCCCGGCTGTGCGCGGTACGGATGTTGTCGACGAGCAGCAGATCGCCGTCCTGCCACGGTTCGCGCAGCGTGTGCTCCTCGTACACCTCGTTCAGCAGCTGCACGATGTCCTCGTCCAGCGGATCGCCGTTGCCGAAGAAGGTGTTGAACGGCAGGCCCTCGGCGCCGTAGACGTCCACCAGGTACTCGCGGACCTCGGGCGCGATCGTCCACTCGCTGAGGAAGGCGATCTGGTTGAACCAGCAGCGCCGGCCGGTGACCGGGTGCCGCACCACGGCGCTGCGGCGCTGCCGGGTGCGCAGCCCGCCGTCGGACTGCCAGGCGAACTCGATGCCGTTGGCGCGGCAGTAGCCCTCCACCGCGCCCCGGTCGTCCGTGCCGAACGCCTCTGCGACGGATGCCCCGATCTCGTCGTTGTAGGTGCGGGTGAGCAGCCAGCCCTCCCGTTCGAAGCGGTCGACGAGCTTCTCGGGCAGCGCCCGCAGTACGGTCGGCCCGTCGGCCACGGCCGTCGCCCCGCCCTCTTGCGGGGCGCGGGCGCACGCGAAGAGCATCAGGCCGGGGAACTCCAGGGCGTAGCTCAGCTCGTGGTGCATGCACATCTGCTGGTTCTGCGGCCATTTCGTGGCGGAGTACACGCCGTCGGCGAGCCGCTGCCGGGGTGCGAAGGACTCCTTCTCCTCCGTCATGAGGTCGCAGGTCAGCTCCCGGGCGACGGCGGCGGTCGTGTCGGCGTCGCGCAGGCGCAGGCCGCGTACCAGGACCGCGCCGTGCTCGGCGACGGCGGCACGCAGCGCCTCGCGGTGTCCGGCCGCCCAGGCGCGCGGGTCGGTGGACTCGGCCCGCAACAGGGCAGGGGCCCCGGGCCGTACGTCCACGTCGAGCAGGGACGACGGGGAGGGCGATGGCATAACGGGTGTCCTTTCCAAGGTGGTTGACGTAGGGGTCCACATGGCGGTCGGCACGGTGCCCGACGGGGGCTTCACGAGGGGGAGGCCAGTCCGGCGGCCTCCAGGACGACGCGGGCCGTCTCCTCGGGCCGGGTCCGCAGGAACCAGTGGCCGCCGCCGGACAGTTCGCACAGCTCGACGCTCCCGGCCAGCCGGCGCCACTCCCGGAAGCGGCGCGCGTACCCGGCGGTGCTCGGGTCGTCGGCGGCGACGACCACGGTGACCGGGGCCGACAGCCCCACCGCCGGCGGGTGTTCCAGGGCGTCGGCGAGGTAGTGGTGGGCGGTGGTGCAGTCGTGCCGGTAGGCGGCGCCCGCGTGCTCGGCGCGCGGCCCGTCCAGTTCGCCGATGCCCGCGTAAGCGCCTTCCGCGCTCAGCTCCTTGGCGAGCTCGGCGTCGCTCTGCCCGGCGAGCCGGGCCGCCGCCGCCCGCCGGCCGGCCGCGTCGCCCGGCAGCTGCGCGGCGAGGAAGACCCGCTCGACGCGCACCCCGCGCTCCCGCAGCGCCCGCGCGGCGGCGAGCGCGAACGCGGTGCCCGAGGAGTGCCCCCACAGCAGCAGCCGGGACGGGCCGCGCCGTACGAGCTCGGCCGCGACCTGCTCCACCACCCGGTCCAGGGGGGCGAACGACGCGCTGCCCTCGCCCAGGTCGTGCCCGGGCAGCTCGACGGCCAGGACCGCGACCCCGCTGCCGCGCAGCGCCTTCGCCAGCGGCTGGAAGTTCACCGCGTTGCCGCCCGCGTACGGGAAGCACACCAGGACCCCTGCGGCGCCGTCCTCCTGCGAGAGCGACTGCAGCAGCCCCGAGCCGCGTTCCGCGCGTCCGTCGACGAGGTCGGCCAGGTCGGCGAGGACCGGGTGCCGGGTGACGTCCTTCAGCGAGACCGCGCGGTCCAGGGCGATCGCCAGCTTCACCGCCGACAGCGAGCTGCCGCCCCGGTCGAAGAAGTGGTCGCGGCGGCCGACGCGTTCCTCCGGGACGCCCAGGACCTGCGCCCAGGCCGCCGCGAGCCGCCGCTCGGTCGCCGTGCGCGGCGCGTCGTACGCCCCGGCCGGCTCCTCGTCGTCGAGCTGCGCGGCCAGGGCCGTGAGCCGCTTGCGGTCGATCTTGCTGTTGGCGGTCAGCGGGAGCCGCTCCTGCCAGTGGAAGGCCGAGGGGACCATGTACGCGGGCAGCGCCTCGCCCAGGGCGTCGCGCAGCCGGCCGGCCTCCAGGGGGCGCGGGCCCGAGTAGAACGCCACCAGGCGCTTGCCCTGTCCGTCCCGCTCGGCCACCACCACCGCGCCGTCCCCGACGCCCGGCACCCGCAGCAGGGCGTTCTCGATGTCCCCGGTCTCGATGCGGAAGCCGCGCACCTTGACCTGGTGGTCGCGGCGGCCCAGGAACTCCAGCTTGCCCTCCGGCAGCCAGCGGCCGAAGTCGCCGCCCCGGTAGAGGCGTTCGCCCGGGCGGTGCGGGTCCTCCAGGTAGGACTGCCGGGTGCGCTCGGGGTCGTTGACGTAGCCGCGTCCGACGCAGACCCCGGAGAAGACGATCGCGCCGGGGGCGCCCAGCGGTACCGGCTGGAGGTGTTCGTCGACGACGTAGACGCGCGTGTTGGGCACGCAGGGGCCCAGCGGCACCCGGTCGCCCTCCGGCGCGCGGTCCATGACCTCGTGGTTGGTGTCGTCCGAGGTCTCCGTCAGACCGTAGGCGTTGACCAGGCGGACCCCGGGCATGGTGGCGAACCAGCGCTGCGCGAGCTCCTTCTTCAGCGCCTCACCCGTCACCGACACACAGGCCAGGTCCGGCAGTTCGCGCGGGTGCCGTTCCAGGTGCGCGAGCACGGCCTCCAGATAGGACGGGACGAGCTGGAGCACGCCGGCCCGGGCCTCGGCGATCCGCTCGGTGAACCGGGGCACGTCGAGGATCACCTCCTGCTCGACCAGCAGGGTCCGGCCGCCGACGAGGAGGGCCGCCAGCAGCTGCCACAGGGAGATGTCGAAGCACTGCGGGGCGGTCTGGGCGACCACGCTGTCCGCGCCGATCCCCAAGTCGCCGGTCTTGGCGTGGAGATGGTTGAGCATGCCCGCGTGCTCGCACATCGCGCCCTTGGGCTCGCCGGTGGAGCCGGAGGTGAAGTAGATGTACGCGAGCTGGTCCGCCGTCACGTCCACGCCGAGGGCGTCGTCCGCGTGCCCTTCCCCGTAGGCCGCCGCGACGTGCAGCTTGCGGACCCCGGGCAGGGAGGCGAGGGCCCGGTCGAGGCCGGCGGTGCTGCCGTCCTCGGTGAGCACCAGCTCGCAGCCCGCGCGCGAGAGCATGGCCGCGACGCGGTCGGCCGGGAAGTGCGGTTCGACGGGCAGGTAGACGCCGCCCGCCTTGAGGACGGCGAGGACGGAGGCCGCCCAGTCGAGGTTCCGTTCGGTGACCACCGCGACGACGCCCTCGCGGCGGAGGCCGTGCGCCAGCAGCGCCCGACCGAGCCGGTTGGCGCGGGCGTCCAGCTCCCGGTAGGTCCACCGGCGCTCTCCGTGCACGAGGGCGACGGCGTCGGGACGGGCCCGGACCTGTTCCTCGAACAGCTCGTGGAAGCGGCGGTCCGGGAGTTCGCGTACGGGCCCGGCGAGCCCGTCGAGCTGGAAGCGGCGCTCGGCGTCCGACAGCAGGCTCGCCCGCGCGTGCTCCGCGTCCGGTCCGGCGGTCATCAGGCGCAGGGCGGCCAGGTGGTAGCCCGCGACACGGGCCGCGCAGTCCGTGTCGATCGCGTCGGTGCGGTGGCGCAGCCGCAGGGCGAGCCGTTCGCCGTGCCGGCGGACGGCCACCGCCAGCACGGTGTCCTCGCCGAGCGCGCCGTCGCTCTCGCCCAGGCGGAAGACCGTCTCGAACGGCGGCCGTTCCAGGCCCAGTTCGCGGGCGATGTCCTCCAGCGGGACGTCGCGGTGCTCCAGCACCTTCGCCTGGGCGCGCGCGGTGTGCTGGACGAGCTCTCTCCACGTGCCGGGCGCGGTCGTCAGCCGGCAGGGCAGCGCCGGGCCGTCGTGCTCCGCCCGATAGCCGGTCACGACCTCCGTCTCGCCGGACAGTGCCGCGAGCACCTTGGCGTGCGCGGCCAGCAGGACGGAACTCAGCGGTACGGACAGGGAGTCGGCCAGCCGGCGCGCGGCCTCCCCGAGGTCGTCGGGGACGCTCTCCTCGTGCTCGGCCGTGCCCTTCTCCGGCCGGGTCGTCCAGCGCGGGACGGCGGTGATCCCGCCTTCGGCGAGCACCCCCCGCCAGAAGTCCCGTCCGTCGTGCGGTGACGTGTCCATCGAGTCTCTTCCCTCCCCTTGCCGCGGGTCCGCCGGGTGCCGCTGCCGTTGTCGCGGCCGTACGTCCGGCGGACGCGCGCGCCGATGTGAAATGCCGTCAGCCGAGGACGCCGTCGGGGGCGGCCTCGCTCTGCCGCGGGGGCGTACGCACGGCCGCCGCCCGCGGCGGGGCCGGCGCCGCCGTCGGGGCCGGCCGGGCCCACTCGGTGGCCGGGTTGCCGCCCCACCGCGCGTACGCGGGGATCTCCTCGCCCTTCATCAGGAAGGAGTCGGCGGCCAGCACCGCGCCGTCGCCCATCGTCACGCCGTAGTGCACCAGGGCGCCGACCCCGAGGGTGCAGCCCGAACCGAGCGTGCTGTAGTCGGACTTGAAGGTGCCGTCCTCCTGCGAGTGGCACTGGATCTTGCTGCCCGCGTTCAGGACGCAGTCGTCGCCGAGCGTGGTGAGCGTGCGTTCCGAGGGGTGGCAGCCGTCGTCGAAGAGCCGCTTGCCGACCCGCATGCCCAGCAGCCGCCACAGCCAGCTCTTGAACGGCGTCCCGTTGAAGACCAGGAAGTGCGTCTCGGGCACCTTCCACAGCCGCTCGTGCCGCCAGAAGTACCGGTCGTAGATGGAGCACACCTGCGGCTCAAGCCGCCGGAAGCGGCGGAACCACCGCTCCACCAGCGCGTAGTAGACCACCGTGAACACCAGGCTCACCGCCACGAACGCGGCGTCCAGCACCAGCCCGGTCGTGTCGTAGCGCTCCGCCGTCGCCAGGCCCAGCAGTGTGAGCACGTAGAAGTGCACCCACCGCACGAGCAGGACGACCGCCATCGTGCGCAGGTTGTAGCGGTTCTTCGCGGCCAGGCTGCGGCGCAGCGCGTCGCCGGTGCGCAGGTGGTCGAAGCGGGTGTCGCGCTCCACGGTGCGCGGGATCTCGAAGGGCGGCGAGCCCAGCAGCCCCACCCCCTCGCGGACCTCGCCGTCGAGCGGCACCATCACCTTCGTCGCGAGCAGGCAGTTCTCGCCCGTCCTGCCCTGCGGCGGGTAAGTGATGTAGTTCCCCAGGAAGTTGTGGGCCCCGATGGCCGTGGGGGACACCTTGAAGGAGGTGTCCGAGTAGTCGGCGTTCATCAGGGACAGCCCGTCGGCGACCATCGTGCCGCTGCCGACGACGCTCAGGTACGGCGTCTCGTGCTGGATGCCGATGCCGAAGTTCGACCCGGTCTGCTCGACCTTGTCGAGCCGGTAGCCCAGGCACTTGAGGTAGGGGACGATGTAGGAACTGTCGCCGCAGAGCCAGATGTAGAACTTGGCGTTCGTCAGGCGGGCGACGGCGCGGTGCATCGCGTAGCGGAAGCCGTACAGCGGATACACCGTCTCCGGCTCGATCACCAGGTGCAGCAGGCGCGGCACCGTGCACAGGGCCACCGCGCCCACGAGGACGAGGCCGCAGAAGACCGAGGCCGAGACGAACAGGGCGTCCGTGTAGAGCTCGGGCGAGGTCAGGCCCTCCGCGCCCGCGTCGGAGCGGCCCACCAGGTCCGGCAGGTCGATGAGCATCACATGGGTGAGCAGGAGCAGCAGCGGCACGTTCACCAGGACCATGCGGGCCAGGGACACCAGGCCGTAGGCGAAGCGGCGCGCGGTGCCGCAGTGCGCCGGGGCGACCCGCAGATAGTCCAGGCCGGTGGGCTGCGCGGGGGAGCCGTGCCAGTGCTCGCCGGCCGGGACGCGCCCGCCGCTGTGCAGCGCGGAGGTGTGGCCGAGCTGCGCCCCGTCGCCCAGGGCGGTGTCGATGTCGAGGACCGTGCGCTCACCGACGAACACCTCGCGGCCGAGGGTCACCGGGCCGGTCCGGATCCGTCCGGCCTGCGCGTGGTAGCACGGGAAGAACGACTCCTTGCGGATCACGGTGCCGTCGCCGATCGTCAACAGGTCGGTGCACACCGGCACATGGCGGGAGAGGATCGTCACCCGCCGGCCGATCCGGGCGCCCAGGGCCCGCAGGTAGAGCACGTAGATCGGATTTCCCACGAAGAGGACCATGGGGTTGGCCTGGAGCAGTATCCGCACGATCCACAGGCGCAGATATGACGCTCCCCACAGGGGGAACTCGGTGGTTTTCCAGCGGCCGACGAGAATCCATTTGGCGCCGACCGGGAACAGGCACAGTCCCACGAAGCACAGCCCGCCGAAGAGGACGGCCCGCCCGTACAGGCCGAGCAGTCCGGAGCCGTCCGAGACGTACCCGTAACCGCGTGCCATCACCAAGGTGGCCAGGCAGGAGTACGCCAGGAAGAACAGCAGTTGGAGTGCTCCGCACAGCACGTAGCGCGCGGTGCTGCCCGGGGTCACGGGCTCCGCCGGGGCGGTCACCGGCGGGGGCGCGGCGGGTGCGGGAGCGCTGTCGGTGAGGGCCTGCGCCAGTGTGCGGACCGTCGAGTGCCGGTAGATGTCCTTCATCGACACCGAGGGCACGTCGTCGCGTTTCCTGATCCGCGCGCAGAATCGGGCCATCACCATCGAGTCGGCCCCGAGATCGTCGAAGAAGTGGCTGTCCGCCGATATCCGCTCGGTGCCCACGAGTTCCGCCAGGACCTCGGCGAAGATCCGCTCGGCCTCATCCGGCGGACACGTCGGGCCGGGTGATCCGGCCGGGGCCGCGACGGGATCCCTCGCGGAGCCGAGGACGGGTTCTCCGGGTCGTTCCACCACGTGATCTCCTTCGGAAGTGAGCGCGCGAGAACTGCGGACCGATTCGGTTCAGGAGGACTGCTGGTGCAATTGAGGCCGTACGTGGGGCGCGTTGTCGGCGGGACAGGTGCGTTGCTGTGCGGCGGCCGGGCGGACCGGGACATACCGACGCCCCGGTCTGATGTCCGTGAACGGCCGGGCGGCGGGCACGGAGCGGCGGCGCGGGGTGCGGGTGACCGCTGCCCGCGCGGGTTCGCACTGGTGGGGCGGTGTGTGAAGCGGCTCGTGGGGCGGGCGGTGCGACTGCTGACGCGCTCGCCCGGTACGGACGGCCGGTACCGCACGGCCCGGTCCGGGCCCGCGAGGTGCTGCATCCGGCCCGCGCCGCGCGCCCGGCCGGAGATTCCGCCAACGCGCATGATTCGGGCGGGAATCAACCTCGTATACAGATTCCCGCATCGCGCACCTCCTCTCCGGCCGGGGCGGACGGGACGTTTGAAGAACGTATGTTTCGAAGGGAAGCCAAGCCAGCTGGGAATAGGCCAACGGGAAATGTCGCATTGGCGCCCCGGCCGTTCGTGTCCCGCTACTACCGGGGGTAATGGAGCGGCGTGCGGCGCAACATGGCCGTAACGCTTCCGTGATGCCCGTCACCAGTTGTTTCGCGCGCCGGGGGCGCCGGGTGTGACGGGCGTGTGGCGCGCTCGTCGCCCTCCGTAAGGGGCGTCACCATTTTCAATTGCCGCAAACCTCGCATCGTGCGGCAAAGAGCGCGAGTGCGTGCACTTCGCGGAAAGGGGCGGACGGCGTCCGCGCCCGGCCGCCCGGGCGCGCTGGCGCAAAACAGCCAACGGCCCACGGTTCATTGATAAAGCTTCCATCCGCGTCCGGTAATGAGGCGCCAAGGTTCGACAAACGGGATCTCACCGCGCGCCGCAGGCCCCCCGGGCGGCACGCGCACCCGGGCCCGGGCGGCGCGGCCGGGCCGTCCCCCGGTCTCCCGGGCGGGACCCCTGTCGAGAGGGCCCCGTCCACGAGATATCTTGATGTCAAGCAATGTTGCAGACGTGGACGGGAGCACCCGGTGACTGACTCGACCATCATCTACACCCACACTGACGAGGCCCCGGCCCTGGCAACCTACTCGTTCCTGCCCGTGGTCCAGGCCTACGCCAAGGCGGCCGGGGTCCCCGTGGAGACCCGCGACATCTCCCTGGCGGGCCGGATCCTCGCCCACTTCCCCGAGTACCTGCGCGAGGACCAGCGCGTCGACGACGCGCTCGCCGAGCTCGGCGAGCTCGCGAGGACGCCCGGCGCCAACATCATCAAGCTGCCGAACATCTCCGCGTCCATCCCGCAGCTCAAGGCCGCCGTCGCCGAGCTGCGCGAGCAGGGCTACGCGCTGCCGGACTACCCGGACGACCCGAAGACCGACGAGGAGCGCGAGATCCGCGCCCGCTACGACAAGGTCAAGGGCAGCGCCGTCAACCCCGTGCTGCGCGAGGGCAACTCCGACCGCCGCGCCCCCGCGTCCGTGAAGAACTACGCCAAGGCCCACCCGCACCGCATGGGCGCCTGGACGGCCGACTCGAAGACCAACGTGGCGACCATGTCCGCCGACGACTTCCGCGGCACCGAGAAGTCCGCGGTCATCGCCCAGGAGGGCTCGCTGCGCATCGAGCTGGCCGCCGAGGACGGCAGCACCACCGTGCTGCGCGAGTCGGTGCCGGTGCTCGCCGGTGAGGTCGTCGACGCCTCCGTCATGCGCGTCGCCGCGCTGCGCTCCTTCCTCGCCGAGCAGGTCGAGCGCGCCAAGGCCGAGGGCGTGCTGTTCTCCGTGCACCTGAAGGCCACGATGATGAAGGTCTCCGACCCCATCGTCTTCGGGCACGTGGTGCGCGCCTTCTTCCCGAAGACCTTCGCCGCCCACGGCGAGACGCTCGCCGCCGCCGGACTGAGCCCCAACGACGGTCTCGGCGCCATCTTCAACGGCCTCCAGGCGCTGCCCCAGGGCGCGGAGATCAAGGCCTCCTTCGACGCCGAGCTCGCCGAGGGCCCGGCCCTGGCGATGGTCGACTCCGACCGCGGCATCACCAACCTGCACGTCCCCAGCGACGTCATCGTCGACGCCTCCATGCCCGCCATGATCCGCACCTCCGGCCACATGTGGGGCCCGGACGGCAAGGAGGCCGACACCCTCGCCGTCCTCCCCGACAGCAGCTACTCCGGCGTCTACCAGGCCGTCATCGACGACTGCCGGGCCCACGGCGCCTTCGACCCCGCCACCATGGGCTCCGTGCCGAACGTCGGCCTCATGGCGCAGAAGGCCGAGGAGTACGGCAGCCACGACAAGACCTTCGAGATCCCCGTCCCCGGCACCGTGCGCGTCGTCGACGCGGCCGGCACGGCCGTCCTGGAGCAGCAGGTCGCCGCCGGTGACATCTTCCGCATGTGCCAGGCCAAGGACCTGCCCATCCAGGACTGGGTCAAGCTCGCCGTCACCCGCGCCCGCGCCACCGGCGCCCCGGCCGTCTTCTGGCTCGACGAGAACCGCGCCCACGACGCGCGGCTGATCGAGAAGGTCAGGGCGTACCTGCCGCAGCACGACACCGAGGGCCTGCGCATCGAGATCATGTCGCCGGTCGAGGCCACCAAGTTCTCCCTGGAGCGCATCCGCCGCGGCGAGGACACCATCTCCGTCACCGGCAACGTGCTGCGCGACTACCTCACCGACCTCTTCCCGATCCTGGAGCTCGGCACGAGCGCCAAGATGCTCTCGGTCGTCCCGCTGATGAACGGCGGCGGCCTCTTCGAGACCGGGGCCGGCGGCTCCGCCCCCAAGCACGTCCAGCAGCTCCTGAAGGAGAACTACCTGCGCTGGGACAGCCTGGGCGAGTTCTTCGCCCTCGCCGCCAGCTTCGAGCACTTCGCGAAGACCACCGGCAACAACGGCGCCCAGGTCCTCTCCGAGACCCTCGACCGCGCCACCGGCACCTTCCTGAACGAGAACAAGTCGCCCAGCCGCCGCCTCGGTGGCATCGACAACCGCGGCAGCCACTTCTACCTGGCCCTGTACTGGGCCCAGGAGCTGGCCCGGCAGACCGACGACGCCCGGCTCGCCCAGGCCTTCGCGCCGCTCGCCAAGACCCTCGGCGAGCAGGAGCAGGCCATCGTCGACGAGCTGATCGCCGTCCAGGGCTCGCCGGCCGACATCGGCGGCTACTACCAGCCCGACGCCGCCAAGGCCACGGCCGTGATGCGCCCGTCGGCGATCTTCAACCAGGCCCTCGCCTCCCTCTGACCCAGGGAGCGCCGGGCGCCCCGCTCCGGCCCGTCCACGTCGCGCACGTGGGCCGGCCGGACCGTGTCCGCCGCGCGCGGGACCGGCACCCACCGCACGGCCCGTAGGGTTGTCGAACCCACTCGTGTTCGAAACCAGCAGAGAAGGGCGGTCCCGCGGTGGTGGAGCTCCCGCGCGTCGATTTCAAGGTGCTCGGGCCCGTCGAGGCACACGCCGAGGGCCGCGCACTGGCCCTCGGCGGCGCCAAACAGCGCACCCTGCTGGCCGCACTCCTCGTCAACGCCGACGCGCCCGTCTCCGGCGACCGGCTGTGCGACGCGATCTGGGGCGAGACCCCGCCCGCCTCCGCCCAGGCCAACGTCCGCAGCTACGTCGCCGCCCTGCGCCGCGCCCTCGGCCCCGGCAGCGGGGAGGCCCGGCTGGGCCTGGGCCACCGCGGCTACCGGCTGCGGCTGCGGCCCGACGAACTCGACCTGCGCGTCTTCGAGGACCTCGCCGCCCGCGGCCGCACCGCGCTCGCCGAGGGCGAACACCGCACCGCCGCCCGCCACTTGCGCGAGGCCCTCGCACTGTGGCGCGGCAGCGCCTTCGAGGGCGTCGCCCACCACGACACCCTGCAACTGGAGGCCGCCCGCCTCGAAGAGATGCGGCTGACCGTCCTGGAGGACTACGCCGACGCCCGCCTCGCCCTGGGCGAACACCACGAGACCGTCGGCCTGTTGCAGACCCAGGTCGCCGAGCACCCGCTGCGCGAGTCCCTGTGGGCCAAGCTCATGCTCGCCCAGTACCGCTGCCACCGGCCCGGCGACGCCCTGAAGTCCTACGCCCGTGCCCGCGCCGCCCTCCGCGACGAACTCGGCCTCGAACCCGGCGACGCCCTGCGCCGCATGCACCGGGCCGTCCTCAACCGCGACCCCTCCCTGGGCGCCGCCCCCGCCCCCGTCACCCCGCCCGTACGCCCCGTCGCCGTCTGGCGGCCCATCGACCAACTCCCCTCCGACACCGCCGACTTCACCGGCCGCGACATCCTCACCTCCCGGCTGGCGGCCCTCCTCGAACCCGCCGGCGCCCCCGGCCCCGAGGCGCCCCCGGCCCCCGTGCCCGTCGTCGTCCTCACCGGACTGCCCGGCATCGGCAAGACCACCCTCGCCACCCGCCTCGCCCACCTGCTGCGCCACGCCTTCCCCGACGGCCAGATCTTCCTGCGGCTCAACGGCGCCCGTGGCCCCCGGCGCGCCCCCGGCGCCGTCCTCGCCGACCTGCTGCGCGACCTCGGCGTCGCCGGCTCCTCGATCCCCGGGACCACCGTCGAGCGGTCCGCGATGTTCCGCGCGCTCCTCGCCGACCGCAGGGTACTGATCGTCCTCGACGACGCCCGCGACGAGGAACAGATCCGCCCCCTGCTGCCCGCCACCCCCGGCTGCGCCGTCGTGATCACCACCCGCGACCGGCCCGAGGGCCTGGACGGCGCGCACCTCGTGGACGTCGCCCCCTTCGACGGCGAGGAGGCCCACGCCCTGCTGCGGCGCATCGTCGGCTGCGGGCGCCTCGCCATGGAACCCGAGGCCACCCAACGCGTCCTGGCCGGCTGCGCCGGACTGCCGCTCGCCCTGCGCGTGGCCGGCGCCGAACTCGCCGCCCGCGAACACCGGCCCGTCGCACGCCTGGCCGCGCGGATCGACGCCGAGGAGGAGCGCATGGCCGGCCTCACCGACGGCCGGCCGGACGGACCCGCCGTCCACGCGAGCATCGCCGCCGGCTACTGCGGACTCGCCCCCGAGGCCGCGCGGGCCTTCCGGGCGATCGGCATGCTCCCCTCACCGGAGTTCCCCGGCTGGGTCCTGTCCGCCCTCCTCGACACCGACGACACCGACAGCGTCGTCACCGCCCTGCTCGACGCCAACCTCGTCCAGGTCGTGTGCATCGCCGTCCAGGGACAGCCCCGCTACCGCATGCACGACCTGCTGCACGCCTACGCCGCCCGCCGCGCCCAGGACGAGGACCCACCCGAGTGGCGGCGCGAAGCCATGGGCCGCTACGTCGACGGCTGGCTGCGCCGGGCCCGCACCGCCGGCGCCCAACTGCTGCGCGTGGGCTCCGGCGACCCCGTCGGCTGGCTGGAGAACGAACGCCACAGCCTGGTCACCGCCCTGGAGTTCGCCGCCAAAGCCGGCTACGCCCCGCAGACCGCGGCCCTCGCCGCCGTCCTGGAGGACATCTGCCACCTGCGCAACTGGTGGGACGAATGGGACCGGGTGGCGCGGGCCGCCCTCGACTGCGCCACCACCGCCGGCGACGCCGTCGCCACCGCGGCCGCCCAGGGCTCCCTGGCCCGCGCCTCCGCCGCCCGCGGCCACGTCGACGACGCCGTCCTGCGCTTCGCCACCGCCATAGAGCAACTCGACGCGCTCGGCGAGGAACGCCGCGCCGCCCGGCTGCGGGTCCACCGCGGCTTCGCCGTCGCCGACCGCGGCATGGCCCGGCTCGCCCTGGAGGACGCCGAGTCGGCCGCCGAGGTGCTCGGCCGGCTCGGCGACCGCGAGGGCCGCGTCCTGGCCCTGCGCAGCCTCGGCCACGCCCTGGTGTGCCTGGGCCGGCCCGGCGAGGCCGTCCGCGTCCTGGAACCGGCCGTCCCCGCGGCGGAACGACTCGGCCACCCGCTCGTCCTCGCCGATGTCCTGGAACTGCTGGCCGTCGCCGAGTCCGAGCACGGCCGCTCCGGCCCGGCCGCCCGCCACCTGCACCGCGCCCTCGCCGAGTACCGCCTGGTCCGGCACCGCCCCGGCGAGGCCCACGCCCTGCAGGACCTCGGCCAGGTGTACGTCGAGCTCGGCGCCGACCAGGCCCCCCGCGCCCTCGCCCCGCTCACCGAGGCCGCCGTGATCTTCGCCGAGCTCGGCGACCTGCGCGGCGCCGCCCTCACCTCCTACTGGCTGGGCCGCGCCCACGCCGGTCTCGACGCCCCCGGCAGGGCGGCCGGTCACCTCACCGAGGCGCTCAGCGGCTTCCGCGGACTGCACATGCCCTTCTGGGCCGAGCGCGCCCAGCGCGAGATCACCGCCCTCGACGAGGACCGCGCCGGCGCCGCGCCGCCCGCCCGCAGGGGCTGAGCGCGGGGCCGCGACCGCCCTTGTGCGTTTCTCATGCGCCCGGACGGGACGGTGGGAGCAGTCCACGAAGGGAGGCGCGGTGTCCGATCCCACCGCACTCGATACCGAACGTGTCGCCCAGGCCGTCCTGAAGGAGGTCCTGGCCCACCAGCGCAGGATGCGCGACGGCGGCTGCACCGCCGAGGTCTGCCCCCGGTGCGCCGCCCACCACCTGGACGCGGTGCGCGAAGCCGTCGCGCAGAACCGGCGGATCGAATTCGTCCTGCCCGCGTTCCCCACCAAGTCGCCCAACCCGGCCAAGGTCCTCGGACCGCTGCCCGACCTGGCCGAGGAACTCGCCCTGCGCTTCCTGAACTCCCTGTGCGAGCGCATCGGCGGGATCCACGCCCCCGGCGCGACCATCGTGCTGTGCTCCGACGGCCGGGTCTTCAACGACCTGCTCGGCGTCACCGACGAGGACGTCACCCGCTACGTCCGCGCCATCGACGAGATGATCACCCGCATCGGGGCGACGCACCTGGAGCAGTTCACCCTCGACGAGGTCTACAACGGCGCCGGCCACGAGGAAATGCGCGAGACGCTCTCCGCCGGCTACGCCCGCAGCGTGGAGGAACTGCGCGAGGAAGTCCGCGCCGGCGGCGCCCCCCTGGCCATGTACCGGGGCATCACCCGCTTCATGCTGGAGGACCTCTCCGGCCCGCGGTGGACCGGCACCCGCTCCGCCCTGCAGCGCAAGTGCCGCACCCTGGCCTACCGCGTCATCCAGCGCAGCAAGGCGTGGGGGGACCTGCTCGGCGAACTCTTCCCCGACGCGATCCGGCTGTCCATCCACCCCCAGCCGTGCAGCAGCGAGAAGATCGGCATCCTGCTCGCCGACACCCCCGACGTCTGGCTCACCCCCTGGCACAGCGTCGCCGTCGCCACCGGCGACCGCTACACCCTCATGAAGCGCGCCGAGGCCGAAGAGGCCGGCGGACGGCTGGAGTTCGTCGACGGACGCCCCAGCCACTACGTGCTCGACACGGCCGACAGCGGCCGGCTGCGGGACCGCGCCGCCTGACACGAGGACGCGCCCCGCGCCTGTACGGCCCGCACCGTACCAACCCTCTTCACCACCAAAGCCCTTCACCACCAAGGAGAAGCAGCCATGCCCACCGACCACGACCTGCTCGCCGACGGCCGCTTCGGCGTCACGGCCGTCGAACCGTTCGGCGTGGAGATACGCGCCCACGAACCCGGAACGCACCTCGACGCACTGCCCGTTCAGTCGCTGCGCTCCCTGGTGCGCGCCTACCAGATCGTGCTGCTGCGCGGCTTCGACAGCTTCGCGACCCCGCAGGAGATGTCCGCGTACTGCGAGCGGTGGGGACAGCTCGCCCAGTGGCCCTTCGGCACCGTCCTCGACCTCGTCGAGAAGGAACAGCCCGAGGACCACATCTTCGACTCCAGCTACATGCCGATGCACTGGGACGGCATGTACCGCGACCACATCCCCGAGTTCCAGGTCTTCCAGTGCGTCCACGCCCCCGGCGAGGGCAACGGCGGCGAGACCACCTTCTCCCACACCGGCGCCGTCCTGGAGCGCACCGACCCCGCGACCGTCGCGCGCTGGAGGAAGGTGACCGGCACCTACCACCGGGTCATGGAGTTCTACGACAGCACCTGCGTCGCGCCCGTCGTCGACGCCCACCCCGTCCACGGCGCCCCGGTCATCCGCTACAACGAGCCCACCACCACCGACGACACCGGCTTCCTCAACCACCCCGACCTGAAGTTCTCCGGCCTGCCCGAGGACGAACTCCCCGAATTCCACCGCGGCCTGCGCGAGGCCCTCTACGCGCCGGAGCACCTGTACGCGCACACCTGGCAGACCGGCGACGTGGTCCTCACCGACAACTACACGCTGCTGCACGGCCGCAACGCCTTCACCAAGGGCGCCCCCCGCCATCTGCGCCGCGTCCAGATCCTGGGCACCCCCGCGCTGCAGAACCCGGGGCTGGTCCGATGAACGGGACCCCGAACCCCGCGCACCCCCTGAACTCCGCTGCCCGCACCGCGCCGATGACGGGCGAGGAGTATCTGGAGAGCCTGCGCGACGGCCGTCACGTCCATCTCGACGGGGAGCGCGTCAAGGACGTCACCCGCCACCCCGCCTTCCGCAACTCCGCGCTGTCCGTCGCCCGCCTCTACGACGCCCTGCACGACCCGGCGACCGCCGACGCGCTCACCGGCGTCGATACGGCGACCGGCATCCGCACCCACAAGTTCTTCAAGCCCAGCCGCTCGGCGGCCGAACTCGTCGAGGCCCGCGAGGCCATCGCCACCTGGGCGCGCATGGGCTACGGCTTCCTCGGCCGCACCCCCGAGTACAAGGCCTCCTTCATGGCGGGCCTCGGGGTCAACGCCGACTACTACGGCCCCTACGCCGGCAACGCCACCGCCTGGTACCGGGAGTTCGCGAGCAAGGCCCTCTACCTCAACCACGTCATCATCAACCCGCCCGTCGACCGCAAGCGCGCCGTCCACGACATGGAGGACGTCTTCGTGCACGCCGTGCGCGAGACCGACGCCGGAGTCGTGGTCAGCGGCGCGAAGATGCTCGCGACCGGCTCGGCCATCACCAACGCCGGGTTCGTCGCCCCGGTCGGCTCCGCCGCCCTCGCGCCCGGCAAGGCCGAGGCCTTCGCGCTGGTCTTCTTCGTCCGCATGGACAACCCCGGGGTCCGCCTCGTCTGCCGCACCCCCTACGCGCAGCGCGCGAGCAGCCCCTTCGACTATCCGCTCAGCAGCCGCTTCGACGAGAACGACGCCGTGCTGTTGATGGACGAGGCCCTCATCCCCTGGGAGGACATCCTCGTCTACCGCGACATCCAGCGCGCCACCGGCTTCTACGCCACCTCCGGCTTCCCGAACCTGTACAACTTCCAGTCCGGGATCCGGCTGAGCGTGAAACTGGAGCTCATGGCCGGGCTGCTGGCCCGCGGCACGCGTGCCAACGGCACCGACGCGTTCCGGGGCGTCCAGGCCGCCGTCGGCGAACTGATCACCATGCGCGACATGGTGTGGGCGCTGACCACGGCCATGGCCCACGACCCCGAACCCGGCAGCGGCGGCACCGTCGTCCCGCGCCTGGAACACGCCTCGGCGATGCGCATGTACAACGCGCAGGTGTGGGACCGCGTCCACGAACTCTTCGAGACCACCCTCGGCGGCGCCCCGCTGGCCGTCCCCGCCGGCGCCCGCGACCTGGCCGACCCCGAACTGCGGCCGCTCATCGACCGCTTCTACCGGGGCTCCGACGCGACCGCCCACGACCGGATCAAGCTGCTCAAGCTCGTGTGGGACGCGATCGGCACCGAGTTCGGCGGCCGGCACGAACTGTACGAACGCAACTACTCCGGCAACGGCGAGCAGGTCCGCCTCGACGCCCTGCGGTGGGCGACCCAGCGCGGCAGCCTCGCCCGCTACGAGGCCCTGGTACAGGACTGCCTCGACGACTACGACCTCGACGGCTGGCGCCGGGGCCCCTGGACGACCGAAAGCGACGGTGAGTGACATGTGCGGCATCACCGGGTGGGTCGGCTTCACCCACGACCTGACCACCGAGGCACGCACCGTAGGTGCCATGACCGACACCCTGATCGACCGCGGGCCCGACGCCCGCGGCGTCTGGCTCGACACCCACATCGCGCTCGGCCACCGCAGACTCGCCGTCATCGACCTCGAACACGGGCAGCAGCCCATGCTCACCCCCGAGACGGGCCCCGCCGGCAAGCCCCGCGCGGTCGTCTCCTACGGCGGCGAGATCTACAACTTCCGCGAGCTGCGCGAGGAACTCGTCCTCCTCGGGCACCGCTTCACCACCCGCAGCGACACCGAGGTCGCCCTGCGCGCCTATCTGCAGTGGGGCAGCGACTTCGTCCACCGCCTCAACGGCATGTACTCCCTGGCCCTCTGGGACACCGCCCGCGAGGAACTGCTGCTCGTACGTGACCGGCTGGGCATCAAGCCGCTGTTCTACCACCCCACCGAGGACGGCGTCCTCTTCGGCTCCGAGCCCAAGGCGATCCTCGCCAACCCGCTCGCGAAGGCCGCCGCCTCGGCCGAGGAGCTGTGCGACGCGCTGCTGTTCCTGCGCACCCCCGGCCGCGTCCCCTTCGCGGGCATGCGCGAGGTCAAGCCGGGCCATCTGCTGCGCGTGGGCCGCGAGGGCATCCGCGAGGAGCGCTACTGGGCCCTCGACGCCCGTCCGCACACCGACGACCTGCCCACCACGATCGCCACCGTCCGTGAGCTCCTCGACGACATCGTCCCCCGCCAGATGGTCGCCGACGTGCCGCTGGTGTCGCTGCTCTCCGGCGGACTGGACTCCAGCACCGTCACCGCGCTCGCCGCCCGCACCCGGGCCGCCGAGGGCGGGCAACTGTCCACGTTCTCCGTGGACTTCGTCGGCCACACCGAGAACTTCCGGGCGGACCCCATCCGGCCCACCCCGGACGGCCCCTACGCCCTCGAAGTCGCCCGGCACGTCGGCAGCGACCACCACCCGATCCTCCTGGACCGCTCCCGGCTCCTCGACCCCGCCGTGCGCAGGACCGTCCTGGGCGCCTGGGACCTGCCGTTCAACTTCGCGGACCTGGACGTCTCCCTGTATCTGCTCTTCGGCGCGGTGCGGCAGCACGCGACCGTGGCGCTGTCGGGGGAGGGCGCCGACGAGGTCTTCGGCGGCTACCTGTGGTTCTCCGACCCCGCGGCGCGGGCCGCGGAGACCTTCCCCTGGCTCAAGCTCGGCGCGCACCGCGGACTGGACCCCCGCAGGCTGTTCCACCCCTGGTTCGTCGACGGCATCGACATCGAGGAGTACCAGGCCGACCTCTACCGCACCGCGCTCGCCGAAGTCCCGCGCCTGGCGGGGGAGAACGCCGAGGAGCGGCGCACCCGCGAGCTCGGCCACCTCACCCTCACCCGCTGGCTGCCCATCCTCCTCGACAAGAAGGACCGCATGGGCATGGCCAACGGCCTGGAGGGCCGGGTGCCGTTCTGCGACCACCGCCTCGTCGAGTACGTCTTCAACGTCCCCTGGGAGATGAAGACCGTGGGCGGCCAGGAGAAGGGACTGCTGCGCGAGGCCGCGAGCGACCTGCTGCCGCCGTCCGTACTGCGCCGCAAGAAGGCCGCCTACCCCTCGATCCAGGACCCCGCCTACGACCGGGCCCTGATCACCGGCCTGACCTCCGCCGCCGGCGACGAGGACGCCCCCCTCAGCCCGTACCTCGACGCCGGGGCCGTGCGCCGGCTGACCGGACGGACCACCACCGGCAGCCTGTCGGAGTTCGAGCGGATCCTCGTGGAGTCCACCGTCCGCCTCGACGACTGGCTGCGCGCCTACCACGTCTCGCTCGACGACGCCCCCGCCCCGCACCTCACCGGAAAGGGAACCCACTGATGCACGCCATCGAGATCCGCGAGACCGGCGGCCCCGAGGTCCAGCTCTACGTCGACAAGCCCGACCCCGAGCAGCCCGGCGAGGGCCAGATCCTCGTCGAACTCGCCGCCGCCGGCGTCAACTTCATCGACCTCTACCGCCGCGAGGGCCGCTATCCGCTGCCGGTGCCGTGCGTGCCCGGCGAGGAGGGCTCCGGCACCGTCCTCGCCGTCGGCCCCGGCGTGACCCGCTTCAAGGAAGGCGACCGCGTCGCCTGGACCACCGTCCTGGGCAGCTACGCCACCCGCGTCCTGGTCCCCGAGGACAAGGCCATCGTCGTCCCCGACGGCATCGACCTGGCCACCGCCGGCGGGGTCCTCGTCCACGGAATGACCGCCCACTTCCTGGCCCACGACTCCTACCCGGCACGCGAGGGCGAGACCGTGCTCGTGCACGCCGCCGCCGGCGGAGTGGGCATGCTGCTCACGCAGTTGCTGCGGCAGCGCGGGGTGCGCGTCATCGGCACGGTCTCCACCGAGGAGAAGGAGCGCATCGCCCGCGCCAACGGGGCCGACGAGGTCATCCGCTACACCGAGACCGAGGACCTGGCCGCCGAGGTGCGCCGGCGCAACCACGGGGAGGGCGTGCACGCGGTCTACGACGGCGTCGGCGCCGCCACCTTCGACGCGAGCCTGGACTCCCTGCGCACCCGCGGCACCCTCGTGCTCTTCGGCGGGGCCGGCGGCGCGGTGCCGCCGGTGGACGTGATGCGGCTGCTGTGGGGCGGCTCGCTGACCCTGACCCGCCCCTACCTGGAGCACTTCCGGGCCACCACCGAGGAGTTCGAGTGGCGGGCGGGCGAGGTGTTCGCCGGACTCCTCGACGGCTCCCTGAAGTTCACGGTCGCCGGCCGCTATCCGCTGGCGGAGGCGGCCCGCGCGCACGAGGACCTCGCCGCCCGCCGCACCAGCGGCAAGCTCCTGCTCGTCCCCTGACAGCCCCGGACCAGGAAAGGAAGACCACTCATGGGCGAGATCGTCGGAGCGGGCCTGCTCTCGCACGCGCCGGTCATCATGTTCCCCGAGCAGATCCGTCTGCGGGAGAACGGGGGCCGTGACTTCACCCTCGTCACCGGCCTGCGGCAGCTGCGCGAGGAGGTGGTCGACGCCCTGGAGTACGACACCGTCGTCGTCCTCGACTCCCACTGGGCCACCACCACCGAAACGGTGATCACCGCACACCCGCGCCGGTCGGGCCTGTTCACCTCGGACGAGATGCCCGGCGCCATCAGCCGGCTCCCCTACGACCTGCCCGGCGATCCCCAACTCGCCCACGCCGTCGCCGAAGCGGCGGAGCGGCGGGGTCAGTGGCTCACCGCCAACGACGACCCGTATCTGCCGGTCCACTACGCGACGCTCAACCTGTGGACGTACCTCGGCCGGCCGGACAAGCCGTGGGTGTCGGTGTCGATCTGCCAGACCGCCACCGTCGAGGACTACCTCGCGGCCGGCGAGGCCCTCGCGCAGGCCGTCGCCGGACTCGGCCGCAGGGTGCTTCTCCTCGCCTCCGGCGGGCTCTCCCACCGCTTCTGGCCGCTGGCCGAGCTGCGGGAGCGCATGGCGGGCGACCCGCGGCACATCGTCACCCCCGAGGCACGGGCCGCCGACGAGGAGCGCATCGCCTGGCTGGAGGCGGGCCGCCACGACCGGGTGATCGCCGCCATGCCGCAGTACCGGCCCTTCGCGCCCGAGGCTCGTTTCGGCCACTACCTCATGCTCGCGGGCGCGCTGGGCGGGGCACGCTGCACGGTGCCCGGCCGCCGCTTCGGCGCGTACGAGAACGGCATCGGCACCGGCCAGGTCCACATCTGGTTCGACCTGCCCGCCGCCGGCGGGCAGCGGCAGTCGGCCGCCTGACGGGCGGGGGAGGAGCAAGGATGACCAGCGACGGGCGTCGACTGCGCACGTGCCTCGGCCACTTCGCCACCGGCGTCACGGTCGTCACCTGCGACATCGACGGCGTGCCGCACGGAGCCACCGTCAACGCCTTCACCGCCGTGTCCCTGGACCCGGCCCTGGTGCTGGTCTCGCTGCACCGCGAGAGCAGGGCGGCCCGGCACCTGGACGGCAGACCCTTCACGGTCAACGTGCTCGGCGAGGGGCAGGACGCCCTCGCCCGGCACTTCGCGGGCCGCCCGGGCAGTGCTCCTCCCCGCTGGGTGCGCACGGGCACCGACCGCGCCCCCCGGCTCGCCGGTTCGCTCGCCACCCTGGCCTGCACCCCGTGGGCGGCCCACGACGGGGGCGACCACCGGATCTTCCTCGGCCGTGTCGAGGAGTTCGACCACCGCCCCGGCCGGCCCCTGGTGTTCTACCGGGGCGAGTTCCGCCGGCTCGGGCCGGTGCCGGTGCGGTCGCTTTTGACCAGCGGCGTGCAGGAAGGAAACACTGCGTAGTCAAAAGTCCGTCAAGAGACTGTATTGGAATCGCATGTCCCTGCTTCAGTCGCCGCAGTCCCAGCCCCAGCCCCACGCCGGCCGCAGGACGGTCCTCACCGCCGCTGTCGCGGCGGCGGCAGCGGGGGTTCCCCTGCTCACGGGGTTCGGCAGCGGAACCGCGCACGCCGCGGCCGCCGGTGACCTCTACACGTCCAACACCGATCTGTACACGCGGCTGCCGAACGGTGAGGGCACCGAGTACGCCCGCCGCTACAGGCGGCACGAGATGCTCGACGCGAGCCCCGACGGGCGGTACCCCTACAACCGCACGACCGTCCTGGCCCTGCACGGCGGCGGGATCGAGGGCGGGACGTCGGAGCTCTGCCTCGGCATCGCCGGCTATCACCCGGCCACGTCGGAGCCGGTCCGGGCCGACGGCCCCTTCCACGACTACTGGATGTTCGAGGGGCTGCGGAACTCCGACAACCGCGGACTCCACGTCACGTCGAAGCACTGCGACGACCACGTCGCCCGCTCCATGGCCGCGGGCAGCCTCAACGTCCTGAGCCTGCACGGCTGTTCCGCGGCCCAGGCCGGCGCCCCGGCGTCCCGCCCCGAGGCGGTGGTCGTCGGCGGCCTCAACGCCGGCTTCCAGCGCCTGATGACCGAGGAACTCCGGGCCGCCGGCTTCCAGACGATCGACGGCGCGAAGGTCCCCGACCTCAACGGCGATCACCCCGACAACATCTGCAACCGCACGATGCTGGGCAAGGGCGGTCAGCTGGAGCTGACCACGGAGCTGCGGCAGAGCATGTTCGGCACGTTCACGCGGCAGGGGCGGCCGAAGAGCACGAACGAGACGTTCTGGCGCTTCACGGCGGCCTGCCGCGCGGCGATCGCCCGGCTGGAGGCGGGCGCCGACCAGAGGATTCTGTAGCGCGGACACACGCGGACACACGCGGACGCAGAAGCAGACGCAGAAGCAGACGCAGAAGCAGACGCAGAAGCAGACGCAGAAGAAGTAGACGCAGAAGCGGGGTCGCCGGTGGGGCGGCCCCGCTTCCGCTGTGCCCGGCGGAGCTGACGCACTGCCGCCGAACCCGAAGTGACATACCCCCCTCCCCTATACGGTCCAGGAGTGGGGTGTGCGCGGGCCAAGCCCTTTCATACCCCCTGGGGGTATGCTAACTTCCTTCGTAGTTGATACCCCCAGGGGGTATCGAGGGAGTGAAGGGCAGGGCTCATGTCTACCGTCAATCCACGGCGCTGGTGGGCACTCGCGGTGCTCGCCGGGGCCCAGTTCATGGTCATCATGGACACCTCGATCATCGGGGTCGCGCTGCCCAAGATGCAGCAGGACCTCGGCTTCTCGCAGGGTGATCTGCAGTGGGTGTTCAACGCCTACGTCATCACCTTCGGCGGACTGCTGCTCCTGGGCGGGCGGCTGTCCGATCTGCTCGGCGCGCGCAAGGTGTTCGTCACCGGCTGGAGCGTCCTGATCGCCGGATCCGTGGTCGCCGCGGCCGCGCAGAACGCCGCCGTCGAGGTGGTCGGCCGGGCCGTGCAGGGCGTGGGCGGCGCGCTCATCGCCCCCGCGTCGATGACCTTGCTGATGATGCTGTTCGGGCACAACCCCAAGGAACTCGGCCGGGCACTGGCCTTCTACGGAGCGGCCGCACCCGCCGGCGGCACCGCCGGCGTCTTCCTCGGCGGCGTGTTCACCGAGTGGATGAGCTGGCCGTGGGTCTTCATCATCTACGTGCCGATCGGCGTCGCCATCCTGCTGGCGACCGGCCTCCTCCCGGCCGTGCGGGGACGCCGCGGCGGCGTGGACGTCCTCGGCGCGATCGCCGTCACCGCGGGTCTCGCGCTCACCGTCTTCGCCGTGGTCCGCGCGCCCGAGGTCGGCTGGGGCTCCACCGGGACGCTCCTCGAACTCGTCGGCGGCATCGTCCTGCTGGTCGTCTTCCTGCTGATCCAGAAGGCCGTACGGACCCCGCTGATGCCGCTCGGCATCTGGCGCACGCCCGGTCTGGGCGCCTCGAACCTGGCGATGGCGCTGCTGGGTGCCGCGTGGATCCCGATGTGGTACTTCCTCAACCTCTACCTCCAGCAGGTCCTCGGCTACAAGGCGTTCGCGAGCGGCGCCGCCCTGCTGCCCATGACCGGCCTCCTCATGATCTTCATGACGGCCATCACCGCCCGGCTCCTGGCCCGCTTCGGCCCCAAGCCGCTGATCGCGTCCGGGCTGTTCGTCCTCGCCCTCGGCCTGGTGTGGCTGTCGGCCGTCGAGCCCACCGGCACCTTCCTCGTCGACGTGCTCCCCGCGTCGCTGGTCGCCGCGCTCGGCATGTCGCTGGCCTACATCCCGGCCATGATGGCCGCGATGTCGAACGCCAGGCAGGAGGAGGCGGGACTGGCCTCCGGCATCGTCAACACCACCTACCAGGTGGGCTCGGCGCTGGGCCTCGCCGCGCTGACGGCCCTGGCCACCTCCCACGGCGCGGGGCGGCTCGGTGATCTGCCCGCGCTCACCGACGGGTTCAGTGCCGCCTTCGTCGGGGCGGCGATCGTGGCGGCGGCGGGTGCGGTCCTGACGCTGCTGTTCATGCGGGGGCGCCCGAAGGGCGCGCAGAGCGAGGCTCCCTCGGAGGCGGCGGCACAGCCGCAGGGGGAGCGGGTGAGCGCGTGAGTCCGGGGGCTCCGCCCCCAGGACCCCCTCGCACCACCGCCGAACTCCGCCCCGTGGGGCCGTCCGCGATGCCCGAGAAGGCAGCGGACGGCCCCACGGCCGTATCCCCGTGCCGTATTCCCGTCCCGCCGAAGTCCCCGAAGTGCAAGGGAGCCCACCGTGTCTGTCGACTCCACGGAAGCCAGCGGCCTTTCGTCCGCACTGCACGCGCAGACCCGCGCCGTCCACTCCGCCACCCCCGCCGACACCACCGGCAGCCACCCCCTGAGCACCCCCATCCACCAGTCCTCCGCCTTCTCCTTCGACTCCGCCGACGCCCTCGCCGAGGCCATGGCCGGGCCCGACGGCGCCGCCTCCTACAGTCGGCGCGGCAACCCGACCGTGCGCGCCCTGGAACGCGCGCTCGCCGGACTGGAGGGCGGGGCCGCCGCGCTGGCCACGGCCTCCGGAATGGGGGCGGTGAGCGCGGTGCTGCTGTCGCTGCTGCGGCCCGGCGACCATGTGGTGGCCCAGCGCTGCCTGTACGGCGGTACGCACTCCGTTCTCGCCGATCTCGCCGAGCGGTTCGGGATCGAGGTCGACCGCGTCTCCGGTGCCCGCGCGGCGGAGCTCGCGGCCGTCCTGCGGCCGCGCACCCGGCTGCTGCTGGTGGAGACGGTCGCCAACCCGACCTGCGAAGTCGCCGACCTGCCCGCCCTGTTCGGGCTCGCCCGCCGGCACGGCGTGCTGTGCGTCGTGGACAACTCCCTCGCCTCACCCCTGCTGTGCCGGCCCATCGAGCACGGCGCCGACATCGTGCTGCACTCCACGACGAAGTATCTGGCGGGCCACTCCGACGTCATCGGCGGCGCCGCCGTCTTCGCCGACCGCGAGCTGTACGGGAGCGTGTGGCGGCGGGCGGTCGAACTCGGTTCCACCGCGGCCCCGTTCGCCGCCTGGCTGACGCTGCGCGGCATCCAGACCCTGCCGCTGCGGATGCGCCAGCACTGCGAGAACGCCGCCGTGCTGGCCCGCCGCCTCGCGCTGCGCCCCGAGGTGGAGGCGGTGCGCTGGCCGTGGCTGCCGGGCCACCCCTCGTACGCCGTCGCCCGCCGGCTGCTCGCCGGGGGCGGCGGCATGCTCTCCTTCGACCTGGCCGGCGGCCGGGCCGCCGGGCGGGAGTTCGTCGAAGGGGTCCGTCTCGCCCGGATCGCGCTGTCCCTGGGCGGGGTCGAGACCCTGGTGACCCATCCGGCCAGTACCTCGCACCGCGAACTGGACGCCCAGGCCCTGCGCGTGGCCGGCGTGGGCGCGGGGACCGTGCGGATGTCGGTGGGCCTGGAGCACGTCGAGGACCTGTGGCGGGATGTCGAGCAGGCCCTGGAGGGGCTGTGACCGCGTGCGCCGCATGGCTCGATTCCCCTGTGGCGCAAGCAAGTTGACGGACTGTCCGGAGGTACCTGCCCCCTTATTAGATTTGGATTGACAAAAGAAATGAGCCATTCGTAGCTTGGTTTCACCGGAAAGACGAGCCGGGCGAACCGCCCGGTCCGACAGATGGAGGGGCCCCGGAATGCGCTACTGCTTCGAGGACTTCCGGCCGGGCGACGTCCACGAGCTGGGCACCGTCACGGTCACCGAGGAAGACGTGCTGGAGTTCGGGCGCCGCTTCGACCCCCAGCCCTTCCACACCGACGCCGAACGGGCCGCGCTCTCCCCGTACGGCGGACTCATCGCCAGCGGCTGGCACACCGCCGCGCTGTTCATGCGGCGCTACGTCGACGGACTGCTCGCCTACAGCGCCTGCGCCGGCTCGCCGGGCGTCGACGAGATGCGCTTCCACCGGCCCGTACGCCCGGGGGACACACTCACCGCCCGCGTCGAGATCCTCGGCTCCCGGCCCTCGCTCGGGAACCCGGCCACCGGCATCGTGCAGCCCAAGTGCATGCTCCTCGACGCCGACGGCGCCCTGGTCTTCAGCGCCGTCCTGCACAGCATCTTCGAGCGCCGCTCCACGACCACGGCGGCCACGCCGCAGCAGGACGACCCCGTCGCCTGCGGACGCGGCTGACGACGTATCACCTGACCACTTATCAAAAAAAGGGGGACCTCTCATGGAAGCTGTTTCCCGGACCGCCCAGTGGACCGCCGCCGCGCGCGCCCTGGAATCCGAACGCGACGACCGCATCTTCGACGACCCCTACGCGCGCACCGTGGCCGCCGGGACGGGCTTCGCCCTCCTGGAACGCTACGCGGGCGCCGGCACCGTGCCGTTCCTCGCGATCCGCACCAAGTACCTCGACGACGCCGTCGTGCGCACCGTCACCGAACGCGGCATCCGCCAAGTGGTCTTCCTGGCCGCCGGGATGGACACCCGCTTCCACCGGCTGCCCTGGCCCGACGGCGTCACCGTCTACGAACTCGACCGGCCCGCCCTCCTCGACGCCAAGGCCGCGATGCTCGCCGGCGAACCCGAGCCCGCCGGGCGCGAGCGGCGCACCGTCGCCGTGGACCTGACCGGCGACTGGACCGGCCCGCTGAAGGAAGCCGGCTGGCACGCGGAGGAACCCGTGCTGTGGGTCGTCGAGGGCCTGCTGTTCTTCCTGCCCGAACAGGCCGTACGCACCCTGCTGGGCACCCTCGCCGCGCACAGCGCCCCCGGCTCCGTCCTCGCCGGTGACGTCATCAGCCGCGCCGCCCTCCTCAACCCGCTCTCCCGGCCCTTCCTCGCCGCGCTCCGCGAGGACGGCAACCCCTGGCTGTTCGGCACCGAGGAACCCGAGCAGCTGCTCACCGACTGCGGCTGGGCCGTGCGCGAAGTACGCCAACCCGGCGAGGAGGGCGCCGACTTCGGCCGCTGGCCCTACCCCGTCGTCGCCCGCGACGTGCCCGGCGTGCCCCGCTCGTTCCTCTTCACCTGCGACACCCCCGCCCACCCGGAGCCGGCAGCATGACCACCACCACCGCCCCGGCGGTCACGGCCGAGGAGACGACAGCCTTCCACCAGAGGCTGATCGGGGACGCCGGAGCGGCCGTACGCGGCCTGACCGTCGCCCTCGGCGAACGCCTCGGCCTCTACCGGGCCCTGGCCGAGCACGGCCCCCTCACCCCCGCCGCCCTCGCCCGGCACTCCGGCATCACCGAGCGCTACGCCGAGGAATGGCTGCACGCCCAGCTCAGCGCCGACTACGTCCAACGCCTCCCCGGCGACGACCGGTACGCGCTGCCCGCCGCCCACGTACCCGTCCTCGCCGACGCCGGGTCCGCGGCCTACACCGCCGGATTCTTCACCGCCCTCAAAGCCCTCTACGCCACCGAGGACGCCCTCGTCGACGCCTACCGCACCGGCGGCGGCGTCGGCTGGGCCGAGCACGACCCGGCCCTCGACACCGGCATGGGCAGCTTCTTCGAACCCTCCTACCAGCACCGGCTCGTGCCCGAGTGGCTGCCCGCCCTCGACGGCGTCACCGGCAGGCTGCGCGCCGGCGGGACCGTCGCCGACGTCGGCTGCGGCATCGGCCACACCACCCTGCTGATCGCCGAGGCCTTCCCCGAGGCCGTCGTGCACGGCTTCGACTACTCCGCGGAAGCCGTCGCCATCGCCCGCCGCCGCGCCGCGGAAGCCGGCCTCGCCGGCCGCGTCCGCTTCGAGGTCGCCGGCGCCGAGGACTTCCCCGGCACGGGATACGACCTCGTCACCTTCTTCAACTGCCTGCACGACATGGGCGATCCGCACAGCGCGGCCGCCCGGGTACGGGCCGCGCTCGCCGACGACGGCACCTGGATGCTGGTCGAGACCAACGCCTCCGCCGCCGACGTCACCGCCGGCACCCCCGCCGCGCGGATGTTCATGAGCCTGTCGGCCGTGATGTGCCTGCCCGTCGCCGCCGCCCAGCAGGGCCCCCACGCCCTCGGCAACCACGCGGGAGAGGACACCTACCGCGCCTTCGCGAAGGCCGCCGGCTTCACCCGCTGGCGCCGGGCCGCCGAGACCCCCGTCAACGCCGTGTACGAGGCCAGGCCGTAACCCCCCGCGCGCCCGCCGCGCCGGACCGACGCAGACCCAGGAGACACCATGACCACCGCGGCCCTGCCCGTCACCGACCGCTTCCAGGAGATCCTCGCCCGCCTGACCGAGAAGTCCGTCGAGGACTACTACAACCCCTACCAGACCTTCGACTGGCCCGACCGGCTCGACGACGACCGCATGTGGATGAGCCCCGAACTGCTCACCGTGTACGGCACCGAGCACTTCGACACCCTCGGCGAGGACACCCTGCGCCGGCTGTCGAAATGGGAGAGCGTCAACTTCTACAGCCTCAACGTGCACGGCATCCGGGAACTGCTCATCGAGGTCGTCCAGCGCATCCACACCCCCGGCTTCGAGGTCCCCTCCGACTTCTTCCACCACTTCATCGGCGAGGAGAACGAACACATGTGGTTCTTCGCCGAGTTCTGCCGCCGCTACGGAGGCAAGATCTACCCCTCGCAGGGGCTGCGCGCCGAGTCCGGCTGGGCACCGGAGACCGAGAACTTCCTCGTCTTCGCCCGCATCCTCTTCTTCGAGGAACTCGTCGACCACTACAACACCCGCATGGCCCAGGACGATTCCCTGTGCGCCACCATCCGGCAGGTCAACGGACTGCACCACCAGGACGAGTCCCGCCACATCGCCTTCGGCCGCGAACTGGTCTCCCTGCTGCACACCCGGGTGCGCGAACGCGTCGACGCCGCCGAACGGCGCGCGGCCGAGGACTACCTCAAACGCTACGTCGTCTACAGCGTCAACTCCCTCTACAGCCCCTACGTCTACCGCGACGCCGGCATCGCCGACCCGCTCGCGCTGCGCACCTCGCTGCTGGAGGACGAGCGCCGCCGCCCGCTGGAGCGCAAGGCCATCCGCAAACCGCTCGCCTTCTTCCTCAAGACGGGGATCTTCACCGACGAGACCCTGCCCACCCTCTGACCCCTCACCGCGGGCCGCCGGCCCGCACCCGAACCGACCTTGGAGAGGTGGCTCATGACCCCCACCGGCACCCTGACCAGGCCGCAGCCCGCCCCGCGCACCGAGACCCCCCGGGAGAGCTCCGGACTGACCGCGCTCGGCCCCGAGGGCACCGCGCTGCTGCGGCTCCTCGACGACACCTTCGAAGGCTGGGGCACCGCGGCCGGGGCCCACGCGATGACCATGCCGCCGCTGCTGCCCGCGGCCGACCTCGCGCGCCTCGACTACTACACCAACTTCCCGCACCAGGCCGTCGTCGCGGCCAACCTCGACCTGTCCCGGGCCGCCGACCCCACGACCCTGTGCTGCGACACCGGCTGCTTCCCGGGCGAGGCCCTCCAGCCCGCCTCCCTGGGACTGCCCTCCGCGTCCTGTTACGGCGTCTACCTCGACCACCAGGGCCGCGCGGTCGCCGCCGAGACCCTGGTGACCGTGGTCGGCTGGTGCTTCCGCAAAGAGGAGCGCTACGAGGGACTGCGCCGCCAACTCGGCTTCCGCATGCGCGAGATCGTCGCCCTCGGCAGCCGCGAGCACGCCGACCGCCACCTCGCCGACTTCACCGAGAAGATCACCGCCTTCGCCGAGGCCCTCGACCTGCCGCTGCGCCGGGAGGCCGCCTGCGACCCCTTCTACGACAAGGGAAGTTCCAAAGCGGTGCTCCAGCGGCTCGTGCCCGTCAAGCACGAGTTCCTCTACGAGGACCTGGCCATCGCCTCCGTCAACACCCACCGCAACTTCTTCGGCGACCGCTGCGGCATCACCGTCGACGGCACCGGTGAGCCCGCGGCCACCAGCTGCGTCGCCTTCGGCCTGGAGCGCTGGCTGTCGGCGCTGACCCGGCGGCACGGCGACTGGGAGGCGGCCCGGCGGGCCGTGCTCCGGGCCCGGTCGGCGGTCTGAGATGAGCTCCCCTCCCTCCGGTGCCGGCGGCGGTCTGGGCTGGGCGAACCTCGGCATGGACATCGTGTCCGTCACCCGTGTCCGCCGGCTCCTCGCCGAGCACGGCGAAGCCATCTTCCACAAGATGCTGACCGACGGGGAACTCGCCGACTGCCGCGTCGACGTCGGCCTCGAACCGCTCGGCCTGTGCGGCCGGATCGCCGCCAAGGAGGCCGCGTTCAAGACGCTGCGGGTGCGCGACCGCGTCCTGCCCTGGCGGGACATCGTCGTCCGGCGCTCCGACGGCGGCTGGCCCGTCGTCGAACTGCGCGGCACCGCCGCCGAACTGGCCCGCCGGGCCGGCATCGCCGAGATCACCGTCAGCATCAGCCACGACGTGGACTACGCGGTCGCCGTGGCCGCGCCCGTCCCGCACACCGCACCCCCGGCCATCGCACCCCTCACCACCCCACCCACCGCCTCCGCTTCCACGCGAGCGTGAACAGACCGAGGAGAATTCCCGTGAACGACGCCCTGCAGCAGATCAAGGACTGGATCCTCAAGCGCCACCCCGAGCGCCAGGACATCGCCCCGGACCTCGACCTGATCGAGAACCGGCTCATCGACTCCCTGTCCTTCGTGGAGTTCGTCTTCCTCCTGGAGCGCGTCAGCGGAGCGACCATCGAGATGGAGACCCTGGAGATCGACGCCATCCGCACCCTCGACGCCATCGACCGCGCCTTCCTGCGGTCCCGGGTCGCCTGAGCAGGACGACCCCCTCCGCGAGGGCGCCGCCGGCCCCGACAGGACCGGCGGCACCCTCGCGGTCCGACGACCGAGACAAGGAGTCCCCATGGGCCAGGCCCCGCGCGACGCGGAACCGCCGCGCGATCCGGAACTGCCCGGACGGCTGCTGCTCGCCGAGCGCGACGCCCTGCTGCCGCTGCTGCGCCGCACCCCGCCCGAGCGCTACACCCTGCGCACCGCCTGCCCCGGCTGGACCGTCCGCGACGTCCTCGCGCACTGCGCGGCCGCCCTCGTCCGCATCGTCGAGGGCCGCACCGAGGACGGCTTCGGGCCCGGCACCAACGCCGCCGACGTCGCCGAGCGCGCCGACTGGCCGCTGCACCGCGTCCAGGAGGAACTGGAGTACGGGCTCACCGCCGCCGGACCCGCCCTCGCCGCCGGGGACGGCACCTGGGACGACGTGGCCCTGGGGGAGTGGGTGCACGCCGGCGACGTACGCGACGCCTGGGGCGAGCCCGGCGCGTACGGCGGCGGCGACACGGAGGCGGCCCTCGCCCTGCTGGGCCTCGCGAGCCGCAACCGGGACACCCCCCGCGTGCACGCGAACCTCCCGGGCCGCACCGCACCGCTCGTCCTCGGCAACGACACCCCCGGCCGCCCGCCCGCCGAACTCGCCGCCGACCTCCCGGCGTTGATCCGCCTCTACTCCGGCCGCCCCCTGGTCGGCACCCGCTACACCCTGCGCGGGGCCCGCGAGGACGAACTGGTCATGTACCGCTGAGCGCGCGGGGCGCTCACTCCGTGGACACCACCTGGAACGCCTCCGCCAGCCGGCCCGGCGGCAGCCCGGCCGCCGTCGCGTGCTCGGCGAGCCACCGGCGCAACAGCCCCGCCAGATCGTCGAGATGGGCGGTCTGCGACGTGTGCACGCGCAGCGCCTCCACCTTGCGCTCGAAGACCCCGGTGACATCCACGTACTGATTGGGCCGGGGCCCGGTCATCAGCCAGGTCTCGGGCACGGTCCACGGCCGCAGACCCTCGTGCCGCAGGAGCGAGGGATGCGCGAACGGATTGCGCGCCTCCGGGTAGATCGCCCGCAACGCCGCCTCCCCGACGGCCCGGTGGTCGGGATGCGTGTCCGCGATCCGGTCCCAGTTGATCTCCGGGCTCGGGATGATCGCGCGCTGCGGACGCACCTCGCGGATCACCCGGCACAGATCCCGCCGCAGCGCCGCGTCCGGCTCGACGAAACCGTCCGGATAACCGAGGAACCGCACGTGCTCCACCCCGATGAACTTCGCGGAATGCGTCTGCTCCGCCCGCCGCAGATGCGCCATGGCCTGGCGCGGCAGCGCCTCGTCGAAGCCGCCCGCGTCGCCGTCCGTCACCACGCAGTACGTCACCCGGGTCCCCCGGTCGATCCACTGCATGACGGTGCCGCTGACGCAGAACTCGATGTCGTCCGGGTGGGCGGCCACCACCAGAAGGCTCTCGGGCGCGCCACGCTCGGGCACGCCGGTCCTGAAGTCGCTCATGAAAGCCAGCCTGTTGGACCGTACACGGCCCGACAAGGCGAGGCGCTGGCGCGCCCGCGACATGGCGCCCACCCGCCACGCGACCCCCGGACCCACGGGCTCCCTGGCGCACCCACGCCACGGCGTGAACCGGACGTCCGCCACCGCCCCGCACGGCCCTGAGCCTCTGTCAGGCTGGTCACGGGCCCGCCGCCGCCGACCGCGAGCGGCACGGAAACCGTCGGCCCGCCGACGGACCGACCCCGCTTCCAACCCCTGCCAGACGACCGACCGTTGACCGAACCGTGTTCGGGAATGAGGACCGGGATGACATTCGAGAACCTGCGGATCGTGGTCGCCGGGGCGTCCCGGGAATTCGGCCGGGCGCTCGCCACCGGCTTCGCCCACCTGGGCGCCGAGGTGTACGTCTCCGCCCGCACCGCCGAGGCCGCCGGGAAGGCCCGCACCCACGTCGACGGGTCCGCCCGCGACCGCATCCACCCCTTCGCCTGCGACCTCGGCCGGCCCGAGGAGATCCGCGCCTTCGCCCACGGCGTCGGCGAACTCACCGACCGCATCGACCTGTTGGTCAACAACGGCGCCCGCTGGCTCGACGGACCGGAACTCCAGGGCGCCACCGACAGCGAGATCGTCGACACCATCGACACCACCGCCGGCGGCACCGTCCTCGCCGTCAAGCACTTCCTGCCGCTGCTGCGCCGCTCCCCGCGCCCCGACATCGTCAACCTCGTCGGCGTGCGCGACGCCGAACAGGCCGGCACGGCCCCCGCGCACGAGGCGTTCTACGCCGCCAAGAGCGCCCAGGCCGGCTTCGCCGACATCCTCGCGCACCGGCTGCGCCCCGCCGGCGTCCGCGTCTTCGCGCTCTACCCGCCGGACTTCCGCACCTCCTGCCCCCGCACCGCCGAGTGGCAGGGACCCTCCCGCGTCCCGGACGAGAAGCTCACCACCCAGGCCCTGTTCGAGGCGATCGTCTACGCCGTGCGGCAGCCCCGCGACTGCTTCATCCGCTCCTTCCACTTCGAACCCCGCTGATCCGCACCCCGCTGACCCCACCAGAGGGCCGAGGAGGCCAACCCCCATGAGTGCCCCGCTCTGGATCACGGCGACCCCGCCCGCCCCGCACGGCGAACTGCACATCGGACATCTCGCCGGCCCCTACGTCGCCGCCGACGTCCTGCGCCGCTTCCTGCGCGCCGACGGCCAGGACGTCCTGCTGACCACCGGCACCGCCGACCACAGCGGCTCGGTCGCGCTGCGCGCCCTGCGCCAGGGCCGCAAACCCGCCGAGGTCGCCGAGGGCTACCGCGAGGCGATCACCGCCGACTGGCAGCGCTGCGGCGTGGAGTTCGACCACGTCGTCGCACCCCGCTCCGGCACCGGCTACCGGCCCTGGGTGCAGGAGACGTTCCGCGCCCTGTACGCCGAGGGACTCATCGCCGGGCGCGCCCGGCTCCTGCCGTACTGCGAACCCTGCGGCCAGTGGCTGCACGGCGCCCACGTCACCGGGGAGTGCCCGCACTGCGGCGCCGCGTGCGGCGGCGGCCACTGCCGCGCCTGCGCCCGCCCCAACGACGGCGCCGACCTGACCGCGCCCACGTGCGCGGTGTGCGGCGCCGCGGCCGCGCCACGCCGCTGCCGGCGGCTCTACCTGGCCCTGGAACCGCTGCGCGAGGAACTCGCCGACCACTGGCGCGCAGCAGCCCTCCCGCCCCGGCTCGCCGCCCTGTGCCGCGCCCTGCTCGACGACGGCCTGCCCGAACTCGCCGTCTCCCACCCGGGGGAGTGGGGCACGCCCGTACCGGTCGACGCCTTCGCCGACCACCGGATCGACGCCCGCTTCGAGGAAGCCGCGATCACCCTGTACGGCGGCGGCCTCGCCGGCCCGGACGAGGACGTACTGCCGCGGCGCACCGCCCACTTCGGCGGCTTCGGCCACGCCTTCGTCCAGGCCGTGCTGCTGCCCGCCCTGCTCCTGGCCCGGGGCGTGAAGCTGCCGCAGGACTTCTTCGTCAACGAGACCTTCCGCCGGTACGACGAGGACGAGCACCCGCACCCGCCCGGCGGTCCCGGGCGGCGCCCCGAGGTCTGGGCACTGGACCTGCTCACCGAGTTCGGCTCCGACACCCTGCGCCGGTACGTCCTCGCGGCGCGCCCCCTCGCCCGCGGCACCGGCTTCCGGCGCGAGGACCTCGTCGGAGCCCGCCGGGTGCTGGACGGGACCTGGAACGCCTGGACGGCCCGGCTGCTCGCGGCCGTCCGCGAACGGCACGCCGGCCTCGTCCCCGAGGCGGCCCCCGGCGGTACGGGCTGGGACGTGCTCCACCGGCGCCTCGTGCGGGCCGCCGAGGACCTGCGCGAGGCGTACGCGCCGGACTCCTTCGACCCGCGCCGGGCCGTCGCCCTCCTCGACGAAGTCCTGTGCGCCACCGCCGACTTCGGACACGTCAACGACGCGGTGCACGACACGGTGGACGGCGGGGCGGACGACGGCGCCGCGCTCGTGGCGCAGCTGGCGGTCGCCGGGGCGCTGACCGCCTGGGCGCGGCCCGTCATGCCCGAGGGCGCCGACCGGCTCGCCGCCTCCCTGCGCCTGCCGAAGGGCCGGCCGGTCGACGCCTCCGCCCTGGCCGCCCCCGCGCCGGGCACCCGGCTCGCGCCGCCCTCGGGGCCGGTCTTCGGCTTCTGACGTGCCCGGGAGCGAAGGTGACATTCTTCGAAAAGTGACGCGTCCGTGCCATGGCGGGTCCACGACGTGCCGGAAGGCTGGTGGGCCCGCGGTTCCCCGGAGATGATCGAAGCATCCCGCTGGGGCCCGGCGACCGGGCCCCGCGCTTCACAACTCCCGGAGGAATCATGTCGGTTCGCCCCTGTCCCGCCGCCCCGTACGCCGACCGCGCCGACGACCGCATCGTCTGGCCTTGAAGGCCGGCTTCCCGCTACGGCTCGCGGCAGTCCGGGCACAGCCCCCGGAAGACGACCTCGGCCCCGTCCAGCCGCCAGCCGTCGACTCCCTCGCGGGGGACGGGCGGGGCCTGCGCGCCCACCGCCGCGACCCGGCCGCAGCCCTCGCACAGCGCGTGCTGGTGCGGCTCGCCCGCCGCCTCGAAGACGGCGGGGCGGCCGGGGCGGTCGAACCTGCGGGCCAGGCCCGCCTCCAGGAAGTGCCGCAGCATCTCGTAGACGGCCTGACTGGTCAGCGTCCCCAGCCGCTCCCGGGCGGCGGCCGTGATGGCCTCCACGTCCAAGTGGCCGCCCGCGGTGAGGACATGCAGCACCTCCAGGCGCGGGCTCGTCACCCGCAGGCCGGCGTCGCGCAGCTGCTGCACCGCCGCCTCCCGCCCCGACAGCGCCGTACCACCCGCCACGGTTCCCGCCCCTCCGCTGCTTTGGTCCAGCCAAAGATGTGTCGCAATCCTACCCGTCGTCGCCCCGGCGGGCCGGGGGCGGGAGGGCGGCGGAGGTTCAGTCGAGCCAGCCCATGCGGGTGGCCTTGACCCCCGCCTCGAAGCGGCTGGACGCCCCGAGGACCTGCATCACCTCGGACAGCAGTCGGCTCACGGTCCGCAGCGAGACCCCCAGATTCCGGGCGATCTTCTCGTCCTTCATCCCGGACGCGAGCATGCGCACCGCCGCCCGCTGCTGCTCGGTCAGCCCGTCACCGCCGCGCTCGGTCTCGGCGCCGCCGTCGAAGGGCGAGGACGTGTGCCAGCAGTACTCGTACATCGTGAGGTACGAGCGCACCAGCGCCGGACCCCGGGCGAGGATCGCCCCGGCCCGCTGGTCCTCCGGGTCCAGCGGCAGCAGCGCGAACCGCCGGTCGCCCAGGATCATGTTGACCGGGACCACGGGCGCCAGCCGGACCTCCACCCCCAGAGCCGTCTGATGGTGGAAGTAGTCGCGCAGCGGCGGGATCGCGGCCAGCCGCTGGTTGTTGATCGTCCGTACCCGTGCCCCGCTCGCCAGCAGCCGCCGGTCGCGCTCCAGGCCCTGTGCGAGGAACTCCCCGGTGGGCAGGGCTCCGGGGTGCATGGAGGAGATGTCCTCGCGGACGACCTCGGTCAGTTCCTCCAGTACCTGGTGGATGCGCCCGTAGTCGGTGAGGATCTCCACCTCCACCGCCGCCTCGCCGGGACTGCCGGACCGCAAGTAGCGTTCGGTGAGCGCCTCCAGCGCCGTGTAGGCCTGATCGGCCTCGTGCAGCCTGCGGTGCAGGGCCCGCTGCTCGCGCTGCAGGACGCGCAGCAGCGCCACTTCGGGGGCGACGGCCGTGACGGGCTCCGCGCTCCCGCCGTGCTCACCGGCGCCGTCGGCCGGCCCGGCGGGGGCCGGGGCGATCAGGCCCAGCCGGGTCAGCTCCCCGGCCGCGTCGCCGGTCTCCCGGGCGTCGAGGCCGAGTTCGCGGGCCGCGGCGCCCAGGTCCGCCGTGCCGTGGGCGCGCAGCCGCTGGTAGACGGCGAACGCCTGGTCGGGCGTGCCGCAGGCTTCTCTCCTCGCCACGTCGTGACCTGCCCCCCTGTCGCACGCTGTGGTTGCGCGATGGCGGTCACTGTAACGTCCGTATGAACAGCGGACGACGGCCGGGGCGACGGCATGTCAGGTGTGGTCCGTGTCACGTCGGTTCACGTGCGGCACACCAGCAGGACTCCGCTCGTGGAGGCGTCCAGCCGCTGCCGGGCCGACGAGACGACCCGCAGGCCCGCCCGCGCGAGGTCCGCGCGCAGCGCTCCCGGCTCGACGATCCACTTGTCCGTCGTCAGCAGCGTCTGCCGGAGCGAACCGTCGGCCGACAGGCACTGCGAGCGGTACGCGATGTGCTCGGTGAGTGCGACGGGGTCGAAGACCTGCCGGGCCGTCGCCGTCTCCCGGACCCCGTCGACCCGCGGTACCTCGAACCTCCAGGTGCGGCAGGGCCGTTCGGCGAGCTGCTCCGGCGCGTGCTCGGCGTAGTCCAGCGCGAGCGCGCCCTGCGGGTGCAGATGCCGGGCGAGCAGGGCCAGCAGCTCGGCCCGGGCCCTCGGAGGCACCGCGCTGACCATCGCCCCCGCCAGCAGCACGAACCGGTAGCGGCGGCGCAGCCGCAGCGCCGCCAGATCCGTGTGCACGGCCGTCACGCAGCGGCGCACCGCGTCCCCGCAGCGGGCCGCCCACGCCTCCAGCCGCAGCAGCGAAGGGGCGTCCCGGTCGACGGCGTCCACCTCGAAACCGTGCCGGGCGAAGGGCACGGACAGCCGCCCGCCCCCCGCCCCCAGATCCAGCACGGGCCCGCCCGTGGAACGCGCCACCGCGAGATGCCCCAGGATGTCCGCGCTGTACGGGCCGAGCAACGCCGCCTGCAGCCACGGGCCTTCGGGGTCCTCCGGGGCCACGGACTCCAGCCCCGGCAGCCACGGCGGCCCCGCCGGGCCGGCGAGCCGTACGGTGTCCGGCGCGAGCAGGCCCGGCGCGGCGGCGGTCGGCAGTGCGGGCATGGCTCCTCCAGGGGGCGCGGGCGAGGGACCGGCGTGCGGGCGTCCGGACCGTGCTGTCCGGCCCATCGTCGCGCGCCACCGCCGATAGGGACCACCGTCCGTGGCTGCGCGTCCACGCGATGGCGTGGACCCGCCACGCGGCGCCCGGATCCGTCAGATCGCCCGCGAACAGCGCAGCTCGGCAGCCGTGTTGCCGCCGTCGCCGATGGCCCCGGCCGCCGGGGGGCGGAAGCCGTGCCGGGTCAGGAACGGCAGCGCGGGGTCGGCCCCGGACCGCACGCTCACCCACTGCTCGCGGGCCCGGTGCGCGCGGTGCCGGTCGGTCAGCCGCTCCAGCAGCGCCGAGCCCACACCACGGCGCCGGTGCGCCGGCGCCGTGCACACGGAGAACAGCTCCCCGCAGCCGGCCATCACGATGCCGCCCGCCGCCGCGCCCACCACCTCGCCCCTCCCGGTGGCCGCCACCAGCCAGCCCAGCCACGCCGGATCGCCGCGCGTGACCCCAATTTCGGTGCGGATACGGGAAATCGAGCAATAACGGCCGATCAGGCTGTTCGTGACGCTCTCGCCGAGCAGCGGCACATAGCTCTCGCGCAATGCCTCGGCGAGCAGCCGGGACACGGTGGATGCCTCGGCCTCGACCGCGGGCCGTATCTCCATCGGTCCCATGGATCTCCTGCCTGGCCGGGGGAGTCTCCGCCCGGGTGCGCACCACCATAGACCGCTGCGGCGGCCCCGAAAAAGGGGCCGCCGAAAAGAGTGGGAAATGCTGGGAACGGCCGCCGTTTTGTGTGGGGAATGTGTACGGGAAGGCGGGCCGGAGGAGCCCGATCCGGCTACTAAATTACTTAGTTATTCAGTAGCCGTAAGGCTGTTGGAGAACTCATCCCAGGAATCCGCAGCAGGCAAAGGCCACCGGCACCGCCACCGCCCCCGCGACCGCGAGCCACCCCAGTCCGCTCAGCGCGGGCCGCCTCGGCCCGGCCGGCCGCAGGATCCGCTGGATGCGCACCACCGCCGACGGGCCGCCCGCCGCGAACGCGCCGCCCGGCGTGTGCCCGGCCGCCACCTCGTACAGCGCGGTCGCCAGCGCCTCGCGCGAACAGCCGCGCAGCGCACGGTCGTCGGCCGCCATCTCCACCAGCAGCGGCAGCCGCTCCCCGGCCAGACGCGCCAGCGGCAGCCGCCCGAAGGCCCGCCGGTACGCGTCCGCGCCGACCACCAGCAGATGGTGACGTCCCCTCAGGTGCGCGCGCTCGTGCGCGAGCGCGGCCTCCAGCTGATCGGGGCTCAGCACACGCAACGCGCCCGAGGAGACCACGACACGGGCCGGACGTCCCGGCACGCAGTACACCGCCGGGGTGTCGTGGTCGAGGACCGTCACCGCCGACCCCGGTGCCCTGCGGCCCACCAGACGCAGGGCCCGCACGTGCCGGCCGCGCCGCGCGCGGGCCGCGAACAGCTCGCGCGCGAACGCGGCACCGGGCAGGGCGAGGACGGCGAGCCCGGCCCCCGTCCCCAGCAGCACCCGCGTGCCGTCCGCGTCCGCCCGCCACCAGGCGTGGTCCCACACCGCCGCGAGCACCGGCCCCAGTTGGTGTCCCAGCTCGTCGGGCAGCAGCAGCTGCGTCGTGCCCAGGGCGCACGCGAGGGAGAACACCACCATCAGCACGAGCCAGGCGGCCGCGGCCAACCGGGGCGCGTACGCGGCCCACTTGGCGCGGGCCAGCGCCTTGGGCGCGACGACGCCGGACAGCAGCGCGAAGGCCACAGGCTGCAGCACGTGATGGTTGAGCAGCATCACGGGCGGCCGCCGCGGCCGATGGAGCGCAGCGCCGCGTCGAGCGCCTCGATGTCCTCGCGCGACATGTGCTCGACGAACCGCAGCAGTGCCGCCCGCCGGTCCTGGGTATTGCCCAGCGCGTCCTGCATCAGCCCCGCCGTGTACTCCTCGCGGCTGCGCACCGGTTCGTACAGCCAGGCCCGGCCCGACTTCTCACGCCGCAGCCAGCCCTTGCGGTAGAGGATGTCGGCGACGGTCATCACCGTGGTGTAGGCCACCGGGCGGGTGCGGTTGATGTCGTCGACGACCGCGCGGACGGTGGCAGGCCGCCCCCACTCCCACAGCCGGTCCATGATCTCGCTCTCCAGCTCGCCGAGCCGACGCACGGCTTCCCCCTCCTCCGACCGCCGCCTGCGGTGCCTGCGGCTCATCGTACGACTCGCGACGAACGCGGGCGCGGGAGCCTTTCACGCCCGCGCCCCACGCCCGTTCACGCCCTGCCCTCACGCCTGTCCCTCACGCCCGTACGAGCCGGGCGATGGCGCGCGTGGCCTCCTCGACCTTCTCCCGGGCCTCGTTCTCGCCCCGGCCGATGGCCTCGGTCACGCAGCAGCCGAGGTGCTCGTCGAGCAGTTGCAGCGCGGACGCCTGCAGGGCGGCGGTCGTCGCCGAGATCTGGGTGAGGACGTCGATGCAGTAGGTGTCCTCCTCGACCATGCGCTGCAGGCCGCGCACCTGGCCCTCGATGCGGCGCAGGCGCCGCAGGACGTCGTCCTTGTGTCGTTCGTAACCGGCCATGGCTGCCTCCGTGATGCGACGAAGGGTGGGGCGGACCGGAGGGTCCGCCCCACCCGGATGCGAGGAGTCGGTGGGTCTGGGGAAAGGTTCAGGACTCGGCGCGGAAGCCGCGCAGGCGCAGGCTGTTGCCGACGACGAAGACGGAGGAGAAGGCCATCGCCGCACCCGCGATCATCGGGTTGAGCAGTCCGGACGCCGCCAGCGGCAGCGCCGCCACGTTGTAGGCGAAGGCCCAGAAGAGATTGGACTTGATGGTGCCGAGCGTGCGCCGCGAGAGCCGGATGGCGTCCGCCGCGGCCCGCAGGTCACCGCGCACCAGCGTCAGGTCGCCCGCCTCGATGGCGGCGTCGGTGCCGGTGCCCATCGCGAGCCCGAGGTCGGCCTGGGCGAGCGCGGCCGCGTCGTTGACGCCGTCGCCGACCATGGCCACCGAACGGCCCTCGCCCTGCAGCCGCTTGACGACGTCGACCTTGTCCTGCGGCATGACCTCGGCGATCACCTCGTCGATGCCGACCTCGCGGGCCACCGCCTCGGCCACCGCCCGGTTGTCGCCGGTCAGCAGGATCGGGGTGAGCCCGAGGGAGCGCAGCCGGCGGATGGCCTCCGCGCTGGTGTCCTTGACGGCGTCCGCGACCTCCAGCACCGCCCGCGCCTCGCCGTCCCAGGCCACCGCGATCGCGGTACGGCCCGCGGCCTCGGCCTCCTCCTTGGCCCGCGCGAGCTCCGCCGGCAGGTGCATGGCCCACTCGGCGAGCAGCTTCTCCCGGCCGACGAGCACCGCGTGCCCGTCGACGACGCCCTGCACCCCGAGGCCGGGCAGGTTCGCGAAGTCCTCCGGTACGGGCAGCGGTCCGGCCTTCTCGGCGGCGCCGGTGGCCACGGCCTGGGCGATCGGGTGCTCGGAGGCGTGCTCCAACGCGCCCGCCAGACGCAGCACTTCGCGCTCGTCGGTGCTCGCGGCCGTGTGCACCTTCAGCAGGGTCATCCGGCCGGTGGTGACGGTGCCGGTCTTGTCCAGGACGATCGTGTCGACCTTGCGCGTGGTCTCCAGGACCTCCGGGCCCTTGATGAGGATGCCCAGCTGCGCGCCGCGCCCGGTGCCGACCATGAGGGCGGTGGGGGTGGCCAGTCCCAGGGCGCACGGGCAGGCGATGATGAGGACGGCCACGGCGGCGGTGAACGCGGCGGTCAGGCCCGCGCCGTTGCCGAGCCAGAAGCCGAGGGTCGCGAGCGCGAGGGCGATGACGACGGGAACGAAGACGGCCGAGATGCGGTCGGCGAGCCGCTGGGCGGCCGCCTTTCCGTTCTGCGCGTCCTCCACGAGTTTGGCCATCCGGGCCAGTTGGGTGTCCGCGCCGACGCGGGTGGCCTCCACCACGAGCCGGCCGCCCGCGTTGAGGGTCGCGCCGGTGACGGCGTCGCCGACGCCGACCTCGACCGGCACCGACTCGCCGGTGAGCATGGAGGCGTCCACGGCCGAGCTGCCCTCGACGACGATGCCGTCGGTGGCGATCTTCTCGCCGGGCCGGACCACGAAGCGGTCGCCGACCGCCAGGTCCTCGGTGCGGATCCGCTCCTCGCGGCCGCCGCGCAGCACGGTCACTTCCTTCGCGCCCAGCTCCAGCAGCGCCTTGAGCGCGGCCCCGGCCCGGCGCTTGGAGCGGGCCTCGAAGTAGCGTCCGGCGAGGATGAACGCGGTCACTCCGGCGGCCGCTTCGAGATAGATGTTCCCGGCGCCGTCGCTGCGGGCGATGGTCAGCTCGAAGGCGTGCGTCATCCCGGGCATGCCCGCGCTGCCGAAGAACAGGGCCCACAGCGACCACAGGAACGCGGCCGAGGTGCCCACCGATATCAGGGAGTCCATGGTGGCCGCGCCGTGCCGGGCGTTGGTCCAGGCGGCCCGGTGGAAGGGCCAGGCGGCATAGGTGACGACCGGCGCGGTCAGGGTCAGGGACAGCCACTGCCAGTACTCGAACTGCAGGGCCGGCACCATCGCGAGGACGATGACGGGGACGGCGAGGACGACCGCGGTCACCAGCCGCTGCCGCAACGGGCGCAGCTCGTCGGCCGCTTCGGCGCCGGGGCCGCCCTGCTCCGGCGCGTTGCGCTCGCGCGGCGGGGCCGGGGGAGCGGCGGTGTAGCCGGTGGCCTCGACGGTGGCGATCAGGTCGGCCACCGTGACGTCGTCGCTGAAGGTGACCTTGGCCTTCTCGGTGGCGTAGTTGACGGTGGCCGCCACACCGTCCATGCGGTTGAGCTTCTTCTCTATGCGGGCCGCGCACGAGGCGCAGGTCATTCCGCCGATGGCGAGTTCTGTCTCGGTGGTGCCCGCGGCACCGGTGGTCGTGGTGGACATCGTGCTCCTCGTGCTGGAGAACGGCGGCCGGGGCCCGGCGGCTGCCGGGGCCCCGGACGGGGAGTGGCGGCGAGGGGGGCCGAAGGTCAGGCGCGGCCGGTCAGCTCGTACCCGGCGTCGTCGACGACCCGCGCGATCAGCGCGTCGTCGGGCTCGCCGGAGAAGACGACGGCGACCGTGCCGGCGCCGACCTGGACGTCGACGGAGGCCACGCCGTCGAGCTCCCCGATCGCCTTGGTGAGCGTCGCCTTGCAGTGGCCGCAGGTCATCCCGGACACGGCGTAGACGACGGCCGGGGCGTCGGCGACCGCGACGGTCGCCGGGCCCGCGGAGTGGCAGCTGCCTTCGGGGGTGCAGCAGTCGGACATGGAATTCCTCCCGGGGCGTTCGGTAGTGCGGTGGACCAAGCGGGCCTGGATACCCATGGGGGGTATCGCTCGACCTGCTTCAGGTATACCCCTGCCCCGTATCCGACGCAAGCCCGGACCGGGGTTGACTTCATACCCCCTGGGGGTATCTTCGGGTGGTGGGTCGCGGGAGCGGCCGTGCGAAGTCGACGCCCCGGCAGGGGGCGGGAAGCAGGGAGCGCCGTCATGAACACCGCAGTGAAGATCACCGCATTCGCCGCCGCGCTCGCGGCCACCTTCGGCACCGCCTACGGAGCGGGCCACGGCATCGACCCCCTCACGGACAAGGCGGAGACCACCGCCCACGCCGCGCACGGGGACAAGCACGGGGACAAGGACGCACACGGGGAGTCAGCGGGCCACGACGCCCACCCGGCCGGCGGCCTGCAGATATCGGAGGCCGGCTACACCCTCGACCTGAGGACCGCGCGACTGGCCGCAGGCCAGCCCCAGACCCTGCGCTTCGCGATCACCGGCCACGACGGCCGCCCCGTGACGGCCTACCGGGAGGAGCACGGCAAGGAGCTGCACCTCATCCTCGCCTCGCGCGACCTGGCCACCTACCGGCATCTGCACCCCGTGCGCGACGCCGACGGCACCTGGAGCACCCCCGTCGACCTGCCCCGCGCCGGCGACTACCGCGTCCTCGCCGACTTCACACCGGCCGCGAAGGACGCCCGCGACCTCACCCTCGGCGCCGACCTAGCGGTCTCCGGCCCGTACGAGCCGAGCGCCCCCCACACGCCCTCCCGCACCGCGACCGTCGACGACTACACCGTCACCCTCGACGGCGCCCTGCGCGCCGGCGAGCCCGGCACCCTGCGCCTGACCGTGGCCAGGGACGGCCGCCCCGTCACCGACCTGGAGCCCTACCTCGGCGCGTACGGCCACCTCGTGGCCCTGCGCTCGGGCGACCTGGGCTATCTCCACGTCCACCCGGGCGGCGGGCCCGGCGACGCGGCCACCGGCTCCGGGCCGGAGATCTCCTTCACCGCCACCGCCCCCAGCGCGGGCACCTACCGCCTCTTCCTGGACTTCCAGCACGGCGGTACGGTCCGCACCGCCGCCTTCACCGTCGAGGCCGCGCCGGGGGCGGGGCACGGCGGCTGAGCGCTCAGCCGGCCGGCCCGCCGTCCCGTACCTCGCCGAACCCGAAGAAGCCGCAGTAGAAGCCCAGTTGGTGGTCGAGCATATGGTGGCCGTGATGCACCGTCAGGCCCAGTCCGGCGGCCGCCGTGAGCAGCGGGGTCCACTCCGGCTTCATGACGATGTCGGCCACCACCGCCCCCGGGGGCAGCTCCTGCGGGGGGAAGGGCAGCGGATCGTCCGGCCGCATGCCCAGCGGGGTCGCGTTCACCGCGAGGTCGCAGTCGCCGAGCGGTCCGCGCCCCGGCAGGTCCGCCGGGGCGGCCGCCGCCGTCCGGCCCGGCCGGTACCGCTCCAGCCGTGCGCACAGCGCGCGCAGACGCGCGCTGTCCGGGTCGCACACCGTCAGCCGCGCCACCCCGGCCTCCAGCAGCGCCGCCGCGACCGCGCTCCCGGCGCCCCCCGCCCCCGCGAGCACCGCCCGCCGCCCCTCGGGGTCGTGTCCGGCGGCCCGCAGCCCCGCGACGAAACCCGAGCCGTCGAAGTTCTCGGCCCGCCACCGGCCGTCGGCCTCGCGGCGCAGGGCGTTGGTACTGCCCACGGCCGCCGCCGTCGCCCCCACCACGTCCGCGAAACGCAGCGCCGCGATCTTGTGCGGGACGGTGACCAGCAGCCCGTCGAGGTTACGGACGCGCTTCAGCCCCCGGACCACCGCCGGGAGGTCCTCGGGCGAGGCGTGCACCGGAACCAGCACGGCGTCGTGGCCCAGCCGCGCGAACAGCGGATTGAGCAGCGCCGGCGCCCGTACCTGCGCGACGGGATCGCCCAGGACGGCGAGCAGGCGCGTCGTGCCGCTGACGGTCACGGACGAGGGAACATCAGGGCGCACGGGATCCCCTTGCGGTCGTCGGATCCGCCGGCACGGGGTGCCGGACGGCGGTCTCGGCCCGCATCGTCCCCAGGACCCGGGCCACCGTCTCCTCCGGCACGCCGGGCACGACCTCGGGACCGCGCGGGCCGTCGAGCACGAACGTGAGCCCGTGGCAGGACGCGGCCGCCTTCTTGTCGCGCCGCATCAGCGTCACGAGCCCGGCGACGTCCACCCCCGGCGGCAGCCGGTCCGGCAGCCCGTAGTGCCGGACCACCTCCCGGTGTTCGCGGGCGCGGGCGCTGTCGACGCGCCCCAGGGCCCGGGCCAGCAGGCCCGCGAAGACGGTGCCGATCGCCACGCCCTCGCCGTGCCGCACCGCAAAACCCGTCGCGGTCTCCAGCGCGTGGCCCAGCGTGTGGCCGTAGTTGAGGAGGTGCCGGCGGCCCGTGTCGCGTTCGTCCGCCGCCACGACCGCCGCCTTGAGCCGCACGCTCGCCGCGATCTGCTCGTGGACGGGCAGACCGCGCAGCTCGCCCGCTCCGATGAAGTGGCAACGGGCCAGCTCGCCGTAGCCGTTGGCCCACTCCTCGGCGGGCAGGGTGCGCAGGAAGCCGGTGTCGCACAGCACGGCCCGCGGCTGCCAGTAGGCGCCCATCAGGTTCTTGCCCTCCGGCAGGTTCACCGCCGTCTTCCCGCCGACGCTCGCGTCGACCTGGGCGAGCAGCGTGGTCGGCAGGTGCACCACCGCCACCCCCCGGTGGTAGAGGGCGGCCGCCAGCCCCACCGTGTCCGTGGTCGTGCCGCCCCCGCAGGAGACCACCACATCGGCACGGGTCAGCCCGTATTGGGCGAACTCCCGGCACAGCGAGGCGACATGACCGGGTGTCTTGTGCGCCTCGCCGTCGCGCGCCGTGAGCGTCAGCGTCGGTACGCCCGTGCCGGGCAGCAGCCCGGGCGGCCGGGCGGAGACGACGACGGCCCGCCGGGCGCCCAGCGCCGCGATCACTCCGGGCAGCAGGGCCCGTACGCCCGGACCGATGTGCACGGGATACGCGCGCTCGCCCAACTCGACGTCGACCCGCGTGCCTTCGGCTGCTCCCGCCGTGTCCGTCACGACGGCTTCCGTGCCGTCACCACCGCGTAGCCGATCTCCGTCACCGAGCCGAAGCGGGCGATGCCGTCGACCATGCGGTGGAAGTCCGCCTCGGCCATACCGGTCTGAACCACCTGCCGTGCCGCGCGCATCGCGGCGGCCACGGCCTCGAAGGACGGCCGGACGGCCTCCCCGATGTCCGTGAAGTCCACGACGTCGAGCCCGGCGGCGGTGACGCACTCCTCGTACGCGGCCCTGGGCAGGATCGGCCCGTGCTGGAAGTCCCCCTCGGAGTGCTCCACGGCGGCCCGCCGCCCCGGGTCGAGCACCGGGCGGCGCAGCACGAAGTCCGTGACGGCCACCGTGCCCCCGGGCCGCAGGACCCGGGCGAGCTGCTCGTACACCCGGGTCCGCACCGGGGCGTGGCACATCACCTCGATCGCGAGCACCGCGTCGAACGACGCCTCGGCGAAGGGAAGATCGTGCATGTCGGCGACCTCGAAGCGGGCCGACGCGGCCATCCCCGCGGCGGCGGCCCGCTCGCGGGCCAGACCCGCCTGGTACGGGCTGAGGGTGATGCCGGTGACGTGCGCGCCGTGGGCCGCGGCCACCCGCAGGCCCGCCTTGCCGTTGCCGCAGCCCACGTCGAGCAGCCGCGAGCCGGGACGCAGGTCCAGGCCCGCCGCCACGACGTCGGTCAGCCGGTCCCCGGCCTCCTCGACCGTCGTCGCCGGGTCCGGGCCGGCCCAGTAACCGCCGTGCAGATAACCGCCCATGGCGTGCGCCATGAGATCGGTGAGCCGGTCGTAGAGCTCGCCGATCCCCTCCGCCGCCGGTGCCCCGCCGGTCATCGCGGTCACCTCCCCGGCTTCGCGGCGACGAGCAGCAGATAGCCGAACTCCTCGATGCCGACCAGGTCACCGGGGTCGAACTGGTCCACCATCTCCTCGCCGTAACGGCCCGTCAGCTCCGCCCTGGCCTTCCTGATGCGCTCCGACAGCAGGACGAACGTCTGCCGCAGGGTGTGGTCGCTGATGTCCAGCAGCTCCTCCAGCCACAGCCCGGCCGCGCGCAGCAGCGGCGGATAGACCTCCGCGCTGACCATGGTCATCATGAAGTCGCGCAGATAGCGCTCGACCGCGGGCCGCCCGGCCGCGGGGATCTCCGCCCGTTCCAGGAAGTCGGTGAGCACGATCCGGCCCCCGGGCCGCAGCACCCGCCCGGCCTCGGCGAGGACCCGGCCGCGATCGGGCATGTGAATGATCGACTCCAGGGCCAGCACCGCGTCGAAACTCCCGTCGGGGAAGGGCAGTTCCAGCGCGTTCGCCTGCCGGAACGTCATCCGCCCGGCCAGGCCCGCCCCTTCGGCCAGGGCCTCGGCCCGGCGGATCTGCTCGGCGCTCACCGACACCCCGGTGACGTGGGCGCCGGTACGGCGCGCGGTGCGCACGCCCGGGGCCCCGGTGCCGCAGCCGAGGTCGAGCACGCGCGCGCCCGGACCGACGCGCAGACGGTCGGCCATCATGTCGGTGAGCCGGTCGGTGGCCTCGGCCAGGGGGACCGTGCTGTCGGGCGAGTCCCAGTAGCCGAAGTGCAGGTTCTCCCCCAGGGAGGCGTCGCCGAGCGCGGTGAACCGGTCGTAGAGACGGCCCACTTCGGCGGGATCGGGCAGCGGCATAGGAAGCCCGGACAGGTCGGAGGAGGCGGGGGACTGGGGGGACGCGGGCGCGGTGCGGGATGTCATGGGTGCCTTTCCGGTAACCGTTCGGCGGGTCGGGTGAGTTCGGGCCCGATCAGGTCGGGTCAGATCAGGTCGAGGTCGCGGTAGACGGCGTCCGCGAGCCGGACGATCCGTTCGCGGTGGCGGCCGTGCTCGACCTTTCCGTTCAGGTGCAGGGCGAACACGAGCCGGGCGTCCGGGTCGGCGAACGCGACGGCGGTCCACAGCCCGTCGTGACCGAAGGAGCGCGGCGAGGCGTACGAGCCGAAGCTGGTCCACTCCGCGTTCAGGTGCCGGCATTCGAGGCGGAAACCGAGCCCCCAGTCGGCGTTGCCGTAGCGGTCGCAGACCCCCGAGCGGTGACGGGCCGTCAGTGCTGCGACGGTCGGCGGCGCGAGGACACGCCCGCCGGGGGCGTCGCCCGCCGCCAGGAACATCTCGAAGAGCCTGCCGAGGTCGCGCAGCGGCCCCCGTGTGTTCACCCCCGGGATCGGCCGGGTCGTGGCCGCCTCGGTGGACCACCAGGAGGTGGGCTGCGGCCCGCTGCCGGGATTGCTCACATGGATCAGCGGGAGCCGGTCCCCGAACGCGGCGAACTCCCCCTGGTCGAGGTGGACATGGGTGTCCGTCATACCGCACGGGCGCAGGATCTCCTGCTCCACGTACGTACGGTAGTCGCGGCCGTCGAGCACCGGCAGCAGCTGGGCGAGTACGTACCAGGCCCACCACTGGCTGTAGTTGATACCGGGCACCCCGGACCGTGCGCGGCGCGGGACCGGGACCGCGAGGGCGCGGCGCAGCCGCTCCGCGTCGGGTGCCGCCACGACGCCGTGCAAGGGGTCGTCGCCGGTCGGCACCGGGCCCGTGTGGGTCAGCAGCTCCACCGAGGTGACCGACTCCTTGCCGGCCCGGCCGAACTCCGGCAGGTAGTGCGCGACGGGCAGGTACGGGTCGTAGCGTCCGGCCTCCCACAGCCGGCCGAGGGCGGCCGACAGCAGCGGTTTCGCGCAGCAGTACCACAGCGGCTTGGAGCGCTCGGTCATGGCCACCCCGGGGCGAGCGCTGCCAAGTCCCAGGTCCGCCACGGCGGTTCCCCGAAGCGAGACGTACAGCTGCGCACCGGGTGTCGAGGTGCCGACCTCGCGCTCCAGCTCGCGCAGCGTGCCGGGCAGCGCGGCACGGGCCCGCTCGACGGCCTCCCGGGCCGGGATCGCGCTTTCCTCGGTCTCCTCGGTCTCCTCGCGGGGCGGCGGACACCCGGCGGCGGGCCCGCGCTCCGGCCCGCCGCACGCCGTGCGCAGCACGGCCAGCTGCCCCGAACGGTCCTGCTGCAAGGCGGCGTCGATGAAGAACAGCAGACTGAAGTTGCCGCGCGCCTCGACGTCCCCGCGCTCGAAGACGCCGACGCGCTCCGCCCCGGAACCCAGCAGCAGGGCGCGGGCGGCGGCGTACGGCAGCCGGATCACCAGCCCCGGAGCGGCGCCCTGTGCCGCGCGGACCGCCAGCCGCCCGGAGTCCAGGCCGACACGGACGTCGGCCTCCCGCACCACGGAAGGGGGAGGATCGCTGATCTCCAGCCGGAACGCGACGGTGTCGCGGGCCTGTTCGGGCGGTGGCGCGAGACGTCCGGCCGCTTCGGCGAGCCAGGTCGTCGACAGGAAAACGGTGGTGGACAGGACGTCGGACACGGCCTTCACCTCTCCTTCCTCTGCGCGGGGCCGGGCCCGGCGGCCGGCCCGGCATCGGCGCCTGTGCCTCGCGGCCCCGCCGGGAGCGGCACGTGCGGAACGACCTCCTCGGCCAGACGCCGCAGACTCTCCGTCGAGGGGTAGTCACGGAACCACACGACGAACTCCCCGATCCCGGCGGCGACATAGCGTCCCGCCCGGTCGGCCACCTGCCCGGGAGTGCCGTACAGACTCCTGCGCGCCAGCAGGTCGGGGTGGTGGCTCCAGAACACCACCTCGTGGGGGCTGGCCAGCCACCGGTCCCGCTCCAGCACCGAGTCGAAGATCCGGCACTCCGCGACGAGCGCGTGCCGTACCCCCGCCGGGTCGAGCCCCAGCCGGGCCCGCCGCCGCCCGAACTCCTCGACGGCCCGCGCCACTTCCTGTGGATCGCCGCTCCACTGCACGGCGTCGCACTCGCGCACGACGGCATCCGGAAGCGGCTCCGCGCCGTGCTCCGCGTCCGCACCGGCCCCGGCCGGGGCGCGGACCGCGAGCGGCAGCCCCTCCCGCGAGGGAACGGGCACGCAGTGCGCGGCCGACAGCCGGACGTGTTCACCGGCGACGGTGACGGGGTCGCCGCGCCACAGCGCCCGCAGGGCCGCGACGGTCTCGGCGAGCGCCCGGTGGCCGGCCCCCGCCCGGTACGGGCCCTCGGGCGCCGCCCCCGTCGAGACGTGCTCGGCACCGTACTCGGCAGTGGACAGGCCCAACTCCAGCCGGCCGCCCGAGAGGACGTCGAGGCAGGCGGCGCGCTTGGCGAGCAGGGCCGCGTTGCGGAAGGGCGGCGCGGCGGAGAGCAGGCCCAGCCCCGGCCCGTCCAGCGCGGCGGCCAGTGCCGCCAGGGCCGTCCAGCCCTCCCACACCGGCAGCGGCTCGCGCCGGGGCAGGGTGTCCGTACGGTCCAGCAGCCACAGCCGCCCGTAGCCGAGGTCCCGGGCGAGCCCGGCGGTGCGCAGCAGCAGCTGCCAGGACTCGGGGCCCGTCGTCCCGGCCAGTTCACCGGCTGCGCCCTGCGGGAGGACCACGTCCCACACGGGCCGCGCACCGCTCACGCCCCGCCCCCGCCGCGCACCAGGGAGAGCAGCAGGCCGGGGGAGTCGAGGACGAAGTCCGGCCGCTGCGCGCGCAGTTGCTCGGCCCGGCCCTCCCCCCAGGTGGCGGCCACGGTACGGGTCCCGGCGGCACGGCCGCTCTGCAGGTCGATGACCGCGTCCCCGACCATGAGCGCCTCCCCGGCGGCCGCGCCGATCCGCCCGAGCGCCTCGCGCACGATGTCCGGGTGCGGTTTGGGCCGGGGGACCTCGTCACTGCCCACGACCGCGTCCAGCAGCGGCAGCAGGCCGACCGCCGCGAGCACCGCGCGGGCCCGCTCGCCGGACTTGCCGGTGGCGATCGCGGTCCGTATCCCCCCGGCGCGCAGGTCCGCCAGCAGCCGCGGCACCCCGGGATAGACCTCGACCCGGTGCATGAGCCGGTGGCTCTCCCGGACGAACGGCTCCTGCATCGCGGGCGGCAGCCCCATCAGCCGCATGATGTCCGGGAAGTAGCGGCCCTGGTGGGTGACGTACTCCTCGAACGGCGGCTCGCCGTCGCCGACGACCTCGCGGTAGGCGACCGCGAACGCCTCGCGCATCACGGCGAAACTGTCGATGAGCACGCCGTCCAGGTCGAAGACCACCGCGGTGACCGCGTCCGGCGGGCGGCCGGTGACGGCGCGGGCCCGGGCTGCGGAGGAGTTCAGGGGCATGGTGTGCGCTCCGTGGGCAAGGACGTCGGGGCCCAGACCCCGCCGTGGCTGACGACTTTGGTGAAGTGGCCGGTGAGCCGGTGGAAGAGCGCCCCCGGGGAGCGGCGCGGCCCGTGGGCGGCGGCGTCGAGCCCGCCCCAGGCGGCCATGGCCCGCACCAGCAGGGGATCGACGGGCACCCAGACGCCGTCCACGAGGAACTCGGCCCAGCAGTGCGGCGTCGAGTACGGCTTGGCGACCAGCAGACCGAAACCGAAGCGGACCGCGAGACCGCGCCGGGTGCCCTCGGCCACCAGCCAGGCGGCCGCCCCGCCGCAGTCCGCCATGCGCGTGCGCCACAGGAACTCCGGGTCCCAGCGCAGCGCTTCGGGCAGCATGAAGAAACCGACCGGATCGAGGGTGCCCAGCAGCTCCACGACCGCGTCCGGCAGCTCGGGCCAGCGGGTCCTCGGCCGCACCGTCACCGTGGCCAGCGGCGTCTCGCCCGGCCCCGGCGCGAGGACGGGGGTGCGCCCGCCGGGCAGCAGCACCCCGTACCGGCACGGCCCCGCGTGCCCCGGCACCGGGCAGGACGCGGTGAACTCCACCCGGTACTCCGGCTCCTGGCCGGGCGCGCCCGCGCGCAGCGCGGCGGCCCAGGAGCGGATCGCCCGCCGCTGCACCGAGGTCAGGCCCAGGTGGAGCGCGGCGTTGGCCAGGTCGTAGCCGTCGTGGAGCCGCTGCGTGCCCCGGCCCGCGCACGGCAGGCCCGCCGAGCCCAGCTCCTCCAGCAGCGGCGGGCCGATGCGGTGCAGCCGCATCGCCGTGCGCGCGTCCACGGCGAAGCGCCGGTGCTCGTCGGGGACACCGCGCAGCCGGGCGACGAGCTCCCCCACATCCCCGCTCGGTGCGGGCCGGGCGAGCAGGGGGCCGCCCGCCAGCGTTCTCTCGGTAGGTGACACGGCCGCCGCTTTCCGTCAGTCCAGATAGCCGAGGGCCTGCAGCCGGTCGGCGACCTGCTGCTCCTCGCTCGCGGTGTACGCGCCGGACACGGCGGCCGGCGGCTCGAAGGGGGAGAAACCGCGCAGCTCCGGGATGACGTCGCGGGCGAACAGCTCGACGGATTCGGCGCGGTCCGCCTCGTCGAGGCAGCCGAAGTCGAACTCCCCGAAGAGGGTGTTGACATGGCCCTCGCGCGCCGCCTGCCGGATCCGGTCCGCGACGGTGGCCGGGGAGCCGACGAAGACCAGGTTGTGCTCCATCAGGAAGCGGAAGTCGCCGGAGCCGGCGAGGATGTCGGCGGTGCTCAGCCTGCTGGCGGGCGTGGCCGCCGCGCCGGAGCGGCGTACCGAGTCGTAGCGCAGCACCTTGGTGAAGGTGTGCGTGATGTGCGCGGCGGCACGCGCCTCCGCCTCCGCGTCGGTCTCCGCCACGTGCACCAGGCTCCAGTAGCCGATGTTCGGGTCGCCCGTGTGCCCGGCCGCCCGCCACCGCTCGACGTAGTGGCGGTAGACGGGCGCCATGGCGGGCCGGGGCACGATCATCGTGGACGCGGTGTGCGCGCCGATCCCGGCGAGGCGGCGCAGCGTGCCCCGGTTGGTGGTGGGGATCCACAGCGGGGGGTGGGGGCGCTGCAGCGCGGGGAAGGACAGACACACCTCGCGCAGGGTGTGCACCGGCCCCTCGAAGTCGAAGGGCCCTTCCGCGCCGCACGCGGCGCGCAGCAACTCGGCCGCTTCCCACGTCAGTTCGTGGCGGCGCTCGAAGTCGGCGCCGAACGGCAGGAAGGGTTCCGGGCCCACCCCGGAGGCCAGCCCGACATCGAGGCGCCCGCCGAGCACATGGTCCAGCGTCACCACGTCCTCCACGAGGTGCAGCGGATGGCGCAGCGCCGGCACCCAGCCCATGGCCCCCACCCGGATGCGTTCGGTGTGCAGGGCGGCACCGGTCGCGAACACCGAGGGGGAGGACATCCAGCTCTCGTGCGGTGTGCAGTGGTGTTCCACGGAGAAGGCGTAGTCGAAGCCGAGCCGGTCGGCGGCCGCCAGTTCCCGCCACAGCCGCGCGTAACGCTGCCCGGCGGACAGTCCGGGACGGCCCCAGACATGGGTGAAGTAGGCGAGTTTCAACGCGTGCCCCCAGGGGATCGGACGTACGGACCGGAAGAGCGGCCGGTGACGCGGCCGAAGCCGCCGTCGCCGGGGTGCGGCGCCCGCTGGACGCGGGCCGCCGAGTAGATGCGGTCGATGCACGCGGCCAGCGTGGTGACCTCGGCCATGGACCCCGTGACCGGGGCCGGCCCGGTGCCGCCGAGCCGGCGGGCCAACTCGTCGACCTGCCGGGCGTATTCGGCGCCGACCGGCTCCTCGGGCAGGCCGATGCTCTCCACCTCGCCCCGGCGCAGCACCGTCAGCGAGGACCTCGCCAGCCGGTGCGGGCTGAAGCCGAACGTGCCGCGCAGCGTGGCGACGCCCTCGGTGCCCTCGACGGTGATCGTGGTGACGTCCACGGCCTCGTGGGAGGCCCACCGCAGATCCAGCGAGACACCCACGCCCGTGTCGGTGACGAGGAACGCCCGCGCGGTGTCCTCCACGACCGCCTCCCCGGCGGCGGGCGCGGGGGCGGGCGCGGGGGCCGCGGAGGTGCGACGGCTCCAGTCCGCGGTGGCGTCCGGCAGGCCCATCCAGTCCGCCGACACCGTGCCCGCGGTACGGACGATCCGCGGCCAGTCCAAAAGGTGCAGCCCCACGTCCAGCAGGTGCCAGCCGAGGTCGAGCAGGGCCCCGCCGCCGGAGAGTCTGCGGTCGACGAACCAGCCGGTGCGCTGCGGAATGCCGGCCGCCCGCACCCAGCTCAGGCCGACGGCGCGCACCGTGCCCAGCGACGGCAGCAGCCCGGCCAGCCGCCGCACGTCCGCGCGGTGCCGGGCGGCGCTCCAGGCGTAGAGGCTGATGTCGTCGACGCTGCCGCTCGCCACCTGGTCCATGACGAGGGACTGCGCCTCGAACAGGGTGCGGCAGACCGGCTTTTCCACGAACACCGGAATGTTGCGCTGCAACAGTGCCTTGGCCACCGGCAGGTGCAGGTGGTTGGGCAGCGCGATGATCGCCGCGTCCACGCTGCCTGGGGCCAGCTCCTCGGGACGGGCGAGGAAACGGACGCCCTCGCGGCCGTGGACGGCGGCCGTCGCCGCGGCCGGGTCGTCGTCCACCACGGCGGCGACCTCGAAGGCCGGGTGGGCGGCGAGCAGCGGGAGCCAGACCGTGCGGGAGACCCAGCCGGCGCCGAGCACCGCGACGCGCAGCGGACGCCCGGCGGGCGGCCCGGCCGTCGCCCCGGCCGGCGCCTGACGCTCGTAGGTGGTGGACATCAGAACCGGGCACCGCCGTCCACCACGAGGGTGCTGCCGTTGACGTAGGACGCCGCCGGGGACAGCAGGAAGGCGACCGCCGCGGCCACCTCCTCCGGCTCCCCGAGCCGGCCCGCCCCGATGAACTGCAGCACCAGGTCGCGTTCGGCGTCCGAGAAGTCCATGACCTCGGCGCGGATCGCGCCGGGGGCCACGACGTTGACGGTGATGCCGTGCTTGCCGGCCTCGCCGGCGACGGAGGCCGCCCAGGGCTGCAGGGCCCCCTTCGTCGCGGCGTAACCGCTGTGCCCGGGCAGGCCGTTGGTGCCGGCCCGGGAACCGAAGAGCGCGATGCGCCCGTACTTGGCGCGCATCATCGGCTTCAGGCACGCCTTGGCCAGGGCGATCGAGCCCGCCAGGTTCACGTCCAGCAGGGTCCGCAGGGTCCGGGCGTCCGTGGCCATGGCCAGTCTGCGGGTGCGCAGTCCGGCGGCCGCCACGCAGCCGTCGACGCGGCCGAAGCGGCCGAGTGCGGCGGAGACCAGCCGCTCGGCGCCCTCGGGGGCCGACAGGTCGGCCCGCACGGGCAGCAGGGTGCCGCCCTGGCCCTCGACGAGCTCGGCGAGCTTGCCGACGGCGTCCTCGTTGGTGTGGTAGCCGGCGACGACCGAGGCGCCGAGCGCGGCGAGTTCCAGCGCGCACGCGCCGCCGATCGATCCGGACGCGCCCGAGACCACGACGACGCGGCCGTGCTGGCCGAGCCGCTGCGCGGCCCGGTCGGTGACGCTGCTCATGGACTGGCCTCCTTGGCGAGGATCAGATGACACAGGGAGCGGTCGGGGGCGAGGTGCCGGCCGATGTCCGCGCCTTCCCGCAGCAGCCCGGACAGGAGTTCTTCGGCCGTGGGCCAGGCGCTCGCGCCGTGCGTGAGCCAGTCCAGGCCCAGTTCGCCGCCGGTGCCCCCGGCGGCGGGCAGGAAGACGTCGTCGACGAGCAGTGCCCCGCCCGGACGCAGGGCTGCCAGCAGCGCCGCCAGGTCGCTGCCGGGGCCGGGCCCGTGCACCGCGTTGGCGACGACGCACAGGTCGGCCGTGCCCCGGGGGAGCGTGCCGCCCACCGAGGCCCGCCCTTGGGCGGCGGCGGCGCGCACGGCGGCGTCCGGTTCCCCGGCGAGCGGGCCGACCGGTATCAACTGCCCCGTCGCCGAGGGGTCCTGGCCGAGCAGCCGCCCGAGATAGCGGCCGGGGCCCGCGCTCACCTCCACCAGGTGGGCGCCCGGCGGGGGCGCCAGCAGCCGCAGGCCCAGCGCCGCCCGGGCGCGGGCCCCCGGACCGTCCATCGCCGCCTGGTAGACACCGGTGAGGCGGCGCAGTTCCCCCGGGGATGTCCGCTCGAAGGACCGGCCGGCCAGGCCCGCGCGGGCGGTCGCGGCCAGTTCCTCCCGGGTGACCACGTGGCGTGAGAGGTGCTCCTCCAGCCGTACGAACGCGCCGAGCCCGTCGGCCGGGACCCGCTGCCCCGGCGGTCCGGCCGTGCCCTCGGTGAGGACGCCCAGGCCGGCGGCCGTCCTCAGCAGGGTCTCCAACGCGTCCGCGTCGCAGCCCAGTTCGGCGGCGAGCCGCGTCGCGTCCGTACCGGCCGACAGCGCCTCCAGGGCGCCCAGGTCGTGCAGCGCGAAGAGGAGTTCGGAGACCTTGTAGGCGCGCGCGGCGTCCAGCGCGGCGGGCGCCAGGCGGTACACCGCTTCGGCGCGCACCTTGCCCGCCGCGCTCGTCGGCAGCGCGTCGCGGATCCGGATCTCGTCCGGGACCTTGTACGGGGCCAGTTGCCGTGCCGCGTGCTCGCGCAGCCCGTCCGGGGTCGACCCGGGCCGCCGCAGGGTCACTTCGGCGAGGATGCCGTCCTCGCCGGGCCGGCTGCCGGGCCGGGCGCGCACGCGTACGGCCCCGACGTCCGGGTGGCCGCCCAGTGCCGACTCGACCTCCAGGGGCGAGACCCAGCGGCCGCCCCGGCGGATCGCCCGGTCCTCGCGCCCGAGGAGGCGCAGCCCTCCGGGGACGGCGACGGCCAGATCGCCGGTGTCGTGCCAGCGGCCGTCCACCCGGACGGCGAGCAGCCCCGGCCCGTCGGCCGTGACCGTGCCGTCGGCGGGGTCGGTCAGCCGTGTCGCGACGCCGGGCATGGGGCCGCCGGCGCACAGCGGGGCCAGTCCCGCCGGACCGCAGAGCACCGCCCCCGTCTCGGTGGACCCGTAGTTGCGGGCCAGCCCGGTCCCGAACGCCTCGCGGAACGCGGTCTCCAGCGGCTCGTCGACCGGGCCCGCGCCGACCATGGCCAGCCGCAGCCGGGGCGCCGCGTCCCGGCCCCGCGCCGGCGCGGACCGCCGTGCCGCCCGCCGGCTCTCCCGGGCCGCGAGCAGCCGGGCGAGCGGGGGAACCAGCGCCACGACCGTGGCCCCGTCGGCGAGTTCGGCGGCGATCCGGCCGAGCGCGGTCGGCGGTACGGGCCGCAGCCGGGCCCCGCCGAGCAGTCCGCCGAAGAGCCAGCCCAGCGCGTAGGCGTGGGAGAGGGGAACGGGCAGCAGCAGCGTGTCCCGCTCGGTCAGCCCCACGGCGGCGCGGTAGCGCAGGCCCTCGGAGAGCAGGCTCGCCTCCCCGCGCAGGACGATCCTGGGGGAGCCGGTCGAGCCGGAGGTCGGCAGCAGCACCCCCGGGCCGCCGTCGGCCCCCGCGCCCGGCGGGCCGGACAGCGCCGGCGGCGCTCCCTCGCCCGGTACGGCACAGCGCCGGGCGCCGCCCGCCGAGCTCAGCATGCGGGCCACTTCCGCCTCCGGTGCCCCGGGGTCGAGCAGCAGCGGCCGGGCACCGGCGGCCAGCAGGGCCAGGCAGGCGAGCACCCACGACGGCCCGTTGGGCGCCCGCAGCGCCACGGCCTCGCCCGCCCGCAGCCCCTCGTCCCGCATACCCCGGGCGGCCGCCTCGGTGCTCTCCAGCAGTTCCCCGGCGGTCGTTCCCGGCAGCAGCGCGTGGCCGGGCGGCAGCCGGCGCACCGCGTCGAGGAGCGGTGCCGCGGCGGTGAGTTCACTCATGCCGGCCCCGCAGATAGTCGTCCTTGGCGCGGCGGATCGACTCCCGGATGCGCGGCGGCGCGTAGGTCGGCGCGGCGCACAGCTCGTCGAGCGTGATCTCGTCCTCGAAGTACATCGACAGCGTGTCCCACGGGGTGAAGCAGCCGTGGCAGGCGCTCAGCCGGGGCCTGGGGGCCAGCAGCGCCTGGTACATGCCCGTCGTGCCGAGCCGCCGCAGGGTCCGCTGCCAGTCGTCCTCCAGCGCGTTGCCCATGTCGCTGAACCAGATGTTGGGGCACGGGGTGACCATGCCGTCGCTGAAGGTCGAGACCACCAGGCGCGGCAGATGGCAGCGGAAGGTCCGCCGGCCCTCCCGGTAGAACCTGGTCAGCCGGTCGAAGTAGGCGCGGGGCGGCAGTACGGCCGCGAACTCCTCGTAGCGCCCGGCGAGTTCCTCGACGTGGTGGAGCTGCTCGGGCCGCACCCGGAAGCGTTCCGCGTCCGGTCCGCGCACCGGGAAGGGGAAGCAGACCGGCGGGTTCGCGAAGCCGCCGAGCCACTCGGCGAACGCGCTGATCTCCGTCACGCTGCGGTCGTTGAGCACCGCGTAGATCTCCACGGGCAGGCCGGAGCCGAGGATCCGGGAGACGGCCGCGACGACCTTGCGGTGCAGGTCCGCGGACTGCACGCGGTGGCTGTTGCCGTGGTGGAGATGGCTGTCCAGGGACACTTGCAGCACCGTGTTGCCCCAGGAGCGGAAGCGCTCCAGGTGGTCCTCGCGGACCAGGACGCCGTTGGTCTGGATGACCAGGACCTCGTACTTGCGGGCCTGTTCCTCCAGGAAGTCCATGATGCCGCGCACGAGGAAGATCTCGCCGCCCGTGACCTTCAGCAGGGGCAGGTCGAAGTGCTCGCGCAGCCGGTCGGCGACGGTGTCGACGCGCCGGCCGAGCGGGCTGTCGGGCGCGTAACTGTCGCGCTTCGGGGGCTCGAAGATGAGCTGGAGGGAGTGACTCTCCTTCAGATTGCTCTGCCCGGTGAGGCAGTAGGTGCAACTGAGGTTGCAGGAGTCCTCGTTGATGACGAGGTCGTTGCCGATCAACGGCAGAGCCGCGCGAGCCGGAACGGCCGGAGCGGTCGAAGCGTGCGAAGCAGTCGCGGGGTTCGCGGGGTTCGCGGGATTCTCAGGGGAGGGAGCGGAAGCCGATGAGGGAGTCTGCCGGGACACCGATGCCCTTTCTCCGTCGGGAGTCTCACGTGCGCCGGGTCGTGCCGCCTCCTTCCGTCCGGGGGCGGTCGGGCACCCAGTGCCGGTCGGCGAGTGCCGGCCCGTCCGTGCCGCACGGCGCCGCACCCGCGGCGCCGTGCGCGCGGGCCCGGTCCAGCAGCGCCGCGCGCAGCCGGCCGACGCCGCCGAAGTGGGCCCGGGCCTGGCTCGCGTAGTGGCCCGCGGCCGCGAGCCAGCGCTCCAGATGCGCCGGTGCCAGCGCGGCGAACCGCGGCAGCAGACCGGCGTGGTCGCGCTCGCGCAGCCGGTAGGGGAAGTCCTCGTACCACACCGTCCCCTCCGGGACGAGCGCCGCCACCGCCGCGCGGACGAGCCGGTGGTCGACGTGCCCCCCGGCCGCCAGCGGGACGTGCACGCTCGCGGCCGCGGCGCACAGGGGCTCCAGCGCCGCCCGTACGTCCGCGAGCACCTGCCGGTCCGCCGGGTGCGGGGGACCGAACAGGGCGCGGGGCCTGGTGTAGCGGTAGCCGCCGGAGCCGGAGCGCAGGGCCGCGTCGGTGAAGCCCAACGCCACGCGTGCGGCGCCCAGTTCGGCGAGGGCGGCCAGGTCCTCGGCGCGGCGCACGGCCGGGTCCGCCACGTCCCGCCACTCCTCGGGCCCGCCGGCCGGGGCCGGCCGCCGCTCCCCGGGCGTCCCGGCGAAGACCGTGACCACGGTGGGCCGCAGCCCCTCCGCGCTCCAGCGGGCCAGCCGGCCGCCGAGCGACCACACCGCGTCGTCCGGGTGCGGGGAGATCACCACGGGGGCGCCGGTCATCGGGGCACCTCCCCAAGTGCCGCCGCCCGGCCCGGGAGCGGGGCGGGCGCGGCGGCCTCGTGGGCGCGTACCGCGCGGACGTACGCCTCGGGCGAGCCCTCCGGCCCGAGCAGGGCCGGCAGCGCCCGTACCGAGGGCAGCGGGTGACGGGCGGCGAAGCGGCCGAGGTTGACGGCGTGCTGCTCCCAGCGGCCGGGGCGGGCGTGGCTGAGATGGACGCCCAGGGCCGCGGGGGCCAGCGCGCGGACCGTGCCCGAGGCGTGCAGCCGCAGCCCCAGTTCCAGGTCCTCGCAGCCCCACACGGTCCCGAAGCCCTCGTCGAAGCCGCCGCAGCGCTCCCAGTCGGCGCGGTCGACCGAGGAGTTGGCGCCGACGAAGCCCAGCCAGGGCGCGGCGTCCGGCAGGGTGCCGCAGTCCATGGCCTCCACCGCGCGCTCCAGGGCGTTGGCGACGAGCCGGCGGGCCGGCCGGGCGGCCCCGGGGGCGGGCGCCGCCGGATCCAGGCCGGCCCGGGCCCGCTGGACGGCCTCGGGGCTCCCGCCCTCGGCCTGCCGCAAGAAGCGTGCGGCGGTGGGAAGTTCACGCGTCATGCCGTGGACGAACACCCCGGGGCGGGCGGCCGCCGCGTGCGCCGCGAGGAAGCCGGGGCCCACCAGGACGTCGTCGTCGAGGAAGACCAGGCGCGGCGCCCGGGCGGCCGCCGCGCCCGTGTTGCGGGCCGCCGCCCGCCCCAGGCACCGGCCGGGCACGACCCGCAGCGGCAGCAGCCCGCCCAGCTCCCGGGCGACGGCCGCGAGTTGCGGGCCGTCGGGGCTCCCGGGCGGATTGTCGTCGACGACGAGCGTCTCGAACCCCGGGCCGCCGGGCCCGGCGGCGGCCAGGCAGGCGAGCGTGGCGCGCAGCCGCGCCGCCGGCCCCCGGCTGGGCACGACCACGCTCAGCCCGGGGCGGACACGGGGCCGCCGGTCGCGGTCCACGGCGTCAGCCGGCGGCGAGCGCGTCGGCGAACAGGTCGGCCACCCGGTCCACGACCGGTTCGTCGGCCAGCAGCACCCGGTGGTGCAACCAGAGGCAGTCCCGGCCGAGTTCCTCGGCCACCGGGCAGCGCCCGGCCAGCTCCCCGGGGGTGCCGCGCACCGGCCCCCGCCAGTACCCCTCGGTGCGGTAGACCGGGGGGAAGCCGACGAAGGCCGGTACCCCGCGCGCCGTCAGGGCCTCGACCACGGCCAGGCGCCGCCCGGCCGAGCAGCCCGGAAGCCGCGCCATCGCCATGTAGTGCGCGTTCACCGTGCACCGCTCGTCCGCATCCTGGGGCTCCACGCCCGCGAGGGATCCGAGTGCCTTGCGCAGCCGGGCCCAGCGCTCCTCGCGCACCGCGATCTGCCCCTCCAGCCGGGACAGCTGCGCGCGCAGCACGGCCGCGGAGAACTCGTTCATGCGGTAGTTGGAGCCCTGCGTCAGATGCGCGTAGACGCGGTCGTACGGCGGGCGGCCGCAGCCGTGCTGGAGGACCGCCTCCCGGTGGCTCGCCCCGTCCGGCAGCAGCAGGGCCCCGCCCTCGCCGGCGGTCATCAGCTTGCCGTTCTGGAAGCTGAAGGCGGCGGGGGAGCCCAGCTCGCCGACGCGCAGCCCGCGCCAGCGCGCGCCGTGCGCGTGGGCGGCGTCCTGCAGCAGGGGGACGCCCGTCGCCGAGGAGAGCTCCCGCAGGGCGTCCATGTCGGCGAACTGGCCGGCCATGTGCACCGGCATGATCGCCTTCGTCCTCGGGGTCACCAGCCGGGCCGCGGCCCCGACGTCCAGACAGTAGGTGCCGGGCAGGACGTCGGCGGGCACCGGCACCGCGCCCAGCCGCTGGACGGCCAGCGAGGAGGCGATGAAGGTGAAGGCGGGCACGATCACCTCGTCGCCCGGCCCCACCCCCAGCACCCCCAGGCCCAGTTCCAGGGCGTGGGTGCCGGTCGTCGTGGCGACCGCGTGCGCGGCACCGTGGTGACCGGCGAACTCCCGCTCGAAGAGCTCGACTTCGCCGCCGCCGTAGCGCCACCACCCCTCCTGCTCCAGCGCCCGCAGCAGCCCGGCGCGCTCCTCGGCGCCGTGCTGCGGCCAGGCGGGAAGGGGCAGTGGTCCGTCGGAATCCGTGATCATGGGCAGCCTTTCGGTCCGGCGAGAGCGGCGCACCACCTCCCGTGCCGGCCGTCGGCCGGGGTGACGTGCCGTGCGGAGGGGGGCGGGCCGCGCCTGCCGCGCGGCACGCGCGGGGCGGCGGAAGGAGTGAAGGGGACGCCGTTCCTCGATGGGGGAGCCGCCCCGCGTCCGGCGGGCGGAGGTCGATCCGAAGAAGAGCCTCCATATGACTGATGTTCACGTCAACACCCCTGCAGGGAGGGAGGCGGGGTGTGGACGGGTCACGTGGTCCGAATCTTGCCAAAGTGGTTGATGAGCTGTGCCTTTGCCCTCGGAGCAAGGTCAACGGCGCCCGGATTCAGCGCAGTTCATGAACTGCGGCGAGTGATTGAGGGGCGGACGTGTCTCATTCTGCATGCCTGAGGAAGGAGCGCGGCTCGCGTATGGTGAGGGAAGTGGTACCGGCCGTGCCGGTGTGTCCAGTGAGCCCGGCGAGTACGGCACAGGACGCCGCACCCGCGGGCATATTCCCCCATCCCCTGCCCCGGTCATGTCACAACGGCCGTTCCCGGCCAGCCGACCGGCACGACGCACGTTCCGATCACGGACCACGGTGAGCATCAGGCATCAGAGCTGGAGGCAATGTCCGTGCCACCCTCTCCCCGCGCCCTCGTCATCGGAATCGACGGGGGCAGTTTCGAGATCATCGACCCGCTCGTGCGCCGCGGGCTGCTGCCCCACATCGGGCGGCTGCTGAACGACAGCGCCAGCGCGGTCACCGAGTGCACCTGGCCCGCGCACACCGCGCCCGGCTGGAGCACGTTCGTCAGCGCCAGCAGGCCCGGCGGACACGGCATCTACCAGTTCTACGACACCCAGGACCGCTCCTACGGGGCACGGGTGACCCGCTCCGGCGACCTGGGCCGCTCCTGCGCCTGGGACTGGCTCGCGGCCCAGGGCCACTCGCTCGGGCTCGTCAACATCCCCATGTCGCACCCGCCCGCCGACCTGCCCGGCTACCAGATCACCTGGCCCCTGGAGAACACCCTGCGGCACTGCCGGCCGCCCACCCTGCTGCGCGAACTGACCGCCGCGAAAGCCCACTTCCAGTCCGACCTCGCCACCATGTTCCGCGGCGACATGCGGTACCTGGAGGAGGCCGAGCGCAACGTCGCCGCCCGGGTCCGCTCCGTACGGCACCTGATGGCCACCCGGCCCACCGACGTCGTCATGGTCGTGCTGACCGAGGCCGACCGGGTCGGCCACCACTACTGGCACTACACCGACCCCGGCCACCCCGGGCACACCCCCGCTCCCCCCGGCACCGGCTGGGAGCTCGCCATGACCCGCATCCACCAGGCCATCGACGCGGCCGTGGGCGAACTGCTCACCCTCGTCGACGAGGAGACCACCGTCGTCCTCGTCTCCGACCACGGCCTGGGCCCCGGCCGCCACGCCCTCGCGCTGCACACCCTCCTCCAGGAGGCCGGCCTGCTCGCCACCGAGACCGCCGAGGGCCCCCAGGACGGCGCCGCCAGCTGGTTCGCCGGCCACGGACGGCGCGTGGACTTCCGGCGCACCCGCGTCTACATGCCCGTTCCCGGCAGCTACGGACTCAACATCAACACCCGGGGCCGGCACGACCACGGCACGGTCGCCCCCCGCGACCACGCCCGGATCACCGACGAGGTCGCCGCCCTGCTCGGCACCCTGACCACACCCGAGGGCGAACCGGTGCTGCGCGCCGTCCTCCCCCGGCAGGAGGCCTGCCCCGGACCCTGGTCCAGGCGCGCGCCGGACCTCATGCTGATCCCGCAGGACGAGTCCGTGCTGCCCGTCCCCGACCTCGTGCCGCAGCTGTGGCGGCCCAGCACCCAGACCGGACTGCACCGCCACGCGGGCCTGTGGGCCCACCGCTCCCCGCGCGTACGCCCCGGCCGGCTCCCGGGCACCGTCCCCCTCGTCGACGCCATGCCCACCCTGCTCACCGACCTCGGTGCCGCATGGCCCGACGACGTGCACGGCCGCCCCCGCACCGAGGTCTTCACGGGCGACGTCCGCGTGCCGCCCCCGCTCGACGCGAGCACGCCCGGAACGCTCCCGGCCCCGCCGCCCGGCAGCCGGGAGGCCGCCGCCGAGGACGCCTACACCAGCGACCGGCTGCGCGAGATGGGCTACCTGTGACCCCACGCCCCGCCGGACCCCCTGCCCCTGTCGCTGCTTCCGCCCCTGTCCCCACGCAAGCCCCCGCCGCTCCCCGGCGCGCGAAGAAAGGCTGACCGCCATGCAGGAGACCACCCCGCAGGAGACCACCCCCCGGCAGACCGCCCCACAGGAGATCAAGGACAGGCTCCGCAAGGTGCTCGTCGACTCCCTGGAACTGGAGCTGGAACCGGCCGACATACCCGAGACCGGACTGGTCAACGCCCTGGGACTGGACTCGATCAACACCATCGAGTTCCTGATCTGGGTGGAGAGCGAGTTCGACATCGAGATCGCCGACGAGGACCTGTCCATCAAGCTCATCGACGACCTCGGCCGGCTCGCCGCCTACGTCGCCGGACGGACCACCGGCGCCGGGGCCCGGGCCGAATGACCGGCCCGCACGCCGCCGGGCACGCCCTGGTGATCGGGCTCGACGGCATGCCGCGCGACCTGCTGGCCGCCCTCGCGGCCGAGGGCACCATGCCGTACGTCGCCGGACTGCTCACCGAAGGGCACTGCGCCGAACTCCTCGCGCCCGTACCCGAGATCAGCTCCACCTCCTGGGCCTGCTTCCTCACCGGCACCAACCCCGGCCGGCACGGCGTCTACGGCTTCGTCGACCTCGTCCCCGGCGGCGGCTACCGCACCCGCTTCCCCGGCGTCGAGCAACTGGCCGAGCCCGCGCTGTGGGAGCCGGCCGCCGCCGCCGGACTGCGCACCCTGTGCCTCAACGTCCCCGGCACCTACCCGGCCCCCGCCCTGCACGGCGCCCTGGTCTCCGGCTTCGTCGCCCCGAGCCTGGAGCGGGCCGTCAGCCCGCCCCGGCTCGCCCCGCTGCTGCGCGGCTTCGGCTACGAACTCGACGTCGAGGTCGGTGACGTCGCCGCCGACCCGGGCGGCTTCCTCGGCCGCGCCCGGCGCGCCCTCGCCGCCCGCACCGACGCCCTGGAACACCTGCTCACCCACGAACCCTGGCAGCTGGCCGTCGCCGTCCTCACCGAGACCGACCGCGTCCACCACTTCCTGTGGCGGGCCGTCACCGACCCCGCGCACCCCCTGCACACGGACGTCCGCGCCTTCTACCGCGCGGTCGACGCCGCCACGGCCCGGCTCGCCGCCACCGCCCCCGCCGGCGCGGAACTCTTCCTCGTCAGCGACCACGGCTTCGGCCCCGCCGACCACCAGATCTACCTCAACTCCTGGCTCAGGGAAGAGGGCCGGCTCGCCTCCCTCGACGACACACCCGCCCTGGCGGACCTCGACAGCCGCAGCACCGCCTTCGCCCTCGACCCCGCCCGCATCCACCTCAACCGCAAGAGCCGCTTCCCCGGCGGCGGACTGACCGACACCGAGGCGGACGCCCTCGCCGAGGAGATCGCCCACGAACTGTCCGCGCTGCGCCGCGACGGCACCCACCTCGGCCCCGACGCCGACGGCCCGCTGGTCGTACGGCACGTCCACCGTGCCGCCGACGTCTACCACGGCCCCCAACTCGGCCGCGCCCCCGACCTCGTGGCCGTCCCCGCACCCGGGATCCAGCTGCGCGGCGGATGGGGCGGCGGCCCCGCCGTACGCACCGACGTCCTCACCGGCACCCACACCCGCGACAACGCCCTCTTCTACCGCAGAGGCGCCCCCGCCCCCGCCGGCGCGGACCGCTGCGACATGACGGACGTGGCCCCCACGGTCCTCGCCGCGCTCGGGGCCCTCCCCGACGGGCTCGACGGCAGCCCCGTACTGACCGGGGCCGCGCCGCCCGACCACCCCGAGGAGCGCCGATGACCCAAGAACTCGAACTCCTGCCGGCCGAACCCCGCCGCAAACCCGGCACCCTGGACCTCACCCTGGACCCGCGCATCACCGACCCCGCGGCCTTCCGGGTCAGCTTCCTGATCCTCCTCGACGGCGACCTCGTGATGTCGCCCGAGCACCTCGGGGTCGCCTACATGACCTCCGTGCTGCGCACGGTCGGCTTCACCGCCGAGATCCGCGAGGTCGAGCACGGCGACGAGCACGCCGAGGCGGCGGTCGAGGCCCTCAAGGAGTACCGGCCCGACCTCGTGTGCTTCACCCTCATGAGCCTGAACCTCGGCAGCTGTCTGCGGCTGTGCCGGATGCTGCGCGAGGCCCTGCCCGGCACCACCATCGCCTGCGGGGGACCGGCCGGCACCTTCGCCGGACTCGACGTCCTGCGCAACAACCCCTGGACCGACGTCGTCGCCGTGGGGGAGGGCGAACCCACGATCCTGGACCTCGTCCAACGGCTCTGCGTCGGCGAGCCGTTGGCCTCCTGTCCCGGCATCTGCTACCGCGACGCGGACGGCGAAGCGCGCCAGAACCCCGCCCGGCCGCTCATCCACAACCTGGAGGACCTGCCCTTCCCCGCCCGCGACCAACTCAGCCTGCACGGCGACAAGCTGGAGTACGTGCGCGTCAGCACCAGCCGCGGCTGCGTGGCCAACTGCGCCTTCTGCTCCGCCCCGCACCTGAAGAACCGGGTCCAGGCCGGAAAGGCGTGGCGCGGCCGCGGCCCCGGGCAGATCGTCGACGAGGTCGCCGAGATCGTACGCCGCCACCAGTTCCGCACCTTCGACTTCGTCGACTCCACCTTCGAGGACCCCGACGGCGGACGCGTGGGCAAAAAACGCGTCGCCGCCATCGCCCAGGGCATCCTCGACCGCGGCCTGGAGATCTACTACAACGTCTGCATGCGCGCCGAGAACTGGCGCGACACCCCCGAGGACCACGCGCTCCTCGACCTGCTCGTCGCCTCCGGCCTGGAGAAGGTCAACGTGGGCATCGAGTCGGGCACCCCCGAGGAACTGCTGCTGTGGGAGAAACGGGCCACCGTCGAGGACAACGTCACCATCATCCGCATGCTCCGCGAGCACGGCGTCTACCTCGCGATGGGCTTCATCCCCTTCCACCCCTACGCCACCGTCGAGACCCTCCTGGCCAACGCCGCCTTCCTGCGCGACAACGCGGGCCACAACCTGCGGCGGATGACCGAACGGCTGGAGATCTACCCCGGCACCGCCATCGCCCGCCGCATGGAGGACGACGGCCTGCTCGCCGCCGACTACCACGAGACCCTCGACCCCTACGGCTACACCTTCCGCGACCCCCGAGTGGGCCTGCTCGCCCGCCACTTCGCCCAGCTCTACAACAACGACGACTACCACCGGCACGGAGTGATCACCGAGCAGTCCGCCGTCTTCGCCTTCGAGACCTACAACGTCGTCCTGCAGACCTTCATCTCCCGGCTGCACCGCAGGTTCGGCGCGCTGCCCGGCGTCGACGAGGTGATGGAGGGCTTCAAGACGTGGGTCCACGAGACCCGGCAGGAGATGGGCCGCTACAACCACGCGTTCTTCGTCAGCAACCTCGAAGCCGTCATGAACGACACCCTCGACCCCGAGGAGCGCCGCCGCCAGGTCGTCGACGTCGAACGCTTCTTCCGCGACCGCATGGACCGGATGCGCGGTGAGCAACTGCGCGTCGGCAAGGCCCTCACCCGGCTCGGCGCCCGCGTCGGCGAGGTGAGCTCCACCCTGCCCAAGGAGCGCCCCGGCGGCGCCGTACGCCAGTACACGGGAGAGGGCAGCGGTGCCACGTGGTGAACTCCCGCCCGCACCGGCCCCGGTGGCCGTGTGCTGCCTGAGCAGCCGGGAGCTCGTCGCCCCGCTCGCGGACCTTCCGGGCGTCGCCCTCGCCGGCACCCTGATGACCGCGAACCTCGGCATCGAGGAGATCCTCGGCACCCTCTGCCGCTACCCGGCCGTCCGTGCCCTGCTGGTGTGTGGCCGGGACTCGCCCCGCTTCCGGGCCGGCCAGAGCCTCATCGCGCTCTTCGAGCAGGGGCTCGCGGACGAACGCGGCCGGATCCGCGGCGCCACCGGATACCTGCCCGTCCTGCGCTCCCTCCCGCCGGAGCGGATCGAGGAGATCCGCGCCCGTGTCGAGGTCGTCGACGCGCGCGGCGTACGGGACATCGGTGTGCTGCGGGCCGCCGTCGACTCCCTGGTCGCCCGGCTGCGCACCGCGCCCGGGGCGCCCACGGCCCCCGGGCCGGACCCGGCGGCACGGGAACGGGCGGGCGCCTTCCGGGCGGTGCGGCCCGTGGGACGGCGCAGCCCGCTGCAGGACAGTATCGAGGGCTTCGTCGTGATCACCGTGGACGCGGCCCGGCGCCGCATCCGGCTGCGCCACTACGACCGCGACCTGACCCCACGTCACCAGATGTGGGGAACCCGCGCCGAATCCATGCTGCTGGGCCTGCTGGGCGCCGGGATCGTCGGCGAACCCAGCCACGCCGGATACCTCGGCGGCGAACTGACCAAGGCCGAGACCGCGTTGCGCCTCGGCCTGCCCTACGAACAGGACCTGCCGCTGCGCGCGCCGGCGAGCCGCGCGCGCCGACGGCCGAAGACCGCGAAGGAGCGCCCCGGCATGGACGACGGAACGCACCGCGAGAACCCCGACGGCTTCGGGGAGTTGCTGCGCCGCGTGGCGCGGACCCTGGACATCGAGGCCGCGACACTGGACCCGCACCTGCCCGTCGGGGAACAGGTGGCGGTGGACTCCGCCCGGATCATCGAACTCACCGTCGTCCTGGAGGAGGAACTGGGCCTCTGTCTGCCGGACGACATCGATCTGCGGCAGGTGTCCCTCGCCGAACTCCACAAGGCGCTGGTGTCATGACGGCCGCAGGCGACCCGCGCAGCGTGCTGCTGCTCAACGGCCCGAACCTGGGCACCCTCGGCAGCCGGCAGCCCGAGATCTACGGCACGGACACGCTGGCCGACATCGAGGCGGCCGTCGCACGGGAAGTGGCCGGCCGGGGCTGGCGGGTGATCTGCGCGCAGCACAACGGCGAGGGCGAGCTCATCGACGTCCTGCAGCGGCACCGCCGGGTGGCCGGGGCCGTCGTCAACCCGGGCGCCTTCATGATCGCGGGCTGGGCGCTGCGGGACGCCCTCGCGGACTTCCCGCCGCCCTGGGTGGAGGTGCACCTGTCCAACGTGTGGGGACGCGAGGCCTTCCGGCACCAGTCGGTCACCGCGCCGCTCGCCTCCGGCGTGGTGATGGGCCTGGGCTCACTGGGCTACCGGCTCGCCGCCCGAGCGCTGCTGGAGCTGGTGCCGGGGGACCGGCCGTGACGGCAGGCCCCCCGACCGCCCGCGCGGAGCCCGCACGTTCAGGCCGGCCACAGCCGCAGCTCCTCCTTGACCACCCGGGCCGCCTCCGCGTCGCAGGCGCCGGGCAGCGGCGAGGAGGCCGTAAGCAGCCGCACCGTGAACTCCGCCGCCGCGAGCGCACGCCAGGAGCCCGCCTCGGCCAGACACCGGTCCCGGGCGGACGCGGCCACCAGCACGGTCACCGGACAGCCGAACCCGCCCGGCAGCCGGGGGAGATGCGCGTCCGGACCCGCGTACAGCAGGACGTGCGCGGCGGGCCGCCCCGCGTCGCCGGCCCGCCCGAGGGCCGCCCCCGCCTCGGCGAGACGCGCGTCGACGGGGGCGAACAGGGCCCACGGCAGGCTGTCCGCTCCGGGCACGGGCACCGCGCCCAGGCCCTCGTGCACCGCCACCTCGGGAGCCAGGTGCCGCCGCCAGCTGCCCGTACGGTCCGGGCCGGGACACACCCGCACCAGACGCGCCGCCGGCACCGGGCCAACAGGCCCCTCAGCCCGGCCGGTTGCTGTGTCCATCGCTTCTTCCTCCGATCCCCGGACCGCCACCGTCCGCCCCTGCCGCCCGCCCGCGCCGCCGTGGCACACGGCTCACGGCAGACCGTCCGTCATCCCCAGCGAGAAGTAGTTCTCCAGGCCCAGCAGCCTGCGCAGGACCGGTGTCGCCCGCTCGGTGACCTCCGGGCGCAGCCCGGAGGAGAAGTTCTGCTGCTGGCGGACCCAGCCGCGGCAGTAGTAGTTGAGGATGCCGTGCCGGGGACGGTCGGAGGTGTTGGCGCCGGTCTGGTGCCAGAGCCTGCCGTCGAAGACCATGACGCTGCCCGCCGGCGCGCACACCGGCACCGACTCCGCGTTGCCCTCGCCCCGGTCGTAGTCGGGCTGCCGGCCGAGCAGATGACTGCCCGGCACCAGGCGCGTCGCCCCGTTCCCGGCGGTGAAGTCGTCGAGCATCCACATGCTGTTGGCCACCAGCGGATACGGCGGCCACGGCGGCCTGGCGAAGGTCTGGTCGGCGTGCAGATGCATCGGACTGCCGCCCGGACCCGCGATATTGGCATGGGTGCTGGAGAGCAGGAAATTGAAACCCAGAAGCTCCTCCATCACGGCCAGTACGGTCGGCTCCTGCACATTCCGCTCGAATTCCTCACCCTTGTTCAGCAGACTGAACACCCGCTGGTTCCCGCCGTCGTAGACAAAGGCGCTGCCGTCCGCGCGCTCCCGCTCGGCGACTTCGCACAGCCGCGCTCGCAGAGCCGTGAACCCGGCCTCGGGAAGGGGACATTCGAGAAGACAGTAACCCGACTCGCGCAGATCCAGAGCAGCTTTCTCCACGTCACTCGTCAGAGTCACACGCATAGCACGAGGCTAGCAGCGCGGATATCCGGCGAACAACAGGGAGGACAGACCATGGACAAGGAATGCCGAACCCCCGGTCCGCTGCCGGACGTTCCGGTACCGCCGAAAACCCGGCCCCGGACGGCGCGTATCGGCGTCTGGTTCGCCCCCCAGCACACCACGGTACGCGAACTGCGCGCCGCCTGGCGGGAAGCCGATTCCCTCGGCGTCGACTCGCTGTGGCTGTGGGACCACTTCTTCCCGCTCACCGGCGACCCCGACGGCACCCATTTCGAGTGCTGGACGCTGCTGGCCGCGATGGCGGCCGAGACCACCACGGCCCGCGTGGGCACCCTGGTGTCCAACTACGCCTACCGCAACCCCGACCTGCTGGCCGACATGGCCCGAACCGTCGACCACATCGCCGGGGGCCGTATGGTCCTCGGCCTGGGCGCCGGCTGGTTCGAACGCGACCTGAAGGACTACGGATACCCCGTGCCGGGGCCGGGCGAGCGCGTCCGGGGGCTTATCGACACCGTGGCGCGCATCGACCACCGCCTCGGCCTGCTGCGCCCCGGCCCCCTCGGCGAACTGCCGCTGCTCATCGGCGGGGACGGCCGGCAGCGGCTGCTGCGCCTCGCCGCCGAACGGGCCGTGATGTGGAACACGATGGCCTGGCGCTTCGCCGAGGGCAACCGCGTCCTCGACGACTGGTGCGCGCGCATCGGCCGCGACCCCGCGCAGATCGAGCGCAGCGCCTTCGTCACCCGCGACCAGAGCGAGGACGAGCTGCGCCGGTTGGTGGACGCGGGAGTGCAGCACCTGATCTTCCAGGTGCGGCACCCCTTCCGCCTCGACGGGGTCCGCCTGGCGCTGCGGGTGCTGCGCGACCGGCAGGACGGGCGGCCCTAGAGGACGATGTCCGCGAGCCGGTCCACCTGGGAGAGCGGCGCGGCCGTGGGGTGGAGGACCGCCTCGTCCACCCCGCCGTCGGACAGCACCCCGAGCGCCCGGCGGATCTGCGCCTCCGTCCGCGGCGTCCTGGCCACGAACTCCTCGGCCTCGTCGCCCAGTACGGAGAAGTAGTTCCGCACGAACCGGGCCGACTCGTCCGCGACGTCCTCCCCCAGGGCGAACCGCACCAGCGCCACGATCCGCGGCGCTCCCGAACGCCCCGCCCGCGCCCACGCCTCGCGCACCCGGCGGGCGACCGGGACCACCTGCTCCGGATCCAGGCCCGGTGCCGTCCAGCCGTCCGCCCAGCGCACCGTGCGGCGCACCGCCGCCGCGCTGAGGCCGGCCACCAGCAGTGGGACCCGGCCGGGCGCCCGCTCCGTGCGGGCGAACCGCGCGAGCTGCTGCTCGAACACCTCGCGGCGCGCGGCGAATTCACGCCCGGCCGCGACGAAGTCGTCCTCGCGCACCCCCGGCGCGAGTCCCAGGGAGAATCTGCCGCCCGAGAGCGAATCCAGGGTGGCGACCTGCTTCTCCAGCACCGCCGTACTGCGCAACGGACCTATCAGGACATTCGTCAACAGCCCTATGCGGGATGTCGCCTCGGCCGCTCCCGCGAGCACGAGCAGTGGGTCGTGCCCGGAGAAAAGGAGCCGCTCGGTCACGGCCACCGAGGCGAATCCCCGCTCCTCGGCCCGGACCGCCCAGCGCACACACAGCGCCGCCTCGGCACGCGGCAGTGTATTGGGCAGAGCAATGCTGATTCTCACGCCTACTCCTGGGAAAAGGACGGAAGTTGGGTCAGAATGCTGCCCAGGAATTCTCGCACGGTGCCGCGGCCCCGTACAGCGGACCGCGGCCGTTTCCCGCCCTTGCCCGCCCTTTCCCGGCCTCCGGCCCCCGAGAGGAAACCCGATGCCCCGTCGCCGCAAAGTGGCCGTGATCGGCCTGGATTCCGCGACCCCGCAGTTCATGTTCGACCGGTTCGCCGCCGACATGCCCGTGTTCACCCGGCTGCGGGAGAAGTCGCTGTGGGGGCCCATGCGCAGCGTCGACCCGCCGATCACGATGCCGGCCTGGTCGTGCATGATGTCCGGCCGGACCCCGGGCGAACTGGGCGTCTACGGCTTCCGCGACCGCGCCGCCCACGACTACGGCCCGCTGGCCTTCGCCACCTCGCACAGCATCGAAGTCCCCCGGATCTGGGACGAGATGACGGCCGCGGGACGCCCCAGCGTCGTCCTCGGTGTCCCCGGCACCTATCCGCCGAGCCCGATCAACGGGGCCATGGTCTCCTGCTTCCTGGCCCCCTCCACCCGGGCCGGCTACACCTCGCCGCCCGGACTGCGCGACGAACTGGAGAAGATCACCGGCGGCTACGCGCTCGACGTGGAGAACTTCCGCTCGCCCGAACTCCCGCGCGTCGCCCAGCAGGTCTTCGACATGAGCGAGCAGCGCTTCGACGTCGCCCGCCACCTCGCGACCACCCAGGACTGGGACTTCCTCTCCTTCGTCGACATGGGGCCCGACCGCCTGCACCACGGCTTCTGGAAGTACTGCGACCCCGCCCACCCCAGGCACGAGCCGGGCAACCCCTACCAGGACCTCTTCCGCGACTACTACCGCGCCCTCGACCGCCATCTCGGCGCGTTCCTGGAGTGCCTCCCGGAGCAGACAGCCGTCCTGGTCGTCTCCGACCACGGCGCGCAGCCCATGACCGGCGGCTTCTGCATCAACGAATGGCTGCGCCGCGAGGGCCTGCTGACGCTGGCCCAGGAGGTGGCAGGGCCCACCCCGATGAGCAAGGCGAAGGTCGACTGGAGGCGCACCGTCGCCTGGGCGGAGGGCGGCTACTACGGGCGGGTCTTCCTCAACGTCGAGGGCCGCGAGCCGCAGGGCATCGTGCCGGCCGCAGAGTACGAGGACACCCGCGCGCGGATCGCCGCGGCCCTGGAGGCACTGCCCGACCCCGAGGGCCGCCCCATGGGCACCCGCGCCCTGCGGCCCGGCGAGCTCTACCCCGAGGTACGGGGCATCGCCCCCGACCTCCTCGTCTACGTGGGCGACCTGAGGTGGCGGGCCCTGGCCACCCTGGGACTGGGCCAGGGCCTGTACACCACCGAGAACGACACCGGCCCGGACCACGCCAACCACGGGGACACCGGCATCCTCGCCCTGAGCGGACCGGGCATCGGGCCCGGCCGGGCCGAGGGCCTCTCGCTCTACGACGTGGCCCCGACCCTGCGGGAACTCCTCGGCCTGCCCCGGGACCCGGCGGGACGCGCCCCCGTGTGCTGACGGCCGCCGCCGGGTCAACTCCCCAGCAGCGCGTACGGGGTGGGCGGCAGCAGCCGGCTCCCGCCCGCCCCGGCCGCCCCGTCCGTGTGCTCCGTCACGATCACCGCGTGCCGGCGGCGGTAGGCGTCCAGCTCGTTGGTCAGCCGCGTCCACACCGCGTCCTGCGGGCGGCGCGGATCGGGCCGCTCCAGGTCCACGATCCGGTAGTCGTTGATCCACACCCGGTCCGCGCGCAACTCTTCGGCGACCGCGCGGGCGTGGCCGGGATCGGCGGACCACACTCCGGCGCTCAGCCCGTAGCGGGTGCCGTTGGCGATCCGGACCGCGTCCTCGTCGGAGTCCGCCCGGATCACCGACAGGACGGGGCCGAAGATCTCCTCCTGCGCCACGGCGTCGTCCGGGCGCACCGAGGCCAGCACGGTGGGCAGGTGGTACGCGGCCGGATCGAGCCCGTCCGGCAGTTCGCCGCCCCCGGGCGCCCGCCCCCCGCACACCAGGCGCGCGCCCTGCGAGAGGCCGAGTGCCGTGAAGCGCCGGGCCGTACGGGCCTGGCTGCGCGAGACCAGCGGGCCCAGGTCGGTGGCGGGATCGAGCGGGTCGCCGACGCGCAGCCGCCCCACCCGCTCGGCCAGCAGCCCCAGGAACTCCTCGTGCACGTCCCGGTGCACCACCGCCCGCGAACCCGCCATGCACACCTGCCCGTTGTGCAGGAACGCCCCCCAGGCGACGCCGGTGACGGCCCGCTGGACATCGGCGTCGGCGAGCACGAGCTGGGGGGACTTCCCGCCCAGGTCCAGCCGGGCCGGGGTGCCCGCCGCGTCCGCGCCCTGCCGCACCGCGGCCCCCGTACCGTCGGAGCCGGTGAAGGAGACCAGGTCCACGCCGGGGGAGCGCACCAGGGCCTCCCCGGTGCCCGCGCCCGGCCCGGTGACGACGTTGACCACCCCCGGCGGCAGCCCGCACTCGTGCAGCAGCCGCACCAGCTCCAGCACGGACAGCGAAGCGAACGAAGCCGGCTTGACCACACAGGTGTTGCCCGCGGCGATCGCGGGCGCGATGCGCCACGCGGCCAGCAGCAGCGGCAGGTTCCAGGGCACGATCGCGGCGACGACCCCCACCGGCCGCCACACCGCGTACGGCCCCGGGGCGCCGTCGCCCGCCGCCGGCTGCCGCTCGGGCAACTGCTCCGCCCACCACGCGCTCCACTCGAACGCGGCGGCGGCGCCGGGCACATCGGCGCCGAGCGCCTTGCGGAGCGTGGCACCGTTGTCCCGCGCCTCCCAGCGCGCGAGCGACTCCGACGCCGCGTCCACACGCCGGGCGACGGCCCGCAGCAGCGCGGCCCGTTCGGCGGCCGGCATCCGCGGCCACGGTCCTTCGTCGAAGGCGTGCCGGGCGGCCGCGACCGCCCGGCGCACGTCCTCGGGCCCGCCGCTGGGCAGTTCGGCCAGCCGGCGCCGGGTGGCCGGCTCGAAGGAGTGCAGGACGGCGCCGTCGTGAGCGGGCACCGCCCGCCCTCCGATGCGCATCAGGAAGCGTTCGTCCACCGTGTCCTCCCGCTGGTGAGTGCTGTCGGTGACACGCCCCGCCCCGGGCCGCGGGCCAGCAGCATGGCGCCGTACAGTGATGCCTCGGGGCCGTGCACCGCGCGCGAGACGGCCGGCGGTTCGCGGCCCGGCCGCGCGTACCGGGCGGCCCGCCGGGCCACGGCCGCCACCAGGCCCGGCACCCCGCTGCCGAAGCCGCCGCCGATCACCACCCGGGCGCACTCCAGGAGTTCGCCGAGGTTCACCACGGCCGGGGCCAGCGCCGCCACGGCCTCCTCGAACGCCGCGCGCGCCCACGGCTCCCCGGCGGCCAGGCCCGCGCGGAACGCCCCGGGCCCGACCGGGCGGCCGCGGGCCCGCCCGGCACGCGCCAGGACCGCGCTGCCCGACGCCACGGACTGCAGACAGCCCGTACGCCCGCAGGAGCAGCGCGGCCCGTCCGGCACCCCGGTCAGCAGGTGGCCGATCTCGCCCGCGCCGCCGGACGGGCCGCGGTGCAGGCGGCCGCCGAGCACGAGCCCGGCGCCGAGGCCGGTCCCCAGCCCCAGGAACACCAGGTCCGGGCAGTTGGCGGCGGCGG